>NZ_QXQQ01000009.1 GCF_003660285.1 Helicobacter labacensis | reverse complement strand
TTGTTTTTCTTAGAGCGTGCGCCATAAAGTCTTGCCGAAAAAACAGCGATGATTTCTAAGACATCTTTGGCTAACTCCTCTTCAAAGCGGACATTTTCACCGCCTTGATTAATGATAATCACTTCTACTTCTTTAGCCTCACAGATGGCAAATACAAGCTCTGCACCAAAGCGTAACAAGCGGTCTTTGTGGGTAATCACAAGTCTTTTTACTTGGCTTTCTAGGATAAGGTTAAGAAGTTTTGTTAAACCTTTCTTGTAGTAATTCATACCCG
Organism: Helicobacter labacensis; assembly: GCF_003660285.1. GTDB lineage: Bacteria > Campylobacterota > Campylobacteria > Campylobacterales > Helicobacteraceae > Helicobacter > Helicobacter labacensis. The sequence goes on along the minus strand of NZ_QXQQ01000009.1, from coordinate 50,976 downwards.
AGCCTAAGTCTTGTATCACCTCGTAGTTAAAGCCTAGTTTAGAACAATACAACTCTAATACTTGCACTTGTCTAATTAAATCCTCCCTTTGGTCAGCACTAGAAACACGGGCATAAGCGATGGTCTTGCGGTTATCATTGTGAAAAACAAGGTTTTTATTAATGCCTTTAAGGCTCTCAAGTTTATACCTGCGCTCCCCGCCTTTTGTGTAGTTGTCGGGTTTTAGTAAGCCTTTTTTCTCCCAATTTCTCAAAGTTTGGATACTGACACCTAAAACCTTGCTGGCTTGTCCTATGGATAACAAGTTGTTCATGACAACATGCTAGCATGAACAAACTTAAGAATATATAAATTTTTTATAGAGAATTATAGAATTTTATAGGGTTTAAGTTGCTGTTGGTTGCCCGTGAAACCAGCACGAGCATGATCACTAGCACTATTACCAGTTTCTGCATGGTAGCCTCCTCTCCGGGGGCTCGCCCACTAACCCCAGGCAAAGCAACGCTTTGCTCCCTTAGCCCAAAAGTCTAATTCTCCAGATGTGGTCTAAAAAGAGTTACCATGTCCTTAAGGCGCATTATAATGGCTTTTTCTTGCTTGCAACTAAAGCTAGCCTTGCGCGCCCAAGTCCCACACCAAAAAGCCGATAGGAAAGCTCCCCTTAACATTGTCAAAGGTGTTGCCCGGGCACATAAAGCCCCCCAAAAAGCGCGCCTTAAAATGCGCTCTAAAGGTTTTAAAATTAGAGGAGTTTAGGTATTTGAGCTTAGAGAAACTGGCTAAAATAGGACCTGCGATTTTAAGGGAAGAAACGCGTAGCGTTTCCTCGCCCGAAAGGGGAGACATTCCCGACAAGGAGCCACCCATGTCTAAGAAACAAGGCGTGCCATTGTAGATTAAGTTTTCTTGTTGGGGGCTTAACCCCCTAGCGTTTTGTAATTCTTGTTGTGTTGGCATTCGTGCCGGTTTTGGCATTCGTGCCGAATGCTTCCCCGCAAGGGGGGTCTCCTTAACTTGGGTCTTTGCTTCTAGGGAAATGCTTCTATCAACTGCCCGCCTCGCTTGAACTCTTTTGGCAAGCAGCTATCATAAAAAAATCCGGTAAGACAATCCCATTAATCACGCTCTGCACACTGCTAGAGATCGCATCAGGGTCTAAATTGGCATCGCCTACTTTGCTTTGCAGGGCTTCAAAAAAGTCTTTGCGGATACTCTTGCACCACTGGGTGATGTTTTGCTATAAATCTCATTGAGCAGTTCGCCTATTGCGCTTGTAACTTCATTTAAGGGTACTATGGATGGGACTAGCGCGCACAATTTTACAGGCACTTGATAAAAATCAAGTCATGGATGAAAGCGGGCATGGCTTGTATTTAGCGGATCAATATATCCGCAACATGGCGAAAAAGTAGGTTTTAATGCTTGCTAGTCTTGGGCTAGCATGGTAGAGAGATTGGGAGGCGGGGTATTGAGTAACCACTTAAAGGAGTTTTGCCCGATATTAAAGACCATTTGCCCCTCCATTTGTGGCCGGACAATCCAATTAATATGGTTATCTTGAATCTGAGAAATATCCACAAGTGCTACTTGTCCATTAAACATGTCAATGTGCATGACAAGCGTTTCTTGCCCTTCTTGTTTGAAAACCCGTTTAGCCTCCCACACCTTGTGCGCCTTAATGTCATTGATCCCTTGAAAACCACTTTGGATTTCTAGCCTTGTTGTGCCGATTTGCAAATCCGCTCTAGGTGTCCGCTTAAACACATCAATATTAGAAAAATCGTCTCCGCCGATATTTTGGATTTTGTCTAAAGGGACATCAAAAATAGCTACCAACGCCTCTTTGAAAAACGCACAAATTAAAAACCCCCGCATCCAGCTAAAATACACCTCTTCTTTGCGTCTGCCTTGATTGTTGAGTTTTTCTAAAATGCCTTGTTCTTTGATTGTTTCATAAACCTTAAACAGCGAATCTTGTAAAAAAAGCTCCATGTTGTGGGGTTTATAATAAATTGTGTTGAGCTTGCTAAAAATTTCACAAAGTCTCATGTTGAGAAGCTCAATGTAAGCAAAATCCACTTGTGGCTTGATATCCTTAGCACTCAAAAAGGCTTTAAAGTGTTGTTGTGATTGAAAGCCTAAGCATGCGCGGTATTTTTTAAAATCTGTGCTATTAAACATTTACAACTCCCTTAAATAATCTCCAATGGCATGTGCTAAAGATACACTCAAAAGCGGAGGGACAGCATTGCCAATTTGTAATCTCTTAGAGCCGGCACTGCCACAGAAAATATAACTATCAGGGAAACTTTGTAGCCTTGCTCCCTCTCTAATGCTTAGAGCCCGTGAATCTCTAGGGTGAATACACCTTGAGCTGCTCGGGGTTGCAAAATTTCTTGTAATAGTGGGGGCGGGTTGCTCCCAGTACATCTTCGCGTAGGTGTTGGCGTAACCCGATTTAGGACGGAGTACCGGGGGTAAATCTCTCTTGTCTTGTCCGTCTTGTAAACTCTCCATGATTTGGATAAGCTTGGGGTTATTTTTAGGACTAGAATGCTCACACAAAACACCACTATCACGCACAAACTCTAAAAAAGGATTGTTGGCAGGATATCTATAGCCCAAATGATCGCCATTCTCTCCGCTCTTAATACATGGCAAATCATCTAGAGCTAATTTAAGGCTGATGAAATCTTTAGGGTGTGTGGGCTTTGGGAAGATAAAGGTTTTTTTATAATCGTGGCGCACGCCTACAATAATAACCCTTTGCCTAATTTGGGGGACTCCAAAATGAAGAGCATTGAGGATGCTAGAGTAGATTTGATAGCCCATCTGTCTAAAAGCATCACAGATCGCACGAAAGAGTTGTCCTTTTTGCATAGAGAGTAAGCCCATAACATTTTCAAAAAGAAAAATTTTAGGGCGCATCATGTCTAAAACCCGAAAATATTCTTGAAATAAATGGGCGCGCGCATCCATTTGTCTTTTACCTAGTGTTGAATAACTTTGGCATGGCGGTCCGCCCAATAAAATATCAATGGGAGCGTAATGCAAACACTCTTCTTGATTTAAAGCATCGATTGTTTTACAAATCGCATGGGTCGTTGGATGATTGCTTTTATAGCTAGCGATGGCATCTATATCGCAATCAAGGGCTAACACTAAATTAAATAAAGGATTCTGCTTAAAACCATAACTTAAACCCCCAGCCCCACAAAACACATCAGCAACTCTAAATGGCACAACCAACCCCTAAATTATTCAAATCAGCGCAATAATACAATGATCCCTTGATGGATATAGCCTAACTTGCTCTAGATGCCTGAAGGTGAATCGCCCCTCCTTAAAGGGAGGAGCTTCCTAACTAACAGAAACTAGCGTTTCTTAAGCTCGAAAGGCTTTGCTGTTTATAGTCCGCAAGGCTAGTTTCAGTTCCCAAAAGACTTACAGACCCATTAGCATGGGCGGAGATTAGCGAGTAACCCGTCATTATGCTCGTTTTAATGGCTAGAATGAGCGTATCCAACTCTGCCATATCGGGTTTTTACTAATCTCACTTACCTATTGCGAGGGTAGCCTTTCTTTCCTTAGTGTGCGCTTACATCTCCGCCCTAAAGGACGGAGTTTTACGCGCAATCTAAATAAAGTGGATAGCTAGAATGAGGGATAGTCCATAAGCAACCTTGCTTTAAAATCACCGCGTATTTTAACCAAATAGCGCAATAGGCTATTTAAATCGTTGGTAAATCACAATTAGGCTAAAATAAGAAACTCTATCGAGCAAGGATTAGCATGGCAGATGACAACAATGTCCTTTTTGATCAAATCTCAAAACGGCTTGAAGCCCTAAAGGGTTTGCGCGCGCACAATGCGGACAAAAATATCCACACAGAGCTAGAAAAAAAAGGCGTGGATCGGCGCGACTTTATGAAATGGGTGGGGACGATGAGCGCGACTTTAGCCCTGCCCGCTAGCTTTACCCCCCTTGTCGCCCAAGCTGTGGAGATGGCTAACCGCTTGCCTGTGATTTGGTTGCACATGGCTGAATGCACGGGCTGTAGTGAGAGCTTGCTTAGAAGTGAAGACCCTAGCATTGATAGTATCATCTTTGATTACATCAATTTAGAATACCATGAAACCATCATGGTGGCTAGCGGACACCAAGCGGATTTGAGTTTAGAACAGGCGATTGAAAAGCACAAGGGCAATTACATTTTAATGGTAGAGGGGGGGATCCCTCAGGGCACAGAATACTTTTTAACCATGGGCGCACAAGGGCGCACGGGCGCACAAGAGTGTATCCATGCCGCCAAACATGCCAAAGCCATCTTTGCCATTGGGACATGCTCAAGCTTTGGAGGCGTGCAGGCAGCTTACCCCAACCCCTCTAACGCGCAGGCTCTAAGTAAAATCATCTCCCAGCCCATTATCAATGTGCCCGGCTGCCCCCCTAGTGAAAAAAACATCGTGGGCAATATCATCTACTTTTTGATGTTTGATGCACTGCCCCGCTTAGATGCTTACAACCGCCCCACTTGGGCATATGGGCGCAGAATCCATGATCTATGCGAGAGACGCGGGCATTTTGATGCGGGCGAATTTGTGCAACATTTTGGGGATGAAAACGCCAAAGAGGGCTTTTGTCTTTACAAAGTGGGCTGTAAAGGACCTTATACCTTTAATAATTGCTCCACCCTGCGCTTTAACTCCCACACCAGCTGGCCCATCCAAGCCGGGCATGGTTGCATTGGGTGCTCTGAGCCTAATTTTTGGGACACCATGAGCCCCTTTGAAGAGCCTATTTCTAACCGCCTCATTGTGCCTATCACAAGTGCTTTTGGGGGGGCAGGAGCGGACAGAGTAGCAGATAGCGTAGGGGTGATCGCCCTAAGTGCGGCTGGGATTGGCATTGCCATGCACGCGCTTTTAGCCGGGCTGAAAAAAGATGATCAAGGAGATGCCCATGCCTAAAAAAATCATTGTGGATCCCATCACCCGCATTGAGGGGCATTTGCGCATTGAGGTGGTGGTGGATGAAAATAATGTCATCACGGACGCGCACTCTTCCTCTACCCTCTTTAGGGGGCTAGAGACCATTATTAAGCATCGCGATCCGCGCGATGCGGGCTTTATCGCGCAGAGAATCTGTGGGGTATGCACTTATTCGCATTACAAGGCAGGCATTAGCGCGGTGGAGGACGCGCTAGGGATCACCCCCCCCTTAAACGCCCAATTGGTGCGATCTTTGATGAATATCGCGCTGATTTTGCATGACCATGTGGTGCATTTCTACACTTTGCATGGGCTAGATTGGTGCGATCTGTTAAGCGCGCTCAAAGCCGATCCTAAAAAAGCAAGCCAAATTGCCTTTAAATATTGCGATTACCCTTTGGACACGGGTGAGGACGCGCTCAAGGCGGTGCAAAAACGCGTGGGCGACTTTGCCAAACAGGGCGCGCTAGGTCCCTTTGCCAATGGCTATTATGGGCATAAAACCTACCACTTGAGCCCGGAGCAAAATTTGATCGTGCTCTCGCACTACCTCAATCTCTTAGCCATCCAAAGGGAGGCAGCAAAGATGACAGCCATCTTTGGAGCCAAACAACCCCACCCCCAAAGTTTGACTGTGGGAGGGATCACCTCTGTAAGAGATGTGCTCGATCCGACCCGTTTAGCCGAGTGGAAAAGCAAGTTTGAGACCGTGAAAAACTTTGTGGAGCGCGCGTATTATCCGGATCTAGTGATGGCAGCTAAAATGTTTAAAGATGAACAGAGCGTTTTGCATGGTTGTGGGGTGAAAAACTTCATCGCCCATGAAGAGATTTTGCTCAGCCGGGGCAAATATTTATTGAGCTCAGGCGTGGTGCTCAATGGCGATCTCTCCACTTTGCACCCCATTAATGAGGATTGGATCAAAGAAGATGTTACACACTCTTGGTACCAATACAGCACAAAAGAGGCGCAGTTACATCCCTATGATGGGCAAACCACGCCCCATTACACCGGCTTTAAAGATGGGCAGAGTGTAGGCTTAAGTGGCAAGTTAGAGCCTAGCAAGGTGCTAGACACGCAGGGCAAATACTCTTGGATCAAAGCCCCGCGCTACAATGGCATGCCCATGGAGGTAGGACCTTTAGCCTCTTTAGCTGTGGGTTTGGCGGCTAAAAACCCCCACACCACTAAAGTTGCCACCCAGTTTTTAAAAGACACGGGGCTACCCATAGAGGCGATCTTTAGCACCTTAGGGCGCACAGCCGCGCGCTGTTTGGAGGCTAAAATCTTAGTAGAAAATGGTTTGACCACCCTGCAATCTTTAATTGAAAACCTCAAATCCGATCAAAGCACCTGCGCGCCCTATGAGATTGACAAAAATAAGGAGTATAAGGGACGCTACATCGGGCAAGTGCCAAGAGGGATGTTAAGCCACTGGGTGCGCATTAAAAACGGGGTGGTGGAGAATTACCAAGCGGTTGTGCCCTCTACTTGGAATGCCGGGGCGCGCGATGAAAAGGGGCAGGGAGGACCTTATGAGATGAGTTTGATTGGCACAAAGCTAGCTGACTTGACCCAGCCCTTAGAGATCATCCGCACCATTCACTCTTTTGATCCCTGTATTGCCTGCTCGGTGCATGTGATGGACATCAAGGGGCGCGATTTTGGGGAGTTTAGAGTGGATCCTAGTTTTGCGCGCTTTGATAGGGCTAAAAAAGAGGAGGTGTGCGATGCTTACCCCCAATAGTGCCTACTACCACCCCCATAAAGAATATTCAGGTTGGGTGCGCTTGTTCCACTGGGTGCGCGCGTTGGCAATCTTTGCTTTGATGCTCACGGGCTTTTACATCGCCTACCCCTTTTTAGAGCCCCGCTCAAGCGTCTACCATAGCATGTATTTTTTGCAAGCCTATATCCGCAGCGCGCATGCCATGCTAGGCTTTATTTTGATTGCCATATCTTTGTTTCGGGCTTATCTCTTTTTCTTTGACAAAAAAAGCCGTGCGGAGCGCGTGTCTGTTAAGGGGGTTTTTAGCACCCATGCGTGGATTAGGCAACTCAAGGTTTATTTTCTTGTGGGCAATCGCCCTGAGATCAAGGGGGTTTATAACCCCTTGCAGTTTGTGGCTTACTTTTCTTTGTGCATGTTGCTCATTATCATTGCCTTGAGCGGGATCGTGCTTTACTACAATGTCTACCACCGCGGATTGGGGGGATTTTTAGAACCCTATTTTAAGTGGTTTGAAGTGCTTTGCGGGGGGCTTTCTAATGTGCGCTACATCCACCACCTAGCCACTTGGGGGATCTGCTTATTTATCCCGGTGCACATTTACATGGTGGTCTTCCATTCGCTCAAATTCCCCGATGGGGGCGCGGATGTGATGATCAGCGGACGGCGTTATTTGAAAGGCTAGCGTGGATATTTTGGTGCTGGGGGTGGGCAATATCTTGCTAGGCGATGAGGGCGTGGGGGTGCATTTATGCCACCAATTAGCCCATAATTACGACTTTAGCTATCCGCATAAATTGGAGTTTATGGACGGGGGCACGCTCGCCCAAGCCTTGATCCCTTGGATTGTGCAATACGATCGCCTCTTGATTTTGGATTGTGTGAGTGTAGTAGGCGCGCGCGTGGGCGAAGTGTTTTGCTTTGAATTTGAAAATATCCCCCCGCAAATCACTTGGGCAGGGAGCGCGCATGAGGTGGAGATGTTACAAACCCTAAGACTCACCGCCTTAATGGGCGATTTGCCCCCTACTAGCATTATTGGGCTTGTGCCCTCCATTGTGCAAGAGCAAACAACCTTTGAGCTCAGTGTTGGCATGTTGGAGGGCGCACAGCACGCCAAAGAACACGCGCTTAAACTCTTATCTGAGTGGGGCGTGCGCGCCACCCTCAAAGCCCAAGCGCAGGATTTACAAGAGATCGCGCACCACTCTTATAAGAAGGCTTTGTGATGGTTTTTGTGTTTGATTTTGAGTTGGTAGGGGAGTTTGGCGCGCGCGTGAGCGCGTTGTTTATGGATTTTCTAGCCCACCATGCCCATGCGCTTAACTTGTCCTATGCTACTTCTTTAGAACATTTCTATATAGAGGCAACTCCAGAGCAAGCTAAGGATTTTGCCCAAATTTTAAGCGATCGCCTCCCCCTCTCTTTGAGCTTGCGCTTTGGGGGCGTGCGCATTAGCCAAGAGGGTGTAGAGTGGCAAAATCAAGACAGGGCTTGCGCGCCCATTGGTGTGCTAGAAGAGAGCAAGGCTTTAGAGCAGGGGAGCATAGAGCCCTATCTTAGTGCCTTTATCTACCACAATCAAGAATGCGCTACCCCTGCTCAAGTGCAAACCGCCTTAGAGGACATGGGGCGTATCTTGCAAGAGGGGGGGGCTCTTAGCGTGCAGACTTCTAGGGGGCTTAAAACCCTCTCTTGCAAATACATAGAGGGGGCTAAGGTTTTATTTTTAGACTTAGCCAGTGTGCTTTCTCTAACGCGCATGGACACCAAAGGCGCGCAAGCCCTATGCACCTTTGAAAAGCCCAGCATCATCGCCACGCTTAAAGAGGTGTTTGTCTCAGAGTTTAAGAGTTTAGAAATTTGTGCGTGTCTGCCCTATGATTTTGGGCTAGCCCTCTTGGCACGCCACTTGCTCAAAAAAGACATTTCTTATCTCTTCTGCCAAGATAGCCAGAGCGATCAAAGCGATTTAAGCTACACCTGCGCGCTGGCTAGTGTCTCTGAGCGCACTTTTAGCGTGGCTAAAAATGGGCTTTTATTGCCCCACACACGCACCCAAATGAGCCCCACTTTAGAATTTGTCAGCCAAGAAGCCCCCAAAGAACCCCATTTGCTTTTGTATTTGAGTTTTGAGCGTCCTAGCTGTTTTTGGGTGTATGATGAGAATTATAAGGAGCTTATGCGCCTTAGTTTGCCAACTTGCCCTAGCGCGCTCATCAAGCAGGTCCAAAGCAATGCTAAGGGGCGCAAACTCTATGCTAACTACCAAAAAGCCTACCCGGAGTTATGCGCGCGCTTGGAGCAAGAACCCCCCATCTCTACCTCTAGTGCGAATTTGCTAGACTTTTTAGCCGGATTAGCCCAGCTCTTAGGGCTAAGTAGCACGCATGACACGCGCGCGCTTTTTACCCACGCTAAGGCTTTCTTGCGCCCTAAGGGTCCTCATATTGACTTCAAGCTCACCAAAGACCCCCCCAATCTCAACCCCACCCCCACACTCAGAAGCGCGCTCAGTTACACGCTAGGAGGCACGGACGCGCCCACTATGGGCTTTGGGATTTTGGATTCTTTAGCGGAGTTTTTAGGCAATGTGATTTATGAAGCGCATATTAAATTTAACCTAGATAAAGTCTATCTGTGTGGCGATGTCTTTTTAGAAAAAGTTTTTTTAGATCTGTGTTTGCAACACTTCCCCAAAGAATGCGCCCAAGTCTTCCCTTTAAAGTATATGGATTACCACACAAAAAGCACATGCGAGCAAGCAGCACAATCCTAAGATTTCATCTCTCCTCATGCATAAAACCCTGACACGCGCGCTTTTGGCATTGTTATTACTAGCCTTTGTGCTAGGTATATGGCTCATCACGCGCACCCCTGCTAGCCCTCCCCAGTCCCCTAAATGGAGTTTAGATAAAGGCGTGTTTTTAAACGCCTCACAAGAGCTTTATCATTCCATGTTAGGGGCGTTTCAAGAAACCACTAAGGGGATGTTATGCCCTAAGGGCTTTGATCCAGACATCTACTCCGTGGATATGGTTAAAAAGCATGCCCCCACTTGGATTAATCTAGCTAGCAAAATGGTAGATGCGCTCCCCACTATCAAAGCCATCCAAGCGGAGTTGCCCCCACCCCTCGCCCAAGAGATTAGAAGTTTTGAGGTTTTGCATGTGATTGCGCTCATGCGCTACAAGTTGCCCAACATGAATTGCTATGAAGATCCTAGTTTTTACACGATGATTGGAGATCCTCAAATCCAACCCCTCCACACAGAAACCTTTTTAGAAAATTTTTCTACCAGTTTGGAGGTGGTCTATCCCCTGCTGATACAGGCGTTCAAACAGAGCTTAGATTTAAAGGAATATTTGCGCTTTTTAGGCGAAAAGTCTGATATGCCCGCTTTTTTAAACGATTTGGACGCGTATTTAGAGAAAAATAAAGTAGATGCGCCCCAAAAGGGCACTTTTATCGCGCATTTGCAAGCTTTGCAATTCAGCACTCGGGCGTATCTTTTTATTGCAGAAAATTGGTGGTGGTATGGATCTACAGATACCTACTGGAGCTTAGGCGAATACGAGAGAGATAGTTATTATTCTGAAATCAATCAGCCTTTAGGTCTGTCTTTATCCACGATGCGATCTTTAAGCCATGCCTATCTCTTTGCTATCCATGCACGCCTAGAGGGGATCACTGAAGTGAATTGGGAGATGAGTCCCATGCTCGAATATAGCTTGCCCAAAATGGTGCAAGATTTTTTCCATAATTTCCGCTTTATTGCCTTCAAGCAACCCTGTCTCTATCTCACCCCACAAAACACGATCCAAACCTTCCCCTCCAAAGAACCCCTTTGCCAAATCCTCAAGGACAACCCTCCTAATGTCAGCGCGCCTTTGCCTAAAGGTTTGGTGCAAGCCTTTCAAAACGCCCAAGATTTTCTCATACAGGCTTTTAATGCTCATAATAATTATGGTGAAAAGAAAATCACCTTTGCACAGATCAAGCCCGCCCTAAGCCAACACCTACAAGCCATTATCCAAGCCACCCCCCTACTAGCCCCCCTCAAAGGCAAAGAGTGGGATCACCTGCTAGATTACACGCAATCCCAGCTTTTAACTCTCTTGCAAGCTTATATGCGCAAAGCCAATGAAACGAGTAATGATCTGCACCGCATCATACGCCCCGCCACCTTTATTGCGCAAGATTATTTACACATGCTAGATTTGATCTACCCCTCTTTGCTCCAAGCTAAAAAGCAAGGACTTGATCTTAGCTTGTATTTAAAGGCCTTGCAAGTTTCTAAGCCCCTGCAAGCTAGACCCTGCAAAAATCCTTGCAATCCCATCCCTGACATCGCCTCTAGGGGCTATCCTCAAGATTTAAGGGGCATGGGTTTAGCCCAAAAATTGGCTTTACACCAAAGAATAGTCCCCAAGCCTTGCAATCGTAACTCTGCCGACTATTGTATAGAGTGGGACGATCTCCAATGGGATTTAGCTAGCCAATGGCTTAAGAGTATGGATACACACACCCAAGAAGTCTTTCAATTATGGGATTTGCACGCCCAAAGACGCGTAGAAGCGTTTTTGTATAACCAAGAGTTTTATATAGATAGTATCCGAAGACCTGAACTTATCTCAGGAGAGCGTTTGCGCGCTAATCCCACCCCCTGCTTTGCTCCCCAATACCTAAGCGCACAGAGCGTGCAAAATTGCCAGCATATCTTTAAAGCCCAGAGTTTTAACCCCCTCTATTTTAAGGATTACATAAGAAGTGTTAGACTCTTGAGCATAGGCAATAGCCCTTGCTTGTATTTGAACGCTCAAGAACAATTAAGCGGTTTTGACTCCAAAGAGCCCGCATGCCTTGCCCTGCAAGATTGGGCACTCTACACCCCGCCCAAAGAGCTCACTTTGCCCGCTGTGTTCTTACAAAACCTAGATTCTATGCACACCCAAATTCGACATGCCCTGCAAAATGCCCCCTGCAGGCAAGATCATACCTCATTTTTAAAACCCCTCCTCTCCAGCTTAGAACAACAAGCCCAAAATGCCCTAGAATCCCTGCCCCTATTTGCGCACTTTAAAACTAAACTAGAGAAATACGACAAATACAGCGATGGCACCAACTTAAAACAGGTTAGGGAAGGCGAAGCTATCGTCTTAAAAAAACACATGCAAACCCAAGCGATCGTCTTTCTCTTTGCTCTTTTGGAGGGCAACTCTAGCCCGTGCCAGCAAAACCCCCTCTCTACCCAAGAGATTGCCCAAAACTTGGTGCGTGTGCTTGACTTTCTCTACAAACCCCTGCGTTACCAACCTCTGTTATCTGTCTATGATGCCTCTGAATATGTGAGCTTCCTTGCCCATCGTGCCACAGATAGACCCCAAGCGCAATGGGCGCATATTTTAGCCCCCCTTATCGATCCGCATAAATTTGAAGAAAACAGCTACAATGGCAAACGCGCCTACGCACTTTATCAAGATTATAAAATCGCTTTGCTAACCTACCAGATGGTGCGCAAAATCCCCACGAAACTACTAAGTTGGGATTTAGCCACAGCTTTTAAAGAGTCCAACTCTTTAGGGTGTCAAGTAAGAGAAACTGATCCCTTAGACCTCTCTAGCGCAAGTCTTGCTAGATTCTTGAAGCAACCAAGCCCATCGGGCGATCTAAGGTTTAGTGATCTAAAGTTTTTTGCCCTCCAGCGTATCGCCCAATTCTTAGAGGGTTTGGAGGTGGTTTTAATGGATCAAAACGCTGAGGACAGCGTATTTTACTTACCTAAACACCCTAGCGCATGCTTGCACCCTGAATACCTGCGCTCCAGCACCCAAGCACAATGCGTGGCTATGTTTGCCAAGCAAAATTACGATGTGGCTACTTTGAAAACCTATTTAGACAGGTATAGGATGATAAGCATTAGGGGGACGCCATGCGTGGTTTTAAGTCTTTGGCAAGTGCGCCCCTTGAGCTCCCTAGATAGTCTGTGTCGTAGTTTGAGTAAGCCCACTAGCCAGCGTAATTGGTTTAAGGAAAATGAGGGGCGTTAGTGTAAGAGGCACGAGAAGAGTTATATCCATCATCCTAGACATCTACGACTCTAAGGCTAACTTTTTGGGGGTCAAGGCGTTTAAAGCCCTAGAGGGGGTAGCCAGTATTAATGAGTGGGTGCGCGCTTACAGAGAGAGCAAAGAGCCTATTTTAGGGTATTTAAACACGGATGCGCCAGATTTTCAAAATTACAATAAAGTGTGGATTGGCAATGAGACCGGTAAAGGGCATATTATTATTATTACCCCTCAAAACCTCCTCCCCTTAAGCGTGTATTTCTCCGTGCGCCATTGTATTAAACCCACATGGATCAACGATCGCGATCAATTTTACGCCCCCTATGATGACTCGTGGCAGAGTGATAGCGACTTTTTAGGCGATTGCTTGGTCTTTATGTTGTTTCACTCCCAAAACCGCATTTCTTGCGCGCTAGGAGCTAACCACTTCATCCCCTTTAAAGAGGGTGAAGTCAATCCTAAAGCGCGCTACACGCACCACACCTTGCTAGAGTTTTTGGCAGGCAAAAGCGTAGCTTTTGCTCCCACAAGAGGGCTTTTTAAAGATAATGCCCCTCAAGGCTTGCCCTGCTCCACTTTTAGCCCCAGTGCTCAAGTGGTGTTGCAAGCGGGCAAAAAGCTCTATGCCTATTACCACGCACAAGAGGGCTCTAAGCCTAATGCGAGTTTTTATGACATCAAAGAGTTTTTTGCTGGGCGCAATGCTAAGGGCAAACTCAACCCCCCAAGCAAAGCTACAGATGCGCATTACAAAGAGCTTTATAGCGCGTTGCAAGAGAGCTTAATAAACCTTGCAACACAAATTGCCCCCAAAGTGCGGAGGCTAACCTGATTGTCCTCTAGGCTTTGGTGCTAAGAGTCTTCTAGGAGGGTATAAAATCCTCGGCTAAAGATAAAAACAAGCGGTGCGTGCGCTTGGTGGCTTTGGCTTGCTGGGTGCATTGGAATACTATTTGTATGGGATATTTGTGTAATAGGATGTGCTAGGGATGGGCATGCCAAGCAAACTTTAAAGGGACTGCCATGCGCTGGTTTAAAACATTCGGCTTGTATCTTCTGAAATTTGGGTTATATCTTCTCTTGTTGTTTTTGTTTCTTTTCAGTTATGCTACTGTGTTGCTGGTGGGCGATCACTTCTTCCCTAGATACGCCATCACAGATGTAGCACTGCCTCCCTATTATTGGCAGGGATTGGCTTTTGTGCATATTGCCAGTTTTTGTCTCTTTGTCTATATCCTCAATAGGCTTTATAAACTAGGCATGCGTCTTAAGATGAATGATCTCTTGTTGCTAGCCATGTGTATGCTATACGCTGTGTTGGAAGGAACTCTTTTACTTGATAGTTATGTGCATTGGAGACAGGGTGGGGGTTGAAACTCATAGGATCTTGGGCATTGATGAAGCCGGGCGGGGGTGTTGGTGTGGATCTTTGTTTGTGGCCGGGGTGGGTTGCGATCAAGATGTCGCCGATGCATTTGTGCGCTTAGGGCTTAAAGAGAGCAAACAACTTAGCCGGGCTGAACGCTTCGCATTTGCTACACAGATTAGCCAAGATAGGCGTATCGCTAGCGTGGTGGTGGCTAAAAACGCGCTAGAGATCGATCACAAAGGCTTGAGTGGGTGCATGCAAGAGGCGATCACAGAGATTATTTTAGCATTGCCCGCTATTGAGCATGTGCGCCTAGATGGGAACACACGCTTTAAACTGGAGTTTGCGCATTTAAAGAGCTTTCAAGCCATTATCAAGGGCGATGACAAAATCCCCCAAATTGCCATGGCTTCTATCTTGGCTAAGGCGCATAAGGATCAGGAGATGTTAGCTCTAGATGAACTGCACCCTGAGTATGGTTTTGCTAGGCATTGTGGTTATGGCACGCGCGCGCATGCCCTAGCTATAGCTAAGTACGGGCTTATCAAGCAACACCGCAGAAGTTTTAAGATGGCTGGTGTGGATTCTCAAGCGCGTGTTTTGAGGTAGGCTTTCACATTTTCAATCGTGGCGACGATGAGCTTTTTAATGCTATCCCCATAGCCCCAAGCAATATGGGGGGTGAGCAAGAGTTTATGCTGGATACTGGGGTTTAAAAAGGGGTGGTTAGCGTGCATGGGTTCTTGTTCAAACACATCGGTGCCATAATAAAAATCCTGTGTTTCTAATGCCTTAGCGGCTTCTTTTTCATTGACAATCCCCCCGCGCCCTACATTGATTAAGATCGCCTTTTCTTTTAAGAGGGGTAAATTAGAGGCGTTGATGAGATTGTAGGTGCGATCGTTGAGCGGGGCGTGGATGGTGATCACATCGCTGGTTTTGAGCAGGGCATCTAAAGACTTTTGCGCATAGGTGGGATCAGAATTGCGCCCACTTGTGGAGGTGTAGCTCACATGCGCGCCAAAAGCACTAGCACAGCGCGCCACGCTTTTACCAATATTGCCCAGCCCCACAATCCCCCATTGCTTGTTTTCAAGGGCGTATAAATCCTTGTTAAAGTGGGTAAAAACTTGGCTTGTGCAATACTCCCCACTCTTGCAATAGCGATCGTAATAGGGCATGTTAGACAAAAAGGTAAAAACCAGCGCGAAGGTGTGCATGGTTACGCTATGGGTAGCATACCCCTCTACATTCTTAATTTGGATACCCAGTTTTTGCGCGCAAGCGTGATCGATGACATTAGTCCCTGTGGCGGTTATACAGATAAGTTTGAGTTTGGGCAGGCTTTGGAGTGTGGGCGCGTCCATCACAATTTTATTAATGATAATAACCTCTGCATCCTGACAACGCTCTAGCACCAACTCCTTAGGCGTGTTAGGATAATAGATTAAATCCACAAATTCCTCTAGGGGGGCGAGTTTATTGGTGCGCCCCAAAGAATCCCCCTCCAACACCACCGCCTTAATTTTCATGCTAAACTCCTTTGATCCTGAATTTCTAAGATAGCCAACACCCTCACTTGACATTCTCCATGCGTTGGGCTACTTTGTCGCTGGCTTCTTTGATTTTATCCATCAAGGTTTTGCTCTGTTGGGACAATTCCACGGTTTTATCTGAAGCTTCCATCCCTGCCGTGATATGCCCCACCACTTGGGAGGTGATCTCACGAATGGAGCCAATAATCGCCCCAATTTCGGCTACCGATTTGCCCGTGCGCTCGGCAAGTTTACGCACTTCATCAGCCACTACCGCAAAACCTCTGCCATGCTCGCCCGCCCGGGCGGCTTCAATGGCAGCGTTCAAGGCTAACAAATTAGTTTGATCGGCGATGTCTTTAATGGTCTGGGTGATAGAGGAGATGGATTCAGATTGCGCGCTTAGAGTGTTGACTAGATCGGTGCTATTTTTCATGGTTTCAGCCACGCTTTGGATATTGGCAGTTGTCTTTTCTACCATCGTGCTCCCCTCATCGGTGAGGCGTTGGTTTTCCTTGATGAGATCCAAGGTCATGGCGAGCTTGTCCTTCGTGTTGTCCTCCTTTTTGGTTACATCGCGCGCGATTTTGATGATCTTATACACCTTGCCCTGATTGTCAAAGACGGGGTTATAAGTCCCCTCCAAATACACGACTTTTCCGCTCTTGGTGATGCGCTTGAAGGTGGAGGCTAAAAACTCCCCGGCGCGCAATTTGTCTTGATTTTCCTTATAAGTGGAGGTTTTGGTGTATTCAGGATCGCAAAACATGGCATGGTACTTGCCCTTGATCTCATTGAGGGTGTAGCCCATCAATCTCAAAAAATTCTCATTAGCATTGATCACATTGATTTGGGGGTCAAATTCGGCCATCAACATGGAGCGATTCACCGCGTTATAAACTGCCTTGAGATCGTTGTATTCTAAGATTCTTGCTGTGATGTCAGAAGCGAATTTGAAAAACTTGCACAATTTGCCTTGGGCATCTCTAACGGGGGTGTAATTAGCCTCTAAGAAAACAACCCGTCCCCCCTTAGCCACACGCTTGCACATCCCGCATTTGTGTTGCCCTGAAAACAGGGTGTCCCAATCCTTGCGGTATTCAGGGCTATTGACATAGGCGGGGTCGCAAAATATCTCGTGGGATTTGCCCTTGATTTCCTCTAAGGAATAGTCCATTAATTTTAAGAAATTCTCATTAGCCGTGATCACCTTGCGATCCAAATCAAATTCCACCATGGCAACAGATTTATCAATCGCGTTGTGAATCGCTTTTAACTCGCTGTGTTCTTCAAGGGCAACACAGATTTCCTCTTTCTCTTTCTTTTTCTTATCAAAAAACATGCGAGACTCCTTTCTTTAAATATAATTCCCATTATTATAGGATTGCTCAAGGTCTATACACCTTAATTGCGCCCATTGTATTACAACTCTATTAACCTTGCTACAATTACAAAGAAAATAATACCAGCAAAGCGTGGAAGCAACGCCCCCGCTGGGGGGGGGGGGGGGAGTAAAGCGCGCCAACATCATTAAAAAATCACGCTTTTGGGGTCTAGATCATCTCCATAAACGGGTTTGAGAGTCGCGTCATAAGCCTCTTTGATAAACCCGCTTTGTGTGAGCGTGTCGATCTCTTTATTGAGCCACTCTAAAAGTGCCTTATTGCCCTTTTTGACCGCTGGGGCGATCACATCTTGATCCCCCAAACTAGGAATACCCACTTTAAACTCCGGATTCTTTTTCACCCATGCAAATAAAAGCGTGTTGTCATGGGCTAGGGCTGCCCCGCGGTTGTTTTTCAATGCCAAAAAAGTTTCGGTGTTTTGGTCGTATTTGAGCAAGGAGATACTAGGGTAATTTTTGGAAAAGTAAAAATCCGCCGTAGTGCCCTTGTTAACGATTAGGTTTTTGCCCTTGAGATCGTCTACACTTTTGATCGCCCCGTCTTTAGACACCACCCCCAAAGCCACTTTCATGTAGGGTTTGGCAAAGTCCACCACCGCCTCTCTCTCTTTAGTCTTGGTAAAATTTGCCATGATCACATCCACTTTATTGGACTTCAAAAACTCCACCCGTGCGGCTGCCTCCACAGGGACAAATTCTATTTTTTTGGCATCGCCTAGCAAATCCTTCGCCATGCGTTTGGCGATGTAAATATCAAAACCTTGAAATTGCCCCTTGCTATCCACAAAGCCAAAGGGGGGTTTGTCGCTAAACACCCCCACTTTCAACACCCCGCGTTTTTTAATCAGGGCGATGCTATCCTCTTTGGCTTGTGCCTTGTGATCAGAACACCCAACCAACACCAAACCCATGAGGGCTAACAACACCCCTAAACTCTTTGCCCATGCCCGCATGCGCACTCCTTAAAATGTAATAAGAAGCCTATCTAGCATAATAAACTCAACAATCCCCTAAAAAATTAAAAATTTCTAAAAACTTCTGGGCACGCTCAGACTTAGGGTTCTCAAAAAAGCCCTGCGGGCTATTTTCTTCCACCACTTGACCTTGATCAAAAAACACAATGCGGTGCGCCACTTTTCTAGCAAACTTCATCTCATGGGTTACAATGACCATGCTCATGCCCTCTTTAGCCAACTCTAAAATCACCTCTAAAACCTCTTTAACCATCTCTGGATCAAGACTAGCAGTTACCTCATCAAAAAGCATCACTTCAGGTTGCATGCACAGCGCGCGCACAATGGCAACCCTTTGCTTTTGCCCTCCGCTCAATTCTCGCGGGTATGTCCCCTTTTTGTGTTCTAGCCCCACGCGTTTTAACAGCGCGATCGCCTGTTCTTGCACCTCCTCTTTGGCGCGTTTTTGCACCTTCAAAGGGGCTAGTAAGATATTTTGTAACACGCTTAAATGCGGGAATAACTCGTAATTTTGAAACACCATGCCGATCTTTTGGCGCACAGCGTTCCAATTAGTTTTGGGCGCGCTGATCTCTTGGTCATTAAAGAGAATTTGCCCGCCTTGAATTGCCTCTAGTCCATTTAAACAGCGTAAAAAAGTGCTTTTACCACACCCACTAGGTCCTAAAATCACCACCGCCTCCCCCTTTTCTAAGGCAAAATCAATCCCATTTAGCACCACATGATCGCCATAGCGTTTTTGTAATTGGATGGTTTGCAAAATTGCCATTTAAGCTCGATTGTGTTGGTATTTTTTCTCTAGGTATTGGCTCAAATAAGAGAGGGGGTAGCAAAGCATAAAGTAAAGAGCAAAGATCAAGCCATAGACATAGAAACTCGCATTAGGGATTTTTAAAATATTGATCTCAATGAGTTGTTGCCCCACTTTGAGCAATTCTACCGCACCGATGAGACTCATTAAAGCGGTGGTTTTAATGATCCGGCTGAACAAATTGATACTAGCAGGCATGAGGGCTAAAAAGGCTTGGGGGAAGATAATTAGCCAAATGGTTTGGTTTTCACTCAGTCCCAAAGCGCGCGCGCTTTGTATTTGGTGCGTGTTAGTGGAGGTGAGCGCGCCCCGGGTTAAATCCATCATCTCAGCTGCCCCCCACACCCCAAAGACGATAATGCTCGCCAAGATCGCATGCAAGTGCCAGCCAAATACAGTCGCCGATCCAAAAAAGACTAAAAAGAGCCACACAAGAAGCGGAATGATACGCACACTCTCCAAATACACCCGGCACACAAAGCGCGCGATTCTACCCCCAAAAGCCATCACCACCCCCAAGCCCACCCCGCCTATTAGAGCGATCACAATGGAGATCAAAGCCACCTGCAGGGTTGTAAACAAACCCTCAGCCAAGCGCGCCAAATTATCCGGCTCAAAAACCCTCAAGCCTTCTAGCATACACGCCTCTTATAATACTTCTCTAAGGCTACAAAGAGCCCACTTAAAGGGAGCAAGACCACCAAATAAGAGAGCACTAATAACACCAATGCCTCATTCGTTTTATAATAAATCCCTATCAAATCCTTAGCCACAAACATCACATCCACCAAAGCGATCGCGCTCACCACCGAACTCTCTTTGAGCAAAAAGATCACATTAGCCCCCAAAGAGGGCAAGCAGATCGCCAAACTTTGGGGGAATAAGACATATCTCAATGCCTGCAGACGGCTTAAGCCCAAACTAAGAGCGGATTCTAATTGCACCTTAGGCAGAGCCTTAAGCCCGAGTAAAAAACTCTGCGCCATATACGCCCCGCCCAAAAAACCCAAACCCAAAATCGCGCACGCCTTTGCGCTCAAGGACAACCCAATTTGGTTAAGCCCATAATAAAGAAAAAAGAGCTGGATAAGCAGGGGCGTGTTGCGCGCGATTTGCACATAGCAAGCTAGAAAGGGGCTATAAAATCCCTTAAAATACAGCCCCAAAGCCACCCCAAAGCCCACCCCCAACGCGCACACAATACCGGCAAACGAAATATACAAGGTGAGCCAAAGCCCCCAGCCAAAAGCCCCCAAAGCATGGCGCATAAACTGCCAATCTAAATCCACGATCACACCCTTTACCCCTCCAAAACCAAGCTACAGCGCGAAATGCTCCATCAAGTGAAAATTCATGTAACGATAGATTTCTGCTTTGCGCGCCTCTAGTTTGTCTGCCACTAGACCTAGATACTCCTGTGGGGTGGGGATTTTACCCAAAAGCGCACACACCGCGCCCAATTCTGCACTGCCCAAATACACCTGCGCGCCCTTGCCCATGCGGTTATCAAAATTGCGCGTAGAGGTGGAGAAAACCACAGCATTATCGCGCACGCGTGCTTGATTGCCCATGCACAAACTGCACCCGGGCACCTCTGTGCGCGCCCCAGCAGCCCCAAATAAAGCAAAATACCCCTCTTTAATGAGCTGTTGTTCGTCCATTTTAGTGGGGGGCACAATCCAAAGGCGAATAGGGGATGCCCCTGCTCCCTTGACAATCTCCCCAAAGGCTCTAAAATGCCCAATATTGGTCATGCAACTGCCAATAAAGACCTCATCAATCTTTTGGGGGCGTTTGGGATTGTTTAACACCTCGCTCAAAGTCGCCACATCATCCGGATCATTAGGGCATGCCAAAATGGGCTCTTTGATCTCAGCTAGATCGATCTCAATGACCGCGGCATATTCTGCATCCGCGTCTGGCTCAAGCAAAACAGGGTTATCAATCCACGCTTGCATTTTTTGCGCGCGCCTTTTTAAGGTGTCTTTGTGTTCATACCCACTAGCAATCATCTGTTCGATGAGCTGGATATTTGAGCTCAAATACTCAATGATGGGTTCTTTATTCAGGCGCACCGTGCAAGCAGCCGCACTCCTCTCTGCGCTCGCATCGCTAAACTCAAAGGCTTGTTCGATCTTAATGTCGCCCAAGCCCTCGATCTCTAAAATCCGCCCATTAAAAATATTTTTCTTGCCCTTTTTCTCCACCGTGAGCAAACCCTGTTTAATGGCATAATAGGGGATGGCATTGACTAAATCCCTAAGAGTGATCCCCGGCTGCATTTGCCCCTTAAAACGCACCAGCACGGATTCGGGCATGTTCAAGGGCATAGTCCCCGTAACTGCTGCAAAAGCCACTAAACCACTCCCAGCTGGAAAGCTAATGCCAATGGGAAAACGCGTGTGGCTATCCCCGCCTGTGCCTAGCGTGTCGGGAAGTCCCATGCGATTTAGCCATGAGTGGATAATCCCATCTTTAGGCTTGAGTGCCACCCCGCCCCGACTGGTAAAAAACTGAGGCAGAGTGGCTTGCAAACTCACATCAGAGGGTTTAGGATAGGCGGCGGTGTGGCAAAAGGATTGCAAGACAAAATCGGCTTCAAAACTCAAGCTAGCGAGCTCTTTGATCTCATCTCTTGTCATCGCCCCCGTGGTGTCTTGGCTACCCACAGTGGTGGTCATAGGCTCGCAGTAAGTGCCCGGGCGCACGCCCTCTAGCCCGCAAGCGCGCCCCACCATTTTTTGCGCTAAAGTGTAGCCTTTATTGCTCTCAGCAGGTTGCTTAGGTTTGGCAAAGACTTCTGAGGGACCTAGCCCTAAGAATTTACGCGCCTTATTAGTCAAACCGCGCCCGATAATCAAGGCGATACGCCCCCCAGCGCGGTATTCATCCGCTAAAGTAGTGGGCTCTAAGCTAAAGGTGCTCACCACCTGCCCTTGCTTGCAAATCTCACCCTTGTAAGGATAAACCTCAATAATATCGCCCTCGTGTAAGTCTTTGACATCTGCCACTAGAGGCAACGCCCCGCTATCCTCACAGGTGGCAAAGAAGATCGGGGCAATCACCCCCCCGATCACCACGCCCCCACTGCGTTTATTGGGCACATAGGGGATGTCTTGCCCAAAGTGCCACATAATGGAGTTAGTCGCACTTTTGCGAGAACTCCCCGTGCCCACCACATCGCCCACATACACCACGGGCACGCGCTTAGATTTGATGTTTTTTAGGCGTTCTTGGTAATTTTCTATGCGGTTTTTGAGCATGGCATTAGCGTGTAGGGGGATGTCGCTACGGGTAAAGGCATCACTAGCCGGGCTCAAGTCGTCCGTATTGGTTTCTCCATCAATTTTAAGTACGCATAGCTCTAACTTTTCAGGCAGGGCGGGCTTGTTAATAAACCACTCCGCATTTGCCCACGACTGCAAAACCTCTTTAGCTAGGGCGTTGGTTTTGCTCAAACTAGCGATACTCTCAAAAGAGTTATAGACTAGGAGCGTGGATTTTAAAGCTTTACAGGCGGCTTTGGCAATTTCTTGATCGCCACTTTGCAGTGCCTCGATCAAGGGAGCGACATTATACCCTCCTAGCATAGTGCCCAAATACTTTACAGCCTCTAAGGGGCTAAAGTGCGCACATTCACACTTTTTAAGCGCAAGTTTGCCTAGAAACTGGGCTTTGACTTGCGCGCCCTCATCCACGCCCGGGCTCACTCTGTGAATGAGTAAATCCTTAGCAAAGGCGCATTCATCGCCACTTTTAGAGTGCATTAAAATTTCTACCACGCTCTCAACTTGTTTTGCGTTTAAGGGCAGGGGGGGGATGTTTTCTTGTGCCCTTTCTTGTAGGGCGGCTTGGTATTCTTGGATAAAAGTTTGCATACAACTCCTTAATGAAATGGTGTTTGTTGTAGTATATAATAATTTGAAACACTTGTAGAGTGGCTCTAAGGATGAGATAATGCCTAACCTAGTTAAAATGCTCCCTCTAGCTTGCCTAGCCTGCCAAATCCTCTTGGCTGAACCCCTAGATTTTAACGCCCAATTTGAGATTTTAAAGCAAGCGCGCTTGCACGCCCCACTCCCCTTTCAAGCCCTCTTAGTGCAAGATCGTAACACAAAAATCCAGCAAGTGTTGTTGGCTGATCTTAAGAGTCCCCTAAAGGTGCAAGTGGGCGAGGATTTTATTTTGCCCAATAAAGAGGATGACGCGTTGCTTGGAGAAATGCGCCGTTTAGTTGTCAAACATAATTTTTTTACCAAACATAGCAAGGATTTTAAGACCTTGATCAAGACATTGCCCTATGACAATGTCATTACTTTAGAGCCTCTATCCCAACACGCCTCTAAGGAGTTTATCTTGCTTGTGAAAGAGGGGTTAGATGAAAAGTTGGTGTCTAAGCTAGAAGATAAACTTAAAAACGCGCGGGTGTATTTGGTGCTTTTGGGCGCGTTTCCAGACGAGGAGGATAAAAGCGACTCCTTTGATGCAGCCGCCTATCTCAAGGGCTTACATGGCACTTCTAGCACGCTAAAGAAACTTACACTCTTAAGATCGGGCTTGCAAAATGTCGCTACAGACCCGCTAAAAGAGCCCTTTTTGGATCGCATCCAAGAAAATGCAAACGCAGCGTCCGAACTTGGCTTGTTAGAGGGCATTGGTCCCTATTTGCCTTTATTTTATGAAATCCACTAAAGGGAGTTCTATGCGCTTAGTGTGTCTTTTGATTTTTGCTTTGAGTCTTATAAAGGGGGTGGATCTTGAAAATACCACATTTAAGAAACACTTAGCGGGCTTAGGTTTTAATGTCAATCGCTTAAAGCTTTTAGAAAACACGAGCTTAAATGGGGACCTTAGGGTGCTCATCTTGCAAGAAATGAGCGCTAGGGGAGTCAAAACCCATGCATTGGTGCTCAACCAAGACAACACCCAAGTGTCCTTGGCTAAGGATTTTTTAAAACGCGCCACGCCTAAGCAAAAAGCTTTCATCCATGCGCGCGAGCAAGAGGCGCGCGCCCTAGAAGTTACACCCCCTAAAATCGCGCATCTCTTTAAGTACGAAGGCAATGTGGCTCTTTTGTCTTTAAAACCCCTACCTGGGACCCCTTTTCAGATCGCTTTTGTAAAAGATTACGATCAAGCGCATCTTGAAAATTTTTATGGGCAACCGACCCTCACTTACAGCGCGTGGCTTGTGGATCAAGACTTGAGCTTTGCTATCCGCCTTGAACACGCCTTTGGCTCTAAGGGCATGCAAGATGCCATAAAACAGAGTGTCAAAGAGGCAAAAGTTGCCAACAAGAGGTATCTTACCCACGATTTCAACACCCTTTTTGATCGCATCCCTAAATCTAGCATCATCACTTTACGCTCTGAAAATCCTCATGCCAAGCAACTCTACATCATTTTAGCGACCGCAGATGGCGACAAATCCAGCGATACGCGCGCCTACAAGCGTAGCCTAGAGATCGTTAAGAACTTGCCCCAAATGCTCAAAAACGCAACCCTCCACCTCGTGCCCACACTGGGCAAATCAACTTACGATAATTACCACATACAACCTCTGATCCAAAAAGCCAACTGTCTTAAGGACAACCGCGCCAAAATCGCGTGGATTCAAAGCGTTTATAACGCCTTGGAGCGTAGCGGTGGGTATGGTGGTTGTGGGGATGAGGGTTTTTATCTTGGAGATAAGGTTTGTGTCGTTGCGCCTAGTTGCCCCGCTTTAAAAGATTATGGAGAACAGCAAGAATGGCTAGAGATCTTTTTTGGGCAGGGGGCTTGCGGGGATGGTGTGAAAGATTGGTATCCTTTGCCTATAGTCTATGAATACAAAGAGGATTGAGGAGTTTAAGCGCGGGCTTTTGGGGTAAAATGGGATAAAAAGGTTTAGCATGCGTTTTGGCAAGATCGATTATTTAAATTTATTGCCCTTTGATGTGTTTATCAAAGCCTACCCCCTGCGCTTGTCCGGGTTTAAAACCTTTTTGCACCTCAAAAAAACCTACCCGGCTAGGCTCAATACAGATTTTCTCTTCAGGCGCATCGATGCGGGGTTTATCTCTTCTATTGCCAGCCTGCGCGCCCCGCACGCCCTAGACTGTGGGATCATCGCCTCTAAGCAGGTGCGCAGTGTGCTAGCTCTCAAACAGCCCCCCCAAAATGATCACGAGTCGGCGACCTCTAATGCCCTCTGCCAAGTTTTAGGGCTCAAGGGGCAGGTTGTAATCGGGGATAAGGCTTTGTGTTTTTACTACCAAGAAAAACCTAAGGCGGACTTTGTGGATTTAGCCACACTTTGGCACGCCAAGACGCGTCTGCCCTTTGTCTTTGGGCGGCTGTGTTGTGGGTGGCGTTATGTGGGTATCTATGCCCCCCTAGCGCGCGCCTTCAAACGCGCCAAGCCTAAAATTCCCCACTATATTTTGCAGCAACGCGTAAAGCAGAGTGGGCTAACAAGAGGACAAATCCTAGAGTATTTGGGCTGTATCTCTTTTGGGATTCGCTCTAAAGAACGCTTGTCCCTGCGCCGTTTCGATCGCGCCCTACGCTTCAAGGGGCTTAAAACTCCTCAGCGCTTTTGAGGCGCACTAAAACACATGGTTGACCCCTAATTGTTGTGCGCGTTCTATCACACTGTCCTTGCCGGTTTTGAGGGTTTGGCTGACTTTGTTGTAACGATCTTGGGTAGTTTTAATGCTCTTGCCTAATTCGCCCACTTGCCCCCACAAATCTTCTAGTCTAGCCCCCAGTGTGCTAAGTTGTTTTTGCAAGCGCGTGTAATCTCGATCCATTTGGGAGTGTTTCCACAGTTGGTGCACCAGCATTAAGATCGCCATCAAGGTTCCCGGACTGGCTAAAATCACTTGGGCTAAACGGGCTTTTTCAAAGAGGTTTACCCCCTCTGATTCCAACATTTGTAAATACACCCCCTCTAGGGGGATGAACATAATGGTAAAATCCACACTATTGGCGATCTCATTGTGGTAGCGCTTTGTTTCTAGTTCTTGGATATGTTTGTAGACCCCTTCTGTGAGCGCCTTGAGAGTTTTGGGATTGGGCGCGCTTTGCAAATCCATGTAGGCGTTGAGATTGAGTTTAGAATCAATAATGAGACTCCTGTTTTCTGGCAGGTGCAGGACAATATCTGGGCGTAGCGTGGTGTGTGTCTTAAAACTCTGTTGGGCGAAAAAATGCTTCCCCTTGATGAAACCATGCTTTTCTAACAGACTCTCTAGCAACATTTCCCCAAAATCCCCGCGTTTTTTAGGATCCCCCTTGAGGGCTTTGGCTAGGTCTTGGGCTTGCTGGGCTAGGTGGGTGTTGCATTGCTGGAGTTGATCCAATTGGCTTTTAAAATAGCCTTGTTGGTGGATTTGGGTTTCTTTAAGAGTTGTGATGAGGTTTTGGCAGGTTTTAAGTTCAGCTTGCAAGGGGGCTAGAGTCGCTTGTTGGGCTTGTTGGAATTGGTGGCTCTGATCGCTGAATAATTGCGCGCTGGCTTGCTTGATCTCAAGCACTAAATTGTGCTTGATCTCTTGGATTTCCCTGCTTTGTTCTTGGAAGGCTTGTAATTTCTTGGCTTCATCTTGGAGTTTTTGCTCCAAATAGGTCTTTGTTTGCGCACTCTCAATCTCTTGGCGCGCCAAAGCCATTTTGAGGCGCACCCCCCACCAAACAAGCCCCCCCAACCCCACACCCTCTAGCACCACCCCCCATACCCACCACTCCATGCCACTCCTTAATCTTATTCTTAGGGCTATTATACTACACTGCTAGAAAGTCCATATAGAGAAAACGCTTGTTGAAAATACATTTTTCCCCCCTAGTGCTGATGGTAGTCGCGCTTGTATGCGTGGGCGCGCAGGCAGCAGGTTCTAAAGTGGAATCGGTGAGTGGCGAGCAGGGATCTGGTTCTAAAAACAGCTCCAAAAACCTAGACGAACAGATTCGCCAATCCATTAGCCAAACCCCCAAGCCCCCCAAGGAGCTCTCCTCTAAAGAAAAAACCCCTCCTAACAAATCCCAAGCAGATGATTTTGTGGAGGATCGCAAAGATGGCATTGTGGGAGGGATCGCCATCACGGTCAACAACGCCCCCATCACCCTTTACCAAATTGAAAGAGAGGAAAAGGAACACCACATTAGCCGCCAGCAAGCCATTAACGCGCTGATCTTGCAACGCATCCAAGCCCAAGAAATCAAGCGGCTTAAAATCGACATTGAGGACGATAAAATCGATGCCGAGATTGAAAACATTGCCAAGCACAATGGCATGAATGTCAACGACTTCATGCGCACCTTGGTGAGTGAGGGGATCAACCCTGTTACCTACAAAGAACAGCTGAAAAAACAGCTGGAAACTAGAGAGTTGCTTAGAAATATCTTGCTCTTCAATGTCAATACCCGCAATGAAACCAAAATGCGCGAATATTACAACGCCCACAAAAGCGAATTTAGCGTGCCTAGTGAGATTGTAACCGTGCGCTACACCGCCAAAGACACCCAAACACTCACAAAGGCTTTAGAAAACAAGGACTTAGCCATTGAGGGGGTGAGCAAAGTGGAAGAAAAGATCAATGTCAAAACTCTCAACCCCCAGATCGCCCAAATGTTTTTAAGCACAAAAGAACACACTTTCACCCCGATCTTGAACGCGGGTGGGGGGAATTTTGTTTCCTTTTACATCAAGGAAAAATTAGGCAAAGAAGAAGTGTCTTTCAACCAAGCGCGCAATTTCATCGCTAACAAGCTCATTGAGGAGCAACAGGACAAAATCTTAGCCGAGTATTACGAAAAATTGCGGGTCAAGGCAAAAATTAGGTATTTGCGCCAGTAGGTTGCGTGGAGCAGTTAGCCTATGTTTATAAGGATTCGCTCTTTAGTATCGCGTTGCTGATTGCGGTGATCGGGGCGGTGGTTTTGATCGATCATTTCCGCTCCCTTCTCAAGCACAAGAAGAATCTCAAGGCTCTCAACGCCCTATCTCTCTCCTATGCTCCCATTGATTTAGTCTTTGAGGTGCAACAACTCCTAGATAAAGAACAAGAGAGCGCTTCAGAAGTGCTAGGTCTTAAAACTTGGTTGTTCTTAGCCAAGCACTATAGTAGCCATGGGAGCGCAGAACAAGCCATCACGATCTATTTGCGCCTGCTCTCCAAGTACCCCAAAGATCGCATCACGCTTTTAAAGCATTTAGCCCAAACTTACATCGCTATGGGTTATATGCAAAAGGCGCATGATATTTTGGTGGAGGTGTTGCGTATCGAGCCTAGAAATATTGACGCGCTCAAAGAGATGGTGCGCGTGTATGAAATGCTGTGCGCCCCCCAAAAAGCCCTAGAGGTGTTAGAATGTTTGGACGCGCTAGAAGCCCAGGGATTATTAGAAACCTACCATTACTTGCAAATGCAGGTGTTGATCCAAGAAGACTTGAGCTTGCAAGATCGCAGCGCGCGCATTTTAGCCCTAGGGCACAAACACCCCAGCCTTTACAAATGCGCCCTTAGACATTGCAAGGCTTACCACAGGGCGTTATTTTTGCAAGAATTGCCCGGTTTGCAACAAGGCATAGACTATGTGGATTTGCTTTGGGATTTACCCCTAGAAGAAATCCAGCCCCTGCTATCCCAACTGCACCCCCCCGTGCGCGAAATCTTTGTGGCTAAGGGCTTTATAGAGGGAGAGTGCATGCATTGGCAATTAGAGGCGTTTCACACCTTCAAGGACAAATACCCCCTTGATCTGAGCTTTAGCTACCAATGCGGAGCCTGCAAGAATCTCTCCCCCTTTGAGAGTCATCGTTGCGTGGTCTGTGGCGCGCTGGGGGTGAAACAAGTCGTGTTGAATCTCAACACCCAAGCTCCTCATTACAGCCAACAACTCAATCTCAACTAGGAGGCATGATGAAACACATTGAAATGTTTTGCGATGGATCGTCTTTGGGTAACCCGGGGGCGGGGGGTTACTGCGCGATTTTGCGCTACCAAAATCAAGAAAAATCATCACCGGGGGCGCGCCCACACCACTAACAACCGCATGGAACTTAGCGCGCTCAATGCCGGGCTCAAAGCCCTGAAAGAACCCTGTAAGATCGCGCTTTATAGCGATTCGACTTATGTGTGCGATGGGATTTCTAAATGGCTTAAAGCTTGGCAGGCGCGCGCCTTTGCTAAGGTCAAAAATGTCGATCTTTGGCAAGAATTTTTAGAGCTATCCACCCCCCATCACATCACCCCCCATTGGATCAGAGGGCATGCCGGGCATGCGCACAATGAACGCTGTGATGCTTTAGCCAAACAAGAAGCCCTAGCTTACCAAGCACAAAATAAAGGAGTTTCATGTTAGATCGGCTACAAGAACTGCTGGGCTATCGTTTTAAGAGCGCGCAACTCTTAGAGCAAGCCCTCACGCATAAGAGCACAAAGGCACGCGTCAATAATGAGAGACTAGAGTTTTTGGGCGATGCGGTGTTGGATTTGGTGGTGGCAGAAATCTTATTTGCGCGTTTTGAGGGGCTCCAAGAGGGCGATCTCTCTAAGATGCGCGCCGCCTTAGTCAATGAAAAGGCGTTTTTCAAACTTGCCTCTTTGTTGCGCTTGCAAGATCATATTTTGATCTCTCCAGCGGAGGCTAATAACCACGGGCATACCAAACCCTCGATCTTGGCTAATGCCTTTGAGGCTTTAATGGGGGCAATCTATTTAGAAAGCGGGTTAGAGCCGGTTAAAACCTTGATGAGTCATTTTTTAGACAAGATTTACCCCGATCTCTCTTTGCAAAGCACCTTTATGGACTATAAAAGCGCGTTGCAGGAGCTCACCCAAGCGCGCTTTAAAGTCGTGCCCACTTATACGCTCAAAAGCGAGAGCGGTCCTGATCACGCCAAACAATTTGAAATGCAAATCTTTATCTTAGATAAACTCTATGGCACTTGCACGGCTAAGAGCAAAAAAGAAGCCCAGCAACTGTGTGCCCAAATCGCCTATGAGCAACTCTGTGTGGAGGGGAGCGCGTGAGCTTGATACTACGCACCTTTGGGGAGTCGCATGGGGCTTTGGTGGGGGGCGTGTTGGAGGGCGTGCCTGCCGGACTCAAACTAGACTTAGAATTTATCCAAGAGCAGGTTAATAGGCGTAAAAGCGTGAATGCCTTCACCACCCCACGCCAAGAAGAGGATAAGATAGAGATAGTGAGTGGAGTGTTTGAGGGGGTAAGCACAGGCGCGCCCATTGGGCTCATAGTTTCTAATAACAATGTGCGCTCTAAGGATTACGACTCAATCAAAGAGAGCTTTCGCCCCGGGCATGCCGATTTTACCACCTTTGCCAAATACGGCATTAGGGATCATAGGGGTGGGGGGCGTAGCTCAGCTAGAGAGAGTGTGATCAAGGTGGGTGGTGGGGCGATTGCTAAATTGCTTTTAAGAGAAGTGGGCATAGAGGTGATGAGTGGAGTTTATAGTATAGGGGGAGTGCAAGCTCAAGAGTTAGACTTTGAGCACGCGCTAAATAGCCCCATTTTTAGCCTAGATAAACATGCCCAAGTAGCCCAACAAGAGGCGATCTTGCAGGCAAAAAAAGCAGGAGATAGTTTAGGAGGGGTGGTGTTGGTGCGCGCTCAGGGGCGCGCCTTGCTGGGTTTGGGCGAATTTGGCGATCGCTTGGACGCGCGTATCGCCTATGACTTGATGGGGCTCAATGGGGTCAAGGGGGTGTTTATTGGCACACCACAGGCTGCGAGCATGCAAGGGAGTGCTTACAATGACGCACTGGGCTTGCATGGGTTTAAAAGCAATCATTGCGGGGGGGTGTTGGGGGGTTTTGGCAATGGGTCGGATTTAATCGTGTGGGTGCATTTCAAGCCCACTTCTAGCATTGCCCTGCCCCAAGAGAGTATCACTATACAGAGAGAAAGCACGCAAATCACCCTTAAGGGCAGGCATGACCCATGCATTGCTATTCGGGGGAGTGTGGTGTGCGCGGCTCTATTGGCTTTGATCTTGGGGGATTTTGTGCTAAGCAACACCCATGCGCGCTTGGATCACATTAAAAGCCACTATGGCTATTAGGGATTTTGTGCTAACATGGGAGCGAAAGGCGGTAAATATGGATAACACTTCTCAAGCTAGGTTGAGCCCTAGCGACATGCAAGCAATTTATCAAAGCTTAGAATCGGGTAAAAATAAGGTGCAAGCCAAAAGACTAGCCCCCAACCAAGTGCTTTTAGAATCTAAGGAGGGCACTCTTGATGCCAAAGAGGCTTGGTTTGTGCAAGATGAGCAGGATCAACGCTTTGTCGTGGTGCCCGAGATTTTATTGCAATACATTGTGCAGGTGATCCAAAGGGCGTATGAAGAAAAGATCATGGTGGAGTTGGAGCGCGACATGGCAACCCTCACCCCTGTGGATTTCAAGGACGCGATGGCGGTCGCTTTTAGAAAATTAGAGGGCATGCGCGGGAGTGATGGGAGTTTGCCTAAAATCTCTTCATTGGACTTTGTCAAGCAACTCAAAAGACAACACCCCAATTTGTTTTTCAACCTAGCCGAGTTTCTAGAGTCTAAGAAAGATGGCTTTGTAGATTTAGAAGATGTGGAGAATATCCCCTTTTGAGTGCTCTAGACTTCCAGCAATTTGCCCACCACTCTAAACCCGGTCCTAGATACACCAGCTATCCCACGGCAATAGAATTCCATGCGGGCTTTCAAGAGCGCGATTTGATCCAAGCCTTAGCGCGCACCCCTAAGCAAACCCCCCTCTCTTTGTATTTTCACCTCCCCTTTTGCAAAAGTCCTTGCTATTTTTGCGCCTGCAATGTGATTTATAGCAATTCTGAGCGCAAGAAAGAACGCTACATTCTCTACTTGCAAAAAGAATTAGAGCTTTTAAGAGAGTATTTAGACACGGGGCGCGAGGTGGTGCAATTGCATTTTGGGGGGGGCACGCCCACTTTTTTTAGCGCAGCGCAACTAGAGCGCATTATTGGGAGCATTGAAACCACTTTTACTAACTTTGCGCCCGATGCCGAGTTGGCTTGTGAGGTCGATCCGCGCCACTTTAATCGCGAGCAAATGCGTGTGCTCAAAGAACATGGCTTTAACCGCCTGAGTTTTGGCGTGCAGGATTTTGAGCTAGAGGTGCAACAAGCGATCAACCGCTTGCAAAGCTTTGATCTAGTGCGTGAAAAGGTGGAGTTAGCCCGTGAGTTTGGGATCAACTCGATCAATTTTGATCTCATCTATGGCTTGCCTTTTCAGAGTGTCAAAAGTTTTCAAAGCACCCTAGAGCAAGCCCTGCGCCTAGAGCCCGATCGCCTAGCTGTGTTTAATTACGCCCATGTGCCCTGGATCAAACACACCATGAAAATAGACCCCACCACCCTGCCCACCCCCAGCCAAAAGCTAGAGATTTTGCAATTCTTGATTGCCTTTTTAACCCAACATGGTTATGAAATGATTGGCATGGATCACTTTGCTAAAAAAGATAATGAACTCTATCTAGCCCTGCAAAACAAACAGCTCAGGCGCAATTTTCAGGGCTACACCACTAAAAAATTCTCCCAAACCATTGGGGTAGGGGTTACTAGCATTGGAGAGGGGCTAGATTACTACACCCAGAATTTTAAGGATTTAAAGGCGTATGAAAATGCGCTTGATGCGGGGCATTTGCCTGTTGAGCGGGGCATCCTCTTGAGCGGTGAAGATCGCCTGCGTAAAGAGGTGATCATGCATTTGATGAATAATTTAGAGCTAAATTTTGGTGTCATTGAGCGCGCCTTTAATATTGATTTTAAAACCCATTTCAAGCAAGCCCTAGAGGCACTAAAACCCTATGAGCAAGAGGGTTTGGTGAGTGTAGACGCGCATGGCTTGAAAACCAGCCCTACGGGGGCGATGTTAGTGCGCAATATCGCGATGGTCTTTGATGCGTATTTGGACAAACACCATGGGGATCAAAAATTCAGTAAAACCCTCTAAATTAGAGGCGTGGTTAGATAGCGACATAGAGCGCACCACGCAAGCTTGTGTGAAGTGTGGTAAATGCGTGCCTAGTTGCACCATTTATCGTATCCACAAAGATGAAACCACTTCTCCACGCGGGTTTTTAGACCTCATCGCGCTTGTCAAGCAAGAGAGTTTAGAGCTCAACACCCCTCTAAAACACATTTTTGAGAGTTGTTTTCTCTGCACCACCTGCGTGCAGGTCTGCCCCTTCCATTTACCCATTGATAACATGATTGAAAAAGTGCGTGTTTTAAGCGCGCGCAAACACGGGATCGCTTGGCATAAAAAGCTCTACTTCTTTTTGCTCAAACACCCCAAACTCATGGATTTTGTCTTTTCACTCTGTAGCGTGAGTGCGCCCTGTGCCTTTAAGCAAGTGGGGGATAAAATCCATTGGCGTTTCCAGCGTGTTGCACCTAAAATCTTAGCTAAACGCGCGCTTTTCCCCTTTGCGCGCACTAGCTTTTTGCGCGCCCATCAGGGCATCATCCCCCCCAAAGCCCCCCTAGAAAACATGCCTGCTAAGAGTGTGGGGATTTTTATTGGCTGTTTGGGCAATTACAACTACCCTAGCGTGGGCAAGAGCTTATTAAGCATCTTAGACAAGCTCAATATCAGCGCGCACATTCCTAAGCAATTTTGCTGTGGCGCGAGCGCCTTTTTCACCGGGGATATAGACACCGCCCTTTTTTTAGCTCAAAAAAATGTAGATTTGCTCACAGAGGTCGCCACGCACACAGAGGCGATTTTAGTCCCTGAGGCGACTTGTATTAGCATGCTCAAAAAAGATTATGAGCATGTCTTTGAGAGCATTCCCGATCCTCAAGCGCGCCAAGAGTGGCTAGAAAAATGGCGCAAGGTGGCAGATAAATTGCAATTTGCCTCTAGCTTTTTAACCCATAATAGCGCACTCCTAGAAGTGCTTAAAACCTACCCTAAAAACCCCCTCACTCTCACCTACCACGACCCCTGCCATGCCAAAAAAGTCTTAGGAGTTTATAAAGAACCCCGTGCGCTTTTGGGAGCAAACTTTAGTTTAAGTGAAATGGCTGAGAGCGATCGTTGCTGTGGCTTTGGAGGGGTGAGCATGCAAAGCGATCACTACGCTTTGAGTGTGCAAGCGGGCTTGCCTAAAGCTAAAGACATTGCTAGCACCAAAGCCCAAGTGGTGAGCGCGGAGTGCTCGGCTTGCCGGGTGCAACTCAATAACGCCTTGCACCAGATAGACGCGCCCACGCAGTTTCTACACCCCCTAGAGCTCATCGCGCAGGTTTTACAAGCCCCGCATAACTAGATTTAAAAAAAATATGCTAGAATAAAACGACATCATCAATATCAGTAAAGAGGACGCATGAATAAGACATTTTCTAACTTCATCAAGGGTGTGGCTGTTTTGGGCGCGCTTTCTGTCCCCCTGTGTGCGGAGAGGAATGCGTGGTATGTGGGCGCGAGTTACCAAGTGGGGCAGGTGGCGCAGATGATCAAAAACCCTCCCCCCGGCGATCCACTCAATTACGCGAAGTTTCCCAGTGGTCATTACACTTATGCGGCTGTTATGCAAGGGCTTGGGATCAGTGTGGGTTACAAGCACTTTCTAGGCAAGAAAAAATGGTTTGGCTTTCGCTACTATGGTTTCTTTGACTATGGGCATGCGGTCTTTGGGGCTAATGCGTTGACTAATCTTGGGACTTCAAGCAATCCTTCTTACAGCACGGTGGCTAATCTTACCGACATGTTCACCTATGGGGGCGGTATTGATACCCTTTATGACATCATCAATAAAGATAGTGCCACTTTCGGGCTTTTCTTTGGGGTGGCGATTGCGGGTAACTCTTGGGGGAACACCACAAGGGCGTTTTTGAAAACCAAGGGGCATGTTGATCCGGCCATCTTCCAATTCTTGTTCAATGCGGGTTTTCGCACCACCATCGCCAAGCACCAAGAATTTGATTTTGGGGTCAAGATTCCCACCATCAACGACTATTATTTCCACAATGGTCCCTTGACTTTCACCTACCGCAGACAATATAGCCTATATGTGGGCTACCGCTTTAATTTTTGATGAAGGGTTGTCATGGCGCACATTCCAGCTAGGGGTTTTGCAATCCACTCCAAAGAGGGCAAGTTTGAGAGACTTGACTTCACGCGCCACCCTTTAGGCGCAAAGGATATTCTAGTGGAGATCGCCTTTTGTGGAATTTGCCATAGCGACATCCACTCTGCCTATGGCGAATGGGGAGAGGCGATCTACCCTATGATCCCCGGTCATGAGATTGCAGGCGTGGTGAAGGAAGTGGGCTTTAAGGTTTCTAAATTCAAGGTGGGGGACAAAGTGGGTGTGGGGTGTTTTGTGAATTCTTGTAAGGTGTGCGAGGCGTGCACTAGCCATCAAGAGCAGCTCTGTGCCAATGGCAAGGTTGTCTTCACCTACAACTGCCTAGACTACTTCCATGACAATCAACCCCATATGGGCGGGTATTCAGATAAAATCGTGCTAGATGAAGACTATGCCATTAAGATCCCCCATGACGCGCCTTTAGAGAAGATCGCCCCGCTCTTTTGTGCGGGGATCACCACCTACTCTCCTTTAAAATTCTCTAAGGTCAAAGAGGGCTCAAGGGTGGGAATCGCGGGTTTTGGAGGGTTGGGGCACATGGCTCTCAAATATGCCCTAGCGATGGGGGCGCAGGTGAGCGTCTTTGCGCGCAGTGAGGCTAAGAGGGAACAAGCCTTAAGCATGGGTGCAAAATATTACTACACCAGTCCCAAGGATGCCAAGCCTTGGAGTTTAGACCTCATCATTTCCACTATCCCCACAAGCTACAAGATTCTAGACTATGTTAAATTGCTCGCTTACAATGGGGAGCTTGCCATTGTGGGCGCACCCCCTAAAGAAGTGATGCCTAGCATTAGTGCCATTGAATTGATCAACCAGGGTAATAGAAAAGTCTATGGCTCGCTCATTGGGGGGATTAAGGAAACCCAAGAAATGCTAGATTTTTCTGTGCTACACAATATTTATCCCCAAGTCCAGCTCATTGAGGGCAAGGACATCGATCAAGCCTATTACAATCTCACTCACTCCAACGCGCCCTTTAGGTATGTCATTGACATTAAAAAATCCTTGGGGGGTTGATGGGGCTTGCGCCTAAGAGAGATAGCCTCTTTGGCTATCTTTACACACTCAAGCTATTTTGCGCTCCCCTAGCATTAACCTCTCTACACGCCTTTGATTATAAATTAGGAGGGTTTGCCAACCAAGCTTCTGTGATCGGGTTTAACCAACACCCTGTAGAAAAGAGCGAGGGGATTTACCCCATGCAGCAATACGCCACAATCGCGGGCTATCTCTCCCTTGCTTTTAACCTTCTGCCCAAAACTCTAGCTGGGCATAGCCTAAATGGGCGCATCGGGGGCATGGTGGGGGGAGTGCTTTACGATGGCACAAAAAAATTTTACGGAGGATCGGTGGTTTACCAAAACTTCGCCTATTACGATGGGTATTTGGGCGGAGCAGCCGATGTCGTGCAAAGCGATGATGTGTGGGCTAAAAACCGCAAACTTAGCCAATACAGCCATTTCTATGTCTTCAGCGATGCCTACTTAGAATACGATTACAAACATTACTTTGGGATCAAAGCAGGGCGTTATCTCTCCCAAGCTGCTTATAAAAGCGGACAGACACAAGGGTTTGAAGTCTACGCCCAGATTAAGCACATGCGCTTGTGGTGGTTTAGCTCTTGGGGACGCGCTTATGCGACCGGGGTGCAGTTAAGAGATTGGTATGCCCCTAGGGTGGTTTATAGTGGGGGTTACCACAAAAACGCCCAAGGGGGCTACACTCCCAGCGGGCACAAAGTCGCTTACGGCACGCATGCTATCCAGCTTACCTACCAGAAGCACCACTTTTTAGCCGAAGGCTTTTTTTACTTTTCACCCAAAATGTTCAACGCACCGGGTCTTAGGATAGGTTGGGATAGCAACCCTAACTTTGAGGGCAAGGGGTGGCGTTCTAACACCCAGATTAGCGCGTTTTTCCCCCTTTATTACCCTTGGATGGTGCTTAACACTGCAGGGAAGGCGATTTATCGCTACGACAACCCGGCCACGCCCAATGGGCAGAGTCTCATTATCCGCCAACGCTTTGACATCGGTCAGTTCTTTCTCATGGGGACTTTTTATAAGAATTTTGGCAACGCCACGCGTGGGTGGGCAACACAGGTAACCCCGCTGGTGTAGAACTCTATGGTAATAGCCTTTGGGCTGGTTACGCAGGCACCGCCCTTAAAGCCAACGCGATAACCGGGGTACTCATTTACGGGGGCACGCATTTTAAAAAGGCTTTTGCATGGCGGATGACTTGGCAGTGGTCTAGCGCGCCAGTGTCTTATGAGGGGCGCGTGATCCTCTCGCTAAGCTACCAATTCACTCCCTATCTCAAGGGCTTACTAGATTTAGTCTACTATGGAATCCATACCAACAAGGGCTACCAAGCGGGCTTGAATGCCTATTGCAACCCTAGCACCACCTACTGTGGGGGTGGCTATCAAGATCGTAGCGCGCTTTATACCCAACTCATTGCCTCTTTTTAGCTCTCTTGTAGTTGCGCTAACTCTTGGGGGCTAAACACACGGCTTGTGAGGCTAAAACTCTTGCCCGTCCCATAGGCTAGGGAGAATTCACTCCCCTCTATGGGTTGGATGTCTAAGATGAGTTGGGTGTGCCGTTGGTAGTTGTATTGTTCTTGGTGCATGTAAAAGGCGACCCCCTCTATCTCCCCTAGACACACATCATTTTGCCCTAGCTTAAAATCCCCCTTAGCGTAGGCATAGACCACACTACCATCACAACACCCACAAGAGTGGTAGAAAATAAACCCCTCTGGGTGGGCAATTTTGAGCTCTGCAATGAGAGAGAGCGCTGCCTTAGTCGCTACCACGCGCTCAGACATTAAAAGAATCCTAGTTTGTGCGGGCTATAGCTCACCAAGATATTTTTAGTTTGTTGGTAATGCTCTAACATCATCTTATGCCCTTCACGCCCAATCCCACTTTGCTTATACCCCCCAAAGGCGGCATGGGCAGGATACATGTGGTAGCAATTCGTCCACACTCTCCCAGCCTTGATCGCGCGCCCGAAATGGTAAGCCCGGTTGATGTCGCGCGTCCACACCCCCGCTCCTAGCCCAAACATGGTGTCATTGGCGATCTCTAGAGCCTCTTTCTCGTCTTTAAAGGTGGTAAGGGCTAACACGGGACCAAAGATTTCTTCTTGGAAGATACGCATCTTATTATGTCCCTTAAAAATAGTGGGCTGGATATAGCACCCTTTTTCTAAACCGGCGATGTGGTTTCTAGCCCCCCCAATAAGGCACTGCGCCCCCTCTTGATGGGCTAATTGGATGTAGTTTAAAATGGTGTTGACTTGGTTTTCATCCACCTGCGCGCCTATCATGGTTTCTAAATCCAGCGGGTTACCTGTTTTGATTGCCTTGATCCTCTCTAACACCTTGCCTATAAAGTCCTCATAAATACTCTCATGAACCAAAGCGCGCGAGGGGCAGGTGCACACCTCGCCTTGGTTGAGTGCAAAAAGCACTAGCCCCTCAACAGCCTTATCTAAAAACGCGTCCTCATGCTCATAAATATCCGGGAAGAAAATATTAGGACTCTTACCCCCTAGTTCTAAGGTGCAAGGAATGATGTTTTCTGTAGCAAATTGCATGATTTGTCGCCCCACTGCGGTGGATCCGGTGAAAGCCACTTTGGCGATCTTGGGGCTGGTGGCTAGGTGTTTGCCAATCTGTCCCCCGCTACCATTGACCACATTCACCACCCCAGCGGGCAAGAGATCCCCGATGATCTCTAGCAACACTAGCGCGCTAGCCGGGGTGGGGGATGCGGGCTTGAGCACCACCGCATTGCCTGCAGCCAAAGCCGGGGCGAGCTTCCATGCACACATCAAAATGGGAAAATTCCAGGGGATGATCTGCCCCACCACACCCAGGGGTTCATGGAAATGGTAGGCGACTAAATTCTCTTCAATGTCGCTAATACCCCCCTCTTGGGCACGGATACAGCTAGCAAAGTAGCGGAAATGATCGATAGCTAGGGGAATATCTGCGGCTAGAGTTTCGCGAATGGGTTTGCCATTGTCCCAAGTTTCTGCATAGGCGAGCTTTTCTAAATTAGCCTCTAAGCGATCGGCAATTTGGAACAAGAGGCGGGATCGCGCCTCAATGGGGGTTTTGCCCCAAGCGTCCTTCGCTTTGTGCGCGCTATCTAGGGCTTTATCAATGTCTTGGGGGCTAGATAGGGGCACTTCACACAGCACCTCCCCATTGATAGAACTCTTATTGGCTTTATACTTCCCCTCCACAGGCTTGACCCATTCCCCCCCGATGTAGTTTTCATAGCGGGGCTTAAAAATCTGGCGGCTATCTTTATAAACACTCATGTTTTCTCCTTAAAAAATGTGCCCCGATTCTAATCTCTAAACATTAATGCTTTTGATCCTAAATTTTTAATCACCTCCAAAAGAAAGGCGGTGTTACTAATAGTGATAGTGCCTAGTGCCTTTGTTTGAGTAAGAAAAATAAACCTAATAACAAACCCAACCCCACTAAAAAGCCCAATATTTTAGACAGACTCAAACTAGCTACCAAAAAAGCCACTAGGGCGCATAGCGCGCTCAAGCTCGCGTAGGGTAATTGGGTTAAAAAATGGCTTTGCACAGAACAACCCGCCCCGGTGGCAGAGAGAATTGTGGTGTCTGAAATGGGCGAGGCATGATCCCCATAAACAGCCCCTGAGAGAATAGCCGCGATCACCAACACCAAATCCCCCCCCAGCCCCGCGCTCATGCTAACCCCAATGGGCAACATGATCGCAAACGCGCCCCAGCTAGTGCCTGTGCTAAAGGCGATAAAACCCGAGATCACAAACAACACCACCCCCAGCCACTCTCCCACCCCTTGAAAATGCCCCACAAGACTAGCTAGATACACCCCCGTTTGCAAGTCATCGCGAATCAGGGACCCAATTGCCCATGCTAAAATCAGCACCAAGATCGCGCCTTGCATGCTCTTAAAACCTTGCACCACAAGGGGGATTAGTGCGCCCACATACTTCCTTGCTAGAATCAAGGTGGTGCCCAAAGAAATCAACCCCCCTATGAAGAGAGAAAAGCTGGTTTGGGTGTTTTTAAGCAAGTCTAAGAGATCGCCGCTTGGGGCGTTGGTATAGCCCGTGTAAAAGATCAACGCGCAGGTGCTAAGAATCAAGATTCCCACACTGCTCAACAAGAGCCAAACGGGGGCTTTGGGGCTTTGGAGATTTGCAATAGGGCTTAAATCTTGCACCCCTACATTTCTGTAGCGCACCATAGCGGGCAAATTGATCTGCCATAAAATCGTCAAAAACACCGCGATAAGCGCAAACCACGCGTAATAATTGCTAGTGATACTAGCAAGCAAAAGCGCAAAACTATTTTCAATCCCCTCGTTTTGCATCACCCCCACAATATAAGCCCCCCAGCTAGAGATGGGCATGAGCATGCACACGGGCGCGCAAGTGGAATCGATGATGTAAGCTAGCCTTTCACGGCTACTTTGGTGCGCGTCATTGAGAGATTTACTCACCTGCCCTACAATGAGGGCGTTAAAATAGTCGTCTAAAAAAATCACCAACCCCGCAAAGAGGGCGACAAATTCGCACTGGCGCGCGCTTTTGACAAATTGACGCGCCTTGAGCACAAAAGACGCGCTAGCTCCAGAGGCGCTAATCACTTGGGTTAACACCCCCAAGAGCACTAAAAAGGCAAAGATATAAAGACTATTGGTATTGAGGCTAAAAGTGGGGGTGTTGCTGTAAAACACCGCGCTCAATTTGGCATAAATGACGCTTAAGGTGTCCCACAGGCTATCACTTACCAGCCACGCCCCCAAGACAATCCCGCTAAAAAGCGAGAGAGCCACGCGTTTAGTCAACACTACCATGGCGATCACGCCTATAGGCACTAATAAACTTAAAATCGAATGCCCCATCAAAACCTTAAGAATGATAGAAGATGCTGGCCGGGAGAGAGGGATTCGAACCCCCGGAGGTATGACCCTCAACGGTTTTCAAGACCGCCGCTTTCAACCACTCAGCCATCTCCCGTTAAAAAGTAAGTCGTATTGGAGGCGACACCCGGACTCGAACCGGGGATCAAGGTTTTGCAGACCCATGCCTTACCACTTGGCTATGTCGCCATGGTGCCCAAAGCCGGACTTGAACCGGCACGGTATTGCTACCGAGGGATTTTAAGTCCCTTGTGTCTACCTATTCCACCACCTGGGCACATAAACGCCCTTGCAAGGGCGTTTAAAGGGCTATTAATCGCCCTTGACAATAGTCGTGTATCTGCCATAGATACCTAAAATATTGGTAACTTTGCGATCCACAGACTTAATATTGCTAATGCCCCCCGCCTTAGCAGCCGTCTCCACAGAGCAATCCCCCATAGCGATGAGACTAAGAATGCTGGTGCAACTCGCCTCCCCTCTCTTGGAGTGGTGTCCCCCATTACCCGAAACCGGAACCTTGACATCTGTGTAAAGAGCACCTACGGGAATGGATGTGCCACAACCCACCAACAACAACCCCGCGCACACAAACACGCCAGCAAGCCTAGCAACACGCAACATCAAAAACCCCTCGAGAATCAAAAATGGAGCGGGAAACGGGGATCGAACCCGCGGCCCCGACCTTGGCAAGGTCGTGCTCTACCACTGAGCTATTCCCGCAAAAACGCTCATTCTAGCACGAATTTTTTAACAAGTCAATAGCCCAAAAAAGTGCCCTTTAACCCCCTTGTGCGAAAAAGCAACAGCGCACGCCCTAAAGACCCAAAACTACGCCCCATTGCTAAAGCCTTAGCAAAAGGTGCTAGCATTCTATTAAAAACTAGGGAGTTACTATGGTCGTGCTCATCACCGGGAGTGCTAGCGGGATTGGGCTTGGCATCGCGCAAGCTTTTTTACAAGAGGGGCATAAGGTGGTTTTTTCAGATTTAAACCAAGAGGCTTTGAATCAAGTGGCTACTAGCACGCCCTCTAAAAATGCGATCTTTATCCCTTGTGATGTGGCACAAGAAGACTCTTGTCAAAATCTCATCATGCAAACCCAAAAGACTTTTGGCTCTGTAGATGTGCTCATCAATAACGCCGGATTCCAGCATATCGCCTTGCTTGAGGATTTTCCTACAGCCGTGTTTAATAAAATGTTGCAAGTGGAGTTGGTAGGACCTTTTATGCTCACTAAATGCGCCTTCCCCCTAATGAAGGCGCAAAAATTTGGACGCATTCTTAACATGGGCTTTGCTGGCAAAGCCGCTTACAACAGTGCCAAACACGGACTCATTGGACTGACTAAAGTTTGCGCGCTTGAGGGCGCGCTTTTTAACATCACAGCCAATGCCATTTGCCCGGGCTATGTGGATACCCCCTTAGTGCGCAATCAGCTCGCTGATTTGGCTAAAACCCGCCAAATGAGTGCCCAAGAAGCCCTAGAAAAAATCCTCTACCCCCTCATCCCTCAAAAACGCCTCATCCCCATTGCAGACATCGCTAAACTCGCTCTATTCTTGGCTAGCGATGCGGCTAAGAGTATCACGGGGCAATCCTTAGTCATCGATGGCGGTTATACCGCACAGTAAGGGTTTGCATGTTGGGTATTCTCTTAGGCTTAGGGGTGTTGATGCTCTTGGCATATTGGGGCTGGTCGATTGTGTGGGTCGCGCCCATTGCTGCTGGGGTGGTGGCTCTTTGTGGCGGGCTAGACTGGCTAGAGACCTACACTAACATCTACATGGGTGGGTTTTGCGCCTTTGCTAAGGTGTGGTTTCCTATTTTTATGCTCGGGGCGATCTTTGGAAAACTGATGGAGATGAGCGGTATGGCTAGCGCGATCGCTAAACTCATCGCCCAAACTCTAGGGCAAAAGCGCGCCATTTTGGGGGTGATTTTGGCGTGTGCGCTACTCACTTATGGGGGGGTTAGCTTGTTTGTGGTGGTCTTTTCTGTCTATCC
Organism: Helicobacter labacensis; assembly: GCF_003660285.1. Taxonomy (GTDB): domain Bacteria; phylum Campylobacterota; class Campylobacteria; order Campylobacterales; family Helicobacteraceae; genus Helicobacter; species Helicobacter labacensis. The sequence continues at coordinate 8,022 of NZ_QXQQ01000009.1, read as the reverse complement.
TTTAGCCCTCTCTTTATTCCAAAAAGCCCAAATCCGCAAGCACATAGCGCTGGATCGCTAAATCCCACAAACACGCGTCTTTGAGTTTTCCCTTTACTTTATCCTCAAAGGCGCTTGTGGAGCTCTTCACTTCGTTAAGCACATGCTTAACTTCACCCCTAACTCCGCGCTCAATCTCTAGAATATCTACTCTCGCCAAGACCCCTTGATACTCAAATGTCGCTTCATAGATCACATCCACACCCCCACCTATGAGTTCTTTTGTATCGACCAGCATCTGTGGCTTATTGTTTTCGCTGTAGGCGATCTCCTTACCATTTGGAAACAAGCCACAGGCTAAAGCACCCACTTCCTGCCCGACTCTAAATTTTCTCTGCTCGATCGTATCTAGTTTGCTGAAAACTTCCTTATCGGTGTCGTCGCTGAAAATGTGCTTTGTATGGGTTAAAGATACACAACAAGGGAGAGGACACCCACCACTAGCATGGTTGCAAAAGACCCCTGAGCTTAAAACTTCTTTTTATTGACATCATCAAAAATTTCCTTAGCGATGTCATTGACCTTTTGGGTGATCTGGTCGGTGTCTTGGGCGATTTGGGCGTTTTTTTGCACCACGACTTCTAGCTGTTCGACCGTTTCATTCACCCGCTCGATCCCACTAGCCTGTTCTTGGACATTGGCGACAATTTCATCAATGCTTTGGACTAACAAGTTAGCATTAGCCTCTATCTCACCTAGAGATTTCCCCGTTCTCTCGGCTAATTTTCTGACTTCATCAGCCACCACCGCAAAGCCCCTGCCGTGTTCACCCGCCCGGGCAGCTTCAATGGCGGCGTTTAAAGCCAAGAGATTGGTTTGGTTGGCGATGTCTTGGATGATGACAATGATATTTTTTATCTCTTGGGCTTGCTTGGTGATCTCTGTGGTGCGTGTGCTGGTGTTTTGCATGGAGGTAGCAATTTGGGCGATTTGCTGGGCAGTCCCTTCTAGGGAGTTAGACTGCTCCACACTGCTTTGAGAGAGGGTTTGCATGGACTCCTTTAAAATCGCGCTTTGGGAGGATAATTCCTTGGCGAAGGCAAAAGAGGCACTGAGCATTTCGCGGATGTCTTGACCTAGCATGTTGGTGGTGATCTCCACTGCGCCCTTAGCCTCTGGGATTTTAGCGGTGAAGTCAAATTTTTTATAGGCTTCAAAAACGGCGTTGATGGTGTCCATATTGCGCCCCACCTTGCGCTCTAGGGTGTCTAGCATGGTGTTGAGCACATTTTTGAGTTCTTTAAGTTGAGGGTTAGCAGGGATTTGTGTGATGCGCGCGCTCAAATCGCCTGATTCGATGATCTTAGCCGTGCTAACAGATTGGGACACCGCCTGTTCGTCCTCATCCAAAGATTTTTGAATCTTTTGGATATTGGCGTTAATGGCGCTCACCATTTGCCCCAGCTCGTCATTGCTCTGCACCTTTAAAAGTTTGAGAGAAACCTTTTCGTGGTTTAAAAATCTAAAAAAAGTAACCAGCCCCTCTAACACGACAGAGAGGCGCGCGGAGATGATTTTATTAGCCAACAACGCCACGCACACCCCCGCGATGATGAGGGAAAAAAACGCGGTCATGATGACAAGCTTGGCGAGTTCATCTCTGGGCTTGAAAATCGCTTGTTTGGGGGCAACAATGAAAACCGACCAAAACGAATTGATGTTGCGCCAGACTTTGAAATTCACCAGCCCGATAAAGGATTCTTGGTGTCTAATATTCATGTAAGGAAACACCCCCCCTTTGTGTTCTTTGGCAGCTTTTAAAATGCTCTCTGTCAAGGGTCCCGGGTTGACTTCCGCCAAAGGTTTGCCAACCATTTTGGGGTTTGGAAATGCGGCGATTCTGCCAGTAGAAGAGAGCACCGCGATAATATCGCCTTGGTAGACTGAGCTGGTTTTATCCAAGATGATCTCTTGGCGCATCTTGGCAAGGTTGATAGAAAGGCTAATAAAGCCTATAGCCTGTTTATACTTGTTTCTAATGGGGATGGTGGCAATGACAGAGGTAATATCATTTCCAGCGATGGTGATATGCATAGGCTCGCTTAGAGTGTCTTTGTTGGCTAACATAGCCTCCTTGACATTGGGATTATTGAAGAAATTAACGCTTTGCTGGGTGGAGAGAGATACAATCCCACCCTCTTGGAACACATTGGTGTCTTTGAGGGCAAGGTAAAAACCCTCAGGGACAAGATGCTCCACATCTTCAGCTTTGGGGATGGTTTTGATGTGGGAGTCTTTAAAGACGGCACGCGGGAGGTAGAGGAAACAATAATCCGACCAATCGGCTTCATCAAAGGCGGTGCGGACGAAATTGATCAATTCGTCTTCGCGTAAAGAGTTGTTGTTAATGGAGGTTTGAATCGTTTCTCTCAAAGTTTCCAGTAGGGCAAAGCCTTGCTTAAACGCGGGGATAACCCGGTTAGCGTGCCTCTTGGCGACATTGTAGAGGGTTTTGTAAGCCTCTGCTTGCAGAGTCTCAGAAGACTTATAAGCGATCACCCAAGAGAGGATGCTGAAAATGACAAGCAAAACCCCGATGATTAGGGAAACAAGCTTCGTCCCAATCCTGATATTGGATAAATTCACGACCTGCCTTTTCCAAATTGTGTGGTTGCTACCCCTAGACTCCATTTTGTCATGCTTTTTAGACAAGGGGATTCTAGACGCAAAATTTTAACATAAAGAAACTAGCTAATGTAAAAGCTTGTGTGCGTGGTTGTAGAGATTATCTCCTATGCTTGCTCCTCTCTAGCGTTAGCTAGAAAATTTAGCCACTATGGGGGATGAAAACTCTAAATTCTCTAAAGTTTTGTAGTGTTGTTTTTACAAAAAGATTGCCACAAATTATAGAAGTGTCTAGGAACACCATGCTAACCCCGGGTGGGAAAGAGCGGTCATGGGATGGCATGGTTGTGATCCAAAAAATACGGAGCGTTTACACCGGGCGTTGCGTCCTAAATTCTCTGTGTTTTGGCTTAAAATCAGTCTGAAACTCCACAAGAGATAGTATAGGGTTGGGCACCTTTGATATCCCCTTCAATTAAAGGAACACAATGTTGCGCACTTGGGAGCAATTACAATCTTTAGAGCGGCATGGGGTGTGTTTGGGGGATATTTGGGGTGCGCTCTAGCGCAAGAATTTAGCACGCCAACACCCTGCACATTGAGGAGTTGCCCAAAGAGGGCTTTTTGCCCTGCCCACATTGGGTGTGCAAGATAAAGACAAACAAACAGCCCTGCCCGTATTGGGGAGCTTTGATTATAGCGCGCTCAATCCCCAAAAGAGCACACAAAACACCACAGATAGCCGATCTATCAACTCCAACAACACCCAAACCATCAACATCTACACACAGGGCGATCCTCATAGCATTGTGAGCGCGATCAAGCAGGCAGGCATTGGGCAATATTCTTACAAGGACGAGAAGGATTAGCATGGATTTTTATAACGATATGGCGCGCTTTTGCAATAACGCGCTCAATCGCACTCTTACTAAGACTACTAAAGTGCAAAGAGAGCTTATAAGGACGCGCTACAATCTCTCTAATAAGACGATAAGACGCTTGACTAAAACTAAAAAATCTAAATTGGAAGACTTACACTTCCAATTCTAATATTGATTTGAAAAAGGCAAGTGATGAAAAAATTATTGGTAGGGCTTTGTGTGGCTGGTTTGGGGGTCATGTGCGCCTCTGATTTCAAAGGCATTATTGAAAATATCAATGACGCTAAAAAGACCATTACGATCAATGGCATGGTGATTGGTGTGATGCCTTACACTAAAATCGAACAAGATGCTTGTGGTATGGGTTGGGACAGTGCTAAGAAATTTGTCGATCTCAAAAAGGGAGATTTTGTTAAGGTAGATTTGATGCAAGGCAATAAAATGCCTATGGCTGAAGAGATTGAAATCAAGTGTATGGAACACCGCGCTTACTAGCAGAAATTGGAGAGGTGTGAAGGGAGTCAAAATTGCCACCACCTCCTCTACCATTAGCCAAAATGTGCAAAAGATCGCGCAAAATATCCTAGATGAAGCCAATAGCAAGAAGTTTTAAAAGGAAAGTCATGCCCTTGATCCCAGAAGTTGTCGCGATGCAAGAGGAGTTTAAGGCGATTCGCCAGCAAATCCACCAACACCCTGAATTAGGCTTTGAAGAGGTGCAAACTTCTAAGCTAATAGCAGACAAGTTAAAAGAATTTGGCTACCAAGTGCATGGGCATGTGGGTAAAACCGGTGTGGTGGGGGTGCTCAAAAAAGGCGATTCTACTAAGAAAATTGGCTTGAGAGCGGACATGGACGCTTTGCCCATGCCCGAAGAAAATGATCTCCCCTACAAGAGTCAAACCCCCAATCGTATGCACGCCTGCGGGCATGATGGGCATAGCGCGTCTTTGTTATTAGCCGCCAGGTATTTAGCCACCCAAGAGTTTAATGGGACGCTACATCTGTACTTCCAGCCTGCTGAAGAGGGCTTGGGGGGCGCACAAGCCATGCTAGCAGAGGGTTTGTTAGAACGCTTTGATAGCGATATGATCTTTGGATGGCATAACATGCCCTTTGGTGGGGATAAAACAATCTATCTTAAAAGTGGGGCGATCATGGCGAGTGCGGATTGTTACACCCTAGAGATCAAGGGGCGTGGGGGGCATGGGAGCGCGCCTGAAAAGTGTAAAGACCCTATTTTAGCTGCTTCTTTGTTGGTGGTAGCCTTGCAAGGCATTGTTTCTAGGGATATTGACCCCCAACACAGCGCGGTGGTGAGTGTGGGGGCGTTTAATGCCGGGAGTGCTTTTAATATCATCCCTGATCGCGCCATTTTAAAACTGAGCGTGCGCGCTTTGGATACTCAAAGCCAAGAGATCACGGCTAGACGCATTGAGCAAATTGCTAAGGGGATCGCTCTAGCCCAAGGGGTGGAGATTGAGATTAACAAGCAAGCTGCTGCCCCTGTTACAATGAATGACCCCAAGGCGAGCGCGTTCGCTCAAGAAGTGGCTCAAGAAATCTTTGGAAAAGAGGCTTGTTGTTTTGAACACCCGGCAGCAATGGGGAGTGAGGATTTTGGCTACTTTGCCCAGTTGCGCCCCTGCGCTTATGCCTTCTTAGAAAATGAGAACACCCATTATCTACACACCACCGGCTATGTTTTCAATGACGCGCTTTTAGCCCGCGCAGCGAGCTATTACGCCCGCTTGGTGCTGGAGTATTTGGGCTAAAGCACTCACCATTTTGAGGACCTTTGTGGGGGGGGGGGGGGTGCGGGCGTGATCTTGGGTTTAAAAAAAGCGCGTGGAGCTGTCAAAACCCCTACTTTGCGCTTGTAAAAAAGACAAATGTGCTAGTTGGGCTATGCCATGCATTGAGATCGCAAGACTAGCTTGAATCTAGTCAAGCCTTTAGTGAATCGCGCCCCAATGACATCCCCACAGATAATCCCTAAGCTAGTTTAGTTTGCAGATCAATTACAATGGGATGAAAAAAGGGGACAACATGACAAATCTAGCTAAAAACGCGTTTAAGGTGGCACTTGTTAGTATGTTTAGCTTAGCAAACATGCAAGCCATCACGCCTAAGAACTTTAAAGCCACGAATTTAGAAGATTCTGAGGCTTACTTTGATATGGGCTTTATGTATTACAAAGGGCAAGGCGTTGACAAGGATTATAAAAAGGCAATAGAATACTACAAAAAAGCGGCTAGTATGGGGAATGCCAATGCCTTTTACAACTTAGGGCTGATGTATTTTCATGGGGAAGTTAGTGTCCATGGAGGCATTGATGCACAAGGAGTGCCCCAAGATTACCACAAAGCCCTAGAATACTTCCAAAGGGCGGCTAGTTTGGGGCTTTCTGATGCCTATAATAATTTAGGGGTGATGTATGAGCAAGGCAAGGGGGTAGCACAAAATTATAAAGAAGCCCTAGAATACTACAAAAAGGCGGCTGATATGGGGTATGTGCAAGCCTATAGCAATTTGGGGGCTATGTATTATATGGGTAGGGGAGTGGCTAAGGACCATGCTAAAGCCCTAGAGTATTACCAAAAGGCGGCTAGCTTAGGGGTAGCTACGGCTTATGTAAATCTTGGGGTGGCTTATGAGCAAGGCAAAGGGGTAGCACAAAATTACCAAAAAGCCAGGGAACACTATCAAAAAGCAGCTAGCATGGGGGTTGTTGAGGCTTATGGGTATTTGGGAGATGTGTATCACAAGGGTTTAGGAGTGCCCAAAGATGATAAAAAAGCCTTTGAATACTATAAAAAGGCAGCTAGCACAGGGAGCGCGATCGGTCTTAATGATTTGGGAGTGGCTTATGAAGAGGGTTGGGGGGTAGCTAAAGATTATTCTAAGGCTTTTGAGTATTACCAAAAAGCAGCTAGCATGGGAAATGCTAATGCCTATGTTGGTTTGGGGGATTTATACCGCAAAGGGCGCGGAGTGCCTAAGGACTACAAAAAAGCCCTAGAATACTACCACAAGGCAGCTAGCATGGGAAACCCCCCCGCTCATTACAACTTGGCGATGATGTATAAAAATGCCCTAGGAGTGCGCAAAGACTCCAAAAAAGCCCAACAACACTTTAAAAAAGCCTGCGATCTGGGCTATAAAAAAGCCTGCGCTAGGGGCAAGTGATGGGGGCTTTGCTTGTAGGTGCAAGAATTGGGGCGGTGGCTATATTGTTTGGGGCATGCGCGCATCCACCCTCAAAACTAGCCAGCCCTGTTAGCTTTGATATTGCCTATCAGGGGAGCGCAGTCAAGACTTATTGGCGCAGACTAGGGGATAAAAATTCTAAAATGCTGGTGTTGGGGAGCAATAATTGGTTTTTTTTGCTCTGGCGCGACACTTTTTCACAAGCCCGACCCGCCACGCGCATGCTAGAACCGGGCACCTACTACCTAAGCTCCTTTGAAGTGCAGGTGGGCGATCGCTTGCTAAAAAGCCAAACCACCCTACCTAGATGGCGTGGAGGGTGGGATTACCAACATAACCGCCCGCTATTTTTAGCTTTCCAAGTCAAACCCCACACCCCTCTAACACTTCCTCCCATTGAGTTAGCCATCACGCACACCCCAAGAGATAAAAAACGCAAAATCAAAGAGAGTTACAAAGTGCGCTTTCTTTTTTATGATAAGCAGGGAGTTTTAATTAAAGGTCCCCTTATTACGCCCCCAAGTCCTCAATAAAAGCATGCCCTAAGCGTGCTACCCCATTCTAGGCAGGGTGATCCCGCTTTGGTGCTGGTATTTGCCCTGCTTGTCTTTATAAGAGCGCGCGCAGATGTTATCCGCCTGCAAGAAGATCACCTGGGCAATGCCCTCATTGGCATAAACTTTAGCGGGTAGGGGAGTGGTGTTGGAGATCTCAATGGTGATATGCCCCTCAAATTCGGGTTCAAAGGGGGTAACATTGACGATGATCCCACAGCGCGCGTAAGTGCTTTTACCCAAACAAATAGCCAGCGCATCTTTGGGCATTTTGATGTGTTCAACGCTATGGGCTAGCGCAAAGGCATTAGGGGGGATGAGCACAAACTCACTGGTGCGCACCTTTTGTACCAAGCGCGCATCGAAGTTTTTAGGGTCTACTACCCCTTCTGTTTGGAATAGCCAAAACTCCTCTGCTACGCGGATGTCATAACCATAACTGCTCAACCCATAGCTGATGATGCCCCTAGACACCTGTTGCTCACAAAAGGGGGTGATCATCTGGTGTTGCAAACTCATGCGCGCGATCCAAGTGTCCTCTTTCAAACCCATGTGCGTCCTTACTTAGTGCGAAATCATGTTATTATACTACAGCTGGTTTCAGCCATTCCAATCTAAAGACGATGCCTATGAATATTAGCGATATCCAGTCCCTCATGTCCTGTTTTGATCAAAGCGGTATGCATTACATGAAACTTAAGATTGAAAACCTCGAACTCATTTTAGACAAGGGGAGTAAGAAAGCCCCCATCACCTAGAACCCCCTTGCAAAT
>NZ_QXQQ01000008.1 GCF_003660285.1 Helicobacter labacensis | reverse complement strand
AAATCCAAGTGGATGTCAAAGACATAGACAAACCAAGAAAAGCTTTAGAACCTTTTGTGTTTAAAAGCGTGAAGCATTTTGAGAATTGGTTTAAGAAGTATGGGGAGTGAGTTTAATGGTATCAATGTATTCAACAATACCCTAACATGGCAACCACTAAATAGCCAAGCATTGATAAAACTTCTTTATAGAGCCAGCGCAACAGCCGACTAAAGCAAAAATCCCTATCTTTACTTAGAAAAGGTGCTTGACTATTTCAAAAAGGCGTTTGACCCTGAAACCCTTGCAGATCATAGAAAGAACGGCGGCTTTGTCCCCTATGATGACCCACTTTGGCAGGCGCTACAGGAGGACACGCCCTACAATTACAGAATATGGCTCATTGCCAAGATGTGCTATGCCTATGCCCTTGACACCTACGCTAGCGGAGATGAGAGTGTGTTTTTGCATGATGATGTGGTAGATCATGCCATTGAGAAAACCTTTAAGCTTAGTGGCGATGAGGAGGACACGCTAGCACATTCAGGTTTGGGTAAGTCGCTAGAAGCGCCAGTGGAAAAAAGATTAGCCAAACTAGAAGCCAAACTAAACAAACCACAAGAGGAACAACCAACACAAGACCAACAGCTAATAGCCCTTTCTCTCTTAGGTGCAGATGAGGAAGTGCCAACGGACTATGGCCTGACCCTCTTTGGTGAACCGCAAGAGACTTTTGTACCTGATGACTGGCAAGCACCCGATGAAGATGTGAGCAGTATAATGGCGTTTGAGATGTGTGAAGCATCGCCTGAAGGATATGTTATTTGAAGTGAGGACAGACAAAAACGCATTAGCCCCGTAGGGCAAACTAACCAAACAAGCTTGCGCCGTGTCCTCTTTAGAGGTGGTTAGTTTGCAAACTAACCACCCTTACGGGTCGCTCACAAGTTCGCTTGATAGTTTGCTACTCAAACGCCATAGAGGCTTAAAGACTTGCTATAATAGCACAATTCAACACAAGGATTTATGATGACAGCACAAAGTAACCCACAGCTTGATAGTGAAGCGCAACCTATTAACGAACAGACTTTACAGCCCGTTAGTGTTTCGTCAGGCAAAAAGACACCAAAGCCTTTAACCACTATGACTGCAAGAGAATTGCAAAAGAAGCTTAATCATGTTTAGGAACAAAAAGCTAAAATTGAAACGAAGGCGGTGAAGTTGAATGATAGACTTGCAAAAGTTATGGAACGCCTTAAAGCAACAGAAGTACAAGAACAAGAATTAATCAAAGCTTTAAGTCTAAGAAAACCACAGACACAAAAGAAGTAAGTTTGCAAGTGGTGAGCGATGGGCGGTATATCCTCAATCCACTTCAAGCAAACAAAAAACAAAGTCCAAGCGCAACATAACGACCGCACGATAGAACCTAGCTACTTACTGCCAAAGGTTGATGTTGCAAAGGTGGGTGGTGGCATAGAGGTTAATAGGAATGCAGATCAGGCAGAGGCTTTAAAGAATGCCATTGTTTCTAAAGCCATGCAAGACTACCAAGAGCATGTAGGGCAGAGGTTTCAGGCTAAGAGCTATCTTTGGAGTGCCGTTGTCAATATCAAGCCCGACACAACCATGCAGGACTTAGAGAAACTAGCCACTCACTTCAAAACCAAATACGGCTTTCAATGCTACCAAATCGCTATCCACAGAGATGAGGGACATGTAGATGATGAAGGCAATACTCGTATCAATCACCACGCTCATTTAGAGTTTGTTATGTTAGATGAGCACACGGGCAAGAGTTTGTTTAGAAAAACGACCCCAAGAGCTTTAAGACAAATCCAAACAGAGACCGCTGACATCTTAGGCATGCAAAGAGGTGTTGATGTAAGAAAGAGCGGAGCTAAACGCATTGAGCCTAGAGCTTATGGCAAGTTGATGGAACAAGAAAGAGCTAAGCAGATTGAGATTAGGGGAGAAAGCCAGAGTTGGGAAGCCATCGCAAGAGAATTGTTTAGATTTTGCGACACCCTCAACGCTATTCTATCCGCTTGGATACCCAAAGGAAAAATGCACTACACGGGCAGTATTAAACTTCTCACAGAAAAAGCTAGAGAGGTGCAAGACCAATTAGGAAACACCCAACAGCAGTTAAACACCGCCCAGCAAGAAAACACCACGCTACAGAGCACTAACGCCACTCTAACCCAAGAGAAGCAAACACTTCAAGGACACAACACAGAACTAGAAGCCACTATTAAACAGCTTGAAACTTCTAACACAGAACTCACCACTCAGTTAAACGAACTCATAGCCATTGTTGCACCCACAGACAAGAAGCTCACCTCTAAAGAACTCAAGGCGTTAAAAGAGCAAGCCCGTAAGCAGATGATAGTGGTTAATAACCTTTTGAGTGGTGAGGAAAAGCTATTCACTAAGGAGGACTATGCAAGCCTTAGAGCTTTAGGTGCAGATAACCTAGAGAGTGGTGTGAAAGAGATAGCTAACAAGGCTACCAAGCGTTTGGCAGATCAGCAGAGAGCCTTAGCAGACTTGAAAACCCAACTAAGTGTTAGTCAAGCAGACAATGCGCTAAAAGACAAACAGATCGTAGAGCTCACGCAACAGAATGTAAAGGCAGGGCAAGAGCTTGAGAAGCTCAAAGAGGTAGAAACTGCTTTAGCAAAACTGAAAATAGAACACGAAACTTTACAAACCAAAGAGCAAGAGTATCAGCAAACTTTAGAGTTAAAAGATTCAAGTATCCGTGCGCTTGATAGTGAAAACAATTCTTTAACCCAAGAATACCAAGAACTCAAAGACAACCAAATAGAGCTAGAGAGCACGCTCATAGACCTTGCTACCATCTTTGCTCCACAAGATAAGCAAGACAAAAAGCTCACTATCAAAGAAGTCAAGCCACTCATAGAGAGTGTGCGTAAGCAAATGATTGCTATTAATCAAGGCTTAGGTGATCTCAAACTCTTTACACAAGAGGATTACAAAGCTTTGCGAGCCTTGAAAGATGAGGGCTTAAGTATTGCTGACCTAAAGAAGCGCATTGCTACGATAGAGAAAGAAGCCAAAGAGCGTTACCAAGCCTTGCAAGAGTAATACAAGGACTATCTAAGCCCTGAACAGGTGCAAGAACTCAAGCAAGAGCACAACAAAGAGCTTGAGATTAGAGAGCAAAGCCACGCCAAAGCTTTGCAAGAAAAGGACATAGAACATGCTAGAGCATTAAAAGAGAAAGATAAGACCTTAGAAAAAGTGGCGCAAGAGCTAGAAGCCAAAGACAAGCAGGTGCAGGACTTAAGCAAAGCGTTAGGGGATAAAGATAGGGCATTAGAAACAAAAGACATAGAGCACGCCAAAGCACTAGAGACACTACAAACACAGCACGCCAAAGAACTAGACAGGGCAACAAGCAAGCTTGACAAAGAAGCCAAATTACAAGAGTATGCAGACAAGGTAAAAGCCCTATTGCAAGGGTTTATTAAACAAACCATTCACCCCATGCTAAAGAAACTCCAAACCAAGAAAGCCACAGAGATGCAAGACATAATCCAATGGAAAAAAGATAATGAGGGAAAGAAAGCAGAATACCACGCCTATCTAGCAGCCCTTGCAGATAATTTGCTTGCAAGCAAATTCCCAAAGATGAACGCGATGGCTTTACTAATGGGCAAGGGGGTTAAAGATGCGAGTCCGAAATACTTTGAGCACATTGCCAAAAGTAGGCGGAATAAGTTTTTAAAACAACACATCAGCGAGATTGAGACAAGCCTAGCTAAAGAGCTCAAGCCTATTCTTGCCACAATAGAGAAAGCTAGGGAGTGGGAACATAAAGACTTGCTAGAGGGGATTAGAGGGCTAGAGAATGGCATGGGCAAGCTAGCTACAGAGTTTAAGAATAGCAATGCATACGGGCAAATGCTAGAGACAGTCAAAGGGGATGCCCAATACTATAAGGGCAAAACCTTAAGGCTGACAACACAGCTAGAAGACAAGGAGAAAAGGATTGAGAGCTTAGAGAAGGAGAACACCAAGCTTAGAAACACCGACCTACACTTAGAAAACAATGCACAGAAAACCAAAATTGCCAAGCTTGAGAGCCAAGTGGAGGGCTTGCAAGCCCAAAGAGATACCCTACAAAGCGAAAAGGATAGATTGCAAACAGAGCTGACAAATGTGCAAACACAGTTGAGTGAGCAAGTTGCCATAACTACACAGCTAAAGACAGATTTAGAAAAATCTTTAGCAAGCCAACAAGGTAGGGGGAAGGGGATTTGAATGGATAGTGATAAGTATTTTTTGAGGCAAAAAAGCATAAATCCATAGAATTAAAACTTAAGCATGGGGAAAATAACCCAACATAAAAAGCCAAAAACTTAAATGGTATTTGTGTTAAAATCTACCCTTGACCCTACACGAGAGCCACAAACATGAAAACTGCCACAAAATATCAAAGCCCACCAAAAAAGCTATTCTTAGATCGCAAGACTTCGGCTTGCTCCTCACCAACCCTACGCTCTCCGTTTTTTTATGTGGGGGATAAATACAAGCTCATGCCCCAATTAAAACCCCTATTCTTGCCAAAAATCAAACGCTTTATTGAGCCTTTTACAGGCGGGGGGAGTGCATTTTTAAACACACAAGCCCAAGAATACCTACTCAACGACATCAGCCCCCATCTCATCCACTTGCACCAAGCTCTCATTGCCCAAGACTTTGAAGACTTCTTGGAAAAAATGCTTGTAAAAATCAAAGCCTATGGGCTTTCTTGCTCATTTAAAGACCACATACCCCCCCTTGCCCTAAGACAAGCCCATAAAAAGACCTACTTTGCCCGCTACAACAAGCACGCTTATGCACACCTAAGAGCAGACTTTAATGCCCATAAACAAGACCTAGATGCACTCTACTTGCTCCTAATCTATGGTTTTAATCACATGTTGCGTTTCAACTCTAAGGGAGAGTTTAATTTGCCTGTGGGCAATGTGGATTTTAACCGCAATGTTGTGGGGGCTTTAAAAACCTACTTTGAGCGCACGAAATCGCAAAAAATCCAATTCTCTTGCCTAGATTTTAGAGAGTTTCTAGGACAGATGGCGTTTCAAGAGGGCGACTTTATCTATTGCGACCCGCCCTATCTCATCAGTGGGAGCGAGTATAACAAGCTGTGGGGCACAGCACAAGAAAAGGATTTATACGCCTTTTTACACGATTTAGACACTAGGGGTGTCGCTTGGGGGCTCTCTAATCTTGTAACCCACAAAGGACAAGAAAACCCCTATTTGCTTGAGTTTGCCAAAAATTATAAAACCTTTGACATCCAAAGCAATTACATCAGCTTTAAGGATAATAGCCTAAAAAAAGACTCAAAAGAGGTATTCATCACCAATGTCTAATAAACCAAAGACACCTAAGAAATACAAGTATAAAATCCTATCCTTCAGCACCACGATGCGTAACCCTAAACGCATGGCGGAGTTTTTAGAAGTGCTTGCACGCTTTGAAAACCGCACCCTAACGCACGCCTTGATCATGGAGATTGTCGCTATTTTGATCCAAGAAAGGCTTTATGCAACCGAATATGAGAAAAAATTTTATAAAAAACACTTAAAAGATGGCTTGGCATTTAGTCAAACTGAGCTCCAAGTTATCATCAACAACTCCCCACAAGAGCACAAAGAAGCGGGCTTTATGCATGGATGGGAGAGCCGTTTTGATACTTGGTATAAACTCTCTAAAGAATTTGGTTTTTGCTACTACGAAAGGGACAAACCCCTACTTATCTCCAATGTGGGGCATATTCTTATCAACGCCGTGCAGACAGAGGGAGCAGATGGCGTGCGTGTAGCTGGGGTGTTTCTCAATGCCCTGATGAAATACCAAAGAAACAACCCCTTTAGGCGTGTGCGCAACGAAAACGCCCCTTTGCCATTATTACTAAACACTATATGCACGCTTAAAGAAAAAATAGGTGATTCTAAAATCCATATCCAAGAAATCCCTTTTTTGCTGTGCTGGCAAGATAATGACCACTTAGCTTTGGCTGACTATATCCTAGACTTTAGGCAGGCGTATCCGCATTTCCAATACAGCGATGATCTTATCTACGAAAAAGCTCTAAAACTCTTAGAAAGCACCAACACCAATCGCTTTAAAAAAGTACAAGTCTGTGTGGAGGGTGTGGATGATTACATCCGCAAAATGCGGATGACACAACTCATAACCTTAAGGGGTGGTGGGTTTTTCATTGACATCAACACTTTTGAGAGTGCAAAGGCCGACTATGTCATCCAAAACTACACAAACTACCCCAAGTACAAAGATCGCCTCTCCTATTTCAACTACATGGGGACAATCGATGGCTTGATCCTAGACATCCCCACAAGCACAGATTCTGCGACCAAAGAGAGTGTCAAACACGACAAACTGAACAGCTTTGCCAATGCCTACACACAAGAACAAATTTTTCACGAGCTTAAAATCCTAACCAACAAAAAAGAATCAAGCAAAGACACCCTTTTTAAAATCATCCCTGAGCCAACAAGACTAGAGTTTCTTACAAGCATTGCCCTAAAGCAAGCTTATAAACTTTGGAAGTTTTGCCAAATTACAGCGTGGATGATGAGGGTTTGCCTACGAACCATGCCAGTGGGGGTAAGCCCGATATTGTGTGCCATGACACAAACACACATGCCATTACAGAGGTGAGTCTGTTATGTGGGCGAGCACAACTTGCAAGCGAACTCATCCCTATAGCAAGGCATTTAGCCGATGAAAAGAAACAGCACCAACAGCAACATAATTTCGCCCTTTTTATCGCCCCCAAAATCCACGAAGATTGCCAACGATACGCCCGTTTTGTCAAACACGATGAAGACCTAGAGATTTGCAACCTAGACATCCAGCATTTCATTAGGGGGCTACAAAACACTACAAACATTGCCGAGCTCTTGCATGTTTAACCTATCCAATCGCCGTTATACAGGAGCTAAAACCAAAATCTTAAGCCAAATCAATGCCATTGTGGCAGACATCTTAAACCTTGAAAACCTTAAAATAAGAAAGAAAAGGTGTTTTTGGATGCCTTTGGGGGGACGGGTGTGGTGAGCGAGTGGTTTATCAAGCAAGGGGCTTTCACACATTTTATCATTAACGACTTCTTGCATGCAAACCACGCCATTTATCAAGCCTTCTTGGCTCAAGAGAGCTATAACCAAACCCTTTTAAACACCCTATGTGCCCACTACAACACCCTAGACAACCCCCCAGATAACTACTACTCTAAGCACTTTGGGGACAAGTTTTTTAGCCCATTAGATGCCCGTAAAATAGGGGCAATCCGCACAGAGATCGATGCTTTATTGCAAAAAAGGGCGATCAACGCCAAAGAATTTTATATTTTGCTCGCTAGCTTGCTCTTTAGTGCAGATAAAATCGCCAACACTGTGGGGCATTACGATGCCTACAGGCAAAAGAGTATCTTACAAGACAGGTTTAAATTTACACTGATACAGCCCCTACAAACCCCACACACCATAGACATCAACCAAAAAGACACTAATGCCCTAGCCAAAAGCCTAAAAACGCCCATTGACATAGCTTTTATCGATCCGCCTTATAATTCAAGGCAATACTCGAGGTTTTACCACTTGCTAGAAACAATCACCAAAAACGATCAACCCACACTCTATGGGAAAGCTCTCAAGCCACAGCCTGAGAATATGAGCGACTATTGTAAGGTGGGTGCAAAGCATGCCTTTAAAGACCTAATCAACGCCTTGTCCTCCAAGAGTAAAGCTCTTATTGTAACTTATAACAACACCTACACCTCAAAATCTAGCTCAAGCCAAAATAAAATCACACTTCAGGAGATCAACACAATTTTGCAAGATTATGGCACACTTACAATCCACGAAATCCCATTTAAAGCCTTTAGTGCGGGCAAAACAAAGCTTGAATCTCACAAAGAATTTGTTTTTGTGTGTGTCATTGGATGATTTTTGTGTTTAAATCCACCACAATCGCTTTCAACCATAAAACTATGTTTGATACTCTTAACCCATAACCTTACAATTTACGAGCCATTTAAAGCCATTTAACGCTATATTTTGGTTTATGGCATTTGTTTATTTGATGATCCAAAGACATGCTGGCTCTGTTTGATTGTTTTTACTCTCTTGCCAAGATTTATTGAAATCTCCATAGGGGTGGATATTCCCAACTAAGCATAAAACTCTCACTTCAAAACCCTCTCTTGGGGGTTGGGGGCTTGCCCCCAAAAGCAATATAGATGCCAAGCGTCAGCTTGGCTTACCGATTCATGCCTCCACATCCAATTTTTCACATTTTTCTAAGCTCCACACACCACTTTTTGCCAAATTTCGCCATTTTTAAGTTTTTCTCGCGCGCAGGTTTTTAACCCTTTTAAAAAGCGTAGCTTTTTTAACCTTTTAGATCCCCCCGCGGGGCTCGTGTGGGAGGGGGTTCGTGGAGAGTAATAGGCAGTAAAATCCGCACTAATAGGCATAATTACTATTTAAATATGCACAATATAACTATAATGGGCTAGATGTAAAACAAAGGCAAACACAATGAACCAGCAAGAACAGAAGCAATTTTTAATGCAACAACTTAGCGATCTACAAATGCTTATTGATGCCGAAACAAACATCGCCTATAGACAATCTTTGGAAAAAGAAAAGGCTGACTGCCTTAAAAAGCTGGTAGAGTTGAATACACAAACCCCACCCCCCCAACTTCCAAGCTCTACACAAGATCAAACAAACATCACAAACACCCTAGAACAGCAACCAACAATCCCACCTACAACCACAGAAACCCCCAAACAAGACCAAGACCAACTAACAGCCCAACAACCCATAACAACCGAAGTCATCACCCAAAGCGCCCCCACAATCCCTAACGCCATCGCTGAAAAGTATGTAACCTTCCACAACGATGTGAACTCTGTATCTCTAGGCAAGCTAGGCACATTAGAAGCCAATTTGCTCTTTGCCATATTCCATAAGCTCAAAGACAGAGAAGATGAGCTCTTGGTGTTTGAGCTTGATGAGATTAAAAAAATGACCCACGCCGTTAAAATCAGCCACAGCGATCTTGGCGGTGTTGTTAAAAGACTTTGGAAAAACATCAGAGTGGCTAACTTTTGGATTCTCTACCCCCGTGCTAAAGAGAGTATTATGCTCTTTAGGAAGTTTCGCATTAACTACCATGACACCCAAAAGACTCAAGTCAAAAACATGGAAATCCAAGTGAATATGCCTTATTTTGGCTATCTACTTAACTTTCTCAATGCCCACTTCACTTCTTTTGAACTCTTGGAGTTCCAAAATATTAATGGCAAGTATGCCAAGACTCTCTACAGACTACTCAAGCAATGGAAAAGCACAAGCGTGCCTCTTTGAAAACCTTTACTATGAAAAAATAAAAAACAAAGGCATGGGCAATCGCATCACCCACATCCAATTCTACTTCCAACCTGTTACCAAGACTAGCAAAGACAGGGAGCAAGCTGGGCACGATCTAAGAACATTGCATGGAAAATTAGAAGTGAGCGCACGATTAAGGAAATTCAACGCTCTAGCAAGAAAGCAAAGCAATCCAAACAAGATGAGTCAGTAATGGAGATACTAGGGCATACCTTCCAAAATCCCCAAAACCCCACATCACACTCATCATTGATCACATCCAGCCCGTTAAAGGGGTATGAGTTTGTGCTCAAATACTACAATCAAGGACAAGAGCTTACAGAATACGAACAACACGGAGTTTTCCCCAACAAAGAAGAGCTTTTAGAGAAAATCGCCAGTGTGAATTTTTTAAAGATAGCAGACTACCCATTACCCAACCCATACCAGCAACACGCACCACAAGCACAGAAAACACAAGAGCAACCCACATTCCAACAACCAATACCGCCACAACAACACCCACACTACAAAGACATCTTTGGAAGCTACATTGGGCGGACTCTCTACATGAACACCAATGCTATCCCCTCTTATCTCAAAATCAAACACATCTCTACACTAGAGAGCGGACAAATCCAAGTGGATATCCAAGATGTGGATAAACCCCACAAGTCTTTAAAGCCTTTTAGCTTTGATAGTGCCCAACACTTTGAGAATTGGTTTAGGAAGTATGTGGAGTGAGGGCTATACTAAAGGCAAGAGAGAAACCAAAACAATATTTAATCCTCAAATTGTAGAATATACCATTCAATAGTAAGGTGAAATTTTGAATAAAAGCGATTGGCGGTTTTGGTTTGTATTGGTGTTTTTATTTTTGGGAGTGTCCTTAATATGGTATTTCATACACTCTAAAATCAAATTAACAGATCCATTAGTGAGCACCGACTCCATAGAAACTACAGCTAAAAAAGAAGCAGATCGTGATTATTCTAAAGCTAAAGAAGCGTACAAAGATAAAGATTATAAAAAAGAATTTGAATACTATAAAAAACTTGCAGATATGGGAGACTCTAGGGGGTATAATGGGTTGGGAGTTATGTATGATAATGGCGATGGTGTGGGACAAGATAAGCAAATGGCTTTTCAATACTATAAAAAGGCTATGGAGATGGGAAATGCTAAAGCCTATGCTAATTTAGGGAACATGTATGAGAATGGTGATTATGTCCGCCAAGACTATTCTAAAGCCCTAGAATACTACCACAAGGCAGCAGATATGGGAGAGGCTTGGGGCTATTTTAATTTAGCTCTCATGTATAACAATGGGCATGGTGTCCCTAAAAATTATCAAAAAGCTTTGGAATACTATCAAAACGCCACAGATACTAAAGATGACAGCGTCCGTTCTTTGGCTTACAATAACTTGGGTGTGATGTATGAGTATGAAGAGGGCGTTACTAAAGATTACTCTCAAGCTTTTCAGTATTATAAGAAAGCGACAGAGATGGGAAATGCCACAGCTTCTAATAACTTAGCCAACTTATACAAGTATGGTAAGGGCACAGTCAAAGATGAGAAGATGGCACGAAAATACTATGATAAAGCTTGTGATATGGGGTATAAGAAAGCTTGCAAGCTAACTTGGTGGCAACGAATTACAGGCTTTTTATCGGAAAATTGGAAAATTCTAACATTTTTTTTAGTGTTGATAGGTCTTAGGATGATTTTCTGAAAAATCCAATACAGCCAACGAGAAGTAGGACAAAAATTGAAGGCACATTAGGGAGTGCGCTATGTGCGTTTTGAGGAGGGCTTTATCAAAGTTGCAGACAAATATTGGATTATCCAAGTGCTGTGAATAGGGAGCGTTATTTCGCATTACCCGCCATTGTTAGAGATGAAAAAAACCTTTACTTCACCCAGTCAAATACTCTCACTTAGCATAGCTACACACCTAGTCTTAAAGCCCCCACGGCGATTGAGTGGCAAATTAGGCGACCCCCACAAGGGGGGACGCTACGCTTTGCCTAATTTGTAAAGGCGGTCTGTCTAAGTTACCTTTTTGCATTTTACGCAAATATCTGTCTTTGGCATTTTGGCAATTAAGGCTTAATCTCTCACAAGGGTTTTTAGGATTTTTGAATACATCTGTCTTGCCCTATGTTGTCTTTGGCTCATCTCTCAAACTACATTACTGCCCTTATAGGCTCATCTCTCATTTAGTCTTAATTTTTCATCTGTCTAGTTTGCAAACACAAATTAAGGGCTCTCTCACGGCATAATTATTTTTTCATCTCTTGCCCTATACAGCGAGATTTAAAGGGCTCTGTCATTAAGAACACGGGCTAAGTGGAGTGGAGGTTTTTTGTCTAGGAGGTTTGTTGTATCTAAGGGTCTGTGCCTATGGGGTTTAAAAAAGACAATCAAGGACACACCAACACATACCATTAGCCCTCACAACCAAGGAATAAAAACTTTTAATGAACTCTTAAGTAATCAAAGCTAAATCAATTTTAATTCAATGTGTTTCATATTCACACCAAAAATACTAAAAAGTAACTTAAAAAGCTACAAAATAGTCCTAATTTCATGTCCATCTCACACACACCCCCGCTTATTTTCTCTCTTTATATAAAACCCGTTATCCTTAAATCATATTTAGGCAACCTTCGCTATGATGTGCTTATGGGAAACATCGCCTCTATCAACTTTAAACCCACTAATGCAATCCAGCTAGAACACAACGACCGCACCCGCAAACCCACTTACTTGCTGGTTAATAAAGGGATAGAGGACATAGAATGCACGCTAAATGCCAAAGAGGCTCTCGCTCTAAGAGAACAGCTCATCGCCCAAGCCAAAGAAAACTATAGACGGGCGTTTAATCAACCTTTTAAAGCCACAGACTATCTGCGTAGCGCAGTCGTTAACATCAAAGAAACCACCACAATGGCAGATCTGCAAAAACTCGCCATACACAGAGATGAGGGACATATAGACGAAAGAACGGGCGAAACAATCCTTAATCATCATGCCTACATGGAGTTTGTAACACTGCACCCAGAAACGGGCAAAAGCCAAATGCGTAAGATCAGCAAAGATGGTGTGTCTTTTAAGAGCGATAGGGAGGCTTTTGA
This sequence comes from Helicobacter labacensis, assembly GCF_003660285.1. GTDB lineage: Bacteria > Campylobacterota > Campylobacteria > Campylobacterales > Helicobacteraceae > Helicobacter > Helicobacter labacensis. Next base: position 41,009 of record NZ_QXQQ01000008.1, on the reverse strand, counting down.
AAACATACAGACCGAAGTTGCCCAGATTTTGGGCATGGAGCGGGGGCGGTATAAGAACAACAAATACGACAAAGAGGGTAACCTGATCCGCAAAGGGGCATACCAAAAACGCATTGAACCTAGAGTGTATGCAAAGATAATGCAAAAAGACGCTAGACCTTTAAGAGCCGAAATCGCCCAGCTCAAAGAAACCCAAGAACAAGAACACCAAACCTTAAACGACATCTGCAATGAGATAGCCCCCCAATCCCAGCCCCTAAACCCCAAAGAGGCACTACAATTCATCAAGGACAAGGTGCAAGAGTGGGTAGGGATTAACAAGGCATTAGGGAACAGCAAGCTTTATACCAAAGAGGACTACACCGCCCTATGGGCTCTAAAACACGAGGGTTCTAGCATTGAGGAATTGAAAAACAAAATTGCCAAACTAGAACAGCAAGCCCAAGACCGCCAACAACAAAACCAAGAGCTCGAACAACAAACCCAAGAACTAAAGGAAAAAGTTAAGAGCCAACAAGACCTGCTAGACCGCCAAGCCCCTAAATCCAATACACACCAATTTTTGCAAGCTTACAGCCGAGAGAAACTTATTAGCACTTGTATTGCCTATGATAACCAACGCATGAGGCAACAAGCAGAGTGGCTAAGAAACCAAGAGATCATCAACATGCTTATAGCCCGTCCCGTATCGAACAGAACCGACAGATTATCCAAGAAATCCTAGACTATCTTAAACAGCAACAAGACAACCCCCCCCCATAGAGTTTAAAGAACAAGGGTTAGTGGGGATTTTAGGGGCAATCTTAGGTTTTATAATAAAAAAATAAGCGAGTGGCTGGGAGTGTGCGATGGGGGGGTTCAACTTATACCTCAACAGCGTTTCACGGACAAATTAGCGCATGACACAGAACAAGGACTTAGGGCTATCGAACACCAAGAAATCGCACACGACCTTTACATGCAAGTCAAACTTGTAACCCAAGAAAATAAAGAACTTAGAGTGCAAATGAAAACCGCCAGCACCAAAAAAACAACAAGCCAAAAGCACAAAAATGATTAATGAGGAAAACAAAACCTCTGTCCACCCTAAGACCCCTTAAGCTCCCCCACTATTATCAGCATCCATCACCCCCCTTTTTTCGTTAAAACGCGTTTGATAGGGATTAAGAAGTTTTACTAAAAAGATTGTGTTTTGATAGTTTTACTATTGTTGTAGTGTTCTTTAAGACCAAATCTGTATAAAAACCCTGTCTAGTGATGTTAATATAAGTTTTTGGCTGTTAAACTCTCATCCTCGTTGAGCTTCTTTTCAGTTCAGCAAACCCCTTTATTTTCTTGTGCTTGTGTATTGCTTTGTTGTTGCAAGGCATTGGTGTTGGCTTTGAGTGTGGCAAACTCTTGTGTATGTTGAGTAATCTGTCCCTTTAAACTATTAATGCTTTCATCCTTTTGGATATTCTCGTTCTTAAGGGCATCTATCTCTTTTGTTTTTCTTGTAAGGCTTTGGCATGTTCTGTGTTTTTTGGTTTCTAAAGTCTTAGCATGGCTTTGCTCTTTCATCTCAAGTGCTTGAGCGTGTTCTTGCTTGAGCTTTTGTACGGTACTGGGGCTCAAGTGGTCTTTGTATTGTTCTTGTAATTTCTCATAGTATGCTTTAGCTTCTTGTTCTATTATGCCAATACGCTTCTTTAAGCCAGCAATGCTAAGTCCTTCATCTTTTAATGCTCTTAAAGCTCTGTAGTCCTCTTGTGTGAAGAGTTTGAGATCACCTAAACCCTGATTAATGGCAATCATTTGTTTTCTCACACTCTCTAACAAGGGTTTGGCTTCTTTAATGCTCAGTCTCTTATCTTGCTTGTCTTGTGGCATCGCAAGCATAGCAAGGTCTATGAGTATGCTCTCTAGCTCTATTTGGTTGTCTTTGAGTTCTTGGTATTCTTGGGTGAGAGTGGTGTTCTTGCTATTAAGTGCATGGATACTTTCATCCTTTAGCTTTAAGACTTGCTGATGCTCCTGCTCTTTGTTTTTTAAAGTTTGTTGGTGTGTGTGTTCTTGTGTGGCGTTTAAATTTTTAAGTTCTGTATTTTCTTGTCTTAAAGTATTGTTGGCTTGCTCTAGCGTTGTTTTTTCTTGTTGTAGGGTATGCAACTCTGTTTGTGTATTCTCCACGCTTGCTTGTAAGTCTTTGATTTGTGCTTGGGCTGTATGTGGCTAAACGGAGCAGAGCTTTGGTAATTTTACTTTGCGGAGGCGACAAAAGCACGCAACAAAAGGATATAATTAAGGCGCAAAAAATCTTAGAGCAGGAATTTTAGCATGGCTTTTAAACCCTTTAGTATCCCTAAAACTTTAAACACAGAAGGACGGCGTTTGGCTTATCTTAACGCTGTTTTAGAGGACGGCGACATGGCGGAGCTTAAGCGTGTACTCATGCATATTGCCGAGTCTAAAAGGTATCGACTTGCCCGTTTTTAATGGGGATGTTCTCGAGTTCGTGAAAGTTCTAAAGAAATTAGGCTTTTGTTTGCAGTCCTTAGAGATGTTAAAATGTCGCACCGCCTAAAATCTACGAAATTATGTGGATTTTTAAAAAGTTCTACAAAGCTCTTACATGTGGAGGAGAGAGGAAGTGTGCTTTGAAGGTGTGGAATGAGGTTGGTGAAGCTCAGTGATTTCTAGTAGCTGAGCGGTTTTGGATGGGCTTTGAGATGAGATGCCAAGAGACTTAACAGTCAGTGTGGGGTTAGACAACACACTGGGGAATTTAACAGCTAGATGAACTCGGTGAGTAAAGAGTTTTGGGCTATATGCTCTAAAACGCTCAGAATCGCTTTCTAAGTGCTTTTATGGGGTTGGGGGTAGCTCTTAGTATGGTTTTTGTCTAAATTGCGCTGTATGACCCCTTTACAGGGCTAGAAACGCTATGTTTGATTTTGAATGGGTTGGGGGTGTTTGGATTGTTGTCTTTTGTGCCCTGAATCTGTGGAATTTGACCTCAAAAGAGGTCGAATTTGGGTAAAGAACCAAAAAGTAGAATGTCTTGGGGTTTTGAATAGAGTGAAACTGGGATTTAGACAGGTTGGGAGAGCTTGAATTCAAATATAGCATTTAGATGCTCTAGGAGGCTTGTAGAGCGACAGATCGGGGGTTAGTGGTAAGAAAACATTGTTTTGGGGTTAAAACGATTGTAGGGCTCTTAGGAATGTTTAATAAGGGTTTTATGCAAGAATTGAACTTGAAAAAGAGAAAGGCTACCAATGCTAATCTTATGATGTAAAGCTAATTAAATGCAGGTATGAAATATTCACAAAGAGCAGATTTAACTCTTTTAACTCTTGAAATGAAAATTGTAAGACCCACTTAATAAGCTAATCTTGATGATCTCAAAATCCCCTAGCTTTTAGCTAGGGGAAGTATATCAACTACATGTAGTAAAAGTCGTGTAATAGATTTGGTATAATGGAAAGCAACAAAATACCAGCGACGGAAATTTATGAAAAGGTGGATTTGGGAAAACGATTTCTTCGAGCACTTGAACTTCACCTACGATCCTGTGGATATGTCTAGCTTGTCCAAAAAAATAGATGGTCTCAATAAAGTTGGTTCTAACGACAATATTAAGGTGGAAATTTTGAGCGATGAATTGATCTATTCATTTTTGATTGAGTCTGAAGTTCTAAATCGAGATTCTGTCTATTCTTCTGTGAGCAAAGTTTTTAATCTTAATGTGGAGCAAAGTTATAAATGGACGGAATGGGGAGATAATTTAGCTATATTGCTAAAAGAGGTACGAGAAGACTTTGGCCAGTGGAATAAAGAACGCTTACTTGATTATCACAGAGCTTTATTCTTTAATAGACCTAAATCTCTTATGCAAAGAGTCAATGTCGGCTCTTATAGAGGAGATTTAGACGGACGTATGAGAATTGTATCAGGACACATGGGCAGAGAAAAGATTCATTATATCGCCCCTCATGCTAGCGATTTAGAAAAGTTAATGGATAATTTCTATGCTTATGTCAACAGCGAGGTGCTAACTAAAGAGGACAAGATCGCCCATGCGTTTATTTCCCACTTAATTTTTGTTCTGATCCATCCTCTAGATGATGGCAATGGCAGAATAGCTAGGATTATCAACGATAACCTCTTGGCAAAAACGAAATTATTTAACAATGACTACTTCTCTGTTTCCACAGGTGTGTATTTGACGCGTAGAGATTATTACGCTACTTTGGAGAATATATGCAAGCAACAGCATAACAATATCACCAAATGGGTTGAGTATGGGGTTACTAGCTTGGAAATTGGTATTGATTTACTTCTCAAACAGATTGCCCTGATTGTTATAAAGACTAACATTTTTGATCGTTTAACCCCGGTTCTTAACGAGAACCAGGTACGCATTATTAACAAGTTGTTTGATAGGCACTTGGAGAACTCGAGAGGGGGGAATACGAGTGTGGCACTTAAGATCAAACGACAAGAGATAGATAAAGACATTTTGCATCTAAAAGATTTAGGTGTTCTCAAACAAGTTTCTAACTCCTCTTTTAAAAATTTGAGGTTTGAGCTAGATTTCTCCGTCTTTTAAGAAGATCCAAACAAATGTGAACTCTAAGAGGATTTAATTAGATGGGATGCTAGTCGTTCAACAGATATGAGGTTTCTAGTGTTTCTTTTGAAAGCTTGAACCTGTGCGTATAGGGTTTCTATGTTGGTGTTGTGTTTCATTGGGTAAGCATATCTAATTTTTGAACGCGGATATGCTCAATCTAGTGCCTGTTGTGAGAGAATTAATGTCTATACGGACTTTAAGAAGAGACACTTTTAACAACTTGCACAAGAGTCTAAAGTCGTCGCCCCCTTGCAATGCATGGCACGCGATATTCTTACCAAAGGAGTTTACAGCGCAATTATCTTTATTTTATTTTCTCTAGCTATCTGGGTACACCCAACATTCCCAAAGAGCTAGAGATTTACACCCGTGTTTTTGATATTCCCTTCCCTGACAAAACAGAATTTTTAAAGATTATCAGTCATACTTGTGAATACTTGTGAATACTAATCATCTAAGCTTAGAATCCCAAGTGTCTAATGATTTACCCTAGATGTAGGAGTTTAAAATGTTACTCTTATGTGGCTTTAAAGCCCATAAGTAGGCGTTTTTGCGTTAAAATGGAGTATAGAAATACAGTACAGAGTACGAGTGTTTAAGGTATGATCACACGCCACATACAGAACTTAAAAAAATGGCAGGCACTTTGGTAGCCATAAGCACATCGGTGATACGATTTTTGAATTATGCATACACACGGGTCCCGGGCATCAGTTGTATGTTGCTAAATGGGGCGAGACCTTGGTGATTTTGCTTTGTGGAGGCGATAAAAGTACGCCACAAAAGTATATAATTAGAGTGTAGGAAATTTTGAAGGAATTACCATGAAGGTTATCCTAAGACCTTTTGATGCAACTGAGTTTTTGGACTCTGAACAAGTACGCTTAGGCTACCTTAGTGCCGTTTTAGAGGGTGGCAATATGGCAGAGTTTAAAGATGCCTTGAAAGTGATGTAAGTCTAAAGGCATCGACTTACTCCCTTTTGGGGGAAATGTTCTTGAGTTTGCAAGAGTTTAAAGAAATTAGGTTTTTGCTCGCAGTCCTTAGAAGAGATGCTAAAATGTCGCACCACCTAAAGCCCAAAAGCTCTATGTATTGAGATTAATTCACCGCTCGAGGATACAAAATTGAGCTTGAGCAAGGTTGTGAGCAAATTTCCTATTCTTGGGAGGGTGTCACTTGCAAGCCCGCTAAGTTTGCTACTCAATCACCATAAGGGCTTGTTTTTAGCGTAGATTATCCTCGTCTTCAAGTTTCAAGTAGTATTGGCTAAAGACTCGCGTTTGTGCGTACGCATTTTTGGCTGTAAGAAAGTGAGATCATAACTCAATTGATAAAATAGCTCAAAAATCAGTTTTAACGCATTGGGTGCTGGGGGTATCTAGTTGGTTTTGGTCTAAGTAATGCTGTATGACCTATCTATGTGGCTGGAATGGCTATGTATTTTCTTGGATGGATTGTGGGTTTTTAGCCGACCGTCTTTAATGCTCTTTCTTGCTTTGGACCTAGTACTTGGTTCCTCATCATCTTGAGACTCTTTATCTGCTTATTTAGGGCGGCTTGGTCTTTATTGATTTTCGTTATCTTTGCCTAGTATTTCTCTTTGCCCGGAGAATTTATCTGTTTCATTTTACTCTTTTTATGTTTTAAGGAATCCTGTTCTACAGATTACAGATAAATGCCTGATCAGTGTAAATTCGAGGTACACAGTTAAGACAACCTGTAAAAAACAGATCGCTACAAAAATACCGACAACTTTGGATAGATGATAGCACATTGCGAAGTTGGAGGTTATAGAAGATGGAATTTAGGGCATCCTCTCTACACAAGAGCACCCGCTATTCAAAGCAGTAAGACCCCTAAATTATGGCGATTCTAACTTTTTTCTGTTAAAATTCTGCTAAATGTATAATGTGCAGGAAGATTTTTACCAAAAAGTACGGGGGTTGCTCGAAAAGCATGATCACTTGCTGACCCCTGAGTTTAAAGAGCGATTCAAAGAGAAAGTTTGTGTGTTCCACCATAAGTATTTATGGGGAGCATGCAAAGAGGTGGGGGCTTTGCTAGACAAAAGAGGAGAAATTAAGAGTGGTTTATTGGATGCGATTGTAAATATTTACAACAAAAAACGTAACCAGCACCAAGCGAAATTTTTTCTCTTACAATGTTTTGAGAACGCTTTGCGCAGCACTATGGCAACCATCCTTGCCAATACTTTCAACACAAACAAGGATGATTGGTTTTGGCAGACCCCAAAGGACGGAGTCCAGAGATGCTTACAAGCTAGAATCCGTCAAATTTTACACAGACAGCGTAAAAATATTAGGGAATTTCCTACAAGCACCTTTGATGTTTTTGACTTTCTCTATTTGAGCGATCTGCAACAAATTTTGGAAGATTATTATGTTTATTTTGAACCTATTTTTAGTGCGGAGAAAAGACACTTTGCCGAACTTTTGCCTGTTTATGGAACGAAACGAAAAGTCATTGACACCATCGATCGAATCCGTCGCGCTAGAAATGACATTTTTCATAATAAACCCACGAATATCAAATTCCAAAGAGATTTAGAAATTCTGCTTTTACGCTTGGACTTCAATCTCAAAGAAACTGGTTGTGGAAGTTTAGAGTGCTTTTTGAACTTAAGGTTTGGATGTGGGGAGATGGTTTTTTAGTTGCCTGTTAGTTATTTGTACCCAATGCCTCCAGAGTTTCTTACCCCTTGTCTCTCTTTGTTGGAGCATTGTAGCTTGACATACTCCCCATAGCTAAAGCTAGGGGCTTTACGGCGCGGTTGGTAAAGTATCTATCCCTTCATGTTTCGATCCACTCTTTAGAACCTTTTGTCGCCATTCTGAACTCCTTGTGCCACAATTTCATAGAGTGTGTGCATGATGAGATTTTTAAAATCTTCATTTTGTGTTAATTCGCGATAAAATTCTCTATGGTTGGCAACTAAGTTAAGCAATTCATTTTGTTCAAAATACTTTTTAACACAAGCCTGTTTATTGTCTTGATCAGAGTTGTCGTATTTTTCCATGAATATGAGATCGTCCAACATATGGTCGGTAGCCTCTTTTAGAGCTTGAGAGGCTTGTTTGGCTAAATGGGTCCCATACTTTTCAGCAAATTCCTCCAAGATTGCAGAGAGTTTTTCTAACTCGCTTTGGGGCATTTGGCTAGAGCCATCCGCTTTAGAAGGGTATAACTCTGCTTGCCCCTCAAGGGCAATGCCCACATCTTGTTGCGCGATTTGTAGGCGGTAATTCTCAAGTTCTACGGCTCTAGTGATGTCCGCATCAAAATCCCCCCTCAATGGGGCGAGTTTTTTAAGCAGGTGGGCAAGCAATCTACAAAGTTTTTCTAAGGACACATCTTGATAGGACAAAATTTGCACCAAAAAGGCGTAATTTTTAAGATAGCTTTTTGCCTTGCTATAAAACTCTTGTTGCTTATTTGGTTCTAAAGCGTTGTAACGCTCCACCATCACATCTAGCATGGCATGGATTTGGGGCAAGGGGGCTTGATTTAAAAGAGCGTCATTAAAGTTTTCTACTTCCTCTAGTGTATACACCCCATAGCTGTCTAAATGGCTTTTTAAGTCATAGAGTTTATTAGGGTCGCTAGGCTCTGTTAGAGAAGTTTGCTTGTAGTAGGGCTCAAAGGCTTTAGCGATGTCTTGAGCATTGTTGGCAAAATCTAAAATGCAAGTGTCTATTTTGTCCGGATGTGTGCGGTTTAAGCGTGATAAAGTCTGCACGCACGCCACACCGCTTAAGGCTTTATCCACATACATCGTGTGTAGTAGAGGCTGGTCAAAGCCTGTTTGGTATTTGTCTGCTACGATCAAAAAGCGGTATGCATCCTTTTCAAAATGGACGGGTAGTTGCGACTCAGAAAAGCCATTTAAGCCCGCTTCGCTATAAATCTGCCCCCCGCTCTTGACATCTCCAGAAAAGGCAACCAAGACCCTATGGGGGCGTTTTTCTAGTTGTGCCCGAAAGGCTTGAAAATAGCGCATAGCGGCTTGGCGTGAGCTGGTTACTACCATTGCCTTAGCCCTGCCTTCGATCTTGGTGTGCGTGGTGGTGTAAAAATGCCCTAGCATCACTTTTGTTTTTTCCTCAATGCTTTTAGGGTGCTCTTTGACATAGGTTTTAAGCTTTTTAAAGGCGGGGTCTCTCTCATAGAGTGGATCATCTAGGACTTTAGCCACCAAATTAGCGTAGTGCGTGTAGGTGGTGTAAGATTTTAAAACATCTAAAATAAAGCCTTCTTCAATGGCTTGTTTCATGGAGTACAAATGAAAAGGGATAAAGCCCCCCTCTGTAGTCTGTGTCCCAAAAAGCTCTAAAGTTTGGGGCTTAGGAGTCGCGCTGAAAGCAAAATAAGAGGCATTGGGCTGAAATTGCTTGGCTTGGATGGCTTGCAATAAAAACTCTTCAGCGTCTAAGCCCTCTAGTGCGCCCTGCCCAGTGGCTTGGCTAAGACTTTGGGCATGCTTGCCCCCCTGAGAAGAGTGCGCCTCATCAATGATAATGGCAAACTTCTTAGCACGCATGTTAGGGATGTCCTCTAAAATGTAGGGGAACTTTTGAATCGTGGTGATGATGATTTTTTTGCCCTGGGCTAAAGCCTCCCTAAGTTGTTTGCTCCCCTCTGTGATCGCCTCTAGCACGCCCTTAATGGGGCAAAAGGCTTCAATTTTATCTTGTAATTGGCGATCCAAGATGATTCGATCTGTAACCACCAACACGCTATCAAAAAGCACTTTTTCACCCACACTAAGCCCCACCAAAGCGCAGGCTAACCACGCAATGGAGTTACTCTTGCCACTGCCCGCACTGTGCATGATCAAATAACGCCCCCCCACGCCCTCTTGTTGGACAGCACGGCACAATTTCCCCACGACATCTAATTGGTGGTATCTAGGGAAGATCACCGGATCGCTAGGCTTTGCCCCCGGTTTTAAAAAATCAAAAAGCAGGTTTAGCAAGCTGTCCTTTTGCAACACGCTTTCCCACAGATACGCGCTTTTTAGTCCTTGTGGGTTTGGGGGGTTGAGCGCCCCACACTCTAGCCCCAGTGCTCCGCTCCCATCATTTAAGCCCTTATTAAAGGGGATAAAGCGCGTCTTTTTCCCCTCTAGCTTAGTGGTCATATAGACAAGGTCGCTATCTAGGGCAAAATGCGCTAAGGTGTGTTTGAATAGGGGTTCATAAGGGCTGCGATCCTCTTTGTATTGGCGCATGGCATTTTCTACACTCTGCCCTGTAAGGGGGTGTTTGAGCTCAAAGCTAAAAAGGGGTAAGCCATTTAAACAGATCAGCAAGTCTAAAGAATTATTGTTTTTGGTGCTATAGCGCAACTGGCGCACGATAGAAAAGACATTGTTTTGGTAGCGTTCTAAACTTTGGGGGTTTTTGCTATTGGCAGGTTTGTTGTAGGCAAGTTTAAAGCTTACCCCATAATGGCTAAACCCCCCTTGCAAGAGTTGTAGCATGCCTTGTTGTTCTATTTGCTCTTTTAAACGCTTTAAAAGGCTCTCTCTATCTTGCCCCCTCTCTTTGAGCTTTTGGAGCTCTGGGCTTTGTGTGCGCTCTAAAAAGCCCCATAGCAAATCCACATCTAGGCATAATTCTTTGTTGTAGCTTTGTGGGGCGCGCTGGGTGTAGTCGCTTTTGAGCAAATGCGCTTCTATCAAGTTTTCAAGGTCTTTTTCAGTGTATTTTTTCATGTTTGTCCTTTAGGGGGATTTGCCCTAACACGCCCGCACTAATAAGCGCGCTTTTGTAGTCTTTTAGGGCTTGGATTTGGGCTTGTAGTTTGGTGCGCAGGCGATCTATCTTGGTGGTTTTCTCCTCTAAAAAGGCAGCGATGGCATGTTGTTCGGGCAGGGGAGGGAGGGGGATAAAAAGGTCTTTTAAATCATTGTTAGAGATTTCGGGGTAACCTGTACCCGTGCATTTATGCACGACTTCATTAACAAAAGACTCTTCATGCAAGGCGTAGTAAATGAATTTGGGGTTTTGTTGTGTTCTTAGTTGGGCGTAGCCTGTGGAGGCGACATAATCGCCCTCTCTGTCAAAGAAAAAGTTATTCTTTTGGTAAGGGCGAACCCGTTGGTATAAAATGTCCCCCCTCTTTAGTAAGCGTTGCGCTCGACTCGGGGCTTTTGCCTTTTGCATGCGCTGTTCTTTGAGTAAAGCTCCACTTTTCACGCTTTCTAAGTCAATGTAGGTAAATTCATCGGGCAATTTGGCACGCGCCTTTGGATTGACTTGACAAACATACTTGATTTTCTTAACCCCCCACCCCTCTGGGATGTCCCCTAGCCACGCCACCCCACTGGGCTTCAAGCGGGCTTGTGGGTCTAGCCCCTTGGTGGTCATTTGGGCGATTAAGGCTTGTTTGTATTGCTTTAAAAGTTCTAGCATGCGCGTCTTTTTGGTGATGCACTCTTGAATTTTAGCGGTTTTGTCCTCTAAAAAGGCAGCGATGGCGTGTTGCTCCTCTAGGGGCGGGAGGGGGATTTTAAGGTTTTTAACAATATTTAGGCTTAGGTTATTTTGTGTTGTTATGGTAGATAATGATTTAATATTTGGCTCTATCGCACAAAAGTAATAGAATAAAAATTTATAAAAGCATTTGTTGTTTGGCTGTATAGCAAGAATCCCTTGATTAGTGGTTAGTGTTTTATCGGTATAGGCGACTTTGCCAAGCGATGCCCCATAAATTGCGTATAAGACAGAAAAAGGGGGCACTAAATGCGCTGATGAGGCTTTAAGCCCCTCTTGTGTGATATAGCGTTTTGTGTCCGTGATAGTAGAGCTTTTCATGTCCTCAATGGCTACCCACAAATACCCGTTTTCTTTTGTAGAAGCATAAAATTTAGGCATGTGTGTAGAGGGTGTGCCTCCACTCTTGATTTTTTTAGCAAGGTATTTAAGTTTCACTGCCCCCCAATGCTCCGGGATTTGCCCCACCCCCTCTATCTTTTTAAACCCTTTCATGCCCAAATCTCACGCAGTAAGGTCTGTATCTCCCCCTCTGTTTGTGTAATTTCTTGTTGGATTTGGACTAAGGATTTTTGCGCGCTTGGGGTGTAAAAATATTGGTTGAATAAGATTTCATAGCCCACTTTCACGCTTTTAGCCTCTATAAAGCTTAGGGGCGTGAAGGGCTGGATCTCTTTATAAAAGTAGCCCTCTGTGTCCTCTTTGAGGGGGATTTTTTCTTCTTGTTTGTCAAAAAGTACGCTTAGGGGAGCTGGGATCTCTAGCCCCTCTTTGGTTTTGAGTTTGGGGATGGGGAGGTCTAAAACCTCTAAAAACTCTTTGGGGGTTTTGTAGGTGGGTTTTAGCTTGGGGGGGGCTGCTCTCTAACTCTTGTAATCTCTTTAAAATGGCTTGATGGTTGCAGAGGGCATTAAAGCTATCCTCCTCTAAGAGTTCTTGGGCTGGCTTTAAAGAGAACACGCTAAATTTAGCATAGCCCAAGTCATCATTTTCTACGATCACACTATGCGGGCTCTTGGGCTGTTCTAAGAAAAGCTTAACAAGTGTTTCAATGTGGGTGGGGGTTAGGTGGTTGCGCTTACTGCCTAAAGACTTTTGCATGGGTTCAAAATAGCTAGTGGCGTCTATGAGCTGGACTTTTCCTTGTCTATGTGCTGGTTTGCGGTTGCTTAAAATCCAAATGAAAGTAGGAATCCCTGTGTTGTAGAACAAATCTAAAGGCAGGGCGATTATGGCTTCTAAATAGTCGTTTTTGATGATATGGCTTCTAATGGCGACTTGCCCGCTATCGCTGTTAAAAAGCGCGCTCCCATTATGCACAGAGGCAAGCCTAGAGCCTTGCTTAGTGTCTTTCATTTTGCTAAGCATATTAAGTAAAAACATCATTTGCCCATCATCTGCTCCTGTAACACCAACATTAAAGCGCGGATCGCTTTTGCATTTTGTTTGTTCGCTCCCCCATGCCTTGCCAAAGGGGGGGTTAGTGAGCATGAAGTTAAATTTTTCGCCCTTAAATCCATCTTGGCTTAGAGTGGAGCCAAATTTAATGTTCTCTGGGTTCTCGCCCTTGATGAGCATGTCCGCCTTGCAAAGGGCGTAGGTTTCGTCATTGACTTCTTGCCCGCACAATTCAAAAGTTGCCCTAGATTGCAACACATCTTCAAGAAAGGCTTTAGACTCGGTGAGCATGCCCCCACTCCCACAGGCATTGTCATAAATCGTAAAAGCCCCCTTTTGGATTTGTTTTTGCACGGGTCTAAAGACAAGCTCTGCCATTAAGCGTATGACCTCCCTTGGGGTGAAGTGTTCGCCTGCCTCCTCGTTGTTCTCCTCATTGAATTGGCGGATCAACTCCTCAAAGACATAACCCATCCCCAAATTGCTTAAGCCTTTTTGGATCACCCTGCCTTGATCGTCCTTAATGTCATTGATAGAGAAATTTACCTTTTTGCTGCAAAACTCTTGCACGAGTGCATATAAAATATTGCTCCCTGCTAAGGTGTCTAGCTGGGCTTCAAATTTGAACTTCTCTAAAATGTCCCTGATATTCGGGCTAAAGCCATGCAGGTAGTTTCTAAAATTCTCTTTAATTTCTGCAGGGTTGTTTAAAAGTTCCTTGAGGGTGAAGTTAGAAGCGTTGTAAAACTCAAACCCACTGGCATGGCACAAGAGGGGGGTTAAACCCTCAGGACTTAAATCCTCATTTTGTGTCTTACAAGCCAAAACCTTTTCTTTGGTGGGCTCTAGCACGGCATCTAAGCGCCCAATCAAGGTCATGGGCAAAATCACATCGCGGTACTTGCCCCTTTTATAGCGATCCCTAAGTAAATCTGCAATGCTCCAAATAAAATTGACAATGGGTTGGAATTGTGTGCCGTCCATGCCATTCTCCGCCTAGTAAATGCGCGCATTTTAGCACAAATGCCGCATGTATGGGCGTTTTGGTGGGGTATTTTCTTGTGGATGTTTTAGCTTGTGTTTTGTGTGTGGCTAAATATTTGCTTGGTTTGTAATTTGAAATCAAAAAACAAAACAAGAATATACTAGGTTGCATGAGCAGAAAAAAGAAAGCAACACAGACCCTAAAACCCCGTATACTCCGCTTTGCTATGCCAAAAGAGGGACAAAAAGAAAAGATAGATAAATGCCTAGCACTAGGCTTGTCATCTAACCCATTTTATGTGGCATTTTTCAGTTAGTCGCCGGTGTTTTAGCCAAATAAACCCCCCCCCTCCCCCTTTTTATCCGCTCCAACTCTTGCACGCTCAAATGAGGATAGTTGATAGCCCTCTGCCCCCCAAACTCCTTAATCCCGATCAAAGTCCCAAAATACTTTTTCATAAAGGGATTAGCCTCTTCACAGAAACAAGAGAGATACTCTAAATCAGGCTCAAGCTGTGTAGTGCAGTAAAAAAACCAACTCTCAAGGGCATCAATAAATTTAGTTGTGTCTTTCTCAATCTCTTTGAGCTTAGTTTGTAAGTCTTGGTGTTCTTGCTTGATTTGCATGAGCTTTAAATATTCATTGTTAGAGATAAACATCCCTTGCTCAGGCACTTCTGTCTGTGGCTCTAAAATCTCATAAATGAAAGTCTGAAAGCGCATGACATTTTCTTTACTTAGAGCTTCGGAGTATCTGGCTAATTGTTTGCCACTCTTAGGGTCTAGAGTGAAAAACCACACTTCATAAGCACTAGGTGTAATTAGGGTGTATTCTAAGAGAGTAAAACCCGTGCAACGGGCAATCTTGCCTATAAGGCGGATGATTTGGTTATGAGTGGTGTGTTCATAGACATTAAACACCATTTTCAAAAGCGTGTTATCCCTTAGGGGAAAAAACCCTCTAGCTCTTTTTTGCCTGCGGGCTTTGCGCTCTTGGGCTTGGTGATAAAGTCTCTCAAAGCGTCTTAGACCCATAGAGCTAAACAAACCTAATGGGTGTCTTTTTAAAGGTGGGGGTGTGAAAAGATCAAATCTATGATCTGCATTTACTTTTGGCTCTTCAGGGTAGTTTCTATTACGCCCCCTGCATACAATCACAGATAAAGCAGGTTTAGGTTTTTGGCGTGGTGGCATTCTTTTTGACAAAAACAGACCTTTTTTAATTTTTTGAAATGTTTATACAGAAAAGGATGAAAAAGATCAAGTTCTCCACAAGCTCAAATGAAAATAATTAATTGTTTATACACTTAAGGTAATTGTAAGCGGTGTTTGTTTAACATGCTTGCGTTTGCGCAGTTAATCTTAATAAAAACTGAAAGGATAACGATGCAAGAAGTGGGTTACTACGGCTTAAAAGAGTTTCTTATCCGAAAAGGTGTGCGCTGTGATTTGGAAAAACGCATCAGTAAGCGCATTTTTAATGATTATGGCTTGTTGCCTAAAAGTTATGCTTTTGATTTTGAGCAAGAACGCCAAGCCTATGCCAAGACCTTGTTGAAAAAGCAGGGCAGAATAGCGGGTGTGGATGCTTACGCTTTCCCTAAAGAAGGGGAGCAAAAAGAAGTTGTTAAGATTGACTTTAGCCAAATTGCAAAAGATTGTGGGGCGTATTGGTTTTTCCCCCAAATTTGCAAAGAACGCCAAAGCATGGATTGCAAGCACACTTTTACCAAGCCCTGCCAAATCAAAGATTTTTTGTATCGGTGTTTCTCTTCTAAGGCAATCGCTCATTATGTGGTAAAGCGGTATTTAAGAGGGGGCTATGGGGGGTTATTTGGCGATCTTAAAATCTCTTTTGAAGCTTTTAAGCAGGATTTATTAGGGGCTTTTAAAAACAACAGCTTTGAGTTACAAAAGGTTTTTTGCCAACTAGAAATTTATAGCGTAGATGGGGATTTGGCGTTTGCGATTACGCCCCATGCGAGCACACCAAAGGTTTCCTTGCCACAAGAAGCTACTGATCATCTTTTAAAGTTTCTAAAGGCGCAAGAAAAAAAAACAAATAATAACTAGAGATATAAGTTCAATGGGTTCTACAACAAGTAATGCAAATTCCAATAAAATTCCGCAAATACCATCCATTTGGTAAAAAAACATTGCTTACTTTAGCTTTTTTGATTTCATCAACATCCATATAATCATTTAGACAGCACTAGATTACAAGACCTTCGTTTATGGCATTTTTATAAAGTTCGTAAAGGATTTTTGCTTGTTTCTCTGAGGGAGGATATAAAGTCCCTGCAACCATTTTAGATAAAATATCCATTTGTTTATCAGAAAGTTGCCCCGCTAAATCCTCTCTTTGGTAGTATGCCAAGACTTGAGGCCAATACTTGAAATTAGTAACGAATATCCATTTTTCCATGTCTGTTGTGTGCTTTTTATCTTTTTTTGCCTCTTTGTTGATATATTTTTGCTCCTCTGCGCTGGTTAAAATACTTTCATCGATTTCCAAATGAAAATCATCGTTTTTGATGTACTCAAAACACAGCTTGGTTCTACACCATTGCAAGGCATTTGTGTTGCCTGCTGGGGGATTTGTGATGTGGGTATAGACATTTTGAGCGATGACGGCTAACATTTCTTGAAGAGGGGCGGGCACCTTTTGCTCTTTCCAAATCTTTGCAAAATTTAAGAATAAGGCTTTTTGCTCTAAATAGTGCGAGAGGTAAGCAAGGGTGTAAGCTATACACGGCGTTCGATACCCACTTGCATACCAACTTGCTCCAAAAACGATTTTTTCTGTTTGTCTAAACATGATAGTGCGAGCGATCGCTTCTTTAAAGTAGTTTTCTGTAATGCTAAGGCTATCTTTTTCTAGTTTTTCGCTGATGTGTCTTGCAAACCTCATAAAGCTGTCTTGTGCCCCGTTAGAAACAACATTAGGTTCTTGCAACCACGCCACTTCGCTTTTAGCTAAGAGTGTCTTACTCACTAGCTTTTTTTTGGGGTTTTCCTTTAAAAATCTGTTTTTCTCTGAGGGATTCAAATACATTTGTGCGGTTAAATATTCGCCCCGCACGCGTTCGTAAAACCAATGCGTCCTGATTTGTGTGCCATCTAGGGCTGGAGCTAAAATTTTCTTTGAGTACTCTTTAAAATCTCTATGGAAAGGGCTGTTTGAAAAGAAGTCGGATTTATTGACCTTGTTTTGTGTGTTGGCATATTCGCTCGCTTTAAAAACAAAAGTGTCTTGTTTGGACTTTTGAGTGACCACAGAGAGTTTCATTTGGATATAGACCCCCGTGATCCATAATCCCCATAGATCTTTGCAAGGGTTGCGCCATTTACCACGCTTAGATATGCGCTGTATTCCTCTGTGGGCGTTTTGATGACCAAGACAGGCAAATCACCTCAATCTCAAAACCATTGTCAGAATCACCCAGTTTATACATCCTATGCAAATATTCCATGTCTATAATGCGGTGTTCAATCTCTATAGAAGACATGGTTTCATTGGGAATAGAAAGCAAGTTTTTAGTTACCTTCCCGTCTGTGATGAGGACGAGGCGCACTTTTTCGATCATGTTTTTAGAGAGGTAGGTGTAGATGTTGTATGCCATAGAGTGGTGAGAAAACCCCTCTTCCGCAGTTTTAATGAAAAATGTTTTGAGTTTTTTGAATTTAGAGTCTATTTGGGCTTTTGTGAGCGTTTGGAGTGCATTGCTTTGGAAAAAACAAGACACCAATAGGCTAAGCACTCCCTCATCGAAACTATAGCCACAGACTTCCATGTCTTTTTTGCTGTGCTCGGCTAGTGATAGTCTTTGGATAGTTTGCCATCCTCCACAAGCAAATCACAAATAGATTCAACAAAGGCTTCGTGCCTACTCATTCCACGGCTTTGCGTTTCAACCGCAACCCCTTGCATAAAATCTTGGTGGAACTCTTCTAAATTAAACAAGACTTGCCTTAATCGGGGTTTTGTTTATAACCCCATTCAAATAGTTTTGTATAGAACAATTCAATATGTGTTTTATCCTCTATACACCCCTCAATGTCTTTTGCTAAGTCTTCCACGCTATCCCCATAGGTGCTTTGTGTAAGCGCATAGGCGATTAAATATAATTTTTCTTTACTGCTCTCCAATTGTTCGGCAGATGAGATGGTCACTTTTGGGGGTTTTGAAGAGGGGTGTGCTTTGATCTCCACAGCCATATTGTCAAATAAAAAGTCTTGCGTGTCAAACACCCAAGCATCCAAAGCTTCTTTAATCCCTAAACACCCCATCGCTTCTTTTAAAAAGTGCAGTTCTCCAAATAAACCCATTTGTTTTTCTAACCCAAAGTCCTCTTTGCTTGCAAATAACTTTTTCCACTTTAAGAGCCGTTGCGTGATCTGTGGGGCGATGTTTTGAGTGATTGCGTTGTCATCTAAAAGGGCGATCAAGTCCTCGCAAACAAGTTTAAAGAACTGCCAATTTGCGTGGTTGTTAAGAGTCACATAAAATTGCGTGATATGTTCTTGATTTGCCACATGAAAACTTAAACCCTCAAATGCGACACTCTTACAAGGCTTTGTTTTGACAGCCACGCCAATACTCAGCATATACCGCCCCTCTAAATCCACCATCCAAAAGAGGTCGTGCACGCAATCGCTCTTAACCCGTCTTTGGGTGTTTTTTGGCATATCCTGCCAAGGATTATTCATCGTCATCATCCTCTTCTAAACCATGCCCATGCTTTCCATCGATTTGATCTTGGGACACCGTATTTTCGAAAAGTATTGAAGAATAATCCCTCTCACCCCTATTAGGGAAACACAAACCATAGGCAGGTACATTATTATACGGTTCTCCCTTGTCGTCTTTTTTTATGTTTAAAACATGCAACATGAGGGTCGGTCTTGCCAATTCTTTTCGTAAGCTAGAAGCATTATCTATCCCTTTTTTATATTTTCTCTTGACAAAAACCTTATATGGGTAGGCCTGGGATATCCTATGTGAGGGGGCTATGTGCCCATCACCCACATATTTTCCATGTTTGCGCGAAACAGCTCTACATTGCAATCCCACTTCCTTTAATTTCTCTACTTCTTTATCACTACCACTGCATAAAGCCACATCCCACGCCTCATCGCTACTTTCAAGATATTCTAGACCTTTTCTAATCACATCTTGTTCATCGGTGATAAACTTTTTGATAAAAGCTAGCACTTCATTTTTATCAACATCAAGATAGAGAGTATTTTTACCTACATTGTTATACTCGAGTTCCTTGGGATTTTTACAACGATAGCCCTCGAGTGATTTGACAAAATCCACTAGATAGTCAAAGTTTTTCTCATGTACACTCTTATTCGTACTAAATCTGCTAGTTTCAAATAGTTCTTCTTCTTTCTGCCGTCTTGCTCTAGCATGCCTGCTTTTATTGGGGGCTGTTGGGCGTAGTTTCCTCTTTGAATCTGCTTTAATAGCCAACCCAAAGTCATTTGGAGTTTTTCCCTCCTCATTCATTTTCTGTAATAGTGCCATGAATTCATTTATATTGTTGGTAATAGAAGTAAAATCCTCTTGTGCTCCTCTTGGCATGTAAATTTTACAGAGGTCTTGATAGCCCCTCCTATAACCAAACCAACGCCCCATTTGCATGAGAGTATCGTAATGTTGCGACTTACGGATAAGATAGCTCACACTCAAGCCTTCTAAGGTAAATCCGCGCCCTAAACTTAATCCCCCCACAGCAATGACATTTTTCGTTTCTTCGTAGTTACAGAGTTTGAAGTGTTGTCTAGCTTCTCCATGGATTTCTCTAACTACAATATCCTCATCCTTGATGATTGTAGATAACTTTTCTAAAATTTGCGGCCAAGAAAATTCAACATGCCAGCCATCTTGTTTGATTTTGTTTTGAAAAATTTGTTGCATCTTGGCAATTAAGGGGCTTTGCTCTTCGGGGTTTGGAAGTTTGGCGTATCCCAACACTGCTTTTTTAAGAGGATCGATATAGTTACCGATTAGATCGGTCATACGCATGTGTCTTTCTATCGGAATGCCTACATTGACTAACATGCTATTGGGCTTTTCTTGCCCCCTCAGATACCTAATGGCGATATTGATAAAAAATACATGAACTGCCTCTAATAAACTTTTTGGCAATTCTAAAATTTGATGGGTTTTTGATTTTTTGGACGGAAACGCACTCTTATAGTCGTCAATCTCCACCAAATACTGCTCTGGGTTGTCTATAAAAATTTCTTGAGCCCCACAATAATTACTGGGAGTTTTAAGCTTGTAAATAAAATTTCTTGGAAACAAATCCCCATCTATTCTGTGATTGATGAAAATATTGGCAAATGGGGTAGCCGTATAGGCAACATAAGAACTTTTCTTAAAAAAACTTAAAACCTCCCTAATCCACCCATTAATTGCTGTTCGTTTGTCGTCGGTTTTGTTTGTATTGCTCGATCCCCAATCTGACTCGTCATCAATGAGCAACATTGCATACTCATCAAATTTTTTATCCTTTTGTTGTGTGATCCAATCTACAATCTTTTCAAGTATTTGTGAATTTTTTTTGATTACCAAGAGAATGGTCGCATTAGCTTCAATCGATTTAAGAACTGCATCAGCAATGTTTTCATCAAAATCTTTTACCTCTGTTGTAAGCCTGCCTACCTTTTTATTATTTCCTTGCAATTCTACAAACATCCGATCGGTACGCCCTTGTGTTTGGTTTCTTAATAGGTCAGTATGACCTCCTATAACAATGATGAATTTATAACCTGCATCCACTGCTTTTCCGATCAGGGAAATGTAATTTTTTGTTTTTCCTGACTGCACATGCCCCACCACCAAACCATAAATTTTAAAAATTTCTTTTTGTTTGGGATCACCGAGTCGATTCATGATCCAATCTGTATCCTCATCAATACCCCCAATCACATCTAAAGGCACACTTTCTTCTTTGTCTGTTTCAAGAAATTTTTTCTGCTTATCCCAAAAGAATCGATCCGGGTTGGTCTCCAAATTTTTACTATACCACGATGTGTCGCGCTCTCTTTGCTCTTCCTCTTGAATACCTAGACTTGGCTCTTGAATACCAACACCAAAAAATTCTTCTAAATCCAATCGTAATTGCGCTTTACAATTATCTCCCAAGGAATCTCTGTCGCTATGAAGACTGATACGGTATGCATCAAAATGATCCTCAATGTATTTGATTTCCTGATCTATGTCTTCCTTTTTCAAGTCTTCGCCATTCTCTCTTTTCTTAATTTTCTTATTTTGCAGATTTCCTTTAGCCATGTCTAAAATTCTTTCACAAAAACTATCCATAACAACTCCTCTACTCTCGTTTTTTAAAGCCACCGATGTGGGCGATTTCCTTCTGGGCTCAAGCCCAATTTTTCAGCCCATTCTAGCATTTCTTTTCTTTCAGTTTCAGAAATAGTTTCTTCTTGCAAAAAAGCGTGGAGGTTTTGTTGTACTTGGATTTGGATCGCCTCTAGGGGGAGATAGGCTTGGAGCGATTTGAGATAGAGATTTAAAAGTTTCTTTTGCGAATCTTCCAGTGCGTCTATTAAGTTTTTATAAGGATGGTCTTTGTTGATCGCAAATGCATTGGAGGATTTACACGCATGAAGTCCCAAAATCGCACTACGCTTTTATCCTCAATCTTGCGCCCACGCGCAGAAAAAGGCTTTTTACCATCTTCTGATAGAACAGAGCATAATCCGTTTTAACTCATTTTTGATCCCTGTAGTTGGGTTTGCCATAGATTTTTTCACATCGATGCTCCAAAGATCGTCTTGATCGTTAGAAATTTCAATTTTAATGCGCACAAGTTTAGTTGCCTCGCTCGTCTTAAGAAGCCCCCACCATTTCCCATAAACGAGCAATCTATGCGCCCGATACAAATAAAACCCTTGGGATTTGACATAGCCATCGCTGCCCCCATACTTCTCCCACTCACTTTGAGAAACCTTAGAATGGTGCGGCAGAATAAAGGGGGTAACTTTGATCTGTTTTTCATTGTAGGTAATGACCTCTGCCTCTTTCTTCAAGGTCGCTGGGTGATCGGGGTTAAACGGGTTAAAGGGTTTAATAGGGGTGTTGTTGATAAATATTTTGAGTTTCTTTGGGGGTTTCTCAAGTGGTGCAAACGGCGAGGAGTTTGATCTCACACACACGCAAAATAGGCACACAACTTGCTAAAGCCTGTATGTGTGGCTTAAAGTGTTTTGGCATGTCTTGTCCAAAGCCCTAGTGTAGGCTGGGTCTAAGATGCAATCCTTTCTTGCCTGAACGATAGTTTTTAGGAACTCTCTTTGGGTTTGTGTGATTGCTGGTGTCTCATCAACAATGGCGCAAATTTTAGCCATGTCTATTCTTGGAGTTACGCGCACAAGGGCATTTAGACAATCTATATTGTCTGTCGTCATTAAAAAATTGTAGGGATTGATTTTTTTGTCCTTATCGTCTTTGAGAGCAGATAGAGGATAGGTAAACACGCGTTTTTCCAACTCTTTGGGATCGTCCAAAACTTTTTGCATGATCTGCGTGTCCGCTTGCGGGAATAAACACGAGCCACAATCAAAAATGGGTGCGATCTTATAGCTGTTGTATTGGAGGTCTTTGAGAAAACCAAAGTTGCCATTATGACGATCGAAGTTGCCTAACAAGGTGTCCGCCACAAACATATCCCAAAAGAACCGCTTGAGTGTCAAAACATCTACAATCTGTTGTTTCTCCAACACTATCAATGTTTCGCTTAGTCCTGTGTCGCCACCACTCCGCTCCACTTCTAACACGCTGTTTTTCAAGGCAATAAAGTCCACAAACTCGCAATTATTCGCTGTAAAGTCCTTACACGCCACCACCACCTTATCGCCATACATGCCCAAATGGGTTTCTTGCACTAACAATCCCAAACTTTCCACGATATGACACGCCACATATTCGCTTATGCAACTATTGGCATAAGACATCTCTGGGTTTTTGCTTGCTGGGGGCGGAAACTTCAACATGAAGCGCGCACCTTTCCACATTATCGCCTTTTTCTTGCCCTTTGCGCCACCATAAATCTTAGTAATATCCACTTGGCATTGTGAAAAATCCAACATGCCCTTTTTCCTTTTTGCGTCAGTTGCGTGATGTTCAAAAATTCTAAGCCATTCCCACTTCACCCACCCTATGTGTGAATGCTAGTGTCCGCCATCTGCTAAAGCCTATATTTGTGGCTTAAAGTATTTTGTTTCACATGTTCTAAGCTTTGCTCTTGGCAACGCTCTAAAAAATGGACAAACGACACATAATCGCTATCCGTTTGGCAATTTTCCAAAAGACTTAAATATTCGTTCCGTTGGTTGTCCATAATCAAAGGTGGAGTTAAGTTGTTTTGGATAGCTTGAAACGCCATAATCAACCGACCCGTGCGCCCATTGCCATCAATGAAAGGGTGGATACGCTCATATTCGGCATGAAACATAGCAATTTTGGCTAGGTTAAGGGCATTGCTTGGGTGTTGAAACAACAAGTTTTCTAACTTTTGAGAAACAAGATGGGGAGGGGTGGTGTTAAACTTTGCACCCGCAATGCTAACTTCAGCTGTGCGGTAAGTGCCGATGGGCACTGAAACAAATTGCGGGGTTATGTCTAAAGCCATCTTAAACAACAAGTAGTGCAAATCCTTAATAAAATCTGTGGTTAAAAGCGTGTCTTTGTTGCTAGCCTCACGCACAACCAAGTCATAGGCATTGGCAAACCCCAAAATAACAAGCTGTTCGTGTAGGGGCTTGTTGGGAGCGGTTAAACCCTTTTCTAAAAGTTGCTTGGTTTCGCCTAATTGTAAACTTAAACCCTCTATAGCGTTGCTGTGGTGCGTGAGCGTAACACGCAAGGTTCTAAAAAGTGCTCCCTTTGGAGCAAAGACAAGCCACTTAGTTTGTGTGCCATTTGTGCCAAAACTATACCCAACCCTACCTTGCCCAATCTTTAAACCCCCGCAAACACCCACGCTATCGGCTTTTCTGCCACATTCTAGCCCTTGCCAACCGCCTAAAATAGGGTACATCGTGTTTCTAGCCATTTTAACGGCTCTACAATCGCTTTTGAACAAAAAGAATACAGACGCACCCCCCTAACTTTTCGCTCTACGAACTAACTTTTCGCTCTACGAACCTTTAAATACACTAAAAACGCTATAGTTTGAAACAGACAGCTAAACAGCACCGACACACTTAAAGTCTTTTGCTTAAAAGGTCAGGTGTGAATAATCAGAGGGCAGAATGTGGTGGAGCGCAATATCTAAGATGTTGATACAAACTTTTTGCTCTCATACACCGTGTTGATCTTTTTTTACATACAAGCCACTACAATCGCTTCCAACCACCAAACCATAGTTTGATACTCCTAACCCCTAACCTTGCGCTCTATGACCCCTTAAAATCGCTCTAAACGCTATATTTGATTTAGGGCTTTGCTTCACTTGCTTGACAAGACAAAAACAGGCACTTTTACCCAAAAACTCCAAGCACTCTAAACAAACAATCCCATCTACTTCTCAAAGCTCTAAAAACTCTCAATGCAAGACCCAAAAAGCCATTTTTTGAGCGATTTCTAGGCGTAAATCGTTTTTGTCATCTCTCCGCATTCACTTGAATGCCCTTTCTAGCCCCCTAGGAGGCTCTACAATCGCAACAATACCACTAACTTATTTTCCCCTACTCTTTAACCTCTCCAAAGCGTTGTACGGGCTTTTAAACGCTATATCTGCTCTACCCCTCTTTTCACAAACCGCGTTTCTCCCAAAAACTCTTGAATCATCCATCCTGCTATCTACCCTTTCTCCTCACTTCAAAAGCCCTCTCTTGGGGGTTTGGGGGCTTGCCCCCAATAGCAATATGAATGCCAAGCGCAAGCTTGGCTTACCTAGCGATTCACCACGATCTAGCAAAATTTCTCGTTTTTTTTTAAGCAAAGCTCGCGCATGCGCGCGCGAGTCCCGCGCATTATGCGCGCCCGCGCCATGCGCGCGCATGCATGCATGCGCAGGTTTTTAACCTTTTTAAAAAGCTTCGCTTTTTTAACCTTTTAGACCCCCCGCGGAGCTCGTGGAGAGTAATAGGCAGTAAAATCCACACTAATAGGCATAATTAAATTTTTAATCCATACAATACCGCATAAATTTATAGATGAGGACAGATAGCAATGGGAGGGCAGGGACAAAAACAAACCTTAATGCAACGCTCAATGATCTGTAAATGTTGATTGATGATGAAACAAACACAGCTTACAAACAATCCTTGGAAAGAGAAAAGACCGACTGCCTCAAAAAGTTAGTAGAGTTAACCAGACAAACTCCTCCTACCACCCAACTTCTAGATCAAACTCAGTCCAAAGACACACTCACACAACACAGATCAAGCCAGCAAACTATAACATCGCAGACAAACTCAGAAGTCGCTACACAACTATCCACCCACCAAGAAGCCCAATCCCTACAATCCCCAGCAACCCCAGTTATCACCCAGTCCCAACCCACACTCCATAACCCCATTGCTGAGAAGTATGTTACTTTTCATAACGATGTCAATTCTGTGTCTCTAGGTAGACTGAGCGCATTAGAAACAAACTTGCTCTTTGCGATCTTTCAAAAGCTCAAGGATAAGCAAGATGATCTCTTGGTGTTTAATATTGATGAAATTAAAGCAATGGTGCATGCGGTTAAAATCAGTAAAAATGAGTTGAGCGGTGTTGTCAAAAGACTTTGGAAAAATATTAGACTAGCTAACTTTTGGATACTCTACCCCCGTGCTGAAGAGAGCATTATGCTCTTTAGGAAGTTTCGCATTAACTACCACGACACCCAAAAGACTCAAGTCAAGAGCATAGAAATCCAAGTGAATATGCCTTACTTTGGTTACTTGCTCAACTTCTTAAACGCTAACTTCACTTCATTTGAGCTCTTAGAGTTTCAGGGTATCCGTAGCAAATACGCCAAGACTCTTTATAGACTACTCAAGCAATGGAAAAGCACGGGAGTGCCTCCTAAGAGAGAGTGGAGTGAGTTTAGGGAGTTGATGGGGATACCTGCAAGTGTCAAGTTACTTGAAGTAGTTGAACGCGCTATCCTCAAACCCGCTCTCAAAGAGCTCCACAAGCTCCCCCACTTTGAAAATCTTTGCTATGAGAAACTAAAAACTAAGGGCATGGGCAATCGCATCACCCATATCCAATTCTACTTCCAACCACTCACTAAGACAAGCAAGGACAAAGAACAAGCCCAAAGAGATTTGAGAACCATTGCATGGGAGATTACAAGCAAACAAACTATCAAAGAGATCAAGAAATCCATCAAACAACGCAAACAAACCAAACAAGATGAGGCGATGATGCAAACTCTAGGCATGGCGTTTTGCAAACCTAAAGAGCCCAATGTCTTTTTTGTGATTGAGAACATACAACGCGAGCAAGAGGGTTACAAGGTTGTAGCAAAATACTACAGAGATGACAAAGAATTTCAAGAAAAAAGCGTGGCGATACCCAATCAAAAACTCATTTTGTAAAGGAACCCCCCCAACTCCCTTAAGAACACGCACGCCCTAAAATAGGGAATACCCGCGCGCTAAAGAATATGTGTAAGGACATCTCTCTAGGCGTGCACTGGCGCACTCTATGTCATTGTTGCAACACTGATAAGTCAAAGAACTTTCAAGCTGGGCGCATTTTAGGCATTTTTTAGTTAATTTGTCAAGTTTTTTAATGTGTGCCAAGTGTTTAATCTTTTTTGGGCTTAGGGGGAGCGCACTTGTGTGCGTGCGCGCTTTTTCTTTATCGATTTAGGCAATGTGTTTGGCTCTTTTGATCGGGTGTTGAGAGAGGCTTTTGGAGTTTAAGAGGGCACGCTGTGCGTGCCCAATCTAGCTGTAGCCTAAACCAATTTAGGCCGCACGCCCCCCTCGTATTTGATCTCTAACTCCTCAACCCGTTTTTCTAGCTGGGCGATTTTGACGACATGGCGGTTGGGCATCACCACTAGGGGGATGTCTTTGAGCTTGCCTTTAATGCGTTTGGGTCCGTGGTGATCCCACACGGTGGCAATCAACTCTTCAGGGTTGTCCTCGCCCCAGGAGCCATAGTAGTAAAGGTCCTTGGGCGGTTCGTCCTTGACATGTTTTTTGACAAACTCATCGTAAGGCAGTCCCCTTTTTAAGCGGGCTTTGCGCTCATTGGCGCGCAGCTGGGCGGTGGCTTGCTCATCCACGACAAAAGTCTCTTTGTCCCAAACCACTTTGTAGATGTTGGAGGCGACATGTTCAGAGATGCGCCCGATTTGTAAATCCTCCATCACCATCTCAGGATCGCGCTCGAGCACATCCCCATAACCCCCCCCACAGCCTTGGGCGATCATGTAAAGCTCGCCCTCTTGGGAGCGGTCAAATTGCAAGCCCATGTGGTAGGTGGTATAAACCCCCCCTTTAAAGGGGCGTTCATTCATCACGCGCTCCATAGAGAGGTCAAACTCTTCGGGGTTTTTCTTAATGATCTCAAAGATATTGATCCCCTTGACCATCGCTAGGGGGTAAGTCGCACACCCATAGCCCCCAAAGAGCCCGGGCACACTAGAGAATTTCGCCCCCGAAGTTACGGTCATAAAGCCCCATTCGGGTGTGTTGCGCGCAGCCACAATCATTTCATAGCCCATGCCCCCTCTATACTTGCCAAAGCCCTGATTGTCGCGCACCACGCGCTTGCTCACTAGTTGCAAGAAGGGCACTTCTTCTTCCATCACCTCTTGTTCGCCAATGTCTGCCATCGCACAGAACAAGGGCGCGACTGCATCCTCGCCATCTCTAAAGGCTTTTGCCCCCCCGCCCATGCCATTCAAATCCGCGCACAAGTTGCCCACCTGCTCGCCATGTTGAGTCTCCCCACCCCATAAAAAGTCGTTGATTTGGTTAAACCAAGGGGCTAGGACATTGGCGTATTTGGTGTGCATGGAGAATTGCAATTTGGCATAAGCGATCTGCAAAGCGCTAAATGCCCTAAAGGAGGCTTGCAAATTTTGCCCATTGGGCGCGTCATAAGAGCAATCCCCCCAAGTGCCCTCATCGGAGATGATCTCAATGGGTGAGAGCGCCCCTGTAGAGCGGGGCAGATCGGGCCACCAGTGATTTAAAATCGCTTGGGCAAAGAACGCCTTCGTGGAGGCTAGGGGAGAATTGATGGCGCGGTTGATGATCTCCTTGCCAGAGCCTCTCAAATCCACAGTCATGTGATCGCCCTTGACTGTGATCTTGCAGGCAAATTTGATCAAGATATTTTCTTTGAGTGTGGAGTCGACAAATTGCTCCACGGTTACCATGCCATCGGGCATGGCAGCGATACGGCGGCGCACTTCGTTTTCCACATCCTCCACAGTCATGCGAATTGCCCCCACAAAGGCATCGATGCCATATTCATCGATCATGCGATCCACAATGTCCATCACCCGGCGCACTGCTCCCATTTTGACCTTAATGTCGGCGAGCATCAACTTAGGATCGCGCGTGGAGTGTTGCAAAAAGGTGAGCAAATCCCGGCGCAATTTGCCCCGCTCAACAATTTTCATAGGACTCCCGCGCAAGCCATCATCAAAGGGGGTTTCAGAGCCAGAGGGCATCCCCCCGGGCTCACATGCCCCATTTTCGCCCTCGTGGATGGTCGCGCCCACCCAAGCGATGATCTCTCCATTGCGAATTACCGGAGTGAGCATGGATTGATCGGTGTTATGCACGCACCCAAAGCGCGCGTCATTGTGGAAAAAACCATCCCCGGGATGAATCCCCACGGTGGGCTCGTCCTTCCAATACTTCATGATGTAGCGAATCGGGTGGTGCAAGACGGCGGCAAAGGCGATCACACCCCGATTAGACATATAGCACACATCCCCGCTAGAAGTATAGACCGCTACGGACAAATCCGCCCATTTTGCCCCCGGAGCTGCCCCCATGCTCTCACACATCTCAAAGGCTTCATCTAAAGAGCCACTTAGGCGGCGGCGAATCCTATCATAGAGCAGAGGATTACCCCCTTTTTTAAGCACCTCCTCTTCTAGGGGAGTGCGTTTAGCAATAGAGTGGTGGCGCATGATGGCTGGATCGGGACCTAAAAAGAGGGTGGTTTCGTTCATAAAATCATCCACCCACGCTTGTTCCTCCGCGCTGAGCTCCTTTTTGGGGGCGTGTTCGTGGTGGCTGTGGGCATGGGGGTGTTTGTGGGCTTGCACATGGGTTCCTTGGTTTTGCATGTTCTCTCCTTATTTAGAATCTACTCCGTCTTTTAAAAGCCAAGCAGCACCTTGAGGCGTGGGTTCTACGCGCCAATTTTTCTCAATCAAGTAGGTGGTGCTCTTGGTGGTGATGATGGCAGGTCCGTGGATGACATAGTTAGCGTTCAACACGCTTTCATCGTAAATAGGGGTTTCAATGGGTTCTTTTTCATCCACATAATACACCTTGCGGTGGCTCTTAGCGCTAGGGATTGTGCGCTTGTGATCGCTGTAGAGCTCTTTAAAATGCACCACATCGGTTTCAATGAAGGTTGCTACCCGCACGGTTTGCACGCGCACTCCGGCCTCTGGGGCTTCTACCCCCTTGCCATAGCGCTTAGCATAGACATCTGAGAAAGTGCGAATCGCGCGCAACACATCGCCCACATGATTAAAGCGGTTGATGTCCAGCACCACAGAGGTAGTAACCCGTTGGTTGCCATAGCGCATATCCATCTCTAAGCGGTGCTGCACGCCAGAGATGTCATAACCTTGACGGCGTAAATCCTCCTTGCCCCGTCTTTCTAGCTCCTCGATATACTCGTTCATGCGCTCGTATTCATCAAAGAGCTTGCGCTCAATGGGCTCGTAAAGCACGATGTAGCCACTGCGCTCGTGGATGTGTAAAGGCTTCATATTGCCCGCTCCCAAAGCCGAAAACACGGATGCAAAGGGGGGGAAGAGAATTTTATTAATCCCAGCATGGTAGGCAATCCCACAGGCATGCAGGGGTCCATTGCCCCCATAAGCCACCATGGTAAATTCATCCACATTGCCCCCGTTTTTTCTAAGCTCCATTTCAATGCCAATTGCCATCTGCTCATCCACCGTGCGCTTGATGACCTTTGCTACCTCGATCACATCTAAATCCAGCGCATCACAAAGCTTGTCCTCAATGACAAATTTGGATCGTTTGGGGTTGAGAGGGATCACCCCATTGGCGTAATTCTCCGGATCCAAATAGCCTAGGAGCAAATCCGCATCGGTTACCGTAGGATTAAGCCCCCCGCGATCGTAGCAAGCAGGTCCGGGATCAGAGCCCGCACTTTCTGGACCCACCTTAACCGCCTTGTGGATGCGATCGTAGGTGGCAATCGATCCTCCCCCCGCTCCTAGTGTGTTTAAGTGAATCATGGGCAAAGTTACGAGCCAGCGGCAGATCACGGGCTGGAAGTCGTAGTGCTTGACCCCGCCCTTGGGTAAAATCCCAATGTCAAAGGAAGTCCCGCCCATGTCCATGCAAACCACATTGCCAATATCTGTAGTTTCTGAGAGGTGCTGGGAAGCACTCACCCCACTCACAGGTCCAGAGTGGATGGTTTGCAAGCTATCTGTGGAATTGCTCTGTGCCATCCCTCCGCTATTGTGAATCACCAGCATGGGTTTGCCATACCCGCTATCACGCAAGTTAGAGCTGAGTTGGCTCAGGGCATGGAACATGATTTCATAGAGAAATGCGTCAATGATAGTCGTATTGGCGCGCACATACTCGCCCTTGCGCCCTGAGACTTGGGAGCTTAAAATCACCGGGATCGCTCCTAGTTCGTGGGCGGGGTATTCTTCTAAGATGGTTTCTAACACCAATTGCTCATGGCTAGGATTCTCTGTGGCATTGGTGAGCGCGACTACAATGGCTTGTGCGCCATTATCCACCAAATCGCGCACCTGCTTGCGCACATCCTCTTTTTGCAGGGGGACTAAAATTTCGCCCACGCTATCTACGCGCTCTTTGACAGAGCGCACCATACGCCTTGGCACGATAGGGTCAGGGCGTTGGGCATTGGGCATATTGCCCTGCTCGGTAACATCTAGCCCCTCCCCATAGCCCTTGCCTCTTGAAAGGTGGATGGTATCCTCAAAGCCATGCGTAACAATGGCTCCCACTCTAGGACCCTTGCCCTCAATGAGGGCGTTTGTGCCTAAAGTGGTGGCATAACGCACGCTATCCACCTCTTTTAACACCTGCTCACGGGTAAGTCCCGCCATCTTGCAGGCGTTATCTAGCGCGGCATTAAAGCCCAAAGAGAGGTTATGGTGCGTGGTTAGGGATTTAGATTCAATGTAAGTCCCATCCCATGCAAAAAAGCAATCCGTGAAAGTCCCGCCAATGTCTACAGAAATGCGTTTCATGCCAGCTCCTTATTTTTTGTCAAATTTGGCGCGCAAATCCGCTTGGGCGTTTTCCCCCGGACCATAATGCACGCTGGTTTCTGGGTCCTCCCCAATCTCTTGCCAACGCCTTTTTAAGTCATCAATGTCCCAAAGCATGTCAATGGTGGGGGGGTAATGGGGGGGGACATACTCGGTTTCAATCTGGGTCCCACAGGTGGGGCAGTAGTACTCATAGATCCGGCAAAATTTAGGATCGGGAGAAAAGGTGTACTGGTAGCGTTTGGGGTCTAAAATGGGGGGGTGGATCTCCTCGGGGTTGCGATCGTAAATGAGCGTGCCTTTTTTGTAAGTGTCTCTAGCATCCCCAAAGTCATGCCCACACACACGGCACAGCCACCTTTCACTATTGAGATCGATCATCAGGTATTCAGTCATTGGAACGCGCATGGTTTCTCCTTAAGCTTTGTCTTCTAAAATCAAATCGCCATTGTCGGTGATGAGCAAACTCCACCCCTCAGGCACTCTTGTAGTGAAATAGGGACCCTCCACAATGGCAGGACCATCCATGTGCGCGCCGGCTTGTTGGTCTAGCAAGATCACCACAGGGGTTGGGCGTTTCCCCTCCTCTTGTAGCACCTCACGGCTACCGCTCACTTTGGCACTGGTTTTAGGTTTGGGTAAGCTGGCGCGCAAACTAGGGTGGGAGAGTTCATAGCGCACATGGCATGCCAAAATGCGCCTTTGATCCACATTGATTTGGGCGGTGTCCCCCAAGTGGGTAACATGGTCTTCAGACCCATCGGCGTTTTCTACCACCACTTTCCATTCATGCTTGCACTCGCTCCAATTATAACCCTCTTGGAACATGTGGCGTTTGGCTTGTTCATGCATTTGCGCTTGGATTGTTTCAATCTCAGACTTGCTCAAGTCCGTGATGTCGCGCTCAAAAGTTTGGGCGACATCTGAGAAACTGATCCCATAAGCAGAGAACACCGCAGCCAATTTAGGCACAATCACGCGCTTGATGCCCGCTTTTTTTGCAGCCAAACACGCGCTCATAGGTCCCCCGCCCCCAAAGGCTGCTAGCACCGTGTCCTTTTGCACATGCGCGCTCAAACATGCGGCTAATTTTTGGGCGTAGGCTTCTTGTATGGCAAATAGGGCTTTTTCTAAACTCACGCCCAAGGGCTTGGCGATCTTCTCGCTGATCGCCTGAATGGCGCGCTCTTTGTCTAGTTTTTGTTGTCCATTCAAATAGGTGTCTGGATCGATGATCCCTAAAGCCACATTGACATCGGTCATGGTCGCCTCCTTGCCCCCAAAGCCAAAGCAAGCCGGTCCGGGGGCTGCCCCTACGCTATCTGGTCCCACGGTGATACTACCCTTATCATCCACGCGCAAAATTGATCCACCTCCCACCCCAAAAGATTTCACATCGCTCAGCTCAAAAGAAATTTGAATGCCCTCCACAGATCCGCGTCTTTCAGTCTTGATCTTGTGCGCTTCCACTTCGCCCACATCTGAAGTGGTGCCCCCCACATCCACCATCAAAACATGGTTAAAACCATAGGCTTTAGCTAAGGCTTTTGTGCCCTCAATCCCCCCCCTAGGACCTGAGGAATAGGTTTTAAGCGCGACAGATTTAGCCACCCGCGAGGACGCGCCATCATTGCGGTAAATGAGCAAGGGATTTTTCACCTTATGGGCTTTGAGGCGGTGTTCAGCAGAGTATAAAAAACGCTCCATCGTGGGGTGTAAAAAGCTATTAAGCAACGCTGACCAAATGCGTCTAGTGCGACTCGTGTCATTAGTAAACTCCCATGAAAAGAGCACGGGCACAGAGCCTAGCAAGTGCCTAGGGAATTGCAGTAAAAAAACATGCTTGAACTCCCTTTCGGTGTCCTTATCCTTTATAGCCACCACCAAGCGTTCTGCGCCCTTATTAGTCAAGGTGTTAACCGCGCTCACCAACTCACTCTCTATTTTATGGGGATCGTGGATATGACCCAAGAGCGCTAAACGCGTGCCAACCAAACTTTCAAAGAGGTCTTTTTGATTCGCGCTTTGGGTGAGTTTGGCATGCAAGTGGGGATCATCGGTGATCAAACCTAGCTTGGGTCCCTTGCGCTCCACTAGGGCATTTGTCCCTTGGGTGGAGGAGTAGCGAATCAGCTCAGTGGTGTGCAATAGCTTGATAAAACCACCTGCGCCATAAATCTCCTCACTGGCTTTTGTGATGCCTTTAAAAAAGCACTCAGATAAATCCACGGGGGTTGTTAGAGTTTTGGTGTAACGCACCTCTGAACCGCGCACCACACAAATATCTGTGAGAGTCCCGCCATTATCTAAATTGACTAGGTATTTCATGTCCGTCCTTTGCTGTTTTTTGGATTGTGATGACATAAGGCATGATGATGTTCTAGCACCTCCTTTTAAGGTAATGGGGCTTGATCCACCCCCGGGGCTAACTCTAGGGGGATGAACTTGCCCTTTTTGATCGCAAACACCCCCAAATTGGTAATCACCTTAGAAACACACTTAGGACCTGTGAGGGGCAGGCTACACTCCTTGACTAACTTACAATTACCCTTTTTATCGGTGTGTTGCATGAGCACAATGACTTTTTTCGCGCTTGCCACTAGATCCATCGCCCCCCCCATGCCCTTCACTAGCTTACCGGGCACCATCCAGCTGGCTAAATCCCCATTTGCTGAAACCTCCATTGCCCCTAGAATCGTCAAATCAATGTGTTGCCCTCTAATCATCGCAAAACTCTCAGCAGAGCTAAAATAACTCGCCCCAATCCCTTGCGTGATGGTTTGCTTGCCCGCGTTGATGAGATCGGGATCGACCTGCTCTTGTGTGGGAAAGGGTCCCATGCCAAGCATCCCATTTTCGCTTTGCAACATCACCCGGATATTTTTGGGGATGAAATCGGCTACCAAAGTGGGGATGCCAATGCCTAGATTGATGGAATACCCGTCTTTAATATCCTCCACCGCCTTTTGCGCCATTTGCTGGCGACTCCAACCCATGTTGCTATAATCCATCATTCTCCCTTTTTGAGTGTGAGTTGTTCGATGCGCTTTTCAAAGCTCCCCTTGAAAATGCGATCGATATACACCCCGGGGACATGGATAAAATTAGGATCTAACGCGCCTAGCTCCACAATCTCTTCTACCTCTACCACGCTCACCCTAGCCGCTTTAGCCATCATGGGATTAAAATTCATCGCGGTTTTATTGAAAATCAGATTGCCATAGCTGTCTGCCTTTTGGGCTTTAATAAAAGCAAAATCCGCTTTAAGTGCGGTTTCTAAAATGTAGGTGCGCCCGTTAAATTCTTTGTGCTCCTTGCCCTGAGCAATGATCGTGCCTACCCCGGTGGGGGTGTAAAAGCCCGGAATGCCCGCCCCCCCGGCTCTAATGCGCTCGGCTAAAGTGCCTTGAGGATTAAATTCTACCTCTACTTCGCCGGCTAAAAATTGCTGCTCAAAGGTGGCGTTTTCGCCCACATAGCTAGCAATCATCTTTTTAATTTGCTTGTTTCTCACTAACAAGCCCAGCCCAAAGTCATCCACCCCGGGGTTATTAGAAATACAAGTGATGTTTTTAACTCCGCTTTTGCTTAGGGCTAAAATGGCATTTTCTGGAATGCCACACAGCCCAAAGCCTCCAAACATGATCGTCATGCCATCTTGCACGCCCGCAATGGCTTGCTCAATACTGCTAACCACCTTCATCTGCGCTCCCTATAATCTCTCAACCAACATCGCCACCGCTTCGCCCCCCCCCCACACACAGACACGCCACGCCTAAATGCTTGTTGTGGGTATGCAGGGCATGGACTAGAGTCGTTAAAATTCTAGCCCCACTCGCCCCGATGGGATGCCCTAAAGCAATCGCGCCCCCATGCACATTTACCTGTGTATCTTTGAGCCCCAATTCTCTTTGGGTTAAAAGCCCCACCACCGCAAAAGCCTCGCTGATCTCATAGAGATCGATGTCGCCCACTTGTTTGTGGTTGCGTTTTAAAAGTTCTTTGATAGCCGGAGCAGGGGCAATGGGGAAGAGATGGGGATCGTGGCTGAAAGAATTGTAATCTAGGATTTTAGCTAAGGGTTTAGTAGAAGTGTCTTTTGCTAGCTCTTGGCTAGCAATGACTAACATGCTCGCCCCATCGCTAATCTTGCTGGCATTAAAGGCGGTGATCGTCCCCTCCTTATCAAAGGCAGGCTTGAGTTTCAAGCCCTTGTCAAAATCTACCTTACCCGGCTCCTCATCTAGGCTCACCAGCACCTCCCCCTTTTTGCCTTTAACGCTAATGGGCACGATCTCCAAATCAAAAGCCTTCGTTTCAAGCGCCTTGAGGGCTTTTTCATAGCTGTGTTTGGCAAAGCCATCTTGTTCTTCCCTACTCAGCTTGTGATCCTTAGCGCACCCTTCGGCAAAGTCCCCCATTAAGGCATGTTGGTAAGCATCTAGCAAACCATCTTTAAACAAGCTATCTTCTAACTTGGCATCGCCCATCTTAAACCCCCCCCTGCTCCCCATGAGCAAATGCGGGGCTAGGCTCATGTTTTCTATCCCCCCTGCTAAAACCACTTGGGATCGCCCTAGGGCGATGGCATTAGCCCCTAACATCACCGCGCGCAAGCCCGAGCCACAAGCTTCATTCACCAAAAAACAGCCCACAGACTTAGGCAAATTAGCATTGAGGGCAACTTGCCTAGCGGGGGCTTGCTTGAGTCCAGCGCTGATCACATTGCCCACAATGCAGGTATCTACCAAGCTAGAATCAAACCCGCTAGCCTCTAGGGCTTGTGCGCCCACCACACTCCCCAAAGTTGTGGCCGGCACGCTAGACAAACTCCCATTAAACGACCCTATAGGACTTCGTTTCGCGCTGTAAATATAAACTTCCGCTTGTTCTGCCATCTCATCCCCTTGAAAGATTTACCGAGCATTGTCGTGCACTAAAATAAGCGTTTAGTTAATAAACCTTGAATGTTATAAATTAGGTGTGGCGCGACTTACATTTAGTAACACTAACGCGTAATAGGCACATTTTAGGATTTTGGCTTTGATCGTCCAAATCTAACAATACTCTGCTAAAATCCTTCCACACCATTTAAGGAAAATAGAATGCATATTGCACAAATTTATGCCAGCCAAGTCCTAGACAGCCGCGCCCAACCCACGCTAAAAGCCAAGGTAGTTCTTAGCGATGGGAGTGTGGGTGTGGCGATCGTGCCTAGCGGGGCTAGCACGGGCAAGAAAGAGGCGCTAGAACTAAGAGATGGGGATTCTTCTAAGTTTTTAGGCAAGGGGGTTTTGCAAGCGTGCAATTTTGTCAACCAGCACATCAACGCCGCTTTACAGGGCAAAGACCCCTATGATCAAGCTGGGGCAGACGCGCTCATGCTAGCTCTAGATAATACCCCCAATTACGCGCATTTAGGCGCAAACGCGGTTTTAGGGGTGTCTATGGCATTGGCGCGCGCCAGCGCGCAGTCCTTGCACCTGCCTCTTTATCGTTACTTAGGGGGGTTAAACGCGCGTATCTTGCCCGTGCCCATGCTCAATGTCATCAATGGAGGGGCGCATGCCAATAATTGCCTAGACTTCCAAGAGTATATGATCATGCCCTTAGGGTTTGAAGACTTTTCTGAAGCCTTGCGCGCGGGTGTGGAGGTTTACCACCATCTCAAAGCGATGTTGTCTGAGGCGGGCTATAGCGTGGGGGTGGGCGATGAGGGGGGGTTTGCGCCCGATTTTAAAAACAACACAGAACCCCTAGAGTGGTTGCTCAAAGCCATTGAAAAGGCAGGCTATAAGCCGGGCGCGCAGATCGCGCTGGCTTTAGACATCGCTAGTAGTGGACTGCTAAACCCCCAAGGGCGTTACACCCTCAATAGCGAGGACAAGGAATTAGAGAGTGAGGAGCTCATTGAACATTACAGTGTGCTGTGCCGCCAATACCCCATTGTGTCTATTGAGGACGCTCTAGGTGAGGAGGATTACGAAGGCTGGGCGCAACTCACCAGCACTTTGGGGAATAAAATCCAGCTTGTGGGCGATGATCTCTTTGTAACCAATAAAGCCCTTTTAGAACAAGGTATCGCGCGCAAATTAGCCAACGCGATTCTCATCAAGCCCAACCAAATTGGCACGCTCTCCCAGACTTTAGAGACAATCCAATGCGCCCAGCGTGCGGGCTATGCCTGTGTGATGAGCCACCGTAGCGCAGAGAGTGAGGATAGTTTTATCGCGGATTTTGCTGTGGGGCTTAATACCGCCCAGATTAAGACAGGCGCGCCAGCTAGGGGGGAGCGCACCGCCAAATACAACCGCTTATTAGAGATCGCCCAAGAAATGCAAGGGGAATTTTTGGGTAGCAAACTCTTTGCAT
Source organism: Helicobacter labacensis (assembly GCF_003660285.1). Classification (GTDB taxonomy): domain Bacteria; phylum Campylobacterota; class Campylobacteria; order Campylobacterales; family Helicobacteraceae; genus Helicobacter; species Helicobacter labacensis. Next base: position 3,660 of record NZ_QXQQ01000008.1, on the reverse strand, counting down.
GAAGGTGTGGCTCATTGGGTTTATGGGGAGTGGGAAGAGTTGTGTGGGGGAGTTGCTAGCCACACATTTGGGTTATGGCTTTGTGGATAGCGATGTGGCGATTTGCCAAGAAGTGGGGTTGAGTGTGGGGGAAATTTTCTCCCTCTATGGGGATGCGCATTTTAGGCATTTAGAAGCCCAATGCATCGCGCGCCTCAACGGGCTCTCTAATTGCGTGGTAGCTACTGGGGGGGGTATGCCCCTTTATAATACTCTAGGGAGCGGGGTGGTGTGCTATTTGCAAGCCGATTTTGAAGTTCTACACGCACGGTTGTTACAAGATAGCCCAAAACGCCCCTTATTTACAAGCCAACAAGCCCTTTATGAGCTCTATGTAGCGCGCGCCCCTTTGTATGCGCGCCTAGCCCAACACATTATCAACGCCAACCAACCCCCCCCCCAAGTGGTCGCGCAAATTTTAAAGCTCTTGGATCAAGAGTAAGTTATAATAACACTATCTTTACATAAAGGACGACCAATGGGTTATGGGATATTGTTGATCGCGCCAAGTGGCGCGCTAGAAGAAAAGAGTTTAGCCTGTTTAGAGGGCATGTTCGCCACGCAACCTAAGAGTTTTAAGGTTGTAGAAGCCACCTTAGGTCTGACCGTGCCTAGGCTCATCGCCTTGTTAGAAAAAGGGGATTTTGCGCCTTGGCTACAAGCCTATCAAGATCAACTAGCCAAGCAGGATTATCTCCTGTTGCGCTCTAGCGCGTTGGAGAATTTGCAAGCCTTAGACCCCAATATCGCTACCAAACTCGCCCAACATCTGAATTTGGTGGTGATCAATGCTTTACAAGGGGACGCGCATGCGTGCGCGCTAGCCCACTCTAGCTTGGTGCGTGCTGGGCTTGTTAACCCGCTGAGTTTGACGCAGGGGTATCACAAGAGTGAGACCAACCACCTTGTCTTGGATTTAGATGCCCTGCCACAAGATTTAAGCCCAGCACTACAAGCCATCCAGCAAAGCAAGAGCGCGATCCTAAGCCCGGTGCGCTTCCAAGCCGAGTTGCTTAGGCGCGCTAGAGGCGCGCTCAAGACCATTGTTTTGCCCGAGAGTCAAGACCCTAGAATCCTGCAAGCTGCCCAAGCGATCACCCAAAGCCAAGCCGCTAAGATCATCTTGCTGGGTCAAGCTGGCAAGATCGCCCAAGATGCCAAAGACTTAGGGCTTGATTTGCAAGCGTGCACGATCATAGACCCTAATACCTCTGAGTATTTAGACAATTTTGCTAACACCCTCTATGCTTTGCGCCAAAGCAAGGGGTTAAGCCTACAAGAAGCCCAAGAGTTAGTCAAAACCCCGACTTATTTTGGGACCATGTTGGTTTATAGCGCGCATGCCGATGGTATGGTTTCAGGAGCCACGCACACTACAGCAGACACCGTGCGCCCTGCCTTGCAAACTATCAAACTCCACACGGGTGTGAGTTTGGTGTCTAGTGTGTTTTTCATGTGCTTGGATACGCGTGTGCTAGTCTTTGCTGATTGCGCGATCAACCCCAACCCCAGCGCGCAAGAGTTAGCCCATATCGCTCTTAGTTCCGCGCGCACGGCTAAGAGTTTTGGTATCGAGCCCAAAATTGCCATGCTCTCTTATTCTACGGGCACTTCTGGCAAGGGTCCTGATGTAGATAAGGTGCGTGAGGCTTTGGAGATCGCGCGCCATTTAGATGAGAATCTTCTCATTGATGGTCCCTTGCAATTTGATGCGGCTATCGATGCTAAAACAGGGGCTAAGAAAATGCCCGGAAGCCCTGTAGCCGGACAAGCCAATGTCTTTATTTTCCCGGATTTAGACGCGGGCAATATCGCCTATAAAGCCGTGCAACGCACCGCAAAAACTCTAGCCATCGGTCCTGTATTGCAAGGGCTTAAAAAACCGGTCAATGATTTGAGTCGGGGCTGTTTGGTAGAAGATGTGATCAACACGATCATTATCACCGCTATCCAAGCACAGGGGTAGAGCATGCGTATTCTCGTCTTAAATCTAGGGAGTTCCTCTATTAAATTCCAGTTGTTCCACATGGAGAAAAAAAGCGTGCTGGCTAAGGGCATTGTAGAGCAGATTGGCGGGGAGTGTTCGCAAGCCCAAATTTATACCCACCAAGGGCACGCCCAGATTAGTAAGGAATGTTTGGACATCCCTACCTACGATGCCGGTTTGCAACACATAGAGGACACTTTGGCACATCTAGAGGTGTTAAAGAGTTTGGGGCATGTAGATGGAGTGGGGCATCGCGTGGTGCATGGGGGGGATTTATTCATTGAACCCACACTGATTGATGAGGGGGTGATCGCCCACATTGAAAAACTCGCTTTCCTAGCCCCCCTACACAATCCTGCGCACTTAAGGGGGATCCAAGCCCTGAAAAAACGCGCCCCCCACATCCCCCAAGTGGCTGTTTTTGATACCGCGTTCCACCAAAGCATCCCCCCCCATGCCTTCACCTACGCCCTGCCCCATGATCTCTATGAAACCTACAAATTGCGCCGCTATGGCTTCCATGGCACTTCACACCACTTCGTGGCGATGGAAGCAGCCAAGTTTTTAAACATCCCCTACGATCAGTTCAACGCCATCTCTTTGCACTTAGGCAATGGGGCAAGTGTGTGCGCCATTAAAGAGGGCAAGAGTGTAGACACCTCTATGGGATTGACTCCCTTAGAGGGGCTCATTATGGGGACGCGCTCGGGGGATTTGGATCCGGCTTTACTAGGCTATATCATGCAAATTCAGGGCAAGAGCTTACAAGAGGTTAATGATGTGTTGAACAAAGAAAGCGGGTTAAAGGGCTTGTGTGGTAAAAGCGATATGCGTAGCGTGGAGGCGTTGATCGAACAAGGCGATGAAAAAGCCAAACTTGCCTTTGAAATGTATGCCTATCGTATCCGCAAATACATCGGGTCTTACTTATTAGCCCTAGGCAGAATTGATGCGTTGATCTTCACGGGAGGGGTGGGGGAAAATTGCGCGCGCCTACGCAAAGCCGTTTGCGCCAATTTAGAGAACTTTGGCATGGCACTCGATGCGCAACTCAATGAAAATTTGCCCAAGGGCGTGGTGAATCTAAGCCAACCCAACACAGCCGTGCAGATTTTGCGCGTGCCAACCAATGAAGAGTGGGCGATCGCTAGGCAAACTTCTCAGATCGTCCAAAAGCTCAAACAAGCCTAGGGTTTTTTAAGCAGGCAAAGACCTAGCGCGCTCCCCAAACACACCCCAAGCCCCAAAAGATAGGGGAGGGGAACAAAGAGTCCAAAGCGCATGAGAGCCAAGAGCGCGCCCAAGAGTAACATGTATGCTCCGATCTTGCCCCAGCTCAAGCCCAATTCCATGCCCAGCACAAATTTAGAAGGGATTTTTTGCGTGGGGTTTTGCAAGGCGTTTTTGAGTTTTTGGTATCCTGTGAGCAAGACCAGTAAAAAGCCTATAAACGCCCCTTCAAAATTGAGTAAACCCACAGCCCCCCAGCCATAAGCCACCCCACCAGCCCCCCCCACATTGCACAAGAACACAAATAAGGCGCACTTAAGACTACACATCGCGATTTTGGTATTTGGGATCACTAGCCAACGCGTCTAAATCTCTTTTAGCCCGCTTATAGGCTTTGTAAACAT
>NZ_QXQQ01000007.1 GCF_003660285.1 Helicobacter labacensis | reverse complement strand
AGAGAGTAAGGACGAGAGATTTAGCCATTGGAACGAACTCTTAAAGGTAATTGGACCTATCCGCCCCGATCTCTTGCCCGAGTTATTGCCCTTGATGTTGAAAGACATGGACAGCCCCATTAGCGCGGATGTGATGGAGATCATCACCAAAGCCCAGCAAGCCCAAGAGCAACAAGCCCAAGCGCAAGCCCCTTATAATGAACAACTCCAAGCCCTAGAATTGCAAAAAATCCAAGCCCAGATACTAGAGTTGCAAGCCAAAGCGCAGAAGTATAGCCAACAAGGCGCATTAGTGGAGGCGCACACCACTAGCGAGGAGTTAAGCCAAGTGCAGGCGATGCAGGGGGGGGAATCTAAGCCACAGGGCTCTAAGTGGCAAAAATACCCCAGCGCGCACCATTTAGAGGCTTAGGCTTTAAAGATGTCGCTATGAGACCCCAAGCGCACTAACTCTAAGATACCACCGACATGGCGATAAATGAGCAATAAGTCGGGTTTAACATGGCATTCCCTAAATTCCTTAAACGCGCCTTTTAAGCGGTGATCGCACGCGCTTGAGGGTAGAGTTTCGCGCTTGATTAACAGGTATAGCATGTGGACTAATTCCACACTCAAACCCACGCGCTTTAAATCCTTTTTGAATACGCGGGTTTCTTCAATGCGCATACCCGTTTTTTTCTAAGGCTTCTTGTAGGGCTTGCAGGCTTTCTTCGTTGAGTTCTAGCGCGCTTTCTAGGGCTTGCAGGACGCTTAAGCCCTTGGATTCAAGCAGTTGGATTAAATTATCCGGGATTTCTACCAACATCATCACTCCTTTTTTACATTCTATCTTTTAACCCTTGAAATTCTTGTTAGTTTTTGCTTTTATTGGCAAAAAGGAGAAACATGGCTTTTTACATCCACTTTGACAAGGACAAAATAATCTACAAATTTGGCAGTATCACTAAGATGGCAAAGGCTTATGGCTATAACGCGCGCACTCTTAGATACCGCTATGGGAATAGACACATGCCCATAGGGCATTTTCAAGACTCTATCGAGCCGCTTAAAAATATGGCAAGAGATGGCTATATCAGCTTTAGCCACAAAGCCCCCACATCTTAAAAGGAGTGAACATGGACATCAGCGCGCAAGAAGAAGAAATTTTACAAGCCCATGAAGAGCGTTTGCAATATGTTTTAGTGGAAGGGCAAGAACAAGACGCTAAGGGGACTTGCCAGCCAAATAGGTTTTACGCGCTCATTGAGGACAACGCCATTAGCGATATTTTCAAGGGAGAGGATTTGCCCAACTACAACCCCGAGCAGTTAATGGTGTTAGAAATTCCCCAAGACCAAGAGGCTTATTATTGTGTGGGGCTGAAATTGCAGGAGGGCAAATTAGTTCCTATGAGCTTGGATCAGGCTAAGCAACGCCAATTAGACCTAATAGACGCGCTTTTTAGCCAAGATTTAGGACGCATGCACAGCGCGCACATTCCTTTAGGCGAGGTGTTGACTTTTGAAAAGCAGTACCAAGAAGCCATCACCACTGACCCCACAATTCCCACCCCCTTCATAGACGCGCTAGCCCTAGCTAGGGACGAACCTAGGGCGATCTTAGTTAAAAAGATCATCAACAAGTACGAGGCTTATAACAAGGCTTTGACAAAGCTTTTAGGCTACAGACACCGCCTAAGACGCGCCATAAAAGAGGCTAAGAGTGTGCAAGAAGTCCTAAACATAGAGTATAAAAGTCCCCTTTAATGCCTTTAATTGGCAACAGGGCAGACCCTAAGTATAAGGCTTTTGTACACAACCACCGCGTGTATTTGCAGGATGTCTACACCAAGTACAGGGATGACTACCAGCTAGATATTAGCGATGGGATACTAGAAAGACAAGCGATGCTAGCGGCTAAAGCCGAAGCCGATGGGCATTTCCAAATCTTTGAAGATGCGTTTAAGGGGGGTAACTTATTTGCCTTCATTGGGGCGATTTTGGAGGCGATTTTTAGCATTGTGGCAGGGGTTATTATTTCTGTATTTAGCTTTGGGGTGGGCACACCCGCCGGGATTGCTACCATCACCACGGGAGTAACTAGCGCGCTTGCTAACATTGTTGGCACGATCACTAGCTCTATTTTCAAGGATTACGCCAGCAACGCGACCCAGTTTGATCAAAGCTCTATAAGTGGGTTTAGCGCAGGCGCACAGCTCATTAAGCAGAACCTAGCCCTAGAGAACACCCGGGTAACTTACGCGCTCATTTACAACCCTTATGCTATTTTCCCAGAGGGGAGCATTTACAAGGATGAAAACCCGGGCACTCTAGGCTATAGAGCGGGGCTAGAAGCCCCTAATTGCATGAAGGGGATTTTAGGGACTAAACAGCCCAACCTCTTTGCCGAACAGATCAATAACAGCGCGCACAGACACAAGGCGGGGAATGCGTTTTACGACCCGCTCAAATTGCCTTTTCCTACTAGCGATTTTGCCTTGAATAGCCAGCGCACTAAAGAGGCGATGCAAGCCAATTTAAAAAAGCGCATTGCGCAAATACAAGAGGGCTTTTCTATGTTGGTGAGCGAGAGATTTGGGGCTTTTGACACGCAAGTGGTTGAAAGACTCTTTGAGCACCACCAGCGCAAATTTATCCGCCCTATGATCGATCAACTCAATAGCCATGACTTTTTAGAAAAGATGAAATACTACCCCCGTGGGCATAGATTGCCCTTGTTTGGAAAAATTGCCTATCCGGATAAGTTGGATTTACCCAGTGAAGATCAGGTTTACAACAAGCGCACAGGGGAGGTTAAAGTGGTGATCAAGGAGGGGATTAAAACCTACACGCACAAATTCGGGTATGATGGAATAATGACTTATTCGCACCTATCTTACACGCGCGAGGAAACACAGCACCAAGGGGGGAATAATGGTATGCAGACTTCTACCACAAGGGAGCAGGTAGAAATGGATTTAAGCGAACACATAGGCGACACCATTATTCTCCAGCGCGCACAAATAAAAGACTTGCCTAGCAAAAGCCCACAGGTGTGGCACTATGAAAACATTAAGGACGATCAAGAAGAATTAGACAAGCTAGAGCCGGATTTTTTGATGCAATTAGAGGACGCTTACCACGCCTATATCGTGGAATTGTGGCAGTGCTACAAGGTTACTTCTTTTGCGAGTTTTAAGACTAAAAGACCCTATGCGCAGGCTCTAGCCTACGCGCAAGAGAGGGGCATAGACTTTAGCAGGGCGTTTTTCCGCTCAGAGGGGGAAAACTTGAGCGCGCAGGAAAAAGAACGAAATAGCATTTTTACAAGTTATATAGATAGTTTAATCTTTGAGGAAGAAGCGCAGCTTTTAAAAGTTTAACCCCAACTGGTGCGCTTGGTGCGCAAGCACCCAAATAACTTAAATTTGGACGCTATGCGTCCAACACACAGGATGCGTATTAATGCGTGTTTAAGATCCACGCCTTGCGTGTTTTTAACTTAGGTGTGTGGGTGCTATGCACCAGCGCGCCAATCGGGCGCGCACCAAACCACCAAAAAGGACAAACATGGAAATTGACAACGCCACCCAAGCCATCAAACTCAGAGAGAGTCTAGAGGAAGAAAGTAGCGCGCGCATTTTTGGCGCGTTAGAATTAGTGGAACAATTTGAGAAATTCAAACTCAACTTAGATGCCTATAAGAGTCGTTTTGGCGCGCTAGAGGCGCGTTTTGGTGCGTTAGAGGAACGCACCCAAGTGGTAGAAAAGCTCTTAGAAAGCGTGCAAAAGGCTTTAGAAAGTGTGGTGAATAACGCTAATAACGCCAATAGCGCTAATGTGGACGCTGAACCCAAGAAAACGCCCAAAAAACGCGCTCTAAACACCGCCACAGACTTAAGTGAACCCCTAGTGGTGCCCAATGAAGCGCAAACTAGCGCGCCATAGCCGCGCCTTTGGGGCTCAAACATCCCACTCACTTAAGTTATTTGGGATTCTACGCCCCAGCGCACGATATGGGGCTACGCCCCAGCGCGCAGTGGGGGTTTAAATGTGCCCACTCATTCCACGCTTTAATTTCTTTTAGCAGTGGGCGCGCGGGGTTTAAGCGCGCACACTTGACTACTTCTTAAAATTAGGGTCTTGAAAGCTAGGCTTTTTTAAAAGCTCTATGTTGGCAAGCCCGCGCGCCTTTAAAGAATAGATGCCCGGGGTGTTTGTTCTTAAAGCTAGCGCGTCTTCTTCTATATCGTTTAAGGGGTTTTCAAACTCACAAAAAACAAACCAGTCCTTAAGTTTGATCATCTTCTGTGCGCCTATAATTTCCTTGATCTCGCTAGCGCGTAAAGAATAATGCTCTCCTTGATACACCACGCCTAAACAATCCTCATCCCCTTCAGGGACATAAGAATAGCTATTGATATAATACGCATAGTAAAGCTTAACCCCCTCCCACACATCGCCGTTTACAAAGATGATCTTTAGGGGGTCTTTATATTGATCCATATTAGGCAAGTGTTTCACTCTACTCCTTAATTTTCACAGGAACCATATGAATCTCCCCTTTGTCATTCCAGTGTAGTTTACTTTTAAACGCCTTAATAGATTCTTTGCTATCCATGGGCATCACAAAGCCCTCAAAATTAGGGTGGCTAATGATGCCATGTTTATTCCATGCGCTCTTATTTTTGGTTAACTCAATGCGCAAACTCTGTTTAATCCACTCTCTGATTTGTTCAATGCTAGGCATTTGCTTATAGAAACTTCTGCCTTGTTTATACCCCTGTGTGCCTAAAATGTGGCGTTCTTGCTTCTTGTCTAATTTCAAAAGCCCCACAAGTTCTATCAATGTGTTTTGAAGTCTTTGTTTAAAAAGATGCGCGGGGTCTTGCACAAGCTTTAACTTCTCCAAATTCAGCTTTAAAATTTTCCACCCCTCTTTTGCCACCGCGATCTTAGAGTGCTCCAGCCCCACTAACTCCCCTCCTTTTAAGCGCAAAGCATACCACCTTCCTAGCTTTTGCCCTACAATTATACTCTTATCTTGATCCAAAGCGCTATAGAGGGGCTCTAAGAGTGCCTCCCCGGCTAGATAAAAATCAAAGAGATCGCTTTTAGAGTGTAGGGTCGATGCTTTGAGCGTGACATGGGGGCTTAAAGCCAAATCTTGCGCCACTTGGGGGCTTAAGCTAGCAAAACGCATACTAGCATTAGGGTTTTTAGATAGTCTGATCAAGGTCTTAAAGCGCGCTTTTTTGGCGCTGATGTCTTTTAAGAGATTTTTTAGCAAGCTAGTGGCTTGGGGGTTGTGGGCGTATTTTTGTAATTTGGTGTTGAAGAATTGGGCTAGGAAATGGTAGACATTAGCCTCGTATCCCGCGCGCCCATGTGGTAAGTCTTGTTGGCGTGGGTTTAAAGCCCCGCGTTTTTGCCCCAGCGTGCGCGCTGGACGCGTAGCGTCCATCATTGAGTTTCTCTATCTTCTCTTTAGAGCTAACCTTCAAGCCTTTTCTCTCTAATTGTCTTTCACTCCACATTTGCAACTCACAGCGGCATCCCCAGTCTAGCGGGGGGGTGTGGGTTTGCCAAAAAGGATGCTTGCGGGGCAGAATGATCTTATCAAACTCTAAATGCCGCGCTCTATCGTCATGGCGGCTATGAAACTCATAATACCACCCATCCCCATCGCTAGAGTCTTCAATGGGCGGCGCGCTCTCATAGCGCAACATTTTCCCCTTGGTATTGGCGTAAATCAAATTGTAGTTAAAAATGCGCTCTTTGCGCTTTTTATCCAAGTCGCTTAACAAGTTGGGGTTAGCCTTGAGAAATTGCGCGTAACTTTGCCCCTTAGCTAGGGCTTTTGAAAGCGCGCTTTGGTAGGCCACTAGAGTGTCGATTTTGCTCAGCGCGCTAATGCACTCGCCATAATGGACACTAAGCGCGCCTAGGCGCACTCTAGTCCTCCTTAAAAAGTGGGCAGATAAGCGTTGGGTTTACGCGCTACTACCGCTAAAGTGCGCGGGGGTTTTCACAAAACATTAACCAAGTTGATCATTGAGGGCTGATTTTTCTCTGCTTGCTGATTAAGGGCACTGGTATCTCAAGCCTCTTTGATTACCCCACGCGTTTGCGTGCGCGTTTTTTTTTGGCACTCTTGCGGGACTATTGCATGTTAACATAATAATGAGTGTAAGATTCACAAGTGAGATTTTAGGCATGTATAGAAATATCTCAAAATCTCTTAAATTAATCTATAAATCCATTAATCTTTGTGTGCTATGATCTTTGTGAGCCTTTTTAGAACAAGTGGCTTTTGCGCTCCAAAGATGGGGGCGCGTTTTTGGGGGTTTCTTTTTGTCAAGAGGCTTTGGTGCTTCTTGGCTTTTTTGCCTTGACTAGGCATTGGTTCAACGCTCTGTGCGCTGGCGCACTCGCAAGAAGGGGTGGCGATGATGTCGTATGCCATCCCGACAATAAAATAAGGAAAACACGATGAAAAAATCTATCTTAGCTCTCTCTTTGCTTGGCTCTCTTTGCTTGGCAGCACCTAGCCACAGCCCTAAAGACTTTGTGGTCGCGCAGGGCGCAAGCTTTAGTTGCCATTTTGGCGATAAAGCCATTCCAGAGGTGAACGGGCAAATCTCTTGTGTGGTGGCGCAGAATGTCAAAGACGCGCGTGGAACGGTGCTCATCAAAAAAGGCACAGCTTTGCATGGTGTTTACCAAATTGTTTCTGACATGACTCCTAACATGTCAAAAATGGTGATCGCTTGGCAAGAAGCAGGGAAAAAACCCAAACACGAGCACAAAGGGGTATCGGCTAACAATGTGGCTAGCGATCCTTGCTTTATTAACCAAATGCCAAACTTTGTTTCTGTTGTTGACAATGTTTTGGTGAATGCCCCCACTATGCAGGCTCTCAAAAGCGGAAAACCTAGCCCCATGCTCTTTGATGCCAAGATTCTCAACCAAATCGTGAGCGCGGTGTCCAGCTTCAAGACTTCCCATTCATCCCATCAAGAGCCCCAAGTTAAAGATTTCCAAATCTTTAGTATGCACCCCATCGTGGTCGCCAAGACAGAAATCAAAGGGACTCCCTCCGCCCAAAAAATCTTTGGTGTCAGCCATCTTTAAACAAGGTTAGCACACCCCCTCCCCTAGCATCTAGGGATGTGCACATTCACCGCTAAACCCCCTAGTGAGGTTTCGCGGTATTTGGAGTCGATAGACTTACCCACCTGCAACATGGTTAAGATCACTTCATCAAGACCTACTTTGGCTTGGTAACCATCTTCTAGAGCCAAGCGCGCGGCTGCTACGGCTTTGATCGCCCCTACGACATTTCTTTCAATGCAAGGGATTTGCACCAACCCCCCCACTGGATCGCAAGTGAGTCCCAAATGGTGTTCCATCGCAATTTCGGCTGCGCTTAAGACTTGGTGCACTCCACCCCCCATCACAAAGGCAAATCCAGCAGCCGCCATAGAAGAAGCCGCCCCCACCTCAGCCTGACATCCTGCTTCTGCCCCACTAATAGAGCCATTTTTTTTGTAAAGATAACCCACCGCACAGCATGTGAGTAAGAAATTGACAATCTCTTCTTGGCTCAAGGGTTTGATGTGGTTTTGGCAATAGAGTAACACAGCAGGCACAACCCCACAAGAGCCATTGGTGGGCGCGGTAACGACTTTATTACCACAGGCGTTTTCTTCGCTAATGGCGCGCGCATACATGGTCATGTAATCCATCACGGCTAGAGGGTCTTTAACATCGGCGCGTTTAGCCATGCGCTCTTGGATATTAGGTGCCAAGCGTTCCATGCCAATGCACCCAGGGAGGCGTTTGTCCTTAGCATGCACCCCGCTTTCATAACAGGCTAACATGGCTTCATAGACTTCTAGGCAATAACCGCGCGCGTAGTCTGGACCAAATAGCGCGCTTTCATGCTGGGCTACGATATGGGCGATATGGCAATGGTGCGTGGCGCATAGGGCTTCTAATTCCTTAGCGCTATTGAAGTCAAAAGGGGTGTGTTTGGCGTGGGCGGGGCTGGATTTTCTATGGCTCAATTCCTCTTGGGTGTAAATAAACCCCCCCCCTGTGGAGTAGTAGGTTTCTTGGATCAACTCCTGCCCCTGCGCATCAAAGGCGCGCACCACCATGCCATTTTCATGCAAGGCTAACGCCTTGTTCTCAAAGAGAATATCACGCCCGAAGTCAAAGGGAATATCATGGTGCTGGGCTAAATAGAGTTTTTGTTCTTTAAGCACTCTTTGGACGATCTGCTGGCGTTGCGCCACGCTCACTTTTCTAGCGCTAATCCCACTCAAACCCACTAAACAAGCTAAATCTGTCAAGTGCCCCTTACCCGTCAAAGCCAAAGAACCATGCAAGGTAACTTGGACGCGCGCCACGCGTTCCAACAAGCCTCGATCTTGCAAAAGCGCACAAAAACGCACGCACGCGTCCATAGGTCCTATGGTGTGCGAAGAGCTAGGACCAATGCCAATTTTAAAGATAGAAGTCATAGATTGGGCATAGAGCCCTTGTTGGGTTTGGATATCCATCTGTTCTCCTTTGATCACTTAACTATAAGACCGATGATCGCGTTGAGCACGGTCAACACCCCCACGATCAATAAAAAACCATCTACCCAAGGATTCCTAAAAGATTCCATGGAAGGCAATTTATACATCGCCACAATGGGTAGGATAAAGGTGATGGTCGCTAACGCCGGCCCGCCTAAACTCTCGATGAAACCTAAAATGCTTGGGTTGTAGTAAGAAACTAGAATAATGCTAATCCATAGAAACAAAGTTACGCTGACATCAATTTGCTTGTGGCGGCTAGGGCTAAGTTTCTGCTTAAAAAAGCTTTGCACCACCAGCCCCTTAAGCCCCTCTTTAGCCCCATAGTAATGCCCAAAAAAAGAAGTGCTAATGGCTAAAAAACGCCACGATGGGACCGGTGTAGCCCACAATGGGGTTATCTAGGGTGTTAGCAAAATAGCTCAAAATGGGGATATTTTGCTCTCTAGCCTTGATGAAGTCGGCGGGTTCTAGACAGAGAATACAAGAAAAGACAAAGAACATCACAAAAAAGAGCAAAAAGGAAGTGTTGAGTAATTCTATTTGGTTGGTTTTAAAGTGCTTGAGCTCCCCATAACGGCGTTCTATAGCTTGGGCGAAAGTGGAGATGATCGCGCTGTGGTTAAAAGAAAAGACTAGGACGGGTAAAGTGAACCACAGCGCTGCAAAAAAGCCCCCAAAACCCGGAATTTCCTTTAGCATCGCGCTTTTCCAATAGGGGATGAGATAAAAGGAAAACAAGAGCAAAATCAGAGCCATCGGGTAGACTAAGATATTGGCGATGCGCGTTACCACAGTGGTGCTAAAGATCATCACAAAGATCATGCCACTCACCAAATGTTCGGCTAGAAAAAAGCGGTTGTGCTCAAAGTAGTGCAAACCAAGCTGGTGGGAAAAAAAGGATTCGGCGGTGTTGGTGATCCCCACCCCATAGGCTAGGCAGATCGGGTAAAAGGTAAAAAAGTAGATGAAGGTGATGACAAAGCCGGCATTCTTGCCTAGATAAGTAGCAGCATGGGTGATGTCGTGGTTGCCTATGGCGTTGACAAAGCGCGCTAGTGCCCGGTGGCTAAGCCAAGTCATTGGGAAACTTAGGATCGCCATCACCACCACAGGCCAAAAGCCATGCGCGCCCGCCTTAATGGGTAGGAATAAAATCCCCGCCCCGATGGCGGTGCCAAACATAGACCACATCCAACGGATGTCAAATAAATTGAGCGATTTGCCCTTTTGCTCTGCCATCATAATCCTTTAAAATAGATAGTGGCATGCTAACAGATTTTGCCTAAGTCCCATGCAAAATTGCGTGCGATCCCCCCTTGTGCGCGCCCAATGCTTATTATGGTAACTTGGTTGTTTGCAAGGCTTGGTAGATTTTGAGCATGTCCAAATGGGCTTGGGTGTCATGCACGCGCAAAAGGCTAGCCCCATGTTGCAAAGCCACTAGGTGCAAGGCTAGGCTACCTGCCAATCTTTGTTCCACCTCCCTAGCGCAAATTTCTCCCACACATTTTTTGCGACTCGCCCCCACGAGTAGGGGGTAACCAAAGCGCAAGAAATGTTCCAAATGCCCAATGAGCGCTACATTATGCGCGGTGGTTTTATTAAAGCCAATCCCCACATCTAAGATAATGTCCTCAATTCCATATTCCTGCAAACGCGCTAGTTGCGCGCTAAAGAACGCGTCCATCTCTTCAAACAGATGGGTATAGGGGGCAAAGCAATCCATATCCATGGGCACACCCAAAGAGTGCATCAAGATCACCTTAGCGCCATAGCGTTGCGCCACCAAGCACATCTCTTCGTCTCTAAAACCATTGACATCGTTGAGGAGTTGGAATCCACAACCAAGCGCGAAATCCGCGCTTTTAGGGTTGTAGGTGTCTAGGCTAAATAGAGCGCGCTGGGTGAGATTTTGGGTTTTAATTTCTAAACAAATGTCTTTCAAGCGCGCGATCTCCTCTTGGGGGCTCACACGCGCGCTAAAGGGGCGTGAGCTAGCCGCTCCGATGTCAATGTAGGGGATTTCTTGTTCTAGATACTTGTAGATTGTTTCTAGGGCTTGGCGCGTGTTGTGGCGGCTATGGGGGTAAAAGCTATCGGGAGTGAGGTTGATCACACCCATGAGCGCGGGCGTTTTAGGATAACTAGCCTGCAAATGGGTTTGGAGCGCATGCGCTAGGCGTTTGAGCCCAAAGGCTTGGGTGGCGCACTTGGCGCGCAAGCGTTCTAACTGATCGGTAGTGCCAACTAATAAGCAAGTGTAATGACTTTTTTTAGCCAAGATGCAATCTTTGGGGGTGGCTAATTCCGCGCCCACGCGCAAGGCTTCTTGTTTCAAGCTCAGAGCAGCACTCAAGGGCAAATTAGTGATTTTGAACGCCAAGAGCTGGGCTTTTTGCGCCATGATGGCTTGCCCGGTGGGGTGTGGACCGATATGCTCTAACTCTAGGGTAAAATTTTGCGGGTGCATGCGTTCTAAAAACATGATCTTCCTTTTAATCTAGCGAGTAAAAATCTCAAGCTGTAGGTTTTCTCAAGTTTGTAATAAACAAGAGTGGCTATAATTCTACGCAAAAAAGGCTTTTAATGCTCCGTTTCGCGCCTTCGCCCACTGGGGACATGCATATTGGCAATTTGCGCGCCGCCTTGCTCAACTTTATCACCGCTAAACGACTCCAACGCCCCTTGATGGTGCGCATTGAAGACACCGACACCGCGCGCAATATCCCCCATAAGGACAAGAAATCTTAGATCTCTTAAGGGCTATGGGGATTTCTTGGGATCAACTCATCTACCAGAGCGCAAACTTGCCCACACATTTAGACTACGCCCAAAGACTCTTAGAACATGGCTTGGCTTTTTATTGCCACTGCACCCCAGAGTTTTTAGAGGATCAAAAACAGCGCGCCATACAAGAAAAACGCCCCTTTCGCTACCATGACGCATGGGCGCTCTTGCAAGCAAAAAGTAACCCCCACCCAGTGGTGCGCTTGAGGGGGAGCATGCGCGCGCTCAAATTTACAGACCAAATCAAGGGCGTGATTAGCTTTGAACCCCATGAATTGGACAGCTTTGTGATCCTGCGCGCCAATAAGACCCCCACTTACAATTTCGCCTGCGCGTGCGATGATTTCACTTACAAGATTAGCTACATCATTCGAGGCGAAGATCACATTAGCAACACCCCTAAGCAAATCCTCATCCAACAAGCCCTAGCCCAAGTCTTAGGGGTTGCTCACACACAGATCGCCTACGCGCATTTGCCCCTCATTCTCAACCACGAAACGGGCAAAAAGATGAGTAAGCGCGATGCCGCCTCTAGCGTGGTGTGGCTCTTGCAACAGGGTTTTTTGCCCCAAAGTGTAGCCAATTATCTCATTGCGCTAGGCTATAGCCCCCCTAAAGACATCTTTAGCCTTAATGAGAGTTGCGCATGGTTTGAACTAGGCAAACTGAGTAAAACAAACGCGCGCTTTGATTTGTCCTATCTGCGCCATCTTAACCACAAGCACCTAGCTAACCTAGACCTCCAAGAACTCCAAACCCTATTAAAACTCAACCACCCCAATAAAGCCCAATTAGCCCGCCTTTTTTTAGAGGATTCGAGCACTGTGGGCGAATTGCAAAGCAAGCTGGAAGCCATGTTTAGCCCTAAAGACATCCAAAAAGACTATGAGGGGGAGAATTTTTATGATCCCTGCTTAAAGCTTTATAAAGCCTTGCAAACTTTAAACTTGGCGCAGCTAGAGGATTTTGCCCACTTTAAGCAAGTGGCTATGCAGGCTAGCCAACTTAAGGGCAAGGATTTTTTCAAACCCTTGCGTATCTTATTCACCGGTCAAGCCTGTGGCTTGGAGTTGCGCTTGCTCTACCCCTTTGTGCGCGCCTTTGCCTCCGAAATTTTGATCTTAAAGGATTCTTAATGGTTGTGGACACTATCTTAGGCGCGCTGGCTACCATCTTGCACAGCCTGATCACCATTTATACTTGGGTGGTGATCATCGCTTCGATTTTGAGTTTCATCAAACCCGATCCCAATAACCCCCTAGTGCAGATTCTCTACCGCCTCACTGAACCCCTCTTTGCTAAGGTGCGATCGTGGTTGCCCTTTTTGCTCTTCAATGGAATCGATCTTTCGCCCTTAGCCGTGGTCATCGCCTTGCAATTTATCGACATGACTGTGGTAAAAGTCCTGTTCCTTTACGCGCGGGGGTGAGCGTGCTTAGAGTCCTGTGTGTGTGTTGTGTGTGTGGCTGTTTAGGCGCGCAAACTCTAAGCCTAGAGTTTCTTAAAAACAAACCAGCGGGCATCGCGCGCGATTTTTACATTTGGATGTTTCTTAAAGAAGAGAGCACCACGACCCAAGAAGCCAAGGTGGCTTACAAGTTGGTTACCTACAAGAGTGCAACGATCCAAGAAGCCATGCGCGCTAAAAAAGCGCTAAGCTTAGGTGTGCCCAATTTGTGTAGTCTCTTGTCTTTCAAAGAGCTTGCCCTAAAGGATGCCTCTTGCATCGCCTTGGGTTTGAGTGTTTCTAAAATCTTTAGCAACGCCAAAGATCAATCCCAACACGCGCTATTGCAACTCATGCAAGGCAAGCTTGCCAAAGACTACCCCAAACTCAACACCTCCATTGGCATTTTACTCCAGCATGACATTTTAAAAGCCCTGTTTAAAAGCAGTGTTTCCACTTTGGTGTTCATTTACAACGCCCTGCCCTACAAACAACGCCTCCAACTCTTAGACCACCACATTAGCCCCGAATGGCTCGAATCTTTCATCAACCAAAACGACCCCAAACTCAACCAAATTATCCAGCGCATCGTGATGGACGCGCGCTTTTTGCGCTTTAAAAAATCTCTAGCCAAAGCCCATATCACTAATAGTGATGACAAAACCTTTTTTGTGCTAGGGATCAACGCGCTTGTGCAACACAAAGAAGAGCGCGCGCTGGATTATTTCAAACGCACCGCCTACTTGGCTACTAACCCCTTTCTCAAAGATAAAGCCCTCTTTTGGCAATACCTAGTCAGCCAAGACTCCGCGCTTTTAGAGAGTTTGAGCCAAAGCGATAATCCCAATCTCTTTAGCCTCTATGCTAACTTCAAGCTCCACAAAACCCCAGTCTACCAGCTAGTAACCACCCTGCAAGCCCGCCATAAAAAGCCCCCCTTTGACATCAGCGACCCCTTTGCTTGGCAAATTTTTAAGGACAAGACTTTGGCGATGCCAGAGGGTCCCGCGCGCAATCAAAGACTAGAGAGTCTAAAAACCCCCCAAACCCTCCCCCATTTAGCTTATTTCTTAGGGCGTTACAACCCCAAACAGCATTACTTTTTAGCTCCCTACGAACACATTATTACTTGGGGCTCTCTGCAAGAGAGAGCGCTAGCCTACGCCATCGCGCGCCAAGAGAGTTTGCTCTTGCCCGCGCTGATTTCGCGATCTTATGCTCTAGGTTTAATGCAGATCATGCCCTTCAATGTGCCCAATTTTGCCCAGAAAATGGGTGTGGGTCCCACTAAGCTCACCGACATGTTTAACCCCAAGATCGCCCTTCCCTTTGGCAATTACTACCTCAATTATCTGAAAGCCGAATTTAAACACCCTCTCTTTGTGGCTTATTGCTACAACGCCGGTCCCGGGTTTTTCAGACGGCTTTTGAATCAAAGGCATTTTTTTGAACCCGGCAAGTTTGAACCATGGCTGAGTATGGAATTAATCCCCTATGAAGAAACACGCATTTACGGGCAAAAGGTGATGGCTAATTACATCATCTACCAGCGCATTTTTGCTCCCCATGCCAAGCCCCTTGATCTCAACGCCTTTTTCCAAGACACACTCCAACACAAGGATAACCATGATTAAAAAATGTCTGTTTCCTGCTGCGGGCTATGGCACGCGCTTTTTACCCGCCACAAAGGCTATGCCTAAGGAGATGTTGCCCATTGTGAATAAACCCTTGATCCAATATGGCGTAGAAGAAGCCCTAGAGGCAGGGTGCGACACGATGGCGATTGTAACCGGGAGGGGCAAACGCGCCATTGAAGATCACTTTGACATCAGTTACGAATTAGAACACCAGATCAATGGCACAAATAAAGAAGAATACCTAAAGAGTATCCGCGCGATCATGCAAGCCTGCAAGTTTTCCTACACCCGCCAACACGAAATGAAGGGGCTAGGGCATGCCATCTACACAGCCCAAACCCTCATTGGCAATGAGCCCTTTTGTGTGGTGCTAGCAGACGATCTATGCATCAACTCCCAAGGTCCGGGCGTGTTGCGCCAAATGGTAGAACTCTATGCCAAATACCAATGCTGTATTGTCGCCATTGAGGAGGTGCCCCTAGAAGAGGTGCATAAATACGGGGTTATCAAGGGGCAGGAGATCGCCCATGGGGTTTACCAAGTGATGGACATGGTAGAAAAACCCAAAGCCCAAGAAGCCCCCAGCAATTTAGCCATCATCGGGCGTTACATCTTAACCCCGGATATTTTTAGTGTGCTTAAAAACACCAAGCCGGGTAAAAACCAAGAAATCCAAATCACAGACGCGCTCTTGGAGCAATCCCAACGCAAACAAGTCTTAGCCTACAAGTTTCAGGGCGCGCGCTACGACTGTGGGAGCATGGATGGCTTTGTGCAAGCCACGAATGATTTTTACCAATGGGTGAAAGCCTAATGGGCGATCTGTGGTTTTATGCGATCTATTGGAGTGCGGGGTTTTTTCTGGCTTTTCCCGTCTTTATTATCGGGCTGGTTTACACCTATTCTCAACCCCCACCCCCCCGCGCCAAGCTCCCCTCTTTAAGCGAGCTCATTAGCAATTTTAGAATGTTAAAAACCAAGGGGGATTTTGAGGTGCTCTTAGAGAATTTTACGCGCTACTACAACACTCTGCCTAAAAATGTCAAAGAGGGAGATTGGCTAGGTTTTGTAGAAGACATTGCAGGGAGCGAATACCTAGACATCGATCGCACGATCAAATTCGGGCATGATCTAGAAAATGCCAACCCCAAGCTGGCTAAATCCATCGCCAACACCATAGGTCTTGCGCTCAAACACAAGAAAAGGGACTAAATGGACTACTTAGAAATCAAGGGGCAAGAACCCTTAAGCGGTAGTGTGGCGATCTCAGGGGCTAAAAACGCCGCTTTGCCTATCTTAGCCTGCGCTCTACTAGGCGGGGCGCATACCCACATTACAAATCTGCCCGCCGTAGCCGATGTGCGCGCGATGGTGAGTCTTTTAGAACACTTGGGCGTGCAAACGCATTGGGAGGATTTGCACAGCCTCAAGCTAGACGCTAGCCATATCTCTCACCTAGAAGCCCCCTATGACATTGTGCGCAAAATGCGCGCTTCTATTTTGGTCTTAGGTCCGCTCTTAGCGCGTTTTGGGAAGTGCAAGGTGAGTTTGCCCGGGGGGTGTGCCATTGGGGCGCGTCCTGTGGACTTACACTTGAAAGCCCTAGAAAAAATGGGCGCGCACATCCATATCGAACAGGGCTATATTGTAGCCAAGGCAAAGGGCGGGCTCAAGGGTTGCGATGTTATCTTTGATAAGATCAGCGTTACGGGCACAGAAAATATTGTGATGGCTGCCGCGCTAGCCAAAGGAGAGAGCAAGATCATCAACGCGGCTAAAGAACCCGAAGTGGTGCAACTTTGTGCGTTCTTGCAAAGCGCAGGGGTGGAGATTAGCGGGGCGGGGAGTAGCGAAATTAGTATACAGGGCACACAGCAAGAGAATCTAAGCTTTAAACCCATAGAAATCATCCCCGATCGCATTGAATGCGGGACTTATTTATGCGCAGCGGCGATCACCAATTCTAGCATGTGTTGCGCGCACGCCAACGCCCACCATCTAGAAGCCATTTTGGGCAAACTTAGCGAAATTGGCTTTAAACTAGATGTCCAAGAATTAAGCCCCAACCAGCACAGCATTAGCATATCTCCCGCTCCCACACGCGCCCCCTTTGAGATCATCACCACCGAATACCCCGGTTTCCCCACCGATTTACAAGCCCAATTTATGGCACTAGCCACGCAGTGCAATGGGGGGAGTTTGATTGAAGAACGACTCTTTGAAAACCGCTTTATGCATGTGAGCGAATTACAGCGCATGGGCGCACAAATTAGTTTAAAGGGTTCGCTAGCGCGTATCAAGGGGGGGAGCACACTCATGGGGGCTGATGTGATGGCGACCGATCTGAGGGCTTCTTGCGCGCTGGTGTTGGCTGGGTTGGTGGCTAAGGGCAAAACTAGGGTGCACCGCATCTACCACTTGGATCGAGGCTATGAGAATCTAGAATCCAAAATGCGCGCTTTGGGAGCCAAGATCAAACGCCTGAAATCCTAGGGGTCTAATTCTTGTAAATAGGCTTGTAATTGGGCTTTCAGCTTGGCTTGCAGGCATTTGGGGGTTAAGAGCTTGGCGTAGGGAATCCAAGCCCTAATGAAATTGAGGATTTCATCTTCATACGCGCAACGCACAGACACTTCTAAATCGCCATTGTCTAAGAGACATGTTTCTTGGTGGGCAAAAAAGCATTTGCGTAAAAAATAAGGCACGCCGGCTTTTTGGATACGCAAAGTCGCCTTGATAGGGTGTTGGCAAAACCAACCGGGGTGTTTGTCAAGCTGGGCTAGGGTGTGCGCTTGGGGGCTAAAACGCGCGTCCAACACCTCTAACGCGCTGATCTTTTTGAGGGTGAAGGTCTTTAAACAACCTTGCTCCTCCGCTAGCAAATACCAAATGCCATGTTTATTGAGGAGTTTGTAAGGATTGGCTTGGCGGGGCTTGTTTTTGTAGCTAAAGGATAGCACTCTGTGTTGCAAAATCGCTTCTTTGATCGCCATAAAGCTTTGCTGCGCGCTGGCGATCTCTTCAAAATCCGTGCGCACAACAAGGGTTTGGGGGGTTTGCAGAAGATCGTTTAAAAATTGGGGTTCTAGGCTGGGGTAGAGCGATTGCGCCCCACTGAGCGTGATGAGGGATAACATGGCATTATGGGGAAGTCTGCCTAATTTATCACAAGAAAGGTACTTCCCCCCCCCCCCCCCCAACGATCAAGGGCGCAAACCGGTTGAGATCGCGCTGGATCGTGCGCACACTCACGCCAAACTCTTGGGCGAGCGATCGCACATGCAAGACTTCGCCCTGGTTGATCTTGAGTAAAATTTGGGAGAGGCGCGTGGCTAATTTGTCATGGTCTTTCATTCTTTTCCTCCACAAAAAGCTATTCTAGCGACATAAGCTGTCGCAGCACTTAGGTATCATCTAGCAAACACTGGCTATTAGGATTTTTGATGCAAAATCTTCTCATTCTCTACAATGACTATTACCAAAACGATGTGATTAAATTGCACTTGGATATTCTCAAGCAAGATGGCAAGGTTGCCTTTGGCAAGATTCGCCCTAAATCCAAGGACAAGGAACACAAATTCCCCCAAACCCTACAGCGCATTTACCAAAACACCAGCCCTAGCAATGTTTTACAGCTCTTCTTGACGAATTACGCGAGCTTGTTTGTGGCTAAGGTGGAGGCGGTGCAAAGGCAATTAGGGCAGGTGCGCGCCCCAAACTACTATAAAGAGAAAAATTACGCTGTGGAGGCGTGGTTCATCATCACGGATTTATGCGAACTAGAACGCAACGATTTTATCACCATCCGCGATGCGTATTTACCCAATTTTACCACCCCCAACTACGGCAACCACACCTTTAGAATCTATGGCAATGACTATGATTACCCCTTGTCCATAGAGATGAAACAAGAGAGAAACTATTTTGAGAGCCCCCAGAAGTTTTACCCCAATGTCTTTAAGAGTCAGGAGTTTTTAACCCTGAAAAATCACCTAATCGCGCTCAATTTTGGGGATTGCGCCTACAAACTCCACCATGCTAGCTTGGATAATATCATCTACGCTGAGCTAGAGTTTCAGGGCAATAAGCAAGACCCCCTATATGACTTTAGCACGATCACCCTCAAGTATTCCAAAGTCTTGGAGCAAGAGATCTACGCCTTTTTTAAGGAGTTAGTAGAATTTTTGGCATCTGTGGATTCAGGGGTTTTGGGCTTGGGTTACCAGGTGCAAAGCACGACCTACATCCTTAGCGACTTGAAACACCATAAACCCAATCTGGGGACCTATAAATTCATCTTGACTCAACACAAGATGAGGAATTTGATCGCTAATCTGCCCGTGCCCTTGAAATTCTTTCTCTCTAAAACCTTTGTAGACACCATTAGCACTTTCCAAAGTATCCGCAACGAGAGCGCGCATGGCAATAAACGCGCTTCCCTAGACGACGCGCAACAACTGCGCCACCAGATTCTAGGCATTAAAAGAACCAGCATTCTAAAGGCGATGATCGCCTTTAGAGAAGATCTCAAATCCACGCCCCCCACCCCTGCGCGCCACAACACCCCGGGTAAGCCCAAAGAAGTGTTTAATGGCATCCGCATCATCAATAAAGGATAAGCATGCAAAACCCCCTAAAAACCCAAGTGTTAGACCTACTCCAAGATCAAGAGGTGCAAGAAGCGATGTTTCAATGTTTTATCCAATGTTTTAAAAATCTATTTTCAAGCCAAGAAAAAACCAATGCAACACACATGGCAGAACAAGAGCAAAGAGCGCGCCAAGAGATACACAAGGTGCAAGAGGAATTACAAGGCTATAAAACCCAGCTAGCCACTTTAGAAAAAGACTTGCTCACCCTGCAAGAAGCGCACAGACAAAAACAAGCGCAATTAGAAAACATGCAAGAGGCGTTAGATCAAGCCCAAGCGCAATTAGAGCGCACTAAGGAGGCATTAGATCAAGCCCACGCAGAGTTAGAAAAACACAAAATCCAAGCCTACGGACTCTTTTTGACCTTGCCCGCTCCGCTCAAACAAGGACTTAGCAATCTCTTCAATGAGGGCGATCCGCTTACTTTTCTAGTCATTGGCACGCAGGGTAAAAACATTGAAATGCTTTGGGATTACACCAATAACGCGCTTAAAGAAAGCACAGAGGGTGTGCACACTCTCGTAGAAATCTTTTATGCCCTCTTTGCTTACTACGCACAAGCCACCCCCTACCAGCTAGATCCTTTGGAAGTGGGGCAAGCTTACGACCCCACCAAGCACCAACGCCACCACTCTAGCACCAACGCCAGCGGGGCGGTCGTGGAAGTGCTGCTGCGGGGCTTTAGGCACTCTAGAAGCGGGGAAGTCAAAAGGGCTTCTGTAGTGAGAGTATGAGGAGAGCGCATGTGGATACTATTCATTTTAACATTGATCTTGGGTGTTGCAACGGTGATGGTGGCGCTCAAATTAGCCAAGACAAAGAGGGGGAATTTGCAACAAAGACTTAAGGCGGTTTTTATAGAGGCGCTTAGAGATAGTAAACAGAGCGGCGGTTCATCAGGGGAACAGATTTTTTTGCTAGTCGCAACAGCCTTAGTGGGCTTATCCAGTGTAGCGATTATCCTAACCCTTATCTTCAAACTTTGGACAATCGTGATAGGGGTGTTGGGGGCATTAATTGTGCTAGGCATGGGGGCGGAGTTTTACAAAAGGCGCAAGGATGCCAAGAAAACCATTAGGGCGATTAAAACCCTCTGTGTAGATGAAAACGATCCCCTAGCAAGGGGGGAGATTGATACTTTTGTGCGCGCGCTCACCAACGCGGATACGCGCCGTGCGGATATCCAAGAATACGACCCTAGAATACTAAGCGATGCCAATCGGGGTTCTTGGGAGCTTTGGGATATGGCGTATTTGTTGCAGGGGGGTAAGGTGCGCCTCAACCTTGAACCCCCCTTGATGGCTAGAAACCCCAAAGCAGATATTAAAGAAGGTGTGGTGGGGATTGATTTTGGGACAACTAGCAGTGTGGTGGTTTGCCAAAGTCAAAACCAAAGCCTGCCTATGCGCGTGGGCTTGGGGGATTTTTCTGCTAGGGTTGAGAAAAACCAGTATGAAAACCCCACCATCATTAGCTTTAACAATTTAAGCGCTTTTCTTAAAAGCTACAAATCCCAAGCGGGTCGCCCTAAAACCCAATGGAGCGATGTCAATATCTCACACACAGCCTATAGCGCGTTTTTGGGGAGTGGGTCTAATGAATATAACGCTTATCTAAGCGAGCTCAAACAATGGGCGGGCGATAAATATGAGAAACTCCAGATTCTAGACAAACAAAAGGCGCATTTTGAAGTGAAGGGGAGTTTGCAGATCAAGGGAGAGGATTTAAACCCTATTGAGATTTACGCCTACTATCTAGGGCTTTATATCAACAACCAACACCATGGGATTTTTTTAAATTACCTGCTTTCTTTCCCCGTAACTTACGAGCTAGAAGTGCGCAACATGATTTTGCAAAGCTTTAAAAGAGGGCTAGCCAAATCCTTGCCTAATGCCCTGCACAATCAAGGCATAGCCAAGCAACTTAAAGTAGAGGCGGGCGCGAGTGAGCCAGCCGCCTATGCGATCATGGCTTTAGAGGGTTATGGCTTTGATCCAAGTGAAAATGAGCGTATTTTCTATGGAGTCTTTGACTTTGGAGGCGGGACTACAGATTTTGACTTTGGTTTGTTCCAAGGCACGGACGCACATAGCCGCTATGACTACACTTTGGAGCATTTTGGAGGTGGAGGAGATCGCTACTTGGGTGGGGAAAACTTGCTGGAGTTAGCCAGCTTTGAGGTGTTTAAACGCAATAAAGATTTATTGTTGGAGAAGCAAATTCCCTTTAGACAACCTGCAGAGGGAGAGGGGTTTTTGGGCGCTGAAGTGTTGATCAATCATTCGCAAGAAGCGCACACCAACACCAAGAGCCTTATGGAGAAATTACGCCCCCTTTGGGAGGGCAAAGACTTTGAGGATGAGGGCGAATTGTCCTTAAATCTCTTTGATCGCTACGGGCAACAAAGCGCAGGAGTGCGCCTAGACTTCAGCGCGCCAGAGGTGCTAGCCCTATTTAAAGAGCGCATTAGAAAAGGGGTGGAGAACTTCTTTTACGACTTTGTGGCTGCGGTGGAGGCGTATTTTGAACAAGGGGGTGATGGGGCGATGGACATTGATGCCTTACATATCTTTTTGGCGGGCAATTCCAGCAAATCCATTTTTGTGGAGGAACTCTTTTTGAAAAAGATCGCACAACTCTCCCAAGATGGTTTTAGCTTTATTTTGCATAAACCCCTAGAGAGCGCGGATTTAGACAAACCCAATGGCAAAACGGGTGTGGCTTTTGGGCTTATTAGGGCGCGCAAAGGCGGGGCAATCCAAGTTATTGACAACAATGTCCAAGAAAACATCGCTTTTAAATACTATGTGGGTCGGGCGCGCAAAGAGAAATTTGAAATTCTGCTGGATAGAAAACAGGCGTATAAAACATGGGTGAAATTCTTAGACGCGTCTGAGAGCCACTTTGAACTCTACTACACCTCCCAAGCCAGCGCGAGCGCGCAAAGTCTGAGTATCAACGATGGGGCGATCTCTAAAAAGAGCCTAGAAACAGATGTCGCTAACGCGCAAGCCTTTATATTTGTGCGTGTGGTGAGCCCTAGCGCTTTGGAATTTGTGGTCGCTACACAAGAGGGATTAGAGAGTGGGAAGTATCTCAGCGCGTGTAAAAGGGTGGAGTTGTGAATAGCTTATTGAAGGAGAACACATGGCAAATTTGTTAATCGTGTGTGAAAATGCCAGGATCGCAGCAGGGGTGTTTAATCCAGAGGGGTTTGAGGCGTTGAGTCGGCACGACAGTTTGTGGCAGGACTTCAAGCCCTATTTTTGGGAGTGGTTGGCAGAAAAGGCGCGCTTAGAGCTTGAAAAGGCGCATGCTTTTGTGATCTTAAGCGATCAAGCCCTAGAAGTCCCTAGCCACTTAGCCATTGCGCCCCGTTTTGATCTCAAGCTAGAGGAGCTTAACCAAGCCTTAGCTTACTTCTTTGCTAAGGCAATCCCCGCGTCTTTGCAATTGCACACGCACCCAACAAACCCCGCGCTCAAGCGCAACGCCCTAGAAATTCCTAAAGACATTAAGGGAGAGAAAATCCCCGATCACCGGTGTGGTCCTTTGATCTTACTTGCGCGCAAACTCCGCGCCAATAAGGAGAATCCATGAGTTAGAACACAGCAACACGCAAAGGCAAAACTTCAATTTGAAAGGAAACAAATGGCTACCTACGAAGTGGTTTTACATATTGATGATGGACAAGGTTTTTTAGATGCCACCGTGCATAAGACCAGCAAACTTTACAATGGCAATGAGAAAACACCCGAGTCAAAACACTCAATAGACACGCAGGCTATGGGAAAAGACATTCTGCATAACCCCCAACACCAAAACGCGGTTACGCAGAACACACAGCTGCAAAAAGACTTGGAGCGCGCTAATGAACGCTCTGGGGCTCTCTCTAAACAACTCCAAAGCGCTTATAACGCCATTGGAGACATCTTAGCAGACTTAGGGTTGGACGAGGAGCTAAAAAAAAAGGATTTAAACGAGCAGATTCAAGAGGCGTTTAAATACCAAAAGAGCGAGCAGGCGCGCAGGCACCAAAAGGCACTAGAAGAGGCGTTGGGGGAGCTAGCCTCAGAGCTAGAGGTGTCCTATCAAGAGGAGGAAGAGATGGCAAACAAAAAGCGCAAACTCAAGGACAAGATCAAAGATCTCAAGAAAGAGATCAAGGATCTCAAGGGGGAGTGCAAGGATTGGAAGGAAAAAGGGGATAAGGTTAGCGCACTGACACAAGAACTAAAAGACGCACGCGATGAGGTAAAAAGGCTAGAGGGTGATTTGGATGAGCGCGCTAGCAAGATTAAGACACTTCAAGAGCAAATCAAAACCGCCAAAACCGACTACAGCACGCTAGAGGCGCAAAAAAGGGAAGCAGAACGCAGCGCGATGGCTGGGAAGAGCAAAAAAAGCAACGCGATCGCGACTATAAAACCCTAGAGGGCGACAAAAACACCCTGCAAACCCAACTAGATCAGAAAACACAAGATCTCAAAGCCAAAGAAAAAGAAGTCGCCAACGCGCGCGCGCTAGCAGAGGCGTATAAGGATTTTGAGCCCCTCAAAAATCTCTTTGAAATCGCCAAGCAAAGCTCCATCCCCTCCCTAGTGGCGCGCCATTTTAAGGAATTTCTCTACGAGGTTTGTAAGGATTTGGGTTTTACCCTAGATATGCTGGCTACTCAGATCGAGGATCAATACAGCAAGAATAAGGGGCATTTGGATAATCCCCAGCTCCAAGATTTTTTTGACATTCTCTTTGAATTAGTGGGCGAGCAAATGGGTTTGGAACGCCTGAGGGTGCAAGAGGGGGATCGTTATAATTCCGAGCAATGTGGCAAAGTCGATCAGAGTATGCCCACCCAAGGCAATATCACTAAGGTGCATTTTCAGGGCTATAAGCAAAAAGGCAAGGTCAAGCACACTAGCTTAGTGAGCGTGGCACGATAAAAACAACACACAAAGGACAACCATGAGCATAAAAACAAGAGTGAGTGTTAAAAATCTAGCACTGCCCAGCAACCACCCCCTAGCTAAGGAATTTAGGAAAATCGCCAAAGCGCATAATCAGGACTTGAAAAACGCGTTAGCCGAGGCACAAAGAAAAGTGCAGGATTTAAAAGAGGGCTATATCAAGTTTCAAGCGGACTTGAGCGATGAGGAGCGAGAACGCTTTGTGCGCTTAGTAAAACTCATCTCCAGCGTCAAGCCTGAGGACGATTGTGTGGGATCGCCTGAGTTTTTGAGCTACATCAAGGAAATGCAAACATGGGAGAGGGGCAAAACCCCCTTTATCTCCAAGAAATTTGTAGACACGCTAGAGCAAATCACCCACTACGCCACTATCCACATCCCCACCCAAGATTTTAATAAGTGGCTTTTAGAGGTGGATTGGCGCGCCATTGGGATGCACCCCTACTCCCCATCCTTGTTAGAAGACCCCAACCAAGGGCATTGGGACATTTACCCCTTTGAACAAGAGAACAAGAAAAACAAGGCGATTAACTTTGAGCTGGATAAAGAGCTCAACGCGCGCCACCCTAGCGTGGATATCAAACATAGCGAAGTCGCCATTGACTTTGGCACCAAGAGCACCACAGCGGCGTTTTTGGACGATTCGGGCAGAAAAACCCTTATCTCTATTGGCACGCAAGAAGCCTTTAAAGAAGTGGGCGATAAGGATTTTGAAAACCCCACCATCATTGAGTTCCGCCACCACCAAAAATTCTTAGGCGACTATGGCGCGCTCGAACACCGCCCCTTTACAGAGGTAGAAGACCTTACCACCGCCCACACCGCCTTTAACGAGTTTAAGCGTGCAGCGGGGAATGACTACTACCGCTTTTTCTACAAGCTCAAACAATGGGCGGGCACGGCGCATTATGAAATCCGCCTAAAAGATTTGGAGTATCTTAACGATGGGCGCACATGGGATTTAGGGAGCTTTATGGCGTGCACAAATAACAACCCCATTGAGTTTTACGCCTACATTTTGGGGCGCTACATCAACAACATGAACAGCGGGGTGCATTTGAAATACTTCCTCTCCTACCCGGTTAAATACGAGAAGGAGCAAGCCGAAAAAATCCGCCAAAGTTTTGAAAAGGGCTTGAGGAAATCCTTGCCAAAAGGGGTATTTGATGAAAACACCAACCAATTGAGCGTGGAGCTTAGGGCTAGTGAGCCAGCTGCCTATGCGATCACTGCCTTACAAGCCTTTGGGTTTGCGCGCCCAGATTGTGGTATTGTCAATTACGGAGTCTTTGACTTTGGGGGCGGGACAACAGATTTTGACTTTGGCACTTGGGAGAGAAGCGCAGAAAAAGCCTTTGGTTTTGACATCTCCCACTTTGGAGCAGAGGGGATGAAATACCTAGGTGGGGAAAATCTCTTAGAATTGCTTGCTTCTAAGGTCTTTGAAGAACCCGAAAACTTTTCACAATTGCTAAACAAGCAGATCGCAATTGCCACCCCCAATTACGAGGGCGTGGATAGCGCAGCACTCAGGGGGTTACTAGACAATTCGCGCGAGGGCAAGCGCAATTTACAAGACTTGGTGGAACATTTGCGTGTCTTTGTAGAGAGCTTGCAAGAGGATCATTTGGACGACGAACAAGAGGAGGAGGTCAAAAAAATCCAACTCTTAAACAAAAATGGGGCTAGAGATGTGATCGATCTCAAAATTGACTACACCAAATTGCTCCACATTCTCAAAGAGGAGATTGGCAAGGGAGTGGATAACTTCTTCCACGCCCTAGAGCTTGCCTCCAAAAAGATGAAAAAATTGAACAAATTGCACATTTTCTTAGGCGGGAATGCGAGCCGTTCGCCCATTGTCAAAGAGCTGTTTTTAGAACACATTGAAAAGGAAAAGGCGCGCTACAAGGAATACCAAGCAAGCGTGGTAGGCACACAAGAAAGCGAAGAAATGGAATTTGAGCTCTACCCACCCTTAGGCACGCTTGAAGCTGATGAAAAAATCAAGCAACTCACCGGTCGAGCTCCAGAGCAAAAAAGCCACTTCAAACCCACTTGTAAAACCGGTGTGGTTTTTGGACTGCTGGATAGCCGCCCGCGTCCAAGGGGGATTCGCGTCTTGCAAGAAAGAGAGGCAGAGGAAGGACCTAAGTTCAAATTCCACTTGGGCATTGATGATTACGGCTTGTTCAAGGTGGAAATCAGCCGTGATCGCATTAAGGTGGGCGAGTGGGTGGACTTTTTAGACTATGTCATGGCGGACACTTTGGAATTTAATTACACCGACAAACCCAAAGCCTTTTCTAGCGATTTCCCCATTCACGAGGCTAAACGGCGTTCTGTGCGCCTCGATCGCTACTACGATGAAACCCATCGGGTGAAAATTTGTGCGCTGAACGCGAGCACGCTCAAGGTGGGCATTTTCTCTGGCGATGGGGAGTTGCTTTTTGAAAGCCCAGACATCCATTTAGATTAAGGAGCGACCATGCCATACGCTTATATGTTTGTATTGGTGGATAACCGCGTGTGTGTCTTTAGACACACCAACAAGGGCATCGTGAGTCTCAACCGCCAAAAAGCGCATTTTGAGGACATTGAGCCCAATTTTTGGGCAACCTTCGAGGAGGACTACAACATTACTGACCCGCGCGTGCCCAAAGATTACGCCTTTGCTTGGCTCAACCAAGTGGGCAAACACGCCATCGTGCTTGAAAGTCCCCATTTTAAAGAACGCTTGGAAGAAAGTCTATGGGACGCTAAGAGTGTGCGCGTGGTGCTAGACCTCTTGAACATGGATTGCCATTTGGCATGCAGTGTAGAGGATTTTGCGGGCAACAAACTAGAAGATGGTGCTTTGTGGCTTTCTACCAATGTGGATTTAAGCAAACAGAACGCGCCCCAAGCCCCTTTAGAGGAGCCAGAAGAAGAGCCCAAAGACCTTAGTGGCATCCAAAGATTCCACCAAGAGAATCTCAAACCCTATGAGAACGCGTTAAAAGGCAAGCGCGCGCCCAAACCAGAAACACCGGTGCAACCTGCGCGCCAAGTGGACAGGAAGTTTAGCACTCAGGGGGACACCAAGCCCCACGGATCTGAGGACAATCTATAAATAAGTGGGCGGTTGGGCGGGATAAGAAAATTTTAAAACAAAGGAACACAATGGCACAAGCGGTTATCAACCCTGAGGAAACAGAGGATTTTACCAACCATCTGCAACGATTCATGGACGATCTCAACGACATGGTTAATGATCTCAACGCGCATTTCCGCGCGCTAGGGGATACTTGGGCTGATCCCAAATATTTGGAGTTTGAGGAAGTGCTTAAGGATTTGGAGGTGTTTTTAAAACGCTTTGATGCGGAGGCGACCGAACAGGTGCGCTGGCTTAGACGCAAAATTCAAGAAGCCAGAGATTATCTAGGACGCTAGCATGCCAGTCCAAGTCAATACCCAAGAGGTGCGCCAAGTCATCACGCAGGTGCGCTTTTTTAGGGACGGGTTACACCAAAAAACCCGTAACTTCTTGCAGGAATTGCAAGAGTATTACGAGGCGATCTGTAAGGAGTGCTTGGAAACTAAAAAGCTTTTAGAGGAGGCTAGGGCGGGGCTAGCCGATGCTAGAAAAACTGAGGAGTATCGCAAATATTTGCTTGGCTTGGCTTGGCTAACTCCAGAACCTTGGACTATGGCGGCTGTAGCCGCAGCCACAGTCGCCCTAACCATAGCCACCAATAAACGCAAACAATGGGAGGAAAAAGTCGCCCTTTTAGAGCAGGCTTTAGAAATCTACACCGAGCAGATCAAGCGCATCGAGAGCCAAATCTTAGAGGAGGCTTACCAGCAAAGCAAGAATCTATTGCTTGCCTATGATGAGGAACATAACGAACTCTGCCGGCGTTCCAATGAGGCAGCTAGCATTATAGAGGAGCAATACAACATCCCCCCGCCCCAATTACAACCCCTTTTGGATCGTTTGGCAGAATTGCACCAACAGCTAGAACCCGCCTTGCAAGAAGCCAAAATCCAAGAAGCCAATGCCAAGTATCAAGAATTTTTAGAGGAGCATAAGCAGGAGTTTATCACAAGCCCTGATAATACCCTCCAAGTTGGCTTTAGCGAACTAAATCTGCCTTTATTCCCTGCGGTGTTTTCTACCACCATAGGTTTAGATCACTTGAGCGAGGAAAAGCCCATGTTGGTCTTCCGCGCGCTCAAAGCCTTGCAAAAAGCCCTAGAGGAACGCTCTTCTTTACAAGAACTCTTTAATGAGGAGGAACAATTACAAATCAACAAGGGCATCACCCCCAAGGGTTATTTATGGCATTTTGATGGCAACCCACCTTTAGGCACGATGCAATTAGTGCGCGAAGAAATTTTACTCAAAGTCCCCCACACGAAAGGATACCCCTTATGGCAACAAATAGCAACACAGCTCAATACCTAAATTGGGATTTTGTGATCCCCTTGCAAGAGGAGGGTTTGCAAGCCGCGCAGGAGTTTTGCCACCAAAGCTTTAGCCCGGAGTTTATAGAATTTCTCAAGCAAACTAACAACGCGATCCCCCCCAAGCGCAGTTTTTCTATTGGCAAAGAAACTTACCAATTCAAAAATGTGCTGGACTTCAACACGGAGGGAAAATGTCTGTTTGTGTTTTTCATGGACGCGCTCAAGGAGCATTTGCAGGAGGGCGAGATCGTCTTTGGGAGCGATGGGTATGGGGGGTATTATCTGCTAGATAACAACACCCAAAAGGTCTTGTTCTTAGACACAGACACTTACACCAAAACCCCCCTATTGGTCTTTGAAATGTTTGTCAAAAAGCTAGAGAGCTAGGAGGCATCCATGCATTATGATGGCATCACTTTGTTTTTACAGAGTTTGGAGAGTCAATTTTTAGAGGCGATGAATGACGAGCTAGGGCATAAGCTGAGTGTGGAAGTCTTTCATCCCATGTGCAACCTGACAAACCACTTGGAAAATTTGGAATACGAAATCCGCAACACCAAACAGATCATTGAAAATTGCCTAGAGGAAGCTAGGGATTTGGTCAAACGCGCCCAAAGCATCAACCCATAAGGCAGAGCATGGACGCTAAAATGAATCGCATGCTTGGGGGTTGGTATGCCTGTTAAGGTAGACACGCAGCAAGCGCGCCAAGTCATCGCGCAAATGTGCTTTTTTAGAGATGATTTGCACCAAAAAAGGCATGATTTTTTGCAGGAATTGCAAGAGTATTATGAGAGCATTAGTGAGGAGCACTTTAAGACTAGGCATCTTTTAGAGGAGGCTAATAGGGGGTTAGCAGCGGCTAGGGCTTATGAGGCAGCTTGTGAAGCAGCCCTAGCTGCAGCCGATGAAGAAGATGAGGCACAAGCACAAGCAGATCTTGATGCAGCGATCGCCATACGCCAACTATGGGAACAAAAAGTCGCCCTTTTAAAGCAGGCTTTAGAAATTTACACTGAGCAGATCAAGCGCATCGAGAGCCAAATCTTAGAGGAGGCTTACCAGCAAAGCAAGAATCTATTGCTGGATTATAATGAGGAGCATAACCGGCTATGCCGCCGCTCTGCTCAGGCTATCCATATCATTGAAAAACAATACAACAGACCCCCACCCTCGCTCCCATCCGCACTCTATGCTTTTTTTGCCCACCTAGAGGCTTTACAAAAACGCTTAGACCCCAAGCTCAAAACAGCCAAAATCCAAGAAGCCAATGCCAAGTATCAAGAATTTTTAGAGGAACGCAAGCAGGAGTTTATTACAAGCCCTGATAATACCCTCCAAGTTGGCTTTAGCGAACTAAATCTGCCTTTATTCCCTGCGGTGTTTTCTACCACCATAGGTTTAGATCACTTGAGCGAGGAAAAACCTATGGTGGTCTTTCGCGCGCTCAAAGCCTTGCAAAAAGCCCTAGAGGAACGCTCTTCTTTACAAGAACTCTTTAATGAGGAGGAACAATTACAAATCAACAAGGGCATTACCCCTAAGGGTTATTTATGGCATTTTGATGGCAACCCGCCTTTAGGCACGATGCAATTAGTGCGCGAAGAAATTTTACTCAAAGTCCCCCACACGAAAGGATACCCCCTATGGCAACAAATAGCAACACAGCTCAATACCTAAATTGGGATTTTTGTGATCCCCTTGCAAACAAAAACCACGCAAGCTAGACTTGCACACACCAAATTTTAAGGATTAACATGGACACTCTCTTACAAGATTTGGACCTAGCTCTTAAAAGCGTGCGCTTTGAAAACGCGCCCATGTCTAGGATTCAGGAGAATTTACACAAGGTGCAAGATCGCATTAAAGAAATCCGCGCGATCCAGCCCCAGCTAGGCGGAGAATTGCACGCCAACCATGGCAAGCAATACCCAGATTTTTTAGCCGTGGGCTTGTATGAAGTGCGCGATGGGCATGCCCATGAGAGTTTTGAACCCTTTTATGTGCCCAAATCCTATGCCTTCCCACCCCCCACCCTCTATGGAGATAGCGAACAAACCCCGCGTTTTATGCGCGAGGCGTTGATGCGCTTGATCTCAGCTGTGCCCCTCACGCATTTAGAAGTTGTGTTGGTGGACGCGCTCAGTCTAGGAGGGCTGTTCGCGCTGGCGCGCAGACTGCTCAAAAAAGACAACGATTTTATCTACAAACAAAAGATTCTCACAGAGGGCGATGAGATCAAAGAGGCTTTAAAAAGTCTTTATAGCTACTTGAAAGCCAATTTACAAGAAAAATTAGCCAACTACAAGGACTTCATGCATTTTAACCGCAATAATCCGGACATTTTAGAAGTGCGCGCCTTGTTTTTGAGTGGGGTAGATGCCCTAGATAGTCAGAGTTTGCACTATTTGCAAAAGATTGTGCGTTATGGACCCTCTAATGGGGTGCTATGCTTTATCTACAGCGCGCAAGAGGGCGAAGCCTCTGTAGGGCTAAAAGCCTTGCAACAATATTTGCACGACTACGCGCAGAATTTCCAAGCCCTGCCCCCCCACTTAGAACAACTCAATTTACAAGTGGTGCATGATTTTAGCGTGGCACAAGAACATTTAAACGCTTTTGCGCACGCCGTGCAACAATACTACATTGAGCGCAAGCAAGTGAAGCGCGAGATAGACGCGTTGCAAAGACCCCAAGAGTTTTGGAGCAAAGAAAGCACCTTTATTGTGAGTGTGCCTATTGGCTGGGATAGCGATCATAGAGAAGTGCTCTTTGAGATTGGGGGCGATCAAACCCAGCATCACACTTTGGTGTGTGGGCGTAGTGGGAGCGGGAAGTCTAACTTTTTGAATGTGCTAATCCAAAACTTAGCCTATTATTACTCCCCGGATGAATTGCGCCTCTTCTTGTTGGACTACAAAGAGGGCGTGGAATTTAACGCCTATGCTAACCCCATTTTAGAACATGCCATGTTAGTGAGCGTGCAATCTTCTGTGCCCTATGGGATCACTTTTTTAGAATGGCTCAATGCAGAGATGACACGCCGATCGGAATTGTTTAAGACAAGCGGAGTCAAGGATTTTAAGGGCTACCGCCACAACGCCAAGCAATCCATGCCAAGAATGGTTGTTATCATTGATGAATTCCAAGTGCTCTTTGCAGAGGGCATGGGTAAGGAAAGCGACCGGGTGGGGCAATTGCTCAACGCCTTGCTCAAAAAGGGGCGTAGCTATGGTATCCATTTGATCTTTTCCACCCAAACCATGCGCGGGACTGCGATTCCAATATCTATGAAAGCCCAGATAGGTAACCGCGTGGCTTTAGCAATGGACGCAGAGGACAGCGCATCGGTTTTAGCCAATGATGCCGCTTGCGCGCTTAAGGGAAGCCCAGAGGGGATTTACAATGACAATGGCGGGCATCCTATTTACCATGTGTCTATGACAATCCCCTATGCGGCTAATGAAAAATTGCCTGCCTTCATCCAAAAAACCAACCAAGCCGCTCTAGAACAAGGCACGCAAAAAGTGCCCCACAAGCTTTACAATGGGGAAACTCCCATTAGCATGCCCACAGATTTAAAAGTGCAGGGGTGGGCATTGCAACTAGGCGTAGATGTGGATTATGAGCAAAAAGAATTTGTGCTCGAGTTTGCTAACACCAGCCAAGCGCACTTACTCATGGTAAGCCATGACCTAGAAGCCCAAATGACTTGGCTAAAAATCCTAGGTAAAAATTTGCAAACAACCGGCAAGAAACTTTATTACTACAACGCCAGCAAGCAAATTGCCGTGCGCATGGCAGAATTGCAAGATTATGGCATTGTAGCCACCCACACCAGCGCGCAACTCTTTGAGGAAAATATCGCCCCGGGGAGTTTCATCCTCATTGACTCCTTAGATGAGGCGCAGGACTTGCATAGCAAAAAAATCGGTCTAGCCAAATGGCAGGCGTTTTTAGAATTGGCGATGGACAATGAACAGCACTTCATCGTCTTTGCGAGCAACTTAAAAAAGATCACCGCTAATTTTGAGCTCAAGTCCATGCTGGATTTCTTTGGCTATAGCGTGGTGTTTAAAAGCAATAAGGACAATTTGGACAAGGCAACCTCTGCAGAGATCAGAGCCGAGTTACACCCCTTAAACGCGCGCTTTTTTGACAAAGCCAGCGATTTGTATAGGGATTTTAGACCCTATAAAGTCTAAACCCCTTTGGGGGGGGCTAGGGCATGTTCTCTATGGTGTATTTGTAGCGTTGTTGTTCTAACTCCAGCTGGAGTTGGCGTTTTTCTTCTTGCAGAAGGTTTTCTTGACCCTTGAGCTTTTGAATCGCGCGACTGGTGTAGTAGATGTTGTTAGTCAGGTAAATCTTGGGCGCGAACAGCACTAGGGATAAGATCAACCCCACGATCGCTATGAGCAACCACGCGATGGGAATACCTTGGTGTTCGCGGATTTGATCGCTAAATAGCGCGTCTCTCTCTTGTGCGCTAGCGCGCAAACGCCTCTCTTCTGTATGTTCTAGGGCTTCCATGGATAACCTTGAAAATGAAAAATACGCATTTTGGCGCTCCGGGCTCTGGGGTTTTGTTGCAATTCTAGCGCGCTGGGGGTGATGGGCTTTTTGGTTAAATTTGTCCCGCACTCTAGCGCGAATTTTTTAAAGGCGTGCTTGACTTGCCCATCTTCTAAGGAGTGGAAAGAGATAATGGCTAGTAATGCGTGTTGTAAGCCTTTGGCATATTCTAAGAGCGCGCACAAATTCCCCATTTCGTCATTGACTTCTAGGCGGATAGCTTGGAACACGAGAGTGGCGGGGTGGTGTTTGTGGCGTTTTAGGTGCGCGCTTAAAAAGCTGGCTAAGTCTTTGGCTTCTTCAAAGGGGCGTTTGTGCCGTCTTTGGACGATGAGAGAGGCGATCTTTTTAGCCCCACGCACCTGCGCGCGCTCTAGCACGCATTCCAACTCATAGGGGCTGTAGTGGTTGATCACTTGGCGCGCGCTCAAAGAGGCGTTAGTGTCCATGCGCATGTCTAAAGTGGGCGCGTTAAAACCAAAACCCCGCGTGTTGCTCTCCAGCTGTAAAGAACTCACCCCCAAATCGGCTAACACCCCATCACAGCGCGCCCACACCCCCTCTTGGATCAAGGTGGCGATGATGTCTTTATAAGCACCATAGCGGTATGTAAAACGGGGAGTATAATCTGCTAGGCGTTCTTTGGCTAAATCCAGGGCTTCTAAATCGCGATCTATGCCCACCACGCGCAAATGCGGGTAGGCTTGCAATAGCCCTAGAGTGTGTCCGCCCAGACCCAAGGTGCAGTCGATCAAAAGGGGGTTTTCAACGCGCCCTAGGGGGGCGAAGGCGTGAATCACTTCTTGGAGTAAAACGCTTTGGTGCATGCGATCCTTCTTAAAAGGGCATGGGCATAAGCCGAGTTCTGTCGTGGGTGGTTATTTATCTAGGATGGGTTTTACAACCCACCTCATGCGAAGTGCTTTGTTTAAGACTATTACCATGCACTTCTTGCTACAGATTGGGTTTACCTAGACCAGCCCCAATTACTTGGGGTGCGGTGGGCTCTTACCCCACCTTTTCACCCTTACTCTAAAAGAGCGGTTTGTTTCTGTGGCACTTTCCCTTAGCTCACGCTAGCCATTTGTTAAATGGAATCTCGTCTTAGGTAGCTCGGACTTTCCTCTTTGGTTTCACCCAAAGCAACCACCGCCCATGCGCGCGCCATTGTAACAAATCTTAACTTAAGGCACGCGCGTTTAGATGATGACATCTAAGACATGGGGCTCTAAAAAGCCCTCTAGCTCCTGAGTGTTTTGCAAGGCGCGCTCCAAAGCGCGATCGCTATAGTAATGCCCGTGGTAGCAATGCTGTTTGTCGCCCATACAACGCGAATCGCTCTGCTGTTGGGGTGGGGGGTTGTGCTCTTGGGGGGGGCTTTGATCCTTGTCGCGATGGATTGCCTTATTCTTTTCTAAGGCACGGGTTTCTTGCACCACCTGCAAGCGTTCTAAAAACTCCTTGTGGTTTTCTTGATCGGATTTAGGCAAAGCGTTCTGGTAGACAATGGAGCCAAAGGGGGCATTCTGGTTGACATGGGTAACATTGCCGGTAACATAGGACATGCACGCCTCCTTACTTTGACTCTAAATCGGCGTTAATGCGCTCCTATTGATAGCTTTATTTATGCACCTTATGCACCTTGGATAAGATGAAATTGAGCAGATCGTAGCTATCTAGTGCCACGGTGAAGTAAACTTGGTAGGAATCTTGGGTGGTGGCATAGTCGCTCATCAAATTGTAGACAAATTGGGTGCGGATTTTAGCAAAAGAGCTTTTAAACTCGTAGTAAATATCCAGACGATTGTAAAGGGGGGCTTGAAAAAAAGGCACGCCACGATAAATGGGGGTGGGGCAATAGTCTTTCGAACAGATGAGATTCACATGGGCGTATTTGCTATAGTAGAAATCCTCCCCATGCTTACTAGCAAAGAAGAGATCGCTTATCCCAAAGCCCCTAAATTGAATATGACTCTCCACAAATAAACCCGTGCTGATTCTAAAGGGCTCGGCTATACCGATACGGCGCAGGCGTTCTAAATTACCCAACACGCCCACAGAGAAGTTCAATGCCTCCATAAAGGGGGCGCTATTGAGCAGATCGCTTTTAGCATAGGCTTGGTAGTAGAGTCGATCCAGCAAGTAGATAGAACCATGCCTAATCCCGCTCACAGGGTGGGGCCAGTTGAGCAAGAATTGATCTTCTACATGGAAATACTCCGCATTAGCCCCAATTTTCAAAAACCCCTGCAAAGTGGAGAGCTCACTAGCTCCCATAAAACTGAAGCGATCCATGCCATTGCCTAGCGCGTTGCGCCCGTATTTACAGGTGTAGCAATTCCCCCCAAACCAATCTAGTAAAAACTCCGCCTCTATGCGGGTGTCTTTATAGGGGTTGGAGGGGGGGTTGTATTGCAGGGCAAATCCACGCGCGTTGGGATCAGAGAACCAGTAGTAAGGCGCAAAGACATTTAAGGGGTAATGCCCAATGAGGTATTTTCTAGGGAAAATCCCCCCATAGAAATTAAAAGACTTGGCGCGGGCTTGGTAGTAGATGGTAGGTCCCCATTTGCTAGGGAAGTTCATCTGGTAGGTGTGGATATTTTGGAAGAGGAACGCCCCAACCATGAGTTTTTGCTCCACACGCCCCAAATCAAAGGCGAACCCGACTTCAGGGGTTAAGCGGGTGCTTAAAGTGGTGTTGGTGTTGGGCCAATAGGTGGTGGAACCCTCGTGATCCATGATGAAGAGATGAAAGCCCAAATCATAGCGCATGTAATCCTTGAACCCTTTTGCATAGGAGAACACAGCCACACACAAGAGTAACACAATCCCTCTTAGCATTCTTTCCCTTTTTGAGCCGATCAAACTTGGCATTATAATATAAATAAATTTAAGGGCTTAAGCCTTGTTAGCAGGAATGAATCCCTAGAGTTGTTATGCTAAATAGGGGTTTTGTTGACTAGCACATCTATTAAACGATCACTAAAACGCGCTACCGCTTGGAACACAAGCACCGCGCATGCGCGCCTGCAAAGATCTTAGGGTTCGCGCAAGATCGCTGAGCTTTTGACAATCACGCTATTGTAATCCTTTTGGGGAGGGCGACGGTTTTTGATGTAGTGCATGATCTTTTGCAACTCTTCTAGCTGTTCTTGGGACACGCTCAAGGTTTCTTCAATGATGAACCATGCCACGCCCTCCGTGCAGGGGGGAGTGGTTAGCGAGCCATTGAAGTGGTAGTAACTAATGCTGGGGGGCAATAGAGTTTCTAAATCTAAGTCGCTAGGGACTTGCTTGTGCGCGTAAGCCTCCAGTAACCGGGCGATCAAGTCATTGGGTTGTCCAATCTCAAAGCCAATCCCTAGCACCAATAAGAGCCCACTGCTGTCTTTGTGCACCAAATGCATGCTCAAAGGTTGGCGTTGTTTGTGGATGCTAAATTCCATCGGGGTGTGGAAGTGCAGATTCACCAAGTTGTAGACATGGTCGCGATAAATCACATGGTTTTTAGGAGAGTTGAATTTGGCTACGAAGGTGTGGTGTGAGTAATCCAAAGAGATAGGGCTAGCGTCCGCTTGGTAAAACACCCCCAAATTCTCCTTATCTGGGGCGTTGTAATAGTGTTCTATGTCAATGGGGGATTGGTTTTTCCCGCTTTTGCACAATTCGTAATCCTTGTGCAGATGCCCCCATTGGCTGGGGGCACTAGGGTGCTGGTAGCTCCAATGGTGTGATTCAGCAGCCCATAGGCTCAAAGGCGCGCATAAGAGAAGATAACGCCACATCAAAAACTCCTTTAATCAATTTTCAAGATCGCCAAAAACGCCTCTTGGGGAAGATGCACTTTTCCGATGGCTTTCATGCGTTTTTTACCTTCTTTTTGCTTTTCTAATAGCTTGCGCTTGCGGCTAATGTCCCCCCCATAGCACTTAGCTGTTACATTTTTACCTACAGACTTGATCGTTTCGCGCGCGATGATCTTATTGCCAATGCTAGCCTGCAGAGCGACTTCAAAGAGTTGTCTGGGGATGAGGTTTTTAATGCTCTGCACTAAAGCCTTGCCCTTTTCATAAGCCCTACTTCTCTCTACAATGCTACAGAGCGCGTCCACCACCTGCCCCCCCACGCGGATGTCTAGCTTGATCAAGTCCCCTTCTTGGTAGGGCGCAGCCTCGTAGTCAAAGCTCGCATAGCCCTTTGTGCAAGATTTGAGTTTGTCATAAAAATCCATCACGATCTCAT
The DNA here is from genome assembly GCF_003660285.1 of Helicobacter labacensis. Taxonomy (GTDB): domain Bacteria; phylum Campylobacterota; class Campylobacteria; order Campylobacterales; family Helicobacteraceae; genus Helicobacter; species Helicobacter labacensis. Next base: position 28,705 of record NZ_QXQQ01000007.1, on the reverse strand, counting down.
TGCTGGGGATCAAATAGGTGAGCAAGACGCGTTCTTGATTCAGGTATTCCATTTTTTCTTGCACCCCGCGTCTTTTACTAAGAAGGTTGATGAGATTGCCCAAATAAAGACTGGGCGTGATGATATGGGCGCGCACAAAGGGTTCTTTAATGCAGACAATACTCCCCTCAGGGGGCAGTTGGCTAGGGTTTTGCACCAGCAACACCTGAGAGTTTTGCAAATGCACCTCATAGAGCACCGTGGGCGCTGTGGCGATCAAATCCAATTTGAACTCGCGCTCCAAGCGTTCTTTGATCACCTCCATGTGCAATAAGCCCAAAAAGCCCACCCTAAAGCCAAAGCCTAAAGCCGCGCTACTCTCTGGCTCAAACTGCAAGGCTGCATCGTTGAGTTGGAGTTTATAAAGGGCTTCTCTCAAGTTCTCAAATTGATCGCTCTCAATGGGGTAAAGCCCGGCAAAGACAAAGGGTTTAGCGGGTATAAAACCCTCTATGGGGCTAGCAGTGGGGTTGTTAGCGTCCGTGATGGTGTCCCCCACGGCGATGTCTGTGAGATTCTTAGAACCCAAAGCGACAATGCCAATTTCTCCGCACTCCAAACTAGGGCTTTGGGTTTTGTGCAGGGGGTGGGGGTAGTAAAGCCCTAGCACGCTGTGGCGTTTTTGCGCGCCCATCACTAAAACCTCCTGCCCCACTTCCAAACGCCCCTCTTTTAAGCGCACCAAAGCTAACGCGCCCAAGTAGTTATCAAACCACGAATCGTAAATGAGAGCCTTTGTGGGCGCGCTAGGGTCCCCATTTGGGGGGGGGATTAGCTTGATGATTTGTTCTAGCAAGGCCTCAATGCCTATAGCATTTTTGGCACTCACACAGCACGCCTGCGCGCAATCTAGCGCGATCGTGTCCTCAATGTCCTGCTTGATCGCCTCCACATCGGCATTAGGCAGATCAATTTTATTGAGCACGGGTAGAATTTCTAGGTGGTTGTCCAGGGCGATGTAGACATTGGCAATCGTTTGGGCTTGCACCCCTTGGGTGGCATCCACGACCAATAAAGCCCCCTCGCATGCGTGCAAGGAACGCGAAACTTCATAGCTAAAATCCACATGCCCGGGGGTGTCTATGAGATTTAGGATGTAATTAACGCCTTGGAAGAAATAGCGCAAGCGCACCGATTGAGCTTTGATCGTGATCCCGCGCTCTTTTTCAATCTCCATGGTGTCTAGCACTTGGTGGGTCATCTCACGCGCATCTAGGGCGTTGCACGCGCTAATGAGGCAATCAGCTAAGGTGCTCTTGCCATGGTCGATGTGGGCGATGATGGAGAAATTGCGGATGTGTTCTTGCACGCGCTTTGCCTTTGGTAAGCATTTTCAAACTCAAGATATGCAATAATAGCACAACGCGCGTAAAAGAAGAGAGATGAAAATAGCCCTGGATTGCCATTCTTTGCTCTTAGGCTGTGTGCTTAAATCCTATTTGCAGGATTTCTTGTGCGCCCCAGAGCATTGCGACTTCATTTTGAGCGATCACCCTGTGGATAAACCGGTGAAGACGACTTTTTTGATCAGTTCGCTAGAGGGCGCGCATGTCAGTGTGCCTTTCACGCGCGAGAGTCTGCTAGAATCCTTGCAAGAACTCTACACCCAAAAAGCCCAAGCCCAAAGTTTGGAGAGCAGGGTGCAAGCCTTGTTAGGGGAATACACCCATAAGCTTTTGGATTTGATCCAAGAGTACCGCCCCTAATGCCTGCTTTTAGAATTTTAAGCGGGGTGTGTAAGGGCATGCCCTTGTTATTGCCCCCCAAGAGCATTAGCCGTCCCACTAAAGCCCTAGTGCGATCTTCGCTCTTGAATGTCTTGCGCCCCTGCATTGCCTCTAGCGCTTTTGTGGAAGTCTTTGGAGGGAGTGGGAGCGTGGGTTTGGAGGCTCTGAGTTGCGGGGCACAAGAGGCGCTATTTTTTGAGCAAGACATGCAAGTGTTTGCCCTCTTGCAAGCCAATTTGCGCGCTTTTAAACAACGCTATAAACAGCCCCTCAAGGCGCGCGCAATCCGGGGCGATGGGTTGGCTCTTCTAGGCTCTTCTTTAGCGCATTTGAGCGCGCCCCAGATCATTATCTATTTAGACCCCCCTTTTGGCGCGCTCCAAGCTTGTTTGGATAATCTAGCGCATTTAGCCCTGAGGGGGGCGTTAGTGATCTTGGAACACCAAAGTGGCGCGGATGTGCCTGCAAAACTGGCTAGCTTGAGTATAATCAAGTCTTGTAAGTTTGGGCGAACCACTTTGAGTTATTACAATTAGAAAGGATTGGCATGGCAGAAGAAGCAAAAGCGCCTAAGAAAAGCAAGGCGATGTTGTTTGTGGTGATGGGCGCGGTGTTGGTCATGCTCATTTTGGTGGGCGTGATTGTGATCTTATTTATGGGCAAGAGCGCAGAACAACCCCCTGCTCAATCCCCCATACAGGGGAACAAACAAATGCATAACACACCCATGGGTGGGGAGGCTGAGGGAGGGAATAACTTAATGGTGCGCTCCTCAGATTATCTTTCCCTAGGTCCGCTCTATCCTTTGAGTGGACCCTTTGTGGTGAATTTAATCAGCCAAAATGGACGGCGTTATCTCAAGGCTAGCATCTCTTTAGAGCTCAACGATCCCAAATTGCTAGAAGAGGTGAAGGTGAAAGAAACCGCTATTAAGGACACGATCATAGAGATTCTCTCCTCTAAGTCCATGGAGGAAATTTCTACCTTGAAGGGCAAGAACAAACTTAAAGAAGAAATCCGTAGCAACCTCAACAGCTTCCTCATTGATGGTTTTGTGAAAAATGTCTTTTTTACCGATTTTGTGATCCAGTGATAGGTATCGATCTCATCTCCATTGCGCGTGTTAGCCAAGCCCTAGCGCGCCACCAACAACGCTTTTTAAACCGATTCCTCTCCCCTAGCGAACAAAGCCTTTTTTTAAAACCCGCTTCTTTGGCTGGAGCATGGGCGGCTAAAGAAGCTTGCGCAAAAGCTCTAGGCGTGGGGATTGGAGCCCAGCTAGGCTTTCTAGACATCCATCTTGACAAGGATCATAGGGGCGCGCCACGCATCTCTTTGAGTTCTGAGAAAATGCGCGCCTTTGGGGTATCAAGCTTGCATGTGAGCATCAGCCATGATGGCGGCTTTGCGCTGGCTTTAGTAGTTGCAAAAAGCCTAGATATTATTTAACATAGTCGTAGTAGTAGAGGGCGTGAATATGTGAAAAAGTCCTTGTAAGCGCGTAATTTAGGCACTTTGGCATGGGATGAAACAAGGCTAGAATATTCACATGTTGGCACAAAAAAAGAAATTTTAGGGGATTTTAGAGGGCTTTTTGGGGTGTATTTTGGCTGTTTAGGTGGCGTTTATGAGAACACATGTGAAAACATGTGAACAGTTTAGGGCGGACATGGGAAAAATCTTGGTGTCTTTTTGGTGGTGTTTGCATGTTATAATGGAATCAAAGGATTAGCATGGCTTATATTTCTGACACTCTGGCGGGGGCGCGCATTCTCATCACGGGCGGGGGGGGCTTTATAGGGAGCAATCTAGCCCTTTATTTCCAGCAACACCACCCCAAGGCGCAAGTGGTGGTGCTAGATAGATTTAGAGAACACACACCCCCTAGCACGAGTCTAGGGCATTTTAAAAATTTGGTGCATTTTAAAGGGGAGGTGCTAAGCGCGGACATCACAAGCGATTTAGATCGCATAGCCAAGCTAGACTTTGATTATCTCTTCCACCAAGCTGCCATTTCTGACACCACAAATATTAACCAGAGTTTGATCTTGCGCACCAATTACCAAGCCTTTTTAGACTTGCTAGAGATCGCCAAGAGCAAGAACGCGCGCGTGATCTACGCCTCTTCAGCAGGAGTTTATGGCAACACTCCCGCGCCCAATGTGGTTGGGCAGGGTCAAGAGCCCGAGAATGTCTATGGGTTTTCCAAGCTGTGCATGGATAGGCATGTGTTAAGCGGGCGTTGTGGGCTTGGTGCCCCCATTGTGGGTCTGCGTTATTTCAATGTCTATGGTCCTGGGGAGTTTTACAAGCATAAGAGCGCGTCCATGATCTTGCAATTAGGTTTGCAAGCCCTCAAACACCAAGAGGTGAAACTCTTTGAATTTGGAGAACAGCAACGCGATTTTGTCTATATTGAAGATGTGATTCAAGCCAATGTCAAGGCGATGTGCGCCTTGACTAGCGGGGTTTACAATGTGGGTTATGGGAATAGCCATAGCTATAATGAAGTCGTCCACCTACTCCAACAAGAATTAGGCCACTTCAAGGTGCGCTATATCAAAAACCCCTACGCCTTTTTCCAAGCGCATACCTGCGCAGACATTAGCACCACCAAGCAGATTTTAGACTACCAGCCCGCCTACAATTTGCAAACCGGAATTAAGGCTTATATCCCTACAATTCGCGCGTTGGCGCAACACGCATGTTAAACCTGCGTTTCCAACCCTCTAAAATCCCCCATATTGTGGTGGTTGGGGATATTATTGTGGATCACTATGTGTGGGGGGTTAGCGAGCGACTCTCTCCTGAAGCCCCCGTGCAAGTGGTGGAGGTGTGCGAAGAGAATTATCGTTTGGGCGGGGCGGGCAATGTAGCAGACAATTTGGTCGCTTTGGGCGCGCGTGTGAGTGTGTGTGGGGTGGTGGGGGCTGATGAAGCCCAAGTGTGGTTGCTAGCCCGTTTAGCCCAGCTTAATATCCACGCCCAAGGGGTGTTAGTTGATCCTGAGCGCCCCACTTGTAAAAAAAGCCGGGTGATGATTTCCAAGCAACAAGTGTTGCGCGTGGATCGAGAAAGCAGGCATGCCATTAGCCCCGCTTTAGAGCAGGAGATTTTAGAAATCGCCACCGCGCTTTTAGACCAAGCAGACGCGTTGGTGCTCTCTGACTACAACAAGGGCATGCTCAGCGCGCGCTTGTGCCAAACCCTCATCACGCTAGCCAACCAAGCCCACAAGCCCGTTTTGTGCGATCCTAAGGGCAAGGATTATTCCAAATACAGCCACGCCACTCTCATCACCCCCAATAAAAGGGAAGCCCAGATCGCCACGGGTTTAGAGATCAACAATGACGCGCGCCTGCAACAAGCCCTAGAGCATTTTAAACAGGCTTTCCACATCACCATCCCGCTTATCACCCTAAGCGAGCAGGGCATGGCTTTTTTAGATCATGGCAATCTAGTTAAAATCCCCACCATTGCCAAAGAAGTCTATGATGTGAGTGGGGCAGGGGATAGCGTGATCGCTGCTTTAGCCTTTTGTTTGGCACTAGGTTTTGATCTGCACCAAGCTTGCGCCTTTGCTAACGCGAGCGCGGCGGTGGTGGTGGGCAAGGTGGGGAGCGCGCATGCCACCTACGCGCAAGTGCTAGAATTCTTGCAACGCCACTACTACCAGGGGCAAAAGATCTTAGATCGCGCCACGCTAGGGCATATTTTGCATGGCGCACAGCCCAAGCGCGTGGTGTTCACCAATGGGTGTTTTGATCTATTGCACCGTGGGCATGTGTATTACTTGCAAGAAGCCAAGAAACTAGGGGACATTCTAGTGGTGGGCTTGAATAGCGACTCCTCTGTGCGCGCGCTCAAAGGTCCCAAGCGCCCCATCCAACGCCAAGAAGATCGCGCCTTTGTGTTGGCCGGTCTAGAATGCGTGGACTTTGTGGTGATCTTTGAAGAGAAAACCCCCTTGGAGTTGATTCGAGCTTTAAAGCCCCACATCCTAGTTAAGGGGGGAGATTACCAAGGCAAAGAAGTCGTGGGGAGCGATCTAGTTGATGAGGTGGTGTTGATCGATACGCTGGAGGGCAGGTCTAGTAGCCGCCTTATGCAAAAAATCCAAGGACTTGTATGCAAACCTTCATCCAAACCCAATTCCTAGCCCATATCCAAACCGCCCAAGACACTTTAAACGCGCTGGGCGCAGAGATAGAGGGGGCTGTGCTCTTGCTCATAGAAGCCCTCAAGGGGGGCAATAAGATCTTGATCTGTGGAAATGGGGGGAGTGCGGCGGACGCACAACACTTTGCCGCGGAGTTAACGGGGCGTTATAAAGCCCAAAGACAGGGGCTAGCAGCCATCGCCCTGAGCACGGACACTTCCGCGCTCACCGCCATTGCCAACGACTATAGTTACAGCGCGGTCTTTGCGCGCCAAGTGGAAGCCTTGGGTAGAAAGGGGGATTACTTGGTGGGGATTTCTACAAGTGGCAATTCAGACAATGTGCTACTAGCCTTGCAGAAGGCTCAAGAGTTGGGCTTGGGCACTGTGGGTTTAAGCGGGAATCAGGGGGGCAAAATGCGCGCGCTGTGCGATTGCCATTTAATCGTGCCCAGTAACGACACGCCTAGAATCCAAGAGATGCACATTTTGCTCATCCACCTATTATGCGATCGCATCGAGCAAGCCTTCCTTGGGTAATCTTTAACCCCACGGGCAAAGGGGCAAACAACCACCAAATAGGATAACCAAGCCTGTAGATGCCTATCCAATACGCCTTAAAGCCATAACCAAGCACAAAATTTAAACAAACCACATCCATTTCGCGCAAACGACAATCCCCACACCCAAGATCAACACAAGGGGGTGGATAATGGGGGCTAGGGGATTGGGCTTGTTGAGGAATTTACACGCCAAAGAGAAGATCACTAAAGTGAAGATCACACAAGCTAGGGCAACTTTAGAGAGCAGGAGTTGCTGGAAAGGGGTTTCTAGCCACCCTTTTTCTCCCCCCACATAGTTGCTCAACATCATCCCCCCTGTCAGCAAGAGGAGCAACACACAAATGGGCATGATCTTGATCGCACGCGATCCAATCGCCTGTTCGATCTTGCTGGCTAACTCAGGCGCAAAGAACTTCAAAGCGCGCGAGAGGATCACCACATCAAAGAAGAGATAGCCTAAAAAAATAATGGCGCAAAATAAATGCACCAACAAGGCGTAAGGATAAAGCGCTTCCATAACACAACCCCATCATTGAAATAAACACCATTATAGCCTAAAAACCCCTTGAACTTGATCCCCACAGAAAGTTTTGCTATAATAAAAAATACTTTATTGTAATACTTATTTAAGGAATAGTGGTGATTTTGGTAGTTAAAAAACCTTTACAAGTATTATCAACGAGCATGCCCTATGGAATGTGGCTATTTTTGGGGCTGTGCGCGTTGGGGCATGCCGAGAAAAACGCGCCCTTTGTAGGGATTAGTCTAGAAGTGGGGCGGGCAGATAAAAAGCTAGTGGGAGAAAAAAACGGGCATCTTTTCCAAGTGCCCCAGGGCACAGTGAAACTCAGCGCAGCTAAACCAGATACGGGGTATGATAATGGCGTGCCCACAGTGGGAGCCAATGATTGTAACCCGGGGAATTGTAAGGCGGAGTGGACGGACTTGACCATGCTCAGTAACAACGCCACTAACTCCGGACGCAACCAGCCCATGTTTGGCTTGGGTGTGATTGCGGGCTATAAACAATTCTTTGGGAAGAAAAAATGGTTTGGGTTGCGCTATTACGGCTTTTTTGACTACGGGCATAGCAATTTCTCCAACGCCACCGCCTCTAACTACACCAGCGTGTTTTACCTCAACCACGACAAGGTGGACATGTATACCTATGGCGTGGGCACGGACATGCTCTTCAACATCATCAATAAGGACAAATTGGATCTGGGCTTTTTTGTGGGGGTGCAGTTTGCGGGCAATTCTTGGACGACCAATAAGGTAAGCCGGCTCAATCAGGGCTATTTAATCGGCACAGTGGATGGTGAATGTGCGTATATCCCCGATAGTGGTAATCCCTGCCAAGCCAATTACAACGGACCTGCAGTGGGCACCAATGGTGCTATCAATCCGGCCAGTTTGATCACCACTGGTCCGCTTAAAAGCCATGTCAACAGCACGCATTTCCAATTTCTGGTTAATGTGGGGATTCGCACCAATATTATCCAGCACCACGGGGTGGAGTTTGGAATCAAAATCCCTACACTCCCCAATCTCTACTACAAGGGGAGCACTAACAAAAATGGCGACCTCTACACTCTGAGCGAAACCTTTAGACGGCAATACTCCATGTATTTGCGCTACATCTATAGCTTTTAGCGCACTTGGTAGCCCAAGGCTTGGATTAGCGCTTGGCTGGTGGATTTTAACACCTTGTCCATAAACACCTCCCACTTGTCCTTTTGTAACCAAAGAGGTTTTTTAACCCCGCTAAGAGTTTGCAACTCCGCTACTGCCTGCTGGTAAGTGCCAATTTGATCAATGAGCTTGAGATCTAGGGCTTGTTTAGCGCTAAAGATTTTCCCCTCAGCAAATTTAGGCGCGTCCTTGGGGTCTAAATGCCTAGTTTTTGCTACATCGCTCACAAACATTTGGTATTGCGCCTCTAGCAAGTTACTTAGGTATTGCTTCTCTTGGGGAGTCCAAGGGCGCGTAAAAGTGCCCACCTCTTTGTATTGCCCTTTGGCGATCCCTTGGGTTTTGATCCCTAGTTTATCCATTAAGGCTGAAATATCCGCGCCCTCAAAGATCACCCCAATGGAACCAATGAGCGCGCCCCTATTAGCGTAGAGCTTACGCGCCATCATGCCCGCATAATAGCTCCCACTAGCCATCACCCCGCGCACATAAGCCACCACCGGGATTTCTTTGTTTAAACGCGCGATCAAGTCGCTCAATTCTACGCTCGCGCTAATGCTCCCCCCGGGCGAATCGATCACCAAGAGCGCGCCCTTAATATGCGGGTTATCTAGGATCGCCTCTATTTGTTCTTGAAAACTCCCACTTTCAAAAATGGGTCCATAGAGGTGGATGGCAGCTAAGTTAGGGGGAGGTTGGACCTCGTGCTTGCCCCCCCAAAGCAAAAAGACTAACACGCTTAAAAACACTAGGCTTTTAAAATACTTGGTGATGAAATCCAAGGGGGCGGTGATGATTTTAAACACAAAACACTCCTTATAGTCATTTGATTATGTTATAGTAGCAAAAAAGGGGGCGCATGGCGTGTAAATTTTGTCCTAAGATTAGGGGGAGTGATCTCTTATTTGTTGTGGTGGCGGGGATAGCCTTTTATGGGGTTTATAGCTACCAAATGCGCCAAATAGAACAAAACAGCCACGCCCAGCGCGCTAAGGCTTTTGAACAACTCCAGCGCGCCTGTGTGTTTGAGCATAAAAAGGACGCATGCCAACAAGTCTTTAGCCCGAGTCCTTGATGTGAAGGTTTGCTATGTTAAAACAGATTCTGCCCTTAGTCCTTGTGTCTTCCTTGCGTTTTCTAGGGTTGTTCATCGTCTTGCCCGTGATCGCCCTTTATGCTACACATTTCCAAGCCAGTGCCTTCATGATGGGTTTGGCTGTGGGAGGAGCGTATTTCACCCAGATCCTCTTTCAAACCCCTATAGGGATGTTAAGCGACACCTATAGCCGTAAGGCGGTGGTGTTAGGATGCTTGGGGGTTTTTGTGCTAGGTTCTTTAATCTGCTTTTTTGCCTCCAATATCACTTGGCTGGTGGCAGGTAGGTTAGTACAGGGGATGGGGGCGATGGGGGGGGGTATTGAGCGCGATGGTGGCTGATGAGGTGGCTGAGGAACAGCGCACGCATGCGATGGCTTTGATGGGCGCGGGGATTTTTATGAGCTTCACGGTTGCGATGGTGATAGGTCCTAGTGTGGGTATGGCTTTTGGGGTTAAGTGGCTATTCTTACTCACCGCGCTATTGAGCTTGGGGGCGATGGCTTTGATGCTAAAAGTGCCCAACGCGCCCAAAATCCTCTACGCTCTCAAAGAAAAGCCCAGTTTGCAAGCCGTGCTCCAAGATAAGAATATTTTCATCATCAGTAGCTGTTCCTTCTTTGAGAAGTGCTTGATGACCTTGATCTTTGTGTTGATCCCCTTGGCAGTTGTGCATGAATTTAAAATGGATAAAAGCGCGCTTTGGAAGATTTACACCGCTGGGGCGTTTTTGGGCATGTTGAGCATGGCTCCAGCGGCCATCATCGCTGAAAAATTTGGCAAGGCTAAGGGGGTGCTTTTGGCCGGGGTGCTCTTGTTTTTGATCGCTTATGCATGTTTGGGCTATGCCGATCACAACCCCCAATCCCCCACAAAATGGCTATTTATTGTGGGGATCATGGTCTTTTTTGCGGGCTTTGGCACACTAGAGCCCATCATGCAATCTCTAGCTAGCAAATTTGCTAGAGCGCACCAACGCGGGCTAGTCTTGGGACTCTTTGTAACTTATGGCTATGTGGGGTCTTTTATTGGGGGGTTACTTGGGGGCATGGGTTATACTTACCTAGGCGTGAAGATGTCCGCTTGCATTGTCATAGGGGTATGCGTGCTTTGGGGAGCATTGGTGTTGGCTTTGAACAACCCCAACAAACAACAAAATGTCTACTTCCCTCTAGATGCCTTTGATCGCGAAAAATTCAACGCCTTGGAAGAAATACCGGGCATCATTGAGTGGTATATCAATGAAACCCAAAACACCATCATTGTCAAATACGATGCCTCTTTACTCAGCCAAGAAGAGATCATAGATGCGTCCGTAGCCTTTAGAAAGCCCTAGCCTTGGATGGCGTTGCCACTATGGCGATCGAAGCTGTGGATTTTAAGGCTAAACAAAACGACAAATCCCCATTTTGTTGGAGTTTTGCTATAATCCTGTGGGCGTGGGAGGGGGTTTCACTCCGCTTTAAAGGGCTAGAATGGTTTATAGCATTAGTAAGAAGATTCTCAATATTGTGGGGCGCACTAACGCCACCTACAATTTGATCAATGAGGGTGATCGCGTTTTAGTGGGTTTGAGCGGAGGCAAGGATTCGATTTTGCTCTCTTGCTTGCTCGCGCGCATGAAAGCCCATGCGCCTTTTTCTTTTGACTTCAAGGCTGCCACGGTGCATTATGGCTTGAAAGAAGATTTAGCATGGCTTAGTGATCTGTGCGTGGAACAAAAAATTCCTCATGAGATTCTCTACACCAATATCGCCCAAACTATTAGAGAAAAACGGCGCGAAAAAAGCTCTTATTGTAGTTTTTGCTCACGCATGCGTAGAGGGGTGCTTTACAACTACGCTTTGGAGCAGGGTTATAATAAGCTAGCCATCGCCCACCACCTAGATGACGCGGTGGAGAGTTTCTTTATGAATTTTACTTACAATGGGAGCTTGCGTAGCATGCCCCCCATTTACAGGGCTGAAAATGGGTTATTTGTGATCCGCCCGCTGATTCACATTAGAGAACGCCAGAGTATTGACTTTGTGCGCTCCCAAAATATCCCCACCGCCCCGGATTGCAACTGCCCAGCTAAACAGCCCGATTCAGACAAACCCCCCATTGCCAGATTAGCCACTAAACATTTTTTACAAGAAATGGAGAGGGATAACCCCACTCTCTTCACTTCACTCAAAAACGCCTTTTGCAATCTGCACGCCAATAGCTTTAGCGATGGGGCGTTTTTGGACGCACAGGGGGCCTAAAATGGGCTTAGATGTGTTGGTGTTTTTAGCCTTTATGCTTACCGCGTTAATCATTGACTTCAAGGCACACCAAAACGATCAAGAGATCACCTTGAAAAGCGCGGGGCTGTGGTCGCTCTTTTGGGTGGGCACGGCTTTAGCCTTTGCGCTTTATTTACTCTGGCATGATGGCAAAGCGAGCATGTCGCTCTTTTTAACCGGCTATGTGCTAGAAAAAGCCCTCTCTGTGGATAACCTCTTTGTGATGATGGCGATCTTTGCGTGGTTTAATGTGCCTGAAATTTATCGCCACCGCGTGCTTTACTATGGCATCTTAGGCGCGGTTATCTTTAGGCTCATTTTTGTGTTGATCGGAAGTGGGCTCTTGCATCTTTCTGCCTATGTGGAAATTCTCTTTGGGGTGCTGGTGGGCTATAGCTGTGTGGTGATGCTCAAAAACCAAGCCCAAGAGGAAGAAAAGATAGAGGACTACTCAGAACACCTAGCTTACAAGCTGGTTTATAAATTTTTCCCGGTCTACCCCAAGCTAGTCGGGCATGATTTTTTCATCCACAGAAAACGCTTGGGGGCACTAGAGCGCGGTTTAAAGGGACAGGAAGTGAGCGACTTGCACCACCAAAGTGCCTATGCCAAAGCTAAATACATCGCCACACCCCTGTTCTTATGTTTGGCTGTGATTGAGTTGAGCGATGTGATGTTTGCCTTTGATAGCGTGCCTGCCGTGATCGCGGTGAGTAAAGAACCTTTGATCATCTACAGCGCGATGATGTTTGCCATTTTGGGCTTGCGTAGTCTGTATTTTGTTCTAGAAGTGTTGAAGGGCTATTTGGTGTATTTAGAAAAGAGTGTGATCGTGGTGCTGGGCTTTATTAGCCTCAAGCTCATTTTAGGGGCAAGCAAACATCTCTTTGGGGTGGGTTTGGAGATTGGTCCTAGCGCTAGCCTCTATGTGGTGCTGGGCGTGCTGGGCGCGGGGGTGCTTGCTAGTTTGATCAAGCCTGCCAAGTGCTAGAAATCCAGCTACAAAAAGAGCTCATGGGCGCGCAAGGTCCCTTTTGCCTAGATGTGCGCGCCAGTCTGCCTTGCGGGCAAATTAGCGTGCTCTTTGGGGCATCTGGAGTGGGAAAAAGCACGCTTTTGCGCCTCATTGCTGGGCTAGAGTTGCCCGATGTGGGAGTTTTGCGCTTTAAGGGTCAGCTATGGCTAGATACCCAAAACAAATTCTGTCTAAGCGCCCAGCAACGCCCCTTGGGCTTTGTGTTCCAAGATGGCGCGCTCTTCCCCCATCTTGATGTGCGCGCCAATATTTGTTTTGGGAATGACGATCCGCGCATTTTTAAGGAAGTGGTGGGTTTAATGGGGCTTGGAGGCTTGTTGCAACGCTCTATAAACACCCTTTCAGGCGGGCAAATCCAGCGCGTTTCTCTGGCACGCGCTTTGGTGCGCGCCTTGAAAACCCCCAACGCGCTATTGCTCTTAGATGAACCCTTGAGCGCGCTAGACATCCCCACGCGTGCCAAGTTACAACATGAACTCAAACACCTAAGCGTGCATTTCAAGCTGACCACTTTATTAGTTACCCACGATTTGCATGAAACCTACAGCCTAGCCGATCACATCTTGCTCATACGCGCCCATCAAGGGGTGCACCGCTGTGAGGTGGGCACTTTTGAGATGCTCTTAGATCAGCTCCATGTGCAGGGCTCTTTAACCACAGTGCTGGCTAAAGACGCGCACACCTTAACTCTAGCCTTGCGCGCTCCGCTTGGGGTTAACCCGGGCGATGTAGCTTGGCTGTATTTTAAAGGTTTGGCGTGAATGTATTAGTGCGCGAAGTGGATGGCTTGTTATTGAAGCAACTGCATAAGATGTCGCTGTCCATGTTTAGGCAGGGGCTATTTGGCATCTTCAAGGGCTCTATCTCTGCGCGGGTGAGCGCGCGGCGTTTTGTGATCAACAAGCGCGATGCCATTTTGGACAATTTAGACGCGGATTCTCTAGTGGTTTGTCAAGATATTCCAGATTACCGCTGGCAAGAAGCCAGCAATGATACGCCCATCCACGCGCGCATTTACCAACACTTTGATGAAGCCCGCTTTATCGCCTACGCGCGCCCCCCCTATGCTATCGCCTACTCTCTCACCCACACGCATTTAATCCCCCTAGATTACTTGGGGTGTGCCTTCTTGGGACAAAAAATAGAAATTTACGATCCTAAGAATTACAAGGATTGGCAGGGGCGCGCTGCTACGGATATTCTGCGTTATTTGCAAGAGAGCGCGCAACCCTATATCTTTATCAGGGGGTGTGGAGTTGTGGCTTATCACCGCGAATTGCATGGTTTGCTTAGGATTTTCGATCTCTTGGAGGGTTCATGCCAAATCTTGCAACTGAGCAATATGATGGATCACGCTTATGAAAATGATAGACGCTTTGAGGTGTAGACATGCGCTTAGATAACCGCTTCTTTTTGATGTGGCTAGCCCCAGTGGTGGCGAGTTGTTTCTCTGCAGAGGCGCAAACATGGGGAGAGCTCCTTTGGCACGCGCTCAAAGTAGCCTTTTATGGGTTTTTGGTGTTCTATGGATTTTATTTTTTCTTGAGTTTTATCAAGCCTCAAAGTTTGGCTAAATGGCTAAAAAACATGGTGTTGGTTTTGGGCTTGAGTCTTAACTTTATAGATTTCTTTGCCTCTTACTACTTCCACATGGGCTTTACCCCCTCTCTAGTGGGCACGCTATTAGCCACTAATATCAGAGAAAGCCAAGAGTTTTTATCTAGCATGGTCTTGCCTCGCATGGGCTTTATTGTGGGGTATTTAGTTGTTTGCGTGGGTTTCTTGTATTTTGTGCGCTTTGAATGGGTGTTATCCATGCGCCAACACCTCAAAACACTTGCAACCCTTTTTGTGTTATTTTGGGCGCATATTTTGAGCAATTACTACCTACAAGGCTTGCATGGGGTTTTTATCGATCCCAATATCACAACACGAGTCATTCCTATAGTCAGAGAGATTTCTGCCATTGTTGAAAATCTCAAAAACCAGCAAAGCAGAGCCATTTACCAGAGTTTTAAACAACCCATCCCTAAGGACTACTTGGGTATAGATTCTAGTAGCGTGCCTAATATCGTCTTAATCATCGGCGAAGGCGCGTCTAGGAATTTTATGGGGGTTTATGGCTATGGCGTGCCCAACACGCCCTTTTTGAGTGCCTTAGTAAAAAAAAGAGCAAAGAGAGAGAGAGAGAGAGAGAGAGATCACAAAATTTATTTGTCTTTGATGATGTGATCTCAGCCTTTGCTAACACCTATAGTGTGTTTGAAACACTGCTCAATTACGCCGACATGGAGCATCATTCCATCCCTTGGTTCCAACAAAAAAACCTAGGCAGGATTTTTAATTTGGCAGGCTATAAAACTTTTTGGATTGACGCGCAAGATGATTTAAGCAGAAACAATGTCTTTGCCTTTGTAGCCCACCCATTTATCCACAAATACTGGGCAAATGGCGCTTTTGATATCCAAAACAGCACCCAAGATGGGTGGACTTTAGAGGTCTTTAAAGATCATGTGCAACCCCAACTCACCGCTAAAAATTTTATTGTATTCCACCTCTTTGGCAGCCATGCCATCTACAATAGACGCTTCCCCAAAGCTTATGCCAAGTTCACCCCGGCAGATATTCCTTACCAAGGTTTGCACATCAAAGATGAGAAAGACAAACAGATCGTAGCTGATTATGTGAACTCGCTTTACTATACTGATCATGTTTTAGAAGAAATCTTTAAACTCTTTGAAGACGAGGACGCGTTAATTATCTATCTCTCTGATCATGCAGAAGATGTGTTCCAAACAGACAACAGCTATGGGCATCGCTGTTCTGTTTATGGCGTAGAAATCCCCTTTGTGATCTATGTTACTAACACCTTCAAACAAAAACACCCCCAAAAAGTGCAACAACTCGCCCAAGCGGTGCACAAGCCCTTTATGAGTGATAATCTGATTCACACCCTTTTACCCTTAGTGGGAATTCACACAAAGGATAATATTGAGAGCAAGGATTTATTGAGCCCGCAATTTGATAGCATGCGCGCGCGCAAGGTGTGCGCGCAGGTCAAGTATGTTAAACGATCCCACCCCCATTAGAAATTATAGACATAGTGGACATAAAATACCAAGCTTCTTTGGAAGGTTAAACCGCTAACTCCCCCATTGACCAAGGTTTTAAAGTAGTAGTTACGCACAAAGGGGATTTTCATGCCCACTTCAAAGCCATGGTGCTTGTTGGTGTTGACTCTAAATCCCCATGAGAAAGGCACCTGGAAGTAGCTGGGGTTCATGATCGTATTGGGGTAGCGCAAGAGGCTTTTAAAAGCAGCCGCTTGGCTGGTGCTCCACGAACTCCCTGCAAAAGCCAGCCCTACAAAAAAGCCCGCCTGAAGACGCACATTGTCTATAAAGTCGAAGAGATAATCCGCGCCTACGCCATAGATATTGTCATTGAGGCGGATCCCGTTGAAAGTAGGGTTGTCATAGCCATAACTATAAAACGCATAACCACGCACCCCATGGCGGCGCTCTCCCTTGCCAAAGAAGTATTTATACCCCCCTTGTAAAGAGAGCCCATACATGTTGCTCTGCCCTCCTACAATCCCCAAGCCCTCAGGCACGCCAAGACTCCCCGTGATCGTGGTTTTTACCAAGCTGTATTGAAACCCCGCGCTGGCATAAAATCCATTCCTCTCTGCCCCCAAGCTCCCCACCAAGCCAGCCAACACCACCGCCATCTTTACCGCCTTAAAACGCATCATCTCTCCTAAAAATCAAAATTGCCCTGCTTGCCCTTATTCATACTCAAATACACACTCTGCACGAAAGCTTGGCGCAACGCGCATTCTAACACAATGCTACACCTCAAACACGAGCCCACCCCCTTGCGCTCTTGGCAAGCTAGCACCTTTTGGCGTTGGGTTTGCCACTCTTGGCTAAACTTGTCCTCCTCCATGCTAGCCCTTGAGTGCTTGCATTTCTACTTTAGAGCCCAAGAAACACGCGCTTTTGTCATGCAAACTCTCTAAGGGTATTTCTAGCAAGCGTTGCCCCTGCGCGTCTAAAGCTAGACCTCCCGCGCACTCCAACACAAAGGCTAAAGGATAGACCTCAAAGAGTTTACGCAATTTCCCCTTGGGCGCATCTTGGGTGGCTGGATAGCAAAACAACCCCCCTTGTTTGTGCAAGAGATGGTGCGCATCAGCAACCATACTCCCGCTATAGCGCAGGCGGTATCCTTGAGCGAAGAAACGATCTAAAAACTCCCTATATTCTGGGCTAAAGTGTTGCCAACTCCCTCCGGGGGCGATACTCTTGCCCTGTGGCTTTAAGCGCAAATCTCCCTTATGTGTCCACACCTTTTGGGCTTCGTTGTAAACATAATGCGCCACTTGCGTGCGCGTGGCGACCACCAATTCTAACTTAGCCCCATAGAGAATATACGCCCCCATTTGCATAGACTGACCTATGTGCTTGTCTTCAAAGCCCTGAGGGTTGGGCGCGTAAATCCCAAAAATGCTCCCCACCAAGAAATTCGCCCCCACCACACTCGAACCATCTAGGGGGTCAAAGGCGATTAAATAACCCTGTTTGTGCGCTGTGTAACACGCCTTTTCTTGCTCTTCGCTCATCACTCCCCCCACATTCTCCAAGCCCAAACAATACTCAAAGATCAAACGATCCACTTGGATGTCCAATTCTAATTGCATGTCTGCAGTGGGGTTGAGGTGATCGCTATAGCGTGCATCGCCTTGTTTAATACTCTGGTAAACCTGTGTGCCGATGTGTTGCAACGCCTCCAAGAACGCGCGCTGTGTTGGGGTATCCATAAAACTCCTTTGGGATATAAAACGCCCATTTTAGCATAGAAGCGTTTAAGTATGCCCGGGGCGTTTAAGCCATCTTAAACCTAAATGGGCTAAAATGGGGGTTTTTTACAAGGAGAGTTGATGAAGGTATTGTTACTGCAAGATGTCAAAAACTTGGGCAAGGCTGGGGATGTATGCGAAGTCAAAGATGGGTATGGCAATAATTTTCTCATCGCTAAAAAACTCGCCCAAATGGCTACCAAAGAGGCGCTCAACAAATACAAGGCTGTCCAAAGAAAACGCGCGGAGTTAGAAGCTCAAGAATTAGCCACCAAACAAGAGATCGCCCAAAAATTAGAGGGCATTACTCTACAAATTATTAAGAAAGTCGGGGCTAATGGGGCGTTATTTGGATCGATCACCAAAGAAGAGGTGGTAGAAGCTTTGCTAGGCGTGCATGCCTTAGAACTAGACAAGAAGACCCTAGAACTCAAAACCCCCATTAAGAGCACGGGGATTTATGAAATTGATGTCAAGCTAGGGCATGGGGTGGTGGGCGTGCTCAAAATTGATGTGATCGCTGAGTGATGTTCCACGCCACCACCATTTTAGGCTATAAAACGCGTTTTGAGGGCAAGGATTATGCCATCATTGGCGGGGATGGACAGGTGAGTTTTGGCAACTGCGTGATAAAAGGCAACGCGACCAAGATTCGCACCTTGCACCACAACCAGATTTTAAGCGGGTTTGCCGGAAGCACTGCGGATGCCTTTAGTTTATTTGACATGTTCGAGCGCATTTTAGAGGGCAAAAAGGGAGATCTCTTTAAAAGTGTGGTGGATTTTAGCAAAGAGTGGCGCAAGGATAAGTTTTTGCGCCGTTTAGAGGCGATGATGATCGTGCTTAACAAACAAGCTATTTTTATTTTGAGTGGCAGTGGAGATGTGGTCGAGCCTGAAGATGGTAAGATCGCTGCCATTGGAAGCGGAGGCAATTACGCCCTAAGTGCGGCGCGCGCGCTGGATCAATTCGCCAACTTACCCCCCAAAGCCTTGGTAGAAGAGTCGCTTAAGATTGCCGGGGGGTTGTGTATCTACACCAACCAAAACATTAAAATCTTGGAGCTTTAATGCGGACAGATAAATTAAACATGACTCCCCAAGAGATTGTCGCCTATTTAGACGATTACATCATCGAGCAACAGGACGCTAAAAAGATGATTGCCATTGCGTTGCGTAACCGCTGGCGCAGATTGCAACTGAGTAAAGAACTCCAAGAGGAAGTGATGCCTAAAAATATTTTGATGATTGGCTCAACCGGGGTGGGCAAGACTGAGATTGCAAGGCGCATGGCTAAGATGATGGGCTTGCCCTTTATCAAGGTGGAGGCGAGCAAATACACCGAAGTGGGCTTTGTGGGGCGCGATGTGGAGTCGATGGTGCGCGATTTGGTGGCAACAAGCATTAACCTCGTAGAAAGCGAACAAAAAGAAAAGAATAAAGAGAAGATCGAAGAGTTGATTGTAGAAAAAATTGCTAAGAAATTACTGCCCGCCTTGCCTAGCGGGGTGAGTGAGGCTAAAAAGGAAGAATACGCGCTGAATTTTGAAAAGACGAAGGAAAAAGTCAGAGGCACGGCTTTAGATCATGTCAGAATTGAAATTGAGTTACACAAACGGCAAGTAGAGGGGGATTTCAATGTGCCTCCTGAAATCATCAAGGTGCAAGAAAGCATCATTAAAGTGCTCAATAGGGAGGAACAAAAGGTAAGCAAGGAGATGAGTATCAAGGAAGCCAAAGAAGCCTTGCGCCATGATGTTTTGCAGACAATCTTAGATAAGGAGAGCGTGCAAATGGAGGGGGTGCAACGCGCCACCCAATCGGGGGTGATCTTCATTGATGAGATTGACAAGATCGCTGTAGGGATCAAGGAGGGGAGCAGGCAAGACCCCAGCAAGGAGGGGGTGCAACGCGATTTACTCCCTATTGTGGAAGGGAGTGTGATCAATACCAAATACGGACCCATCGCCACCGATCACATCCTCTTCATCGCCGCTGGGGCGTTTCACTTGAGCAAACCTAGCGATCTAATCCCTGAATTACAAGGGCGCTTCCCCTTGCGCGTGGAATTGGAGAGTCTCTCTGAAGAGATCATGTATGCTATCCTCACACGCACCAAGAGTTCTATCATCAGACAATACCAAGCGTTGTTAGAGGTGGAGGGGGTAGAGCTGGTGTTTGAGCCAGAAGCCTTGCGCGAGCTAGCTAAACTCTCTTATTTGGCTAACCAGAACACAGAGGACATCGGGGCGCGCCGTTTGCACACCACCATTGAAAAGGTGCTTGAAGACATTAGTTTCAATGCGTCTAACTACAGGGGGCAAAGTGTGGTGATCACCAAAGAACAGGTGAGCCAGAAATTACAAAATTTAGTGGATAATGTGGATTTGGCGCGTTTCATTCTATGACGAAAGCAGGTTTTATTGCATTGGTGGGGCGTCCTAATGCGGGCAAGAGCACGCTAATCAACGCGCTCTTAGAAGAAAAGATCGCGCTGGTTTCACACAAAGCCAACGCCACGCGCAAGACATTAAAAGCCATTGTGCCCTTTAGCGATGCGCAAGGGGTGGCATGCCAGATGATCTTTATAGACACGCCCGGACTTTCTGAACCCCAAAAACTCTTAGATGAGGCAATGCAATTGCAGAGCGCGCGCGCCCTGCAGGAGTGTGATGTAGTGGTGTTTGTGGCTAGCGCGCGCGCAAGCGTGCAAGACTATCAAGATTTTTTAGCGCGCCATAGCGCTAAACCCCACATCATAGCCCTCAACAAAATAGACACTCTTAGCCCCCCCCAGCTCTTAGCTAAAATCCAACCCTACCAAGCCTATAGCCATGCCTTCAAAGCCTTAGTGCCCTTGAGCGCGCTCAAGCAAAAGAACCTACAAGTCTTGCTAGAAGAGATCGCCAAGCTCTTGCCCCAAGCACCCTTTTACTACGACCCCCAGACGCTCAGTGATGCCCAAACCAAGCAACTTTATCAAGAGATGATTCGCGAACAACTCTTTTTGCATTTGAGTGAGGAAATTCCCTACGCAAGCGATGTGGTTATCACGCGTTTTCAAGAAGAGGCGCGCTTAGATCGCATTGAGGCGCAGATTGTGGTGGAGAAGCCCAGCCAACAAAAAATGGTAGTGGGCAAGGGAGCGTGGGTGATTAAAAAAATTGGCAAACAGGCGCGCTTGAAAATGGAGGCTTTTGGGGGCAAAAAGGTGTTTTTACGCTTAGAAGTGGTGGTGTGTAAAAATTGGAGTCGACAAAAAGATCAACTTAAAAACATGGGTTATGTGGTAGAATAGAGTTTTGCAATATTAAGAGGTGTTGGATGCGCGTCAAAAAGGTATGGTTAGGGGCGTTGTCGTTTGTATTTATGGGTTTGGTGGGCTTACACGCGGATACCTTGATGGGGTTTGTAAAAGCCTACCAAGAAAAGGGGATCGACTCCATTGAGAGACTCTTGCAATCTTATTTGACCCAACGGGAGTTTTGGGAGGATGTCCTAGAAAATCGCGACATTAGCTTTGGCTATTATGAAAATATGGACTACCTCTTTGTGATCGACAAAGCCGATCCCAAGCTCGTGCTCTACGCCCTAGAAGGTGAAAAGATTGTCAAGGTTAACCAAACTAAAGCGCTTGTGGGGTCTAGGGGTGGGGATAAGAAAAGCGAGGGAGACAAGGCTACCCCCATTGGGGTTTATAAAATTCTTAAAAAACTCACGGGCTTGAGTAGTTATTATGGTCCCTTTGCTCTAGAAACCAACTACCCTAATCCCTTAGATGTCGCCTTTAAGCGCACTGGGCATGGGATTTGGATTCATGGCTTGCCCTTGAGTGGGAAGCGCAATGAACTCAACACTAAGGGCTGTGTCGCTATTGAAAATGCCGTGTTGAAAGATTACGAACAGCGCATTAAGGGTAAAAAAGCTCTTCTTATTGTCTATGAAGGCGCGCTCAAATACGCCACTAAGGACGAGCTTGCTACAATTTTAAGCGCCCTTTACACTTGGCGTAGCGCGTGGGCTAATAACGATCTAGTAGGCTATATGAATTTTTATAGCCCGGATTTTAAACACGCCAGTGGGATGAATTTCAAGGCTTATGAGAAATTCAAAACCCATGTGTTTACCAAAAATGAAACCAAGACGATCCGCCTCTCAGGGGTGAATATTACCCCCTACCCTAATGTGCAGCAGCGCCGACTCTTTAGAGTGGCGTTTGATCAAGACTACAAGGCTTATAAAAAAAATAAGCTCTCCTACTCTTCACAGGGTCTTAAAGAGCTCTATGTGGAACTCAAAGACAATAAAATGCGTATCATCATGGAAAAATAGCCTTTTTGGGGCGTGTTTTTACCCCCGGAATTGGAAGTTGGCATGCTAGAGTTAGAATGGTATGTCTATGCTATCTTTTTTGCTGCCGCCTTTTGTGCGGGGTTAGTGGATTCTATTGCCGGGGGTGGGGGGCTTATCACCGTGCCCACCTTGATGGCATTGGGAGTCCCCCCCCACATGGTGCTAGCCACTAATAAACTTCAGAGTAGTTTTGGGAGTTTTACTGCCGCGCTGAATTTCTGTCTTAAAGGCATGGTGTCTTTAAGAGAGGTCGCTTTTGGGGTGGGGTGCGTGGTGGTGGGCGCAAGCTTAGGCACAACGCTAATCTTATGGCTCAAAGCGGATATTTTGCGCGTGCTTATCCCCATTTTCTTGTCCTTGATCTTTATTTACACCTTGCTAGCCCCCAAAGTGGGGGAAGGGGATAGCCATCCCAAGCTCAAACCCGCTTTATTTTATAGCATTTTTGGACTGGGACTGGGGTTTTACGATGGCTTTTTTGGGCCGGGCACGGGCTCATTTTGGACCTTTGCGATGGTCGCGCTCTTGGGGTTGAATATGAAAAAAGCCACCGCGCGCACTAAGGTGTTTAATTTTACTAGCAATATTGTGAGCTTGAGCGTGTTTTTAATCGGGGGGGAGGTGATTTGGTCTGTGGGGCTCTTAATGGGAGCAGGGCAGATGTTGGGGGCATGGGTGGGCTCTAATTTGGTGATAGCTAAAGAAGTCAAATTTATCCGCCGAGTGTTTTTATGCGTGGTGGGGGCGACAATCTTAAAACTCTTTTGGGATTTTGCGCGCTAGATGGTGGCTTGAGGCGGAATCGAACCACCGACACGAAGATTTTCAGTCTTCTGCTCTACCGACTGAGCTATCAAGCCAAAAGCGCAATTATACTACATAAGTCCTTTAAATTTAACTTAAAGTGTTATAATACCCAAAAAGGTATTAGATGCGCCTAGTTTCATGGAATGTCAATGGGTTACGAGCATGCATGCAAAAGGGCTTTGAGGCGTTTTTGCTAGAGAGTGGAGCGGATATATTTTGCGTGCAAGAGACCAAAATGCACCCACAGCAGGCTGATTTTAGCTTTGATCACTACCACACCTTTTGGAACAGCGCGCACAAGAAGGGCTATAGCGGGGTGCTGACCTTGAGTAAAGATACGCCTTTGAGCGTGCGCTATGGGCTGGGATTAGAGGAGCATGACAGCGAGGGGCGTGTAATTACTTGTGAGTATGAGAATTTTTATTTAGTCAATGTCTATGCGCCCAATTCTCAAAGGGGGTTATTGCGCCTGCCTTATCGCCTGCAATGGGAGGGCGCGTTTAGGGATTTTTTGCAGAATTTAACAAAGCATAAGGGGGTAGTTGTGTGCGGGGATTTGAATGTTGCGCACAATGAGATCGATTTAGCCAACCCGCAGAGTAACCACTACAATGCAGGCTTTAGCGACCCAGAACGCGATGCCTTTAGGCAATTACTCCAATTAGGTTTTGTTGATACCTACCGCCATTTTTACCCCAACCAAACAGAAGCTTACACATGGTGGAGCTATATGAATCAGTCTAGGGCGCGCAATATCGGTTGGCGTATTGATTATTTTTTGATCTCACAAGACTTGCAAGCCCAGATCAAAGACGCGCAGATTCACGCCCATATTTTAGGCAGCGATCATTGCCCGGTGGGCTTAGAAATAGGCGTGAGCGATGAATCCTAAAAAACCTTTTAGAGAGATATTTAGAGGCTTAAAGCCTAAAGCCTTTGTGATCCCCTTGCCCTATTTTAACCCCCAAAAAGCCCAAGCTTGCCTAGAGTGTGGGGGGGATTGCGCGCCTGTCTGCCCTGAGCGCATTGTGATTAAAGAACCCATGCAAATCCCGCATTTGGATTTCAAAGAACGGGGTTGCACCTTTTGTCAAGAATGCCTTAAAGCGTGCGCCCCGGGGGTTTTGCAGGGGGATCGCGCTAGTGTCATTGGCGCGCTGGCTTTGATTGATTCGCAAACCTGTTTGAGCCATCAAGGCGTGGTGTGTTTTGCCTGCAAGGACGCTTGTGTGGAAAAGGCGATCGTCTTTAAGGGCATGTTTGCCCCGCGCGTATATGGCTCTTGCACGGGATGTGGCATGTGTGCGCCTGTGTGCCCTAGCCAATCTATTTTATTTGTGGAGAGAAAAACATGAATATCTCAAGTGTAATTGTCAAAGTCCAGCCGGAGAGTTTTGAGCAGAGTTTAAAGGCGATTGGGGCTTTAGAGTGCGTGGAGGTGGGGGCTTTTGATCAAGAAAAGGCTGTGATCATCGCCTTGATTGAAGCTCCCAGTGTGCAGGAGGAATTGCGTGCTAATAGAGAGATTGAAAACGCCCCGGGGGTGATTAGCGCGCACATGCACTTTAGCTATTCGGATGAAAACCCTTTGCCCCCCAACATCCAAGCCACTTTAGAGAAAATAGAAAACACGGACACTAAAGCGGTGCGCTATGGGGGCGATGTGAACAACTGGCTTTAATTGGCTTTGCGGGTGTTGAGCCACTGGGCTTTAATATTCATCGCAGAGTGCAGGGAAGTTTGGAGTTGTTCGGCTAGATTGAGCAGGGGGGCTAGATCGGTCTTCCATTTGGCTTGGGAAATCTCCTTTTGCAACGCGTCCACCAGGTCCAGTGCTTTATCTAAGTCAATGGGTGGTTCAAAGGCTTTTTTAAACATCGCGCCAAACCCCTTTTTTTTGGCTTCTTGGGCATGCTCATTGGGGATCAAGACAAGTTTGATGTTTTGGATTTCTTGGTAGAGGCGATCTAATTGCTTGACTTCTTGATAGTCCCTGCCCTTGTCAATAGCCTCTTCTAAAATCTTATTGCTAGTGCTGACTAATTGCATCGCTAATTGCGCGCTCTGGGCTTCTGCATTAGCTAGAGCGTGGATGTCAATACCCATGAGTGGCGATGCGATACAGAATATCCCTAAAACAGACACTAAAAAACACCGCTTCAAACTCATAGACGCATCCAATCCTTTTTCTATGGGGAAAACATTATAAAATGGTGGAGCTGTGGGGAATCGAACCCCAGTCCAAAAATCACATCCATCCGCGGGCTTCTACATGCTTAGAGAAGTGTTAAAAATTCGAGTTCTTTCTAAGCCACCTCTCCAGCTCAAATAAAGACCCCTAGCTCTTAAATCTTACTTTAAAAAGTGAGCACTTTTTAAAGGCATCTGGCTAAAAATGATGGAATGCCTACAGGACACCAGCGATCCCACAGACTTCCAGCTCGCTACGCAGCTTTAGCGTAGTTGGGAGCGTAATTAGGATTGTTTACGGTTATTGTTTGTGTCGTTTTACAAGAGACACTTGGCATGCAACCCACGCTATGCAACCCTTGTCGAAATCCTGTTCAGCCCCAAAAAACTTAGCAAAAAACTAAGTAGTGCAGTATAGCATGCTATGCTTACGATTTTTTTAAATGGCTAGAGCAATCGAGGGCGATCTAGTTTGAGAGTTTCATAAGTCTTGAGCGTGGCAATACGCCCCTTAGCCGTGCGCTCTAAATAGCCATTAGCCAATAAAAAGGGTTCGATCACCTCTTCAATGGTGCTTTCATCTTCATGCAAACTTGCCGCAATAGTATTAAGCCCTAAGGCTTTATTCTTGGCATTAGCTAAGAGATTGAGATAGAGTAAATCCAGCGCGTCAAAGCCATGTGCATTCACCCCTAACTCCTCTAGGGCAAAGAGAGTTGTTTGCAAAGAAATGCACGACTCATTGGCGTAATCGGCAAAATCGCGCACCCGTCTTAGTAGTCTTAGCGCGATGCGGGGTGTGCCCCTTGAGCGCTTGGCGATCTCTGTGCTTGCCTGTGGTTCAATGTCCTTTTGCAAGCGCGCGCTGGCGCGCGTGATGATGGTGGCTAGTTCTGTAATGTCATAAAACTGCATGCGAAAGTGCATGCCAAAGCGTTCGCGCAAAGGATTAGAAAGCAAACCCGCGCGCGTGGTCGCCCCTATGAGAGTGAAAGGGGCTAGATCGATCTTAATGGTTTGGGCGGCTGCTTTAGAGCCGATGATAATGTCTAGTCTAAAATCCTCCATTGCCGGGTAAAGCACCTCTTCAATGGCTGGGCTTAAGCGGTGAATCTCATCAATAAAGAGAATATCCTTAGGGTTGAGATTGGTTAAAAGAGCGGCTAAGTCGCCTGTTTTTTCAATCATAGGGGCGGTGGTAACCTTGATATTGGCGTTAAGCTCTTTAGCAATGAGATGACTCAAAGTAGTTTTACCCAAGCCCGGAGGTCCAAAAAAAAGCACATGATCTAGGGTATCTTGGCGTTTAAGAGTGGCACTAATAGAAACTTGCAATAACTTTTTGATCTGTTCTTGTCCGATATAGTCCTCCCACAAACTGGGACGCAAACTTAAGGATTCTTGCTCTTCTAAGTTGAGAGCTTCTACATTGACGAGTCTTTGCATTAGTAACTCTCTTGCTGGGCGGGAAAACACCCTGTTTGGATGTCTTGGACATAGCGTTTTAGAGCATTCTCTACAAGAGTCGCCCCCTCTAAGTAGGTGCGCACAAATTTAGGCTTAAACGCCTTGAATAAACCTAGCATGTCGCTAAAGACTAAAATCTGCCCATCGCACCCCGCCCCGCTCCCTATACCTATAGTGGGGATGTCTAGGCATTTACTGATCTCTGTAGCCACAGAGGCGACCACCCCCTCTAACACCACCAAGCCCGCCCCTGCTTCTTGGACACTTAAAGCATCCTCTAAGACTTGTTGTGCGCTCTGCTGCGTTTTACCCACAATCTTATAACCTCCCACTCCGCGCACACTCTGAGGTAAAAGCCCTACATGCCCGACTACCGCTAACCCCTCTTGCACCAGCCTTTTAATCAAGGGCGCGCGCGCCTGTCCCCCTTCTAGTTTGATCGCGTCCGCGCGGGTGTGTTGGTAGAATTTTAGGGCGTTTTTAAGGGCTTGTTTTTCATTAGTATAACTCCCATAGGGCATATCCGCCACCACAAAGGCGCGTTGCGCGCCCCGACACACCGCCTTAGTGTGGTAGAGCATTGTTTGCATGTTGGCACTCAGAGTATCCGGGTAAGCATTAAAACTCATGTTCAGGCTATCGCCCACTAAAATTAAGTCTATGTAGGGGTCAAAAAGGGTTGCAAAGAGCGCATCGTAAGC
This sequence comes from Helicobacter labacensis, assembly GCF_003660285.1. Lineage (GTDB taxonomy): Bacteria > Campylobacterota > Campylobacteria > Campylobacterales > Helicobacteraceae > Helicobacter > Helicobacter labacensis. The sequence goes on along the minus strand of NZ_QXQQ01000007.1, from coordinate 1,750 downwards.
GGTGATCGCGCTGATCTTGCAAGGTTTTGCGCCCTCTTTGGGGTGCTTTTTGCGTTGCAGAGTATCCAAAGTGATTTTTTTCATGGCTACACTTTTTGAGAGATTTTACCTTTAAAATGCTATGATAGGGCTAAAAATTTTACTAGGGTTAGAGTTGAATTGCAAAGGAGTGCTTGGGGTTTTTGTGTTGATGTCTCAGGTGTTGTGGGGAATAGATTATAAAACACTCGATCCTAAATATTATAAATACATCAAGTTCTATGAAAAATACACGGATCAAGAGATCGCCCTCTTGATTGATGACATCCAAGAAGCCGAGAAAAAGACAGGGTTGTTATTGGGGTTGAGCACGGGTTTTTTTTACAACAGCGCGATCAGGCAGGCGATGCAAAAGGGCACAATCCGGGGCAGGCAAATGGATTATTTGTGGACAATTGGGGTGCGTTTTGGTTACCAAACTTACCGCCCCTCGCTCTTTGCTAAAACCATGCGCCCCAATTTCATCGGGCGCAGGGTGTATATCCAATACATCGGGGCGATTCCCAAACAATCTAATGTGGGACGCATTGGTTATCAAAGCGCAACCATCAACGCGGATTTGATGATCGATCCTACTCTACCTCTAGTGCAACGCTACTTGTCCATGGGTTTTTTGCTAGGCGTGGGGGTGGGTGTGGTAAGCCAAGGGACCAACACCAATTCTTTTTTTGGCATGATGGCTAATGCGGGGATCGCCTTTAGTATTTTTGGGCATAACCGCGTGGAGTTGGAATTTAAAATCCTTGCCAATAAAGATGTTTCATGGTGGGGGGGATTGATGCATGTAGGATACCAGTATGTTTTTTAAGCGGGTTTTGCAAGGGTGGTTATTAGGGGCGTTGGCTTGTTACCCGTGCTGGGGGGGGGGTGTTTGTGCGCGAACAGCGCGGTGCGCTTGCAGAAAAAGAGTTCCAAATTTACATGCTAAAAGGGCAACTCTATGAAGCCCAGCAAGCCCAGTTGATCCAAGAAGTGGCTAAACACAAAAGTGGTCCCTTTATTGGTGTCCTGCTAGCCCAAACTATTTTTAGAGTGAATGGGATTAAAAGCATGGGTTTACCCTTGTTTTATGGAATCAAAGTGGGTTACCAACGCTACATTAGAAGCGATGTGGGAGGTTTGCGTGTTTATGGGGAGTATTTGGGAGGGGTTAATAAAAGTGTGTTGCAACCCGGACAATCTAGTTCTTACCAATTAGCAAGCCTCAATGTGGATTTGGTGATGGATAAATCCATTGATGCCCACAAGAAATACGCCATCGGGGTCTTTGGAGGGCTTGGTGTGGGCTGGAGTGGCTATAAAGATTACCCCCGTGCGCCCCATAATCCCAATGGCTTTGGTTTAGTGGTGAATTTGGGGATTGCGATGACTTTGAATACCCGACACCGCATCGAATTAGCCCTCAAAGTCCCCCCCCTCAAATCCACCCATGCCTTTTCTTATGCCTTTAGTAGTGGGAACATCTATTATATTAGCTATAATTTTTTGCTTTAGGGAGTGGCGATGAGAACTGTATTGGCAATGGGGTTACTTCTTACAGGCGCAACAGCGATGCCCCCCCCCATTTTAAAAGACACCAATTCTGATGTGATCTTTGAGGACGCTCCGCAAGACACCCAACCCTCCCAAACCCAAAAACTCCCCCAAGCCCTCCCAGAAATCCAAGTTCCCCAGCCCCAAATCCAAGCCCAGCAACCCCCACAGCCCCAAC
>NZ_QXQQ01000071.1 GCF_003660285.1 Helicobacter labacensis | reverse complement strand
CGCTATTATGGGCTTTTTAGAGACATCAAACCCATGCAAGATTACATCAACTTTGCCGAGAACAGAATGGGCAATATGATGGGGAGTTTTAAGGCGATGTTTGAAGAAGATAGCGTTTTGAACATTGATGAGTTTATAGAACAAATGGCTTTAGATAACGCCATTGTGAAAGTGCGCCCGGGCGCGCTCAAAGAGGGCAAGATTCAATTCATGAACAACCAAGCC
>NZ_QXQQ01000070.1 GCF_003660285.1 Helicobacter labacensis | reverse complement strand
GAAGTCTAGCAATTATCTTAAAGCCAGCTTGCGCCTAAGTGCTTTGCACACCCGCATTGCTAATATCCGCAATGACTTTTTACACAAGCTCAGCACCGCCCTGATTAGACACGCTAAAGTTTTATGCCTAGAGAGTCTAAAAGTCAAAAACATGCTTAAAAACTCCAAACTAGCCAAAGCTCTAAGCGATGTGAGTATCTCTGCTTTTAACACCTTGCTAGAATATAAAGCCAAATACTATGGGCGTGAGGTTAAGCGGGTGGATGCTTTTTATCCTAGCTCTAAAACTTGTTCT
>NZ_QXQQ01000069.1 GCF_003660285.1 Helicobacter labacensis | reverse complement strand
AGCTACCACGAGCAATAACGCCATTAGCACTACAACAGCTTCTAGCACCTTTGGGAATATGATCAACGCTTACAGCACAATCGCCACAGAGGCTAATACCTTAGGTCAAGACCTCTTTAACATCGACTCCCCTACGGGCAATATCACCATCGCCAATGTTACAGGGGAGATCTTTAAGGGGAATAGCTCCACCTTTTTACAAAGCATGGAGGGCGTGGTTACCCTAGGGAGTATGCTCAAACCTGTTAGCGGACAAACCAATGGCTTGAGCTCCAATGCAACTCTACTTGGCAATGTAGCCACTGCGGTGAACACCACTCTTGGAACAGAAATTAGCGCAATAACCACCACTTTTACCGGTGCTGGAGGCGGGGCTTTTAGCTCTATCTCTGATCTTAGCACGGGCATCACTGGTATCACTAGCA
>NZ_QXQQ01000068.1 GCF_003660285.1 Helicobacter labacensis | reverse complement strand
GCTTGCAAAGTGTTCGCCCCGTATTTCCATAAGGGTTTGACTTGTGGGGTATTGTCATTGGGGGGTGTGTTGGTGTGTGCGGTGTTTTGGGGTTGTGGTGTGGGGGTGGCTTGGTTTGAGAGCGCACTTTGGCTAGTAGCACATAAAGAGCTAAAGCCCTCTTGAAAAGTCTCCAACAAGATTTCTAAATCCTCTAGGGGTTTAGCAAGTCCATTGGCATGTTCTAAAATCTGTGCGCCCTCTTGAGCACTCTTGAGCGCGTTAAGGTGGGTGCTGGTTTTAACTCTTAGGCGTTTGGATTGGGAGAGTAGATCTTCTAAATTGGGATCATCTTCTGTGCTTTGGTGGTAAGTTTCTTCTAGGGCTTTGTTAAAGGTGTTGAGGGTGTCTAAGAGTTGGCTAAACTTAGTGCTTAAATCGCTAACCTCCTCTTGGAGGGCATCACCCCCCCCCCCCCC
>NZ_QXQQ01000006.1 GCF_003660285.1 Helicobacter labacensis | reverse complement strand
AAAACATTAAGCAAACGCTCTTTAAGCAACACCATCCTAAGAATGCATCCCTTTAGATAAAAGCCTCAAAGACGCGTCCTATTGGTAAAACTTTCAAGCTACTCACATTTGCTTAGGCAAAAGCGCATTCTATCGTTGTAAAGCTTAAGGGGGGCTTAGGGGTTAGGTGCAATCAAAATCTTTAGACGCGTTCAAGATTTTCATCCCCACAGCGTGGTAGAACATGCAACGCACATTGGCTTGGTGCAAGTGCCATGTGCTCAAATCCTGATTGAAGTTTTGGGTGTAAGCAAACATTTTATACATATTCATCACCTTTTTGGTATTCCAGTTTGCTAGGGTCTGGTTAAAACTCTTGGCATAAAAAAACATCTTTTGCATGTCAGTAACATGGCTGGTATCCCATGTGTTTAGAGGTTGGTTAAAGGCAAAAGCTCCATAAAAGAGATAGGACATATTGGTTACATGGCTAACATTCCATGCGCCTATGGGTTGGTTAAAGCTAGTCGCGTATTTGAACATGCCCTGTAAATTCGTGGCATTAGTTGGGTTCCAATGCGCGATCTTGCCATTGAAGTTATAGGTCAAGCTAAACATGTAGCTCATGTTTTCTACATGGCTAACATCCCATGTGTTGAGATTTTGGTTGAAATCCTTACAGCCATAAAACATAAAGCTCGTGTCCTTGACATGTTGCATCTCCCATGCGTCTAGGGGAGCATTAAACGATGCGAGCGCAAACATGGCTTTCATATTCTCTGCGCTACTGGTGTCCCAATTATTTAAAGACACCCGCACCTCTCTTCCCATAAACAACCCCTCCATATTTTTGACATGGCTAACATCCCAAGTTTGGATACCCTCCAAATCTGCGCGTCCCTCTAAGGCATGGCAATGTTGGTAAAATTCCACAATTTTGCCATATTCGTTATCTTGCACTTCCCATAAAATCCCACTTTTGATAGGGAGCTGTTGGAGTCGCGCGTAGATATTCTCTTTATTACAAAAGAGGTAACTCATGTCTTCAATGAGACCGGTGTTGATAGTTTCTAATGCCACGCTGGGGTCTTTTAATAGCGCGATGAGTTCTTGTTTGGTTTGGGGGTAGTGCAAAAAGGTGAAGAGATTAGAGGGGGTGCTAGGAACATCGGAGGCGCTTTCAAGCCGTGTACCTAAAAACATGCCCTGTGTATTAGCCTGCTGTAAACCTTTCCACATGTGGAGATCTTGGTCAAAATGCGTGGCATCGGCAAACATGTAGCTGAAGTTTTGGCGGGGTTTATGGGCGCGATTCCAGCGATTCCAACGATTGAGAGGTTGGTTAAAAGACTTGGCACGGTAAAACATGTAACTAAAATCTACGCCTCTAGAAGTGTTCCACGCGTTTAGGGGTTGGTTGAAATTAGTGGCATTAGCAAACATGTAACTAAAATCCACACCCTTAGCGGTGTTCCAGCGCGCTAAAGGTTGGTTGAAGCTGATCGCGTTAGCAAACATGTAGCTGAAATTCCTCACGCGAGCGGTGTTCCAGCTCTTGAGAGGTTGGTTGAAACGCACCTGATTCATAAATAACCCCTCCATGTTTTCTACATGGCTGACATCCCATGTTTCAATCCCGCTGAAATCTTCACGGTAGGGAGTGCAAATGCCTTTTCTCTCTAGAGGGCTTTGTAGACAAAAGAGGTAGCTCATGTCAGTGATGTAGCGCGTGTTGATTTGGGAGAGCGCGGTGTTGGGGTTTTTTAAAAGCGATTGTAACTCGGTTTTACTTTTTGGAGTAAACATGACACGGGCATGCAAGGGCAGGCACAGAAACAAAAACACCAAAAGAACCCCCTCCAAGACGCTTTTTAAACATAAGATAAGGGACATGCTCACCTCGCAATGAACTGGGCATATACGCATACTAGGGTATGATATAGCTTGGCATTCTAACATGAAGTCTCTTAAAAAGACAATGGAGCGCAAACATTTTTAGTTTCCATTATGAATATAAAAAAAATTTTTATATTTTAGCAAGTATTAAGTAATACGATAATATTATTACTAATAAAATAAGACTAAGGATTTTTAGATGATGGGGTGGCATGTTCGAATGTCTAATGGGTTGCATGGGGAGCTCTCCTCTGGGTGGGCGCGGAGTTTGATGATCGCCACCTTAATCGCGTTTCCCTTGCATGGCGTAGGGATTAGGGGCTTCAGCCCAACAGACACGCCCGGTTCAAATCCAAGCGATCCCTTCCTAGAAGATAGTAAGAAAATCGAGCAGATTCAACACCATGAACATACCAATGAGGGCGATCACGATCATATTCCCCCAACTAAACCAGCTCTCTTAAAAAACACCTCTGCTAAAAAACCAACCCCTCTAGGCGAGCAATCTAGTTTTTTTGCGGGCTTCAACTACCAAGCTAGCGGTCTTGGTAATATGGTGCGCTATGCTAATAGCACGGGCATACACACCCCTACCATGGGTTTCCCCCCCCTAATGGGCGTGGGCGTGCAGGTGGGTTACAAGCACTTCTTTGGCAAGAAACACACCTTTGGGTTGCGCTACTTTGGCTTTTTTGACTATAACCACAGCCGTTTTGGGGTCATCACTTCCAAAGAACAGCCCTTTAGCTTTGGTCCTTATAGCTTTAGAGAAACAGATAGTTACGCTGGGGCTTATGCTGCCAATCTCTACACTTATGGAGCAGGGCTAGATATGCTCTATAATTTTTTCTCCAACAAGTATTTCATTGTTGGTTTAGCCCTAGGGTTTCAGCTAGCTGGGGATAGCTGGGCGACTTCTATCCAAACAGAAATTCAAAACTACACCAAAACACATAAGGACTCCAGCTACAGCCCGGCTAATTTCCAATTTCTGGTGAATTTTGCGTTCCGCGCACAATTTGCTAAACGCAATGGGATTGAGCTTGGGATCAAAATCCCCACAATCACGCACCGCTACTTTAGCATCACAAACGCCAATGGGGATAGTTTGCAAGCCAGCGTGCGCCGTCTTTATGCTTTCCAGATTAGTTACCTACGCGATTTTTAAGCTAATTCATAGGCGCGCATCTATATAAAGGTTAAGCGCGAGCGCGATTAACCGATTTTAAGAAAAATCCATGTAAAGGACAATGATGCGTGCTAAATCTCTTATTGCCCTCTCTTTGGTTTCTCTAGTTTCTGTGTTAGGAGCCGCTGATGGGAGTGGGCTTTTTATCGGGGGGGGTTACCAACAAGGTAAAGCGCAATTACAAATGCAAGATAAAGGCAAAACTACAACTCTTACCGCCCCGCTAAGGGGTTTGGAATCCAAATAGGTTACCAGTTGTTCCCGCTCAAGTATGTCGGGGTTAAGCTTTATGGGTTTTTTGACTACGCCCATGCACAAGGCATTGAGTTTGCCTCTAAGAAAAACGCCTCTGGCAACCCGCTGGTGTGCCAAGCCCCCGTGGTAAAACCCCCCACCACACCCCCTCCCGTGCCGCCAATCCCTGTGCCACCTACCATTCCTGGACTCCCCCCCGGTTTGCCCAATGTGGGCTTACCTAATTGCCAGCTCAATGTCATGGGTATCTTGCAGGAATTGATAGGGAGCAATAAGCCTATTGCCCCCAATATGCTCACCTATGGTGCAGGGGCAGATGTTGTGCTCAATGTGATCAATAACAAAGCGATGGCTTTAGGGGTGGTGGGGGGCATCCAATTTGCGGGCAATTCGTGGATTTTAGCCACGCCCGATTTTAAAGATGTCGCCCTAACTTATGTGGGGTTGGATAAAAAACCTACGAACTTCCAATTCTTGTTCAATGTCGGGGGTAGGGTGCGCTTGCTAAAGCACAGCAGTATTGAGGCTGGGGTCAAATTCCCCATGATGAAGAAAAACCCCTTCTTGAAAACCAAGAACGATGGCAATCTCTATATCCGCCGTCTTTACTCTTGGTATATCAATTACACTTTCACTTTTTAGGGCGCGCATAAGCAGGCTGAATTAAGGGGATATTCTCCCCTTGAAAGCGCGCTCGAATGAGAATCTTGTAATGCCCCTCTGAGGGTAAATTAAAGGGGTGTAGCTGGCAGGTAATCTGTTTAGTGTTCTCCACACATTCGGGCTCTCTAAAAGGCTGTAGGTGATCCCTACCCCTGATGAGAAGCACGGACAATTCTAAGGGGGGGGCTTGGGACTGGAGTTTTTCCACCACAATACGCACCTGATTATGGCGCAAGCGCAACCAAAGTGTGGGTGTGCTTTGGGTGAGATAATAGGGAAATAGAGGGGTTAGACTTTGATCTTGACTCAACAACACAAGATCGTAATTTTGCAAGAAGGCGCGGTAATGGGCTAGCATGGTGTTGATATGCGCGTCTGTGAAAGTGTGTTTTTCTAAATAAGAGTTGTCGTCTTGGGGGGTGTTCTTAATGGCAACAACCACTAGCGCGCTCACCAAAACCACCCCTAGCAAAAGTATGGCTAAAATTCCCAAGGGCCAATAATTCTTTTCTCTAGCGTTCATGGTTTCTCCCAAAGAAATAGGCATAGAAAAACAATGCTAAGAGAGAACAGAGCAAGACATAGAGCGTTGTTTTGATGAGACTATTATGGTTTTCTTCTTGGATATTGTTTTGCAAATGCACGCGGTATTTTTGCGCGATCGCATCAGCCATGTAGGTGTAACCATTGAGTAGGGCAAAGGAAAAGCGGGCGTTGTTCTCTTGCATATCATCTCCCCATTTCTTAGGTAAAAAGGGCGCGATGCGCTCAAAAAATATCTGATCCACGCTGAGTAAATCGGCAGGATTGGTAACAATGGCAATTTTCTGGGCTTGAAAATAGGCAAAGAACGCTACAAAAGGACTTTTTAACTCTTTTAAGCGCGCCTGCTGGTAATCTAAGCGCGCCTGCTTGTCTTGCAAGCCTGTATCTACGACAAACAACACCAAAGAAACCCCGGTTTTTTCTTGCAATTCTGCAGAAACGCGTTGCACTAACGCCACACTCTTAGGCACAAGGTGCAAAGCCACATTGCCACGCACAAAGCCCGGGTCGGCTAAAAGCCCCCCCCATAGCAAGAGCACCAGCCTAAGCGCGCGCCCCACTTAAACCGCAAACAAGAAAGTAGGTTTAATGAAGTAAAGCACCACTGAGATGACAAACAAAATGATGAGAAACAACCCTAGCAATTTTTCCATACCCGTAAACATGTTATTCCTTACTCTGATAGAATTGGCGATCTTTTTCAAACATTTGAATCTTGCCCGTGTCTAACTTGTAGTAATGTGTGGCCTCTTCTTGCTGGATGCGCACCGCCTTAAAGCCAAGAAAAGCCACCACGCCCAAGAGCACCACCACCACAAGCCAATACCCTAACAAACCATTGAGCCATTTCATCATTCCTCTCCTCGCAAAGACTGGATGTAGTGGGCGAGCGCGCGCACCTGAATATCGTTGAAATGCCGGTAAGCAAAGCTAGGCATCTCCCCAATATGCCCCTTTTTACCCTTGTCCAGAACCTCTTTGAGGAACACCTGTGTGCCATAGTGGGTTAAATCCGCTGCCATGCCACCCTGCCCCTTGCCATCTGCCCCATGGCAACTTGCGCACATGTTTGCAAAGATCGTCTCACCTTTTTGCACCAACTGCGGGTTGCTGGTGTGCTTGAGATCAGAGATTTTTCCCATCACATAGCTAGCAACCGCTTTAGCGTCCTCATCGCTCATTTCAAGGGGAGGCATCTCCACAGCCTGATAACCCAAGCCCACAGAACCCTGTTTGATGATCTCCATAATCCCAGCCTCCTTACCCCAATTCACTAAATTACGCGCGGTGTTATCTAAACCGGTCGCCTCTAGACCATGGCATTGTGAGCATTGCACCAAAAAGATTCCCTGCCCCATTTGCTCCAAATCCTTAGCGCTCAAATTTTTCCAACGCGCTTCAAAATTGTGGTTATACTTGGCGATCTCTTTATTGTATTCCCCAATTTGGGAGTAATTGAAAAGCGGATAGCCAAGAAAAATATACCACACACCCCACACAATGATGGCTAAAAAGCTGATGATCCACCCAGAGGGGATATTGTTTAAAAACTCAGCGATCCCATCGTATTGGTGTCCCCCATTGTAAAGATTGCCCCCACTAGTCTTCTCACGCATCGCCTTGAATAAAGAGGAGCTCATGCTCAAAGTGAGCACCAAGATCACTAGGGCTGCCCCTAGCGCAAACAAATTGATATGGTCTTTCAAAATATCCATTTAGCCTCTTTTGTGCGGATTTAGAGATGGGCGGGGTTCTATGGGCGCATCGTGGAGCTCATCTTGGAGCGCGAGTTGGCTATAGCGTTCGTAATCCGTGATGCCCTTTTTGTCTTTCACATACATGCTAACGATGTAGGCGTAGAGAAACAGCGTGAAGAGGATTGTAAAAAAGACATAGGCAAGCCCTCTAATTGTGTCTAAATCCATCAATGATTCTCCTTAGTGGGGGTGGAGTGGGCGATCCTAGACTGCCCTAAGCTGTTCAAATAGGCGATCAAGGCTACAATCTCCTTAACCCGCCCTTCCTTGAGAGCTTGGGCGATTTGGGGGTTTTGCATGTTGTCTACGATGGCTTTTGCCTCTTCTAAGAAGAGTTTCTTAGCCTCTTTGATATCGCCTAGCTTGACTCCATTGGGGGTGTCATAGGGCACGCCAAAGATTTTTTTCTCTGCGTAAGCCTCTGCATAGGCGGTGTCAAAATCGCTATCTTTGACAAAGAGATGTTTGTAAGCGGGCATAATACTTCCGGGCACCACGCTAGTGGGCTCCAACATGTGTTTTTCATGCCAAGCGGTGGTGCGCACATCACCCACGCGGTGCAAATCCGGTCCAATGCGTCTAGAACCCCATAGAAAGGGGCGATCGTAAGCGTATTCCCCACTCAAGCTATAAGCCCCATAGCGTTGCACTTCTGCTTGAAAAGGGCGGATAAGCTGGGAGTGGCAATTATAGCACCCCTCTTTGATGTAAACCTGCCGTCCGGCGGTTTCTAAAATGCTATAGGGTTTTAGCCCCTCAATGGGTCTAGCCGACTTGAAGAAGTTAGGCAGAATCTCTACAATCCCCGCAATGGCAAAGGCAACCACGAAAGCTAGAGTAAAAAAGAACGGGTTTTTTTCTAGGAAATCAAACATGGCTACTCCTTAGCGCACACCCATAGGTGTGGCGTAAGCGGTTCTTTCTCCAACACACGCCCTTTTTGGATCGTCATCAACACATTGTAAAGGAAGATGAAGAACCCAACTAGATACAAACTACCCCCTATACCCCTAATCACATAGTAGGGGATCAACACCCGCACGGTGTCGATGAATTGGTAGACTAAATTGCCGTATTGATCCACATCGCGCCACATCATGCCCTGTGTGATGCCCGCCACCCACATGGAGGAGAAGTAGAGCACAATCCCCAAGGTCATGAGCCAAAATTGCACATCCATCAATTTAGCCGAATACAACTCTCTTTTGAAGACGCGGGGCACCATGTGGTAGACCGCTGCGATCATTGTAAAGCCCACCCAGCCCAACACGCCGTCATGCACATGCCCGATGATCCAATCGGTAAAGTGGGCGAGCGCGTTAACAGAGCGGATCGCTTGGATGGAGCCTTCTAAGGTGGAGAGCATGTAAAAGGTGCTAGCCAAGACCAAAAACTTGATCAAGGGCGATTCTTTGAGTTGATGCCATTGTCCTCTAAGAGTGAGTAGCATGTTGATAGCTGTCCCCCAAGAGGGCAAAATCAAGATCACCGAAAAAACAGAGGAGAGGGTTTGCACCCAATCAGGCACGGTGGAGTAAATCAAGTGGTGTCCACCCGCCCAGATGTAGACAAACATCAAACTCCAAAAAGAAAACAAGGTGAGCTTGTAAGAGAAAATAGGTTGTCCGCTTTCCTTGGGCAAGAAGTAATAGATCGTGCCAATCACCCCGCTGGTGAAGACAAAGGCCACCGCATTATGCCCCCACCACCACTGCACCAACGCGTCATTACTGCCCGCATAAAGCGAAATGGAATGCCACACACTCCCCATGTTTGCCACAAAGTAGGTAGGGATAGAAAGATTGTTGAAGATATACAGCACGGCGATCCCCACATAAGTGGCGATGTAATACCACAGGGATACATAGATCGTATTTTCGCGCCTAACCCCCATGCTCCCAAACATGCTAACCCCCCAAAGCACCCACACGATCACCACCAAAATATCAATAGGCCAAGCTAGTTCGGCGTATTCTTTACTTTGGGTGATGCCCGCAAGCAAGCTCACTACACCCGCCACCAACGCCGCAATCCACACCCAAAAATGCAAATAGCCCACCATCTTTAAAAACGGGTGGTCGTGGTAGGTGATCTTCAAGACCCTTTGCCCGATATAATACCAGCTCGCCCAAATACCCCCCAAAGTGAAGCCATAGATGACCCCATTGGTGTGGAGGGGGCGCAAACGCCCAAAGATACTATACTCTCCGGCGATGTAATTGAGTTTAGGAAAAGCCAGCTGGAACGCCAAGATCACGCCAATCACCATGCCAATGACCCCAAAGGCGATCATGGCGATAATGAAAAGGCGCGCTATAGAGTAGTCATACTCCGCGACCTCCCCCCTTGCTACCCCAACAGATTTGGCGTAGCCTTGTTGCATGCCAACATCCATGCACACTCCTCAATCTAGTTTAAAAGGCTTGAGTATAGCATAGTTTCTAGCGAAGTCGGCTAATGAAATGGACTAAAATAGCGCGCTTGCTTGGGTGATGAGGGCTTGATCGGCGCTCAAATCTAAATAGCTAAAATGCGCCCCGCTCTGTTGTGTGCCCTGCAATAAATCCCCCGAATCGCGGTATTTGAGATCTAAATTAGCAATCTCAAACCCATCTAGGGTTTTGCTAAATTCCTGTAAACGGGGGTTATCAGTGTTATGCGTGAATAAAAAACAATAGCCTTTACCGCCCAAGCGCGCGACCCTGCCCCTGAGTTGGTGCAGGGTGGCTAACCCCAAGCGTTCCGCTCCCACAATCACGATGCTAGAGAGTTTAGGCAGGCTGATCCCCACTTCTATAAGGGTGGTGGTGAGTAAAATATTGCCCGCTTTGGCAAACTCTTCCAACACTTCCTCTTTATCCGTGTCTTTTCCGCTGGTGATATAGACTTTTTCAAAGTGTTTTTGCCAATAAAGCGCACCCTGTTTGAGGGGCATATAAGTGGCGCGCGTGCTCTCTTCTACAAGGGGATAGATGATGACGACTTGTTTATCTTGGGCGATCTCTTGGTGGATATGGTTTAATAGGGCGTTGAAGTGGGTTTTATCAATCAAGTGAGTGGCGATGTCTTTGTGGTAAGGTTTGTCTTTAATGAGAGTGGTTTTGACAAATTTTGCGCCCATCATCGCTAGGGTTCTGGGGATGGGGGTAGCAGAGAATTGCAGATAATGGGGCTTGTGCACAAAACCATCTGCAAACCCCATACGCGCGCGCTGTTCTAGATCATGGCGTTGTTTAGTCCCAAAGCGGTGTTGTTCATCACTGAGCACTAGAGCGACTTGAGACATGTCCAAGGGCGCGTATAAAAGGGTGGTTGTGCCGATGATAAAGGTCGCTTCTTGCAGGGTTTGCAAGGCTTTCTTGGGGGTATACCCCCCCAAGAGTAATGCCACTTTGATATAGGGAGGTAAGAATTTGCGCGCCTCTTCATAGAGTTGTTTAGCTAAGATGCTAGTGGGTGCCATTAAAAGGCTTTTATAGGGCGCAGCTAAAGCCACACTGGCTAGAATCACCATCGTTTTACCACAACCCACATCACCCATCACTAGACGCTTGCTAGCTAATTCCCCTTGCATGTCCTCTTGGATACTAGCGATCGCGCGTTCTTGATCGCAGGTGAGATCGAAGGGTAGGGTTTGGATAAACTCTTGAAGAGCTTGGGTATTGGCATGCCCGGCAAATTTACTAGGAAACTCCCATTTTTTGCCACTCAAGCGCAACATATAAACCAGCGCCTCGATAAATTTGAGCGCCTCTAGGTATTTGCCAAAAATGCCTTTATGGGCATCAAAGGCGCGCACAAATTCTAAAGTGGGATGGAAGAGTAGACTGATGTCTTGGATCATCTCTTGGGATACGCCCACTAGGGCTAATTTGGCAAGATTGTCTACACTCAAGACTTGGCGCACAAAATTAGAATAATTTTTAATGGCTTTTTGGGCTTTGAAAGCGCGGGTGTATTTGGCTTCTTGTTTGAAGTACAAGGCGATGCTTTGGGGGTTTTGGATCACTTGGGGCTGGGTGATTTGGAGCGCGCCGGTGTAGTTGTTGTGGCTAATCTTGCCATAGACGAAGTAACGCTTTTGGGAGAGGACTTGGGTGTGGTAAGCAGAGTAATTAAAGCAGACTAATTCAATCTCGCGCTGGAAGGCTAGGGCTAGGGCGCGCACTTTGAGCACTTTAGCCGCACTCATGCCCAAATACTGCACTTCTAGGCAACCTTGTTGGTTTGGCTGGAGATTTTCTAAAAGCATGTAAATGCTATACCCCTTGGGGGGGTGCAACACGAGTTCTAAAAAATCTACCAAGCAAAGCCCTACGCCTAAATCCAGTTTGCTATCTAATCTAGCCACCAACACACCTAGTTAGTCTTTTCTTACCTCAAGCATGCTATTATAGCCCAAAAATGAAGGATATGCGATGTTAAACTTGTTGCAATCTTGTGCCCTCATCTTAGGTTGTTTGGGCTTATTGGTGGGGTGCAAGGATACCCCAAGGTCTAGCAAGTCCCACCCCCAAAACGCGCCCCAAACCGGAGTCGCCCAAAAACTCAAGCCCCAAAATGTGGTGAAGCAAGATAGTGCCATAGAGGGCTTAGAACACCGCATTGACGATGCCAAAACCACCCAAAAGGTGGATCGAATTATCAGCGTGGAAGACGCGATTCAAAATGCTGAACAGCCCACAGGTCCTATGTATACCCCGCAGAATAATAATGTTTTGCAAAATTGGAACAACCACGAAGACAATTTGAGCTCACCGCTCAACCACAATTACTAGGAGCGGGTATTTTCGCGCGTCTTCTGTGCTTTATGGGAGTGTGGGGGCTTTTTGCTCTCCATTTGCATGCTGCTAAGAGTCGCACTTTCCTGCTTAGCCAATACCAGGTGGGGCAGATGCACTTTTATACCCTGAGTGCTAATGGCACTTTACAAAGGCATTACCGCACCATTGAGGGGGCGAGTATCCTTTTTGGTTACGAATACAACCCCCTAGATCGTTGGTTTTACACCCGCTATTATGGCTTTTTAGATTATGGTTTTGTGATGTTGGATAAAAATAGCAATATAGAAACCAATATGTTTACTTACGGAGTGGGGGGGGATTTGGTGGTGGAATACCATAAAAACCCCTTGAATGTGTGGGGGCTATTCTATGGCATGATGGTAGGGGGTAACACTTGGACGACTTCGCGTTTTTCGCGCAATTTTTTGATCGAAAACTACCGCTCCTTTACCAGTTTGCGCTTTAGGCATACCTTTTTTAGAATCTTCGCCCAAGTGGGTGTGCGTTTCCAAACGGTTATTCTCTACCATGATGTTTCTGTGGAGTTTGGGTTTAAGGTCCCACTTGATGGCGAGATCGGTTCTAAATTTGTGCGCGATTATAGTATCTTTCTCTCCCACACTTGGTATTTTTAGGCTACAATTTCTTCTAAAAAAGGATCACAATGGCAGTGGCGTTATTTGGCGGGCAAGGCGCGCAACAAGTGGGGATGGGCAAGGATTTTTGCGCGCATTTTAGTTTGGCTAGGGAGATGTTTGAAGAAGCTAGCGATGTCTTGCAAACGGACATGCAGGCATTGCTATGGGAGCAAGATGCGCGACTCAACCAAAGCCCCTACACCCAAAGCGCGCTGTTTTTGGTTTCTATGGTGGCTTTTAGAGTCTTTAAAGCAGAGGTGGGAGCGTTGCCAATTAGTGCTGGGTTGGGGCATTCTTTGGGCGAAATTAGCGCTAATGGGGCTAGTGGGGCACTCAGTCTAGCCAAGGGGTTAAAACTCGTGTTTGAGCGGGGGCGTTTGATGGAGCGCGTGTGCGCGCAAAACCCCCAAGAATTAGGCATGTTGGCTGTCTTGGGCGCGTCTAAAGAGCCTCTATTGGATTTTTGTGCCCAAGCTAGATCGCAGGGGCGCGTGCTGTATGCGGCTAATTTTAATGGCTCTCAAATCGTGTTGGCTGGAGCTAAAGAAGTGCTATGCGCCCTGCAAGCTAAGGATTTAGGGGCTAAAAAGTTGGTCTTATTGCCCATGAGCGTGGTGAGTCATTGTGAAATTTTAGCCCCCATGCTAGAGGATTTTAGCGCGCTCCTAGCCCAAAGTTTGGAGGATAACTATGACTTTGGCGTGGTTTCTAACGCTAACGCCTTGTTATACCGCTCTAAAGCAGAGGCACTCAAGTGTCTAGGGGTGCAGTTGGTGCAACCCGTGCGCTATGACGCGTGTTTGCAACTCTGTGAGGAACATGCCCGCTATTATTTAGAGTTTGGCACAAGCGTGCTACAGAGTCTCAACAAACGCCTGAGCTCCAAACCTACTTTGAGTATCACCAACCAAGCCAGCCTACAAGAAGCCCTAGAGTTTACACGCGCTCAAGGACTCAAATAGCCCATAAGAGCCCGCCAATTGTTGCTTTATGTAGCATTTGGTCTATTTTTATCGCTGAAAATGCGAAGCATACGCACAAATAAAGGCTATCCTACAATTTTTTAGTTACATTAAGGTAAACCATTTGTAATCAAATGGGTTTTAATGCAATATTTTTTAAATCTCAATTGTAGGAGGCGACATGCCACAGGGATCGCGTTTTTTCAAACAACCCCCCCCTAGGACTTCTCTTCTAGTCCTCTTGGGTTCTTTGGCGTTGGCGACAGGCTCTTTACAGGGCTTTAGCTATAAAATCGGAGGCTTTGCCGATCAATCTGCCACCATTGGTTTTAACAACAACAAAATGGATCGAGCAAAGGGAATCTACCCCACTCCTACCTACGCCACGATCACAGGTTATTTGAATCTCAAGCTGGATTTGACTCCTAAAAATTCCCCCCACCAGACCTTGATCCAAGTAGGGGGGATGGTGGGGGGCGTGCTCTACGATGGCACGAGGTTTCTCCCCGGAGGCTCTGTGGTGCATGACTACTTTGGGTATTACAATGGTTTTATGGGGGGCTATGTCAATATCTTGGATGATGATGATCTGCCCACCAAGAACGCCAAATTTGCTAAAGCCGTGCGCAACTATGTCTTTAGCGAGGCTTTCATCGAGTATAAATACAAAGATTACTTTGGGTTCAAGGGGGGGCGTTATAAATCCCGCATGTCCTATCGTAGCGCACAAACTCAGGGTTTTGAGGTCTATGGAGGGACTAAGGATTTCCGCTTAATGTGGTTTAGCTCTTTTGGGCGGGCGTTTGCGTACGGCTCTTTTATCATGGACTGGTATGCCGCGCGCCCTACCTACACGGGCAATTACACCAAAAACGCCCAAGGGGGCTGGGATAAACATGGCGCGCCCGTGCTCTTAGGGACGCATGCCGTGCAGGTCAACTACCAATGGAATAAACTCTTAATGGAGGGTTTCTTTTACTTTTCGCCTAAGATCTTCAACGCTCCGGGGGTGAAGCTAACTTGGGACACTAACCCCAACTTCTCTAGAAGAGGTTTTCGCTCCCAAACCGAATTGCTCTTATTCTTCCCCACCTACTACCCTTGGGTGGTGTTCAATAGCAAGGGCGCGCGCAACTACTCCTATGACACCCCAGCCACCCAATCCGGGCAAAGTCTAGCCATCAAACAACGCTTTGATTTCAACGAATTTTTCATCGCGGGCACTTTCTACAAGAACTTCCAAAACCCCAATTTCAAAGTGGGCAACATGGGTAACCCTGTTGGGGTGTTACTGGGGGGCAATAGCTTGTATGCGGGCGGATCGGGCACGGCGATGAAGGCGGATGCGGTTACGGGCAACTTTGGGTATGGGGGCAGGCATTTTAAAGACACTTTCAGCTGGGAGATGCAATGGCAATGGAGTAGCGCGCCGGTGTCCTATGAGGGGCGCGTTACCCTGCGCTTGGGTTACACCTTTAATAAAATCCTCAGTGGGGCGATCACCCTTGCCTACTATGGAATCCACACCAACAAGGGTTATCAAGCGGGCTTGAATGGACTTTGCACCACCGGCTGTCAGGGTGGGTATCAAGATCGCAGCGACTTGACCACCAACTTGATTGCCACTTTCTAGGGCTTTTAGGGGTGTCTTTTCTTGAAAAACGCAAACTAAGAGAAAATTCACGCCTAGCATGTTAAAATCAATGTAAGGTAAGCGCACTTAAAGCGCGCGCCCAAACATTCCCTACATCATACAAGGGGCAAGCATTGAAGAAGATCGCTTTGCTATCCAAGAGTTTGGTAGCCGCATTGGGGTTATTGGGCGAAGTGGACGCGCTGGATTGGCGCAATTTAGAGTCTTTTGCCAAGTTTAAGGCAGGGGCGGAATCCTTTTCCAAAGTGGGTTTCAATAACAAACCTATCAACACTAACAAAGGGCTTTATCCTACAGAAACCTTTGTAACCGTGGTGGCGTATTTACAACTAGATTTCCCAGAATTGCTCTCTAAAAGCGCGACTGCGGCCGGGCATCACCTCTCGGGGAGTTTGGGGGGTATGGGAGGGGGGTTGATCTATGATGGCACGCGCGGGCTCATCAACCAAGCCACCGGTAAACCCTATGGGGATATGGCTTGGAACTACTTTGGCTACTGGGGTGGGCTGGTGGGGCAAAAGCCTTGGGCACAGTGCAGTTTGAGCAATGGGGTGAGTAGTTATGCCCAAGGGCAGAGCATGACCCAAGCCCAGCTCACCGCCCTTTCCGATCAAACCCATGAGAGTTGCGCGCAGGGTTATGCCGACAACTCTAGACATTATGTCATCTACAACGCTTATCTCGACTACTCCTATAAGGACATTTTCCGCTTTAGGGGGGGACGCTATGAATCCCCGGCAGACTACATGAGTGGTTACACCCAAGGGCTTGATATGACCCTTAAGGTTAAGAATTTTAAATTTTGGTGGTTTAGCTCCTTTGGGCGGGGCTTTGCCTATAATGAGTGGCTTTATAATTTCTACTCACCTAAAACCTACACTTTGGCTAATGGCAAGCAGATCAACCCGGGGGTGCATGCCTTCTATATCACTTGGCAGTATAAGGGGCTTAGTATTGTGCCCTTTGTCTACTTCTCACCCAATAATGAATACGACCCTAACTTCACAATCCTCTATGATAGCAAGCCAGACTTCAAAGGCTTGGGCTGGCGATCCCAAACCGACATCACGGTTTTAAACCCCTTTTATGCCAAGCGTTTTTGGGACACTTACCAGTTTGGCATGCTCTCTAAAAAGAACGCGCATAGCTTGATGATCAAACAACGCTTTGACTACAATAACTACAACTTTGGGGGCGGGATTTACAAGAGTTTTGGGAACGCCAACTGGATGATTGGCTACCACGGGAGCCGTTTGGGTTTTGACTTTTGGACCAATAGCGTATATGCCAACACCATTAACTCCCTCTCTTACATGATGGACGCGGACGCTTTTACCGCCTTTCTCTTTGGGGGGGGTGTGCATGGGCGTTTCTTATGGGGTTGTTTGGGGCGACTCACCTATGGACCCAGAGCTGACGAACAGGTGTTTTCTTTCAACTTGGGTTATGAGTTTTCTAAACACTTCTACGCGGACATCAAAGTAGAGTATTACAATGTGGGGATGCACCAAGGCTATAAAATGGGTTGGAATGGTCCCCGCTTGGATAGCCAGCCAGCCACCGATCAAGACAGAAGCCATATCTTTACAGAAATTAAGGTAAGTCTGTAGTGCGATGCGCCAGCTTGCCCGCGCGCTAGTTTTGGTGTCCATGCTAAAGGGGGGATTCTTATGGGGGTTTGATTATAAATTGAGTGGGATGATGGAGTCTTTTTCCAAAGTGGGTTTTAACCACTCTGCTATCAACTCCCAAAAAGGAATCTACCCCACAGAAACCTTTGTGGCTATGACTTTAAAAACCCAAGTGGACGCGACCTTGTTTAACAAAAGCATGCACAAAATTAGTAGCGGTTTGGGGGGGGCTTTGGGGGGGGTGGCTTACGATAGCACGCGCTATTTGGTGGATCAAAGCACCGGGCAGGTTTATGGCTCTAAGGTGTTTTATTACATAGGCAGGTGGTGGGGGTATTTGGGCGATGCCCCATGGAAGAGTTCCAATGTGGAGTCAGATCGGCGTGTGCGCCCCTATGTGCTCTATAGCGCGTATTTGCGCTACGACTATGGCAAAACCCTCACAATTCTAGCGGGCAGGTATTTAGCCAAAGCAACCTTTATGAGTGGTTATACAGAGGGTTTTGAAATCTCTTACCAGCTTTTGAAACACCTGCGGACTAGGTGGTTTAGCTCCTTTGGGCGTTCTTTGGCGGTGGGGGAATTTGTGCGCGATTGGTATGCCCCAGTAACCACCACCACTAAAGAGGGCAAACCCATTAACCTAGGCATCCACGCCTTTGGGCTGACTTATGAGAACCCCTATGTGTTCTTTGATCCCTTTGTGTATTTCTCCCCTAACACCTATGTAACTCCCGGTTTTAAATTCCACTACAATAGCAACCCCAAATTCGAGGGGGTGGGGTTTAAATCCTTGAGCGAATTTGTGGCGATCTTTCCGGTTTATAGTCCCCATCTTTACAACGACTACTTTAGGGGTTCTGCTTTGGGGTCTTGGGGGGCGAGTTTGTATTTCCAACAACGCTTTGACTACAACCAGTTCAACTTTGGAGTGGGTTATTTCCAAAATATCGGCAACGCGAACGCTAAAATTAACTGGTATGGAAGCCCCATTGCCATAGATTACCGGGATAATAGCGTCTATGGGGGGTTAATGGACAATATGCTTGCACCCAATGCGATCACCATTTACGCCTTTGGGGGAGGGGTGTATAGGCGACTCTCTTGGGGGATGTTGGGTAAGCTCACCTATTCCCCTAGAGCCAACGAACAAACTCTATCCTTTAATATTGGGATCAAATGGAGTCGTTACTTCACCAGCGATATACGCTTGGTTTACCATGAAGTGAGCACGCATAGGGGCTATAAGGTGGGCTACAATGGGGCTTATAACCCAAATAACCCCAACTTTGCTCCTAACACTCAAGATCGCAGTTATATCATGACCTCTTTAAAAGCACAATTCTAAGTATTTTGGTAACACAATGGAGTGGCATGCCTGTAAAATTTTTGACTAAAAAAACCTTCTATGGTAACAAGATATTAAAGGAGTTACTATGATAAACCAACTAACCAAGGGAACACAAATGGCGTTGATGCGCCTTTTTAGTCTATGGGGGCTGTTATGTGTGTATTTTTTACACGCATTTGATTATAGTTTTAGCGGGCACCTAGACACTTTCTCTAAGATCGGCTTTAACCACTCCCGCCTCAATTCAGCTAAGGGCATTTACCCCACAGAGAGCTTTGTAGATGTAGCCGGGATCGCCCAAGTGCGCGTAGGTCTACTGCCCAAGCACACGGCTAACCACAAACTCAATTTTTACTTAGGTGGGGAGATGGCTGGAGTGCCCTATAACTCAACTAAGTATCTCATAGACGAGTCTAATGGCAAACTCTTTGGCTCTGATGTCTACAACTTCATTGGGGGCTGGCATGGCTACTTCTTCAATAAGTATTTTGGACCGGATTATGAAGGACCTAGCAAATCCGGGGCTTACAACGCGCGCCCCTATGTGCTAGACACGGCGTATTTAGATTACGAGTATAAAAACATCTTTGGGGTGAAGTTGGGGCGTTACGCAGCCAATATTGACCTGATGAGCGGGTCTAACCAAGGCTGGGAGCTTTACTACAGACCCATGAAGAATCTCAAATTGTGGTGGTGGAGCTCTTTTGGGCGGGGTTTGGCGTTTAACTCTTGGATTTACCAATTCTATGCCGTTGTGCCTTATTTGCAAAAAAATGGCAAATTCATCAACTACGGCTGGCATGGGATTAGCGCAACCTACGATCATGGAGGCTTGAGCGCGGAAGTTTACTACTACTTTGCGCCCAAAACCTACAACGCACCGGGTTTTAAGCTCGTTTATGACACCAATAGGAATTTCCAGCAAGTGGGGTTTCGCTCCCAAACCTTGCTGATGGTAACAATCCCGGTTTATAACTCGGGCTGGTATGATCCCCAAACCGGGCTCTATAGCATTTGGGACAGCGCGCACTTTGGATCACGCATGGGCAAATACGGGGTAACTTTGAATATCCGCCAAATTTTTCGCTGGAACAAATTCACCTACATTTTAGGATTCTATAACACCTTTGGCAACTCAGATGCGATCATCGGTTACCATACCATGCCCATGGGGAATAACACCTCTTATGTCAATGATATTTATGGGATCGTGGCTTATGATTTCTGGGATAATACCGGGTTTGACGGGTTGGCTGACGCGATGATTAACGCCAACACCACAACCATTTATGGCTCTGTGGGGAGTGTGTATAAAAAATTCGCTTGGCATATCTTTGGGCGCGTGAGCAATGCCAATAAAGATGCCCAAGGGCACCGCGGGCGGGCTAATGAATACTCCGCCGCCCTGAGTTTAGACTACGCCTTTAGCCCCTCTGTGTTTTTGCACTTTAAAATTGAGTATTATGGGGTGCAAATCCATCAAGGCTACCGCGTGGGTTACTTTGGTCTGCCCCATTTCAACGACCCCGCCTACCAAGCCAACTACCAAGATCGAAGCCACCTGATGACTAACATCACTTTGAAGTTCTAGGTGGGGCAATGGGTGAAAAAGATCACATAATGTTCTCAAGCAGGGAGAAAAAGGTAGAAACTAGGGTATCTTTAAGAAAAAAAATATTACAATGCGCGCACAAGGACGCGTGTTTTAAACAGGTCTTTTAAACAAGGCAATCTTTATTAAGCTATTTGAAAGGGAGTGTAACATGGAAGTAACAATCAATCATCAACAAAAGGGGCAGAGGGACGGGTGGCTCCGCGCTTTGGGGCTGAGTAGAGTTGTCCCGGCTCTTGTCGCGTCCTCGTCCTTAGGGGTGTGCGCTTTAGACGCTTTGAGCTACGAGGTGCATGGGGATCTCATCAACTTCTCTAAAGTGGGCTTTAACACTTCTCCCATCAATCCTATCAAGGGAATCTACCCCACGGGCACTTTTGTGGAGCTCACCGGTAAGCTAGAGGGCACCTTGCACTTGGGCAAGGGTTGGAGTGCCACTGTGGGAGGCGCGCTAGGGGGTATGCCCTACGATGGCACGCGCTACGATCGTTATGCGACAGATGTCAAGTCTTCCGATCCAGCGTTGTGGAAGCAATGGGAACAATACGCAAACCAATGTAGCACTGCAGGCGGTCAATTCTGTTCGTCCATCGTTACGGGCGGTCCTTATGCCAACCAATACCAGCCCGGGGGCATCGCCGATCCTAGGGGGATTGGCTATATGTTTATGGGCGAGTGGAATGGCTTGTTCCCCAACTACTACCCAGCTAGCGCTTATACCCCGGGGCAGTCGCGCCGCTATGAAATCTACAAGGCTAATATCCAGTATAAAAGCGATAGGGTGTGGATGATCTTTGGGCGTTATGACACCACCCAAATACAAATGGTCGACTGGTTCTACCAACTCACACAGGGCTTTTATGGGATGTTCAAGCTGACCAACAAACTGACTTTCCAAGTGTTTAGCTCCTGGGGCCGTGGTATCGCTGATGGGCAATGGATGTTCCCTATCTACCGCGAAAAGCCTTGGGGTCAGCACAAGATCGGGTTTATCTACCAAGTGAACAAACATTTCTATGTCCACCCCCATGTGTGGTTCTCCCCGCAGGTGTTCACCGCACCCGAAGTGAAGATCTATTATGACACCAACCCGGATTTTGATGGGCGGGGCTTTAGATCGCAAACCACTTTCTATGGCATGTATGTCTACCAATGGGATAACGCTAGTTTTGGGCGTTATGCTCCCGCGCGTTATAACACTTGGGACCCTTTCTTAGATCAAGGGCAATGGCGCGGGTTGCAAGGACCCGGTGGGGCGGTCTTGCTCTTCAAACAACGCTTTGACTTCAATAACCACAACGCCTCCTTTGGTGTCTACTACGCCCTAGGTAACCCCAACCCAAATATCGGGACCTATGGTAACCCCGTTGCCATCGATGGTGTGGAACAATGGACGGGTGGTATCTACTCGCTAGGGTTTGCCAGCATCAACAACATCACCGCTGCGGACGCTCTAACGCTTTACGCAAAAGTCGGGGGTGTTTATGGAAAATTTGACTGGGAGCTAGCGGAGCGTTACACCACATCTCCGCGCGCAGATGGTCAAGCCCTAGCCTTGTATCTAGACTACCAATTTGGCAAACACATCAAAGCGGGGATCAAACTCGAATGGTTCTTGCAAGTCATCCGCGCGGGCTATAACCCGGGCGTGGGCTACTTGAGTAAATACGGTCAGCCCCTAGACATCAACACCGGGCTTTTCTCCTCTAGCGCGTTCGCACAAGGACCTGCCAATGTGGGCTATATCAGAAACACCGTTGCTCAAGATCGCAGCCACTTGATGACCCATATCAGCTACAGCTTCTAAGGGATGTCTGCCTGCGCTTTTTAAGCGGGGCGGAATCTGCTATAATCGCCTTTTGATCGCAAAAACAGCTTAAAGGCGGATTGTCGTGCACAAAACACTCTTTCTTTTGGGGTTTTTATTCGCATTTCTAGGGCGTTTATCCGCCTTTGACATGAGTTTGACGGGCAAGTTAAGCACCTACACCAAATTTGGTTTCAATAACCAAAAATACAACCCTGCGCGTTTGATCTACCCCACCGGAAGTTACACCTCTCTTTTAGCCGAGATGAATTTGAGTTTAGACCTTTACAAGGGTTTGCGCGCCGAAGTGGGAGCCATGGCTTCAGCCCTGCCTTACGACTCCACAGCTTATCAAGGCAATAATATCCCCCCGGGTCAACCCGGAGGACCCGGGCAGTATTACCAGCATGACGGGGGGATATTTTGGGAATACATCGGTTGGTTTGCCGGGCACAGTGGCTTGCATGTGCAAAAACCGCGTTATTTTATGGTGCATAACGCTTATTTGAGTTATGACTACAAGGGTATTTTTGGGATCAAGGGAGGGCGTTATGAACTCTCTGACTACGATTGGTTCACTTCTTTTAGTCAGGGCGTGGAGGGCTATGTCAAATACAAGGACACCAAATTACGCGTGCTTTACTCCGATGCGCGCGCCTCTGCCTCTAGCGAC
Organism: Helicobacter labacensis; assembly: GCF_003660285.1. Taxonomy (GTDB): domain Bacteria; phylum Campylobacterota; class Campylobacteria; order Campylobacterales; family Helicobacteraceae; genus Helicobacter; species Helicobacter labacensis. The sequence goes on along the minus strand of NZ_QXQQ01000006.1, from coordinate 44,686 downwards.
TGGTTTTGGCCCTTTGGGCGTTACTACACCAGCGGCAAACCCTTGATGATCGCTGAAGTGCGCTACCAAAAGAAGGGCTGGAAAGTCAACCCCTATTTTTACTCCATCTTTGGGCGCATGAACGCCCCCGGGATCAATATCACCTACGACACTAATCCCAATTTCAAGGACAAGGGTTTTAGATGGGTGGGCACTTTCGTGGGCTTTTTCCCCTTCTTCCCCCCCTCAGGGCGTGGACCTGACATCATTCTCTTCCAGCAAGAAAACATGGGTAAGGACGGGCAAACTCTATTCTTCCGCTCACGCTTTTATTACAATAAATGGAGTTTTGGGGGCAGTATCTATAAGAATATTGGCAACGCCAATGGGGACATTGGGATTTATGGCGACCCTCTGGGTTACAACATCTGGACTAATAGCATTTATGACGCTGAGATTAATAACATCGTAGGCAAGGACGCGCTCAATGGCTTTTTGTATTTTGGATCGCACTACCGGGGATTCACTTGGAAGATCTTAGGGCGTTTGACAGGTTCTCCGCGCGCCAACGAACAAAGCCTAGCCCTATTCCTCAACTACTTTTGGAGCAAATACAATTTAGAATTCGATCTCAAAATAGAGTATTACAACAACATCACCAAAAAGGGCTACTGCATTGGCTATTGTAGCTCATGGGGAGCCTTCCCCCTGCCCCGCAATGTGGACTCGGATCGTAGCCATTTGATGTTCACCCTCACTTATGGGTTTCAAATCTTATAAAGTGAAGCACCGCGCCTTTATCCGGGAGTAGGGTTTCAGCCCCCCACGATCTGCCCAAACACCCCCCTTTCCAAATCATAAATAGCCTGCTTGATCTCTGCTTGGCTATTCATCACAAAGGGACCATACCCGATCACACTCTCATTTAAAGGTTCGCCACTTAAAATCAACAATTTAGCTTCACTCCTAGCCTTTATCTCTACCCCAGATCCCCCTCTTTGAAAACTCACCAAATGCCCCTGTGAAACCTCCTGCTCCCCTATAAGCACGCTCCCCTCCAATACCAAGATCACCAAATTATAGGTTTCTGGCACGCCAAAGACATAGCTCTTGTTGGCATGCATACACACATCCCACATACCAATAGGGCTAAAGGTGCGCGCGATCCCTTCTACCCCCTCTAATTCCCCAGCGATCACGCGCGCGCGCCCACTCTGCTTGAGCTTTACCACCGGAATATCCTTAGCTTGGATGGCTTGGTATTTGGGGGGAATCATCTTATGGACTTTGGGTAAATTCACCCAAATTTGCACCGCCTCAAACACCCCGCCCCTTTTGGCAAACGCCTCTGAGTGGAATTCTTGGTGCATCACCCCTAACCCCGCGCTCATCCATTGCACATCGCCAGCCCCAATCACGCCCCCGCCTCCATGCGAATCTCGATGCGCCACCTCCCCTTGGTAGACAAGCGTAACCGTTTCAAAACCCCTATGGGGTGCTCGCCCACCCCATGCACTCCCCCTGCTTGAAAGTAATAAGGCTGGTTGTAGTCTAAAAGCAAAAAGGGATCGTGAAGATCGTGCTGGTGGTTATAACTGAGCATGGTGCTGACATAAAAACCATCGCCCACCCAATGTTTACGCGAAGCACCGCGCACGCTAGCTATTTGTTTCATTCCAATCCTTTTGCCCATTATAAAACACGATGGCTAATCGATCCCAAAGGGGTTTTAACCCGAATTTTGCTATACTACGCCTATCTACTTTGATTAAATCCCCACATTTTAAGGACATAGATGGAAAAAATCTTGGACATCGTAGAATTGATCGCCTATGAAAAGGGCTTGGGTTTAGAGATGGTAAAAGAAGTTGTCAAAAATAGCATTTTGAAAGTGGCAAAAAACACCATCGACACACAGGCTAATTTTATCATTGATGATAACAATAAGGACTTTACCCTATTGCATGCCGTAGAAGTGTGCGCCGATGACGATCCCAAGCTAGAATCAGACCCCACAAACACGCTACCCTTGAGCAAAGCCCTGCAAGATGACCCCTCTTTGAAGCCTAGCGATCTAGTGTATTATGAGATCAGTTTAAAGGACATGAAACGCGGTGCGGTGAACGCGCTTTTTAAGGACTTGGAATACAATATCCAAAGAAGCCTAGAAGACCAATATTTCCAAAAATACAAGGGCATGCTTAACACCATTGTGCGTGGCGTGGTTTTAGATGTGGATAAGCACCAAAACACCTTTGTGGAGATCGAGGGCGTGCAGGCGGTATTAGCTCTGCGCAACCGTATCAAGGGAGAGAGTTTCAAGGCGGGCGACACCTTGCGCGCGATTTTAAAGAGTGTGCGCTTTAGCAAGCAAGGCTTGATCTTAGAACTCTCTAGGACCACGCCCAAGTTTTTAGAAGCTCTCTTGCATTTAGAAGTGCCTGAGATCGCCGATAAAGAGATTGAAATTATGGGGATCGCGCGCATCCCGGGCGATCGCGCTAAACTTGCCTTGCGCTCACACAATGCCCAGATTGACCCCATTGGCGCGACTGTGGGGGTTAAAGGGACGCGCATTAACGCCATCAGCAAAGAACTCTGTAATGAGAGCATCGACTGCGTGCACTACCACGAAGTGCCAGAAATTTACATCGCCAACGCCCTATCCCCCGCCCAAATCATCAAGATCGAACTGAGCCAAACCCCCTTAGAAGACAAGGTGCAAAAAAACGCTTTGGTAACTTTGCATGGGGATCAAAAGAGTAAAGCCATTGGCAAAAGCGGAGTCAATGTGCGCCTAGCGTGCATGCTCACAGGTTACGATATTGATTTTGATGTCCTAGCCACCACCCCCACCACCCCCACCAAAAGCGGTTTAAGCATGCTCGAATCGCTCTTTAAACCCTCCCCTAAACCCTCTTTAAATGAGTAAAGGGGCTAGCCCAAAGCCCAACCCCACAGACAAACTCACCACACATAAACCGGGCAAAAAGAACGGGTGATCAAAGATGTATTTACCAATGCGCGTGCTCCCCGTGTCATCCATCTGCACAGCCCCTAGCAAGGTAGGGTAAGTGGGCAAAACAAAGAGCGCAGAAACAGCTACAAAGGAAGCCACCACGATATAGACATGCTGGGTGTGCTCAGGGGTGATCCCCAAAGCTATGATCACGCTAGGGATAATGGCTTTGGTGGTGGCAGCTTGGGAATACAGCAACATGCTAGTCAAAAACAAGCCTACGGCGAGTAAAAAGGGGTAGTGGGTGAGCCAAGTAGAGGCGATGGCTTTGATGGGTTCAATATAACCCCTCACAAAGGTATCCCCCAGCCACGCCACGCCCAGCACGCACACGCACGCGCTCAAGCCCGCCTTAAAGGTGCTGGTATGCACTAACTCATTGGCATCAATTTTGCACGCTAACACAATGCTAGCCGCTATGGTGAGCATGAAGGCGATGATCGCATCGTTGCGCGGCAAAATTACGGGCTTGATCCAGCCCACATTTTTAGAGATCGCGCTGGCGTAAAACACCACCGCCACAATCCCCAAAGCAAAGATCAGCACAGAGAGTTTTGCACCCCTGCGCATCTCTTTGGGCGCGCGCTCGGGCATGTTTGTAATTGGAAGAGGGTTTTCTAGCTGGTTGGGCAAAAACGCGCTCACCAAAAAGGCGGTGATCAAACACGCGCACAGAGTTGTGGGGATACAAATGGCTAACAAGGTGGGGTAAGACACCCCCAAGGGTTCTAAAAACCCACTCATCGCCACCACAGCCGCCGACACCGGGCTAGCTGTGATCGCCACTTGGGAAGCCACTGCGGCTAGGGATAGGGGGCGACAGGGGCGGATACCTTGTCCCTTAGCCACCTCTACAATCACGGGGAAGACACAAAAAGCGGTGTGCCCCGTGCCGGCTAATAAAGTCAGGGTGTAGGTAACTAGGGGGGCTAGGTAGTTGATGTATTTGGGCTTGCCCCGCAAGATTTTTTCAGCCAAACCCACTAAATAATCTAACCCGCCAGCAAGTTGCATGCTAGAGATCGCCCCGATGACAGCCATGATGATGAGAATCACATCCCAAGGGATATGACCCGGGCGCATGCCTAAAAACAAGCTCAACACCACCACCCCCAAGCCCCCCGCAAAGCCAATCCCCATACCCCCCAAGCGCACGCCTAGATAAATCGCCCCCAATAAGCCCAAAATCTGTAAAGTGAGTAGCATTCCTAAGCCCCTTGTGTGAGAAGTTTGGCGCGCCAATCACGCGGGTGGGCGCGCATGAGTTGTTCTAAATGCTGGGCATGGGTGGCATTGGAGCTAAAGATTTGCAAATGGGGACCTAGTGCTTTAAGACTAATATCCACGATATTAGAACTCCCATCGCCCATGTTTTTGATGAGCACTTGGTGGGCGTGGGTGGGGGTGTTTTCTAGGAAATGCGCTTCCATGTGGCTTAGTTGGATGCCTAGCTGGGTGCTGAGTAAAGCGCTATCCATGTGCTTTTGGGGGTAGAAAATCAAAGTGCCCATGTTGTTGATAAAGCTCTTGGCATGCTTTAAGTCGTAGAGTTGGTGGACATCCTGCAAGGCTAGCACCACCACCCCATTAGCCTTACGCCCCTGGGTAATAAGGGTATTGATGTGATCGTTGAGCACGCTATTTTGGGCGTAACTCTTAAACTCATCGACAAAGAGTAAAAAGCCCTGCTTGGTTTTGAGCGCGCGCGATAAGACCTTGTAAAAGATGTAGTAGGCTAGTAAGCCCAAATCTTTAGTGTTGAGGGTGATCGCGTCCATGTTGATGGTTGTCCACGGGGTTTTAAACTCTAAGCTATCTTGCATGGCGTTAAAAAGGGGGTGGTTGCAATAGGGTTCTAGGGCAAGAGAAAGTCTTGGGTTGTGCACAAGCGCGTCCTTGAAGTCTTGCAAGCAAAAGGCTTGGGGGTAGAGGGTAGCATACAAGCTCTCTAGGGCTTTGTGGATCGCATTGCGTTCTATTATGTCCTGTGTGCCCACCTCCAGCATCGCCGCGTAAAAAGAGTGCAAAAAATCGTGGTTTTCTTGGGTGCGCTCTAAGGATAGGGGGTTGATTTGGAAATGCGCCCCGCTATTATACACCCCCCCAAAGTAATGCGTGCAAGAAAAAAGCCCATAGGCGCGATCCAAGGCGAGAATATTGAGGTGGTCGTATTTGAGCGCGCTCATCATCAAAAAGCCCATTAAAGTCGTCTTGCCCGCCCCTGTCGCCCCGATGATCATCGTGTGCCCATTGACTTTAGCGACACTATGGGCGGCTACCCCCTTATGGCGCACTTCTTGGTTGTGGAAATTGAAAAGATAGGGGGAGTGATCCAAATTTTTGAAGACACTCAAGGGCATATCCCCCCAAGAATTGCTTTTAAAGCCCCGGTTAGCCCGCTCAAAAACCACCAAACACGCCAACGCCTGCGCGCTCAACAGACGCAAACGGGGATTAAGCTGGATACGCCCCGGAAAAAGCGAAAAATAAGCGGGTTTGAGCCCCAGAGTTTCTACCACGCCCACCAAGTGCTGGTTAGAAAGCAGGCTTAAGACCTCTTGGGTGTGCTGGTTAAGCGCGTCTAAACTAGGGCTTTTAAGAATGATATTCAAAGCGCATTGTTGCAAAACAAGCTGTTTGGATTTGAGGAGTTCATAGTAATGTTCTAATTGGGCGCGCACCAATTTGCTTAAACTCAAACGAATCTTCTCTTGGATAAAGGCTAGGGCTTCTTGCAAACCCAAGGGCTTGATAGAAAAGACAATGTCTAATTCTTTGGGCTGGTGGAGCAAAGAAGACAGGGCTATGGAGGTGATGCTCTGACTCTCATAGGCTTTGATCCCTAAAATGCGCTTATAAACGCGCATGCCATAGCGTTCTTGCAGAAAATAATCCTTGTGGAAGAACACATTAGTGGCGATGTAACTATCGCTTAAAAAACCCCAATGGGGTTGCAAGGGCAATTCTATGCCATTGATGATCGCGGCGTAAAACTCTAGGACTTCGTGCGCGTTGAGGATTTGGGGGTGGAAATCTTGCAGGGCATGGGTGATTTTTGCGATGGCATCGTTGAGCAAAGAGAGTTTGTGCGCGTAGGGGTCTTTGGCATCAGAGGCGATCAAGGCGCGCTTTTTGGTTTCAAAAAAGCCCTTAAGCGGGGTGGTGGTGGTTTCTAAAATGAGGTAATAGCTATTCTCATAAATGGATTTGCTCTCAAAATTGTAGATGATCTCTTGGGCGTGCGGGTTTTGCACGCGGGGATTTTGCTTGAGGGTGATTTCTTGGCGTTTGGTGTAAATGCGCAAGACAATGCCACAGAGTTGGCTCAAGGCGTTGTGTTTGCACTCAAAGTAATTTTCTAAATCCTGTTGGGCTAGGGCACTCAGACTCAAGCCCTCAATTTGCACCGCTCCCACGAGCTGTTCTTGTTTGGTGAGTAAAAAACGCGTGTCATAAAGCCCCAAAATATTATTTTCTTCTACCATAGAATAGACTTTAGGACTCACTCCCACGAGCAAATCCCAAGCCTTAGCGCGCAAAAAACTCCCAAACTTCTCCCACATGGGGCTATTATAGTGGTCTTTGCGTTAAGTTAGGATTAACTATAATGGTCCCAATGGATAAAGACCCCTTACAAGAAGCCTTGTTTGCAGAATTGCTAGAACGACTCACGCGCCAACAACAAGCCTTTGAAACCGAGATGCGCCGGCAAATGGAGAGTTTGGCAAGCCAGAAACTGGACTTGAACAGCGTTTTTAGATTGGAACGCCAACGCGTGGCTATCGCCTATAAACTTGTGGGCGTGTTGAGTGTGGTGAGTTTAGCCCTAGCCATCGCCTTGGTGGTGCTCTTGCCCCTCAAGCGCACAGAACACCATTTTGTGGACTTCGCCAATCAAGACAAGCATTACGCCATTATCCAGCGTGCTGATGAGAGTATCTCCAGCAATGAGGCGTTGGTGCGATCGCTCATAGGCACTTATATCCTCAATCGCGAGAGCGTTAACCACATTGACGATCAAGAACGCTACGAGGTGGTGCGCCTGCAAAGCGATCACAAGGTGTGGGCGATCTTTGAGAGTTTAGTCGCCTCTAAAAACAGCATTTACACCGACACACACATGGAACGCGACATCAAGGTCATCAATGTCGCCATTTTACAAAGGGCTAAGGGGGCTAATCTTGCCAACGCCCAGATCAGCGCAAAACTCTTCCGCGCGGGCAAATTGCTTTATGAGAAACGCTACAATGTAACTCTTAGCTACACCTTTCTACCCCAACCCCAATTTGACTACGCCCCCATGCCCAAAAACCCAACCGGCTTTCAGGTTACCCGTTACAGTGTTACAGAAATTTCGCACCTCAAAGACTAACTGACAAACTCTGTGAGTTTTTCTAACACCACCTCAGGCACGGCATCTTGGTGGATTTCGGTGAAAAAAACGCGATTCACACACGCCCCCCCCGCGCATGCCCCCCCCTGACTTTGATCGATCCAAAAATCGCTGTCTAAAACCGGGATACTCTTGGACTCGCTTAAAAATTCTAGGGATTGTTCTTTTCTAAAGCCCACCAGCCATGCGTAATTCTGTGCGGTGTTGGTGATGGGTTGGTATAAGCTTGTGTTGAGATCGTGGGGGCGCGCATCAAAGAGCAAGCCACGCACCTTAGAATCCTTGTAAGATCGCAACCAATCGGCGTAATACACCCCCGCGTTTTCTATATGTTCGTCCTCAAAATCTTGGCTAGCCCCCACAGCCTTAGCTGTCATTTGTAAAAGTGTGAGTGGAGAGGGGAGCTGGGTTAGGATATGCACATGCAAAATTTGGGTGGCGGTGTTGATGAGCGAAGTTGTGATAGCACGCAATGTCTCATCGCCTAAAAACACCTTGAGGGCGTATCCGCTACGCTTTTTCTCCCCCATCTTAGCCACCAGCGCGCTATTGTTTTGCAATTCTTCTTCTAAGAGTTTATCAAAACGCAACACCAACGCGTCCGCCTTTAGTAAAGAGGCGACTTGTTTCATGTAATTGCTATAGAGCGTGGGATCATGCCATGGGTAGGGTTTGTGTTGCATTAACACTCTATGCGCGTAGGCGCGCGCGTCTAAGATCAAACGCTTTTGGGAGTCATGGAGGATCGCCTGCAGAGGATTCATGGTAAACCTTTGATCAAAATTTGCCAAGCATTATACTTTAGGATCGTCTTAATTTGGGCTTTATTTGCCAAATGAGATTAAAAGGTTGTTATGGCGCATTTGGTGTTGATCTGTCTTATTGCTATGGTGTTGGAGGCGGACACCTCTTTGCAACACCTACAAGAAAATTTTAAGCGTTATTTGCTAGAGCCTAGCCAAAGCGCTCTTTATCTCAAAAGGGGGCGCAGGGCTTTAGAGCAGTGGGACTTGTCCTCTAGTCATGTCTTTAGCTCCTATCTTGATCTAAGCTCAGGCAAGCCATTACAAGCCACACTAGCAGGCATTGAAGATTTGCTCAAATTAGAACAAACCCCTAAGAATCCCTATTACCACAGCCCAACACTCCAACTACAAATCGTGCAAGCCCTAGAGGTGGTTGCGCGTTACTATGTCGTGGGGGGGCTTGAAAGAGGTAATTGGTGGCATTATGAAATTGGGATTCCCAAACTTCTCAATGAGATCTTGGTGCTGGGGGCGACTTTTATCCCCACAGCCTTGCGCGCTAAACTCTTGAGTGCCCAAACATACTACCAACCCGATGCGCGCTATTCAGGCTTAAGCGCAGGGGCGCGTGTGAGTAGCAACCCCAAGCCAAGACTAAGTCAGGGGGCTAACCGGGTGGATAGCGCGTTCATCAGCTTGATAAGGGGCGCGCTTGAAAATGACACTGCCCAAATCCAACAAGCCCTTGATGCCCTGCGCCCGGTGTCCCAAATCGTAGATCATGGCGATGGCTTTTATGCGGACGGATCGTTTATCCAGCACCAACATGTCCCCTCTAATGGGTCTTATGGGCTGGTGTTGCTGAGGGGTTTAGCCCTGTTCATGTGGGTGTTAGATCACACGCGCTTTATGCAAGCAGACTTGATTAGCCCTAGTTTGTATGCGAGTGTGCTCAAATCCTACCCGTATTTTTTGATCCAAGGGGGGTTGAACGCTTCAATATGTGGGCGATCGATCAGCCGTGATCGCGAAGATGACTTTAGCCGCGCCTCGAGTCTCATCTTTGCTTTGGCGATCTTAGCCCAGCACGCACCGCCCCCCTATAAAATCCCCCTCCAACAACTCATCAAGGACAATTTGAAATTCCACCCCACCATCAAGCACACCTTCATAAAGCAAGCCCTAGAACAAATCGCCAAGAGCGATCTGGCTCCCTTGCGCCTAGATTCTGTGCGTATTTTTGGGGCGATGGATCGCGTGGTGGGGGGTAATATTGTGCTAGCCATGCACTCCAAGCGGATTTTGAACTACGAGAGAATGAACGGAGAAAATCTCAAGGGGTTTGACACCAGCGATGGGATGACTTATATTTATGGCAGAGATGCTAGGGCGTTTATAGATTATTGGCCCCTTGTGGATCCCTTTAAATTGCCCGGAACCACTGAGAACACCACCCAAGAACCCCCTAGTAAGGGGAAATTAAGTAGCCAAACTTGGGTGGGGGGCGTGTCTAATGGACACTATGGCTTTGTGGGGATGGATTTTCGCTCAGGGGATTTGCGCGCCAAAAAATCCTACTTGTTCCTAGATGGGGCGCTATTAGCCCTAGGCAATGTGCATAGCCCCAAGCAAGCCATCACCACCATAGACAATAGAAAGATCAACCCCACAGACCATATTAGCGTTGAAGCCAATGGTAAACCCCTTAGTGCTTTAGCCACTCTGTCCAAAAGAGGGGATTTTTTCAACTTCACCAACCCCACCAAGCGTTTTAACATCGGCTATATTCTCATGCAAGACTTACGCGTGTCCGTTCAAGAAGTGCTAAGAAGTGGGAGTTACGCCCAAATTGGGGGCAAATCCCCCCTTGTGTTGCGCGCGCCCTTTTTGCAAGCCCTCATCACGCACACCACCCCCCAAGCCACTTACGCCTATTTGGTGCTCCCCAACTTTTCTAAAGCGCAGGTGGAAACCTACCCCATTGACGACATAGTGATCTTAGCCCAAAAGGATTCATACCATGCCGTGCGCGTCAAGTCTAAACACCTCTTAGCCGTCAATAAATACCAGCACGGGGGGCTCAAAATCGCCAATCTCTATTTGACAGACGCGCTTTCTCTTTTAGAGATCACCACTCCCAAGGGCTTACAACTCAGTGTCGCCGATCCTAGCCAGCGCGCCCAACCTACCACCATTATCATTGATGGCAAATACGCCCTAGCCCAGCCCAGCCCAAGCGTCCAAGTTGCCCACAAGGGCGATCGCACATTACTAAGCTTGCAACCCCCCGCCTTAGGAGCTTCTTTGGTGTTGGATTTGCTAAAGCTCTAGACTTGCGCGTAATCTAAGATGGCTTGCTTATAAGCGGGCGCGATCTCTAGGCTGAGTTCTAGCACACTCAAAGGCAGGGGGCAGTCTCTAAGTTTCACCGCGTCTTTAGTGGTAACCAATAAAGAAGTGGCTTGGTGGGCTTGGTAGGCTTGTTCTAAAACGCGCAGATCAAAACGGGCATGATCTCTAAAGTAGAGTTTGTGCACCACTTGCGCGGGCAAAAAGGGGTCTAAACGACTGGGGTTAGCAATTGCGCTCACTAAGATCATTCTGGGTGTAGGATCGCGCACCCAAACTTGGCGCGTGTAATCGCGCCCTTCTTGCAAGAGCATATCCGCTTGGCTGTAATTGCGGGGAAATTCGCGAAACGCCCCGCTGGGCAACACAAAGTTAAAGTAAGGCGCGCGCGCGGGTTGTAACACGATATTGAGTTTCTTAAAATTAAAGCGAAACCCATCATCTAGCAACACCACCTGCGCCCCTAAGGCTTTGGCTTTTAGCACCCCAGCTTTGCGATCCGCGCTCACAATGACACTCGCCTTCAAATTTAGCGCATAAAGATAGGCTTCATCGCCCGCACACTCTTGGGGTACTAGCACTTGAGCGCGCTGGCTCACCACCACCAAACCCCTAGAAGCGCGCTTATAACCCCGACTCACCACCCCCACATGCAAGGGTTCTAGGGCTTTGGCGATCTCTAAAATAAAGGGGGTTTTGCCACTCCCCCCCACCACCAAATTCCCCACGCTAATAATGGGCAAGCCCAAGTCTTCATAGGGGGCTAGGGCGCGTTTGATCGTAGCCACACCCCCATAGACAAGGCTAAAGGGGTAGAGTGTGTAGGCTAAAATCTTTTGGGGGAGGCTGGGCGCATAAAAATAGTTCTCAATCCAAGTCATTTTATTGCTTTTTAGGGGATTATGCACAAGTTAAGCTTAAGGCTTTTAGCGTTTAACTTGTGTGCCGATGTAGCCCCCATGAGATACAAAAAAGCACTTGAAAAACCCGGGGTGTTTGTGCCCTTTGTGATGTTGGGCGATCCCTGCTATGAGGTGAGTTTTAGCGTGGTGAAAACCCTAATAGATTTGGAGGTGGATGCGCTCGAATTGGGGTTTGCTTTCTCGGATCCAATAGCCGATGGGGCGGCGATTCAAGCTAGCCATGTGCGCGCGTTGCGCGCTGGGGTGAGCATGCGCGCCAACTTTGCATGGCTAGCAAAAATCCGCGCCTATAACGCCCACATCCCCATTGGTTTATTGGTGTATGCGAATTTGGTGCACCGCTTTGGCATTGAGGATTTTTATCGTGCCTGTTTGGAAAACGGGGTGGATAGTGTGCTGGTAGCCGATGTGCCCCTATTTGAGAGCGCGCCCTTTTTGCAAAGCGCGCAAAAACACCGCATCGCCCCTATTTTCATCGCTGCCCCCCACACTTCTCCTACCCACTTAGAGCAAATTGCTAGACTCAGCCACGCCTATATTTATGTGCTAGCCCGCGCGGGGGTTACAGGGACCCAGGAGTGTTTGCAAAGAGGGGCAAAAGAGGTCATTGCCCAGTTGCGCACGCATGGTAACACCCCTTGTTTGCTAGGTTTTGGTATTTCTAAACCTGAACATGCCCAAGTAGCCCTGCAAATGGGCGCGCAAGGGGTGATCGTGGGTTCGGCGTTGGTGCAAATCCTGCAAGCGCATTTAGACGATGTGGAAACCATGCTAGCGCGTTTGCGTATTTTCGTGCAACATATGCGCGCGGGCTTATGCTATAATTAGGCTTTAACGCGTAAGGGGCTGGAGTGCGAGGAAGTGTTTTTGGAGTTATGGGTAAGGGCGCGCGCTGGGGCTTGGGCTTGTGCCTGATCGCCTTATTTTTGAGTGGGTGTTTTTTGGTGCGTTTTTTTAGCAAGGATTTTGCCTATAACTCCTACCGCATTGTGCGCGTGGTGATGGACGGACAGAGCTTTAACACCGCCGATCTCATTTTAGAGGCGATCAACCCCCAACCCCCCGCCCCTAAGGACAAATTGGATTTACTCAAAGCGCAACTAGAAACCAAGATCAAAAATCTCAACGCGCAGGGCTTGCCCCCCGATACTTCCTTGATTAAAAGCGACATCCAACGCCTCCAAGAGGACATCGCGCGCAACCGCCAAAACGCCCAAGACCCCAAATACGCCAACGCGATCGCCAGTAGCCCCATAGGGCGTGTGGAATTCGATCAAAAACAATTACGCGCCTATGGGACGGCTTATTGCAATAAGTATTTCATCAGTTACGCGTTTCGCGATGACGATCATCTCCACATTGAAGACAAGGGCATTTCGCGCCGGGTGTGCAAGAATGAGAAATTAATGGCTTTTGAATTAGCCTTTTATGGGCATTTACAAGGGCTTTTTACCATCACGCGCGATAAAAAGACTTTGGTGCTAGATAACCAAAAAATGCAAATCTACTTGCAACATTGAAGCCATGTATACGCTCAACACCTCTATACAATCCAAGCACAAAGTTAAGGGTTCACTATTCTTGGGCTTTTTAATGCCTAGCGCGCGCTTTGAAAACACTCTAGCCCAAATCCAGCAAGAACACCACAAGGCGCGCCATATCTTGTATGCCTACCGCCGTGTGCAAAAAGGGCAAGTCCAAGAAGCCTTGCATGAGGGCAAAGAACCCAAAAACAGCGCGCGCGCGCTTTTGGACATCTTGCGCCATGAAGATTTATGCCAAAGCGCGGTGATCGTGGTGCGCTACTTTGGGGGGGTGCTCTTGGGGGTGGGGGGGTTGATGAAAGCCTATGCGACCAGTGTGCAACTTTGTATCCAAGAAATGCACGCCACAAACGCCCTAGAGGTTTTTGAAGAACCCCTATTGCGCTTTGTGCCCTATGCCAAGCTAGACACCCTGAGCGCGCGGGCTAAAAAGTGTGGCGTGGTCTTAGAAAAACAGGGTTTGGAATTAGAGGGCGTGTGGGTGCGCTTAAAAGGCGCGCAAGCCTTGAATATTTTAGGAGAAGTGTGTGGATAATTTATATGTGTGGCTTAAGATCGTGCATGTGATTTCGATCATCTCTTGGATGGCGGCGTTGTTGTATCTGCCTCGCTTGTTAGTCTACCACCGTGAAAACATAGACAAACAGGAGTTTGTGCGCATCGTGCAGGTGCAAGAGGACAAACTCTATGGCTACATCGCCATGCCTGCTATGGTGCTCTCTGTGCTCAGCGGAGTGCTCTTGCTCTATATCTTAGGCACAGAAGTCTTCCACCATGGGTGGTTGCACTTGAAATTGCTCTGCGTGCTGATCTTATTGCACTACCACTTCATGTGCAAAAAGTTCATGCGCGCATTGCGCCACGATAGCGCGTATAAAAGCCCGTCTTTCTTTAGGTGGATCAACGAAGTGCCCACAATCTGCATGATCGTGATCGTCTTTTGCGTGGTGGGGAAATTCTTTTGAGCTCAGGGCGCGAGCACAAACAAGATCAGATCATTGGCATGTTTGATGCCATTGCGCCCACTTATGACAGCACGAATCGCCTATTGAGTTTCAAACAAGATGAGAGATGGCGCAAGGATTCGATCGCGCGCGCTTTGCACTGGGTCTACGCCTTTAGGGGGAATTTGCGCGGTTTGCGCGTAGCCGATGTGGCTTGTGGCACAGCTGACATGCTCTTGCACATTTTAAGCGCGCTGGAGATGTCTGGGGGAAGTGTGGCGCATATTTATGGGATCGATCCTTCTAAAGAGATGTTGCACCTCGCCCAAGCTAAGATCGCCACGCGCGCTAAAGATCACCCCTGTATTTCTTTAGAGTGCTTGCAGGCTAAGGATCTCTCCATATTGCCTAACCAAAGTTTGGATTTAATTGCTATCGCCTATGGTTTACGCAATGTTCTAGAGAGGCAACAAGCCCTGAGCGAATTTAGCCGCACACTTAAAAAGGACGGAGTGTTGCTAGTGCTAGAGTTTATGCGTTGCGATCAACGCGGGATTTTAGGCACTTTGGCGCATTTTTACACGGCTAAGATTTTGCCCATCTTTGGCATGTTACTTAGCCGCAACTACAAGGCTTATGCCTATTTGCCCGCTTCTATTGAGGGTTTTATTAGTGTGGACGAATTAGAAGACGAGCTCAATGCGGTGGGCTTGGAGGTGGTGGAGAAAAAGCACTACCTATGTAAGAGCGTGTCTTGCATTGTAGCGCTCAAAAACGCACAAGGGTAAGCATGCACCTAGCGATCTTCCAAATAGCGCGCCTAGATTTAGAGTTCTTGCAAAGGAATTTAGCCCAAATCCCTGAGGGCGCGCTGTGCCTTTTTCCCGAGTATGTGTTAAGCCCGTTCTTTTTGGATCTACTCAAAAGCGATCCGCAACACTGCGCCAGCCAAGCCCAAGCCCGCCAAGCCCAGCTAGAAACCCTAGCGCGCCAAAGGGGGGTGCATTTAGCCCTGCCCACTTTGTCATTGCAAGATCACAAGCTCTACAAACAAATGGCGTGGATTAGCCCTAAGCACACGCGCTACTGCCTCCAACAACGCTTGATCGCCTTTGATCATTGGAATGAGCGCGCCTTTTTTGCTAACCCGCACCAGGAATTACAAATGCCCTTAAATTTCGTGTTAGAGGGCATTAAGATCGCCTTGCTCTTTGGCTATGAATTGCACTTTGACAAGCTATGGGTGATGTTGCAGGAAGCCAGCGTGGATATGGTGCTGTTGAGCACAGCTAGCACCTTTGAGTCCTTTGATCGCTGGCGTGCCGTGTGTAGCGCGCGCGCTTTTTGTAATTCTATGTTAGTGGCGCGCGCTAATCGAGTGGGCATGGTGCGCCAAGAGTATTACCAAGAACACAAATGCAATCTTGCTTGGCGTTTTTATGGGGATAGCTTTGTGGCTCTGCCCAATGGACAGATTGAAGACAGCTTGCAGGGGCAAGAGGGGGTTTTGCACCTAGAGGTGCAAAAGGCTTATTTGGACGCATGGGCGCGCGAATGGGGCTTTAGAACCCCTAAAACTCATCTAGGAGAGTTCCATGATTGATAAAAAATTATTGCTGAAAGATTTTGAGGGTGTGGTAGAAAACCTGCAAAAACGCTTTGTAAATCCCCAAGTTTTACTGGAGTTAAAGGGGGTGTTGCTGGAGTTTAAAGCCCAAAAGCTCCAACTTGAAGAAGCACAAGCCTTCCAAAACAAGATCTCTAAAGACTTCTACACCGCACAACGCCAAAATGACCCACAGGCTGATAAGATCAAAATTTCTCTAGAGCAAAACAAGAGCAAGATCGCCCACCTGCAAGCCCAAGCCAACACCTTAGAAGACAAGCTAGACACCCTTTTGGCGGGTATCCCCAATTTGTTAGATTTGGCTACCCCCTTTGGCAAAGATGAAGAGGATAATGTGGAGATCAAGAGGGTGTTAACCCCTAAGAGTTTTGACTTCCCCCCCCAAGAACACCACACACTTGCCCAAAAAAATGGCTGGATCGACTTTGAGAGGGCGGTGAAGATCTCTAAGAGTCGCTTCAATGTCTTGCGCGCCCAAGGGGCGTTACTGCACCGCGCGTTGGCTAATTTTATGCTCGACTCCAATGCCGCGCGTGGCTTTGAGATTGTCAGCCCGCCGGTGGTTGTCAATAGCGCAAGTCTGTTTGGCACGGGGCAACTCCCTAAATTCCAAGAAGACCTTTTTAAGATTGAGGACGAATCGCTGTATTTGATCCCCACTTCTGAGGTGAGCTTGACCAATCTTTACGCCGATGAGATTTTGCCCCTAGAGGATTTGCCTATTATGATGACCGCTTGCACGCCATGTTTTCGCAAAGAGGCCGGGAGCGCTTCTAAGGACACACATGGCATGATTCGCCAACACCAATTTGACAAGGTGGAGTTAGTCGCGCTCACCCACCCTGATGAAAGTGATCGCATGCAAGAAAAGATGTTAGAGGCAGCCAGCGCGATCTTGTGCGCCCTAGAGCTCCCCCATCGCTTTGTGCAACTTTGCAGTGGCGATCTAGGTTTTAGCGCAAGTAACACGGTGGATATTGAGGTGTGGTTGCCCGGGCAGGGGTGTTATCGCGAGATTAGCTCGGTGTCTAACACGCGCGATTTCCAAGCCCGGCGGGCTAAAATCCGCTACAAAGAAGGCAAGAAAAACGCGCTAGTGCATACTCTCAATGGCTCCTCTTTGGCTGTAGGGCGCACTTTGGTTGCCCTCATGGAAAACCACCAAGATCGCCATGGGGAGATTCACATCCCCAAAGTCTTAGAACCCTATTTGAAAAGCTGGGTGTAGCATGGTTGATGACAATAATAATAACGCCAATAAATCCAAATTCGGCGTGTCATTGCAATCTCTCAAGCAGGTCTTCAGCCACACCGCTTTTGAGAAGATCACCAATAGCCTAGCTGGGATCAAAGAACACCCCAAATTAGCCATAGGCGTGGGTGGGGGGGTTTTAGTCCTTGTGTTGTTGATCTTGGGTATCTCAGTGGCAATCCACCACAAGCACCGTAGCGAGCGCAAAGAGCTTTTAGAAGCGGAGGGGCAACTCCAAAAAGAGCGCGAGAGAAGTAATGCCAGTCAAGATGAGGATTTTGCCCGCTTGCCCACCTTGCAGGAAGGCAGTGCGATTCGCTTGAGCAATGAAGAACAGATCAATGCCCTGATCGCCAAAGCCGATATTCTCTACCAGCGAGGTCAACAGCAAGAAGCCCTCAATATCTTCAATGATATTTCGCGCCTCTCTTCTAGTATCGCTAACCACAATTTGGGCGTGATTAAAATGCGCGAACACGACTACACCGGCGCGCTTGTGGCCTTCAATAACGCCATTAAATCCGGGCAAAACACCAGTGTGAACGCGATCAACGCGATGGTCGCCGCTTTTTATCTCAATAACATGGATTTATACACCCGCTATTTGAAACTCACCATGCAACATCTCCCTGAGATCGCCAACCAGCCCGTTTATGCCTACACTTACGCGCTAGGGCTTTACTACGGGGGGCATTATTTTGAAACCCTATCCACCTTAAACCACTCTAATTTTACGCTGTTTAAAAGCGCGCGCCAAAGGTTGGCTAGCAAAATTTATCTTCTCTTTGGGGATGCGCAAAACGCGCTCGACAATTTGGACGCGGTCTCTACACCCAAAGATCAAAAAGCCCTAGGTTTGCTAGCCGCGCGCTTGGGAGATTACGATGGCGCGTTAGGACACCTCAAACGCTACAGCGATCAATACCCTGAGGACATGAGCGCGTTCATGGCTATGGAGATCATCTATTTAAAAATGGGCAATCTCATTGAAGCGAGCCGTATGCTGGATTTTCTCAACCAGCACAGCGCCAATGACACGCATAAACTCAAAATCCTAAGCGACACCTACCCCATCGCCCCCATCCTCAACGCCCGCTTTTTTGACATCAACACCGTGAGGCGCGACTTTTGGAAGAACAATTTTAAAGAGAGCATTGGCTTGCCTATTTACCGTATCTTTTTCTATTATGCGCCCTTCAATCTCATAGATGTCAAAGGCGGGTTGACAGCGGTGCAAGAGGGGGTTTCTTTTGTGGACACCAATGGGGCTATGGATTTGCAAAGCGCGCTAAAAGCTCTAGACACGGGCAAGGACATGAGCACTTCGGATCAATACACCTTGATCGCCCTTAAAGATGTGGGAAAATCCCACTTGAGGAGCGCGTTGCGCCAGCTCAAATTAGCCCTGCAAGCCAACCCCAATAACGCGGTGAGCCACTATAACGCCGCGCTCATCTACGCCCAACTAGAAGATTTCGACCACGCGAGCTTCCATTTTAAGAAATCTTACTACCTAGATAGCCGTAATGTTTTAGCGGGTATCTTTGCCGTGTTGGCTGGGCGACTCAACTACGAAGACACACAGATGTTTTTAAAAAGGCTCACCACAGAGTTTCAGGCGATGAATTTCACCAGCAAGACTCAGCGCGCCTTCTTGCACTCCTTCATCGCCTATCTCAACGACGCGAGCAATGATGACTTGAGTTGGTTAAGCCATGTGCGCAAACCCCTTAAAATTTACTACGCGCTCAATATCGCTTACGCGCACAAAGCCCATGATAAACAACGCCTTGTGGAGAGCTTTAAGGCTTTGCAAGCCATGCAACCAGATAACATGCTCACCAATCTGTTTTATGAGATGATGCTCAAATACCGCGCGGACATCAAACAGATGTTAGGGGCTTACGCCTTTTTGACTAATAAGCATATGAACTGGGAAGAGCTTGTGCATGGTCCCTTGTTGGCGCGTAAAATGTATATTTACTTGGGCTTTATCACAGGGCTATTAAACCAGCAAGAAAGAGAACTCAGCTTGCGCCTAAGCGCGACTCAAGATCCGGATTTGAGCACGGATTTAGTGCGCATGCTAGCTCTCATTAGCATTTTTCAAAAGAAATACGAAAAGGCGGTTAGTTTGTTTAATTTTCTCATTGATGAGCGCAAGGAAACAGACGCTGAACCCCTAATGTTAGGGGCTTTGGCAAATATCGCCCTGAAACGCTACAGCGATGCGGCTTTGATCTTAGAATTTGCCAAAACCAAGTTGCCCAATAATTACGATGTGCGCTATGGTTTGGGATTACTCTACCAGCACAATGGGAATTTAGAGGCGAGTTTAAACCACTTTGGGGCGATTAAGGATAGGGATTTCCAATCCACCTATTTAGACTTCATTATCGAACCCCCCACCAACCAAGAAGACTTCCGATGAAAAACAAACTCTTAGCGGGCTTGAGCACCCCCCAAGCGCAAGCCTGTATGCACACCAGAGGTCCCCTACTCATTTTAGCCGGGGCGGGCAGTGGCAAAACCAAAACCCTTACCACGCGTCTAGCCTATTTGTTAGCCTGTGAAAGGGTGCGTCCTGAAAACACGCTCACCCTTACCTTCACTAATAAAGCCGCTTGTGAGATGAGAGAGCGCGCTAACGCCCTCTTGCGCGCGTGCGGGTATGTTGATCCAAACCCCCCCCTACTTACCACCTTCCATAAGTTTGGACTCTTTTTTCTCAAACAGCATGCCCATTTGTTCGATATGCAAGATTTCAAGCTCCTATCTCCCCAAGAAGCCAAAACCCTAAGCAGAGAGGCGATTTTAAAGCACAAACCCCCACACATAGAAGAAAAGGCTTATTTGGGCAATGCCCTCAAATACATTTCTATGGTGAAAAACCACCAAATCGCCCTGCGCGATTGTTATGCCGACACCCAAAGGGCTTATCAAGCCTACCAAGATATTTTGCTAGAACACAATGGGATAGATTTAGACGACTTGCTCACACTGCCCTACGCCCTGCTAGAAGCCTACCATGAACTCGCCATGGACACCAGCCAACGCTATGAATTTATCATGGTAGATGAATACCAAGACACCAACCCCCTCCAATTCAAGCTATTGCAAAAACTCTGCAGCGCCCACCAAAATTTATGCGTGGTGGGCGATGACGATCAAAGCATCTATGGTTTTAGGGGGGCTGACATCAACAATATCCTAGAGTTTAGCGATCATTTCCCCCAAGCTAAGGTGGTGAAGTTAGAGCAAAATTACCGATCCTCTAAAGACATCGTGGCATGCGCGAACACCCTAATCCAGCACAACACGCGCCGCCACCAAAAGGTCCTCTTTAGCCACAACCCCATCCCCACCCACCAGCACCTAGTCTTCAAGCATTTCTTAGACGACCAAGCCGAAAACGCTTTTTTAATCAAGACGATTTTAGAATGTGCCAAGCGGGGCATCCCCTATAACCAAATGGCGATCTTATACCGCTTTAACATGCTAGTTAAGGGGATTGAAGAGGGCTTGCGCCGGGCGGATATTCCTTATAGGGTTGTGGGGGCTACCGGGTTTTTTGAGCGCGCCATCATCAAGGACCTACTCGCCTATGTGCGCGTGGTTAGCAACCCCAATGATGATGCCAGCTTGCTTAGGGTGATAAACACCCCCCCTAGGGGCATAGGGAGTCATAGCCTTAAAAAACTCCAAGAACTTAGCCAAGCGCGCCGATGTAGCCTTTATCAACTCTGCCAACAAGATCAGCTCCAAGGCGTGCTAGCCAAAAGATCGCTCAAAGCCCTAAAGGAGTTTTGCGCTCTCTTAGATGCGCTTGCACAAACCCCCCCCAAGCAGGTGTTTTCTGCCCTCTTGAAAGCCGTGCCCTTGCAGATACACTATGAGGAGGAGGAATTAGAATACTTACACGCCTTTGAATCCATGTTAGACGAGCACCTGCAAGAGCCCCAAGCCAATCTAGGCAGTTTTTTAGAGCAGAGTGTCTTAGAGGAACCCACCCCCAAAGCCCAGCACGCGCTCTCTTGCATGAGTGTGCACGCCGCTAAGGGGCTAGAATTTAGAGTCGTGTTTGTGGTGGGTTTTGAAGAGGGGTTTTTTCCCTATTACAAGGCGGATTTAGAAGAGGAGCGGCGTTTGTGCTATGTGGCTATCACGCGGGCTAAGGAGGAACTTTACTTGTGTAGCGCGCAACAAAGAGTCTACTTTAACACTTTGCAACACGGCTTGCGCCCCTCAGCCTTCCTCAAAGAGATCATCAAGGGGTGTTAGTGCGCGCGCTTTTCTTGAGCTTATTGTGCTGGCAATGCCTATTTGGCGACTCGATCGCCCTGCTCGCCCAGCAAATCCAAGAAGCCTACCAGAATTTTTACCATGCCTATCACTTCCATATCACCTCTGTGCAAGTGCAATTAGTCAGCGGGGATCAAGCGCGCCTAGATGCCTTTTTAGCCCAAGCTAAGCCTCCTTTAAACCTGCGTCCCCCCCAGTTTTTGAAAAACGAGGGTTTGGTGCGCGTGGGACAGGCTTTACTCAAATACCAAGTGATCGCCCAAATTGAAGTCTTTAAAACCAAGAACATGCTCAAAAAAGATGTCAATTTGGACTCTAGCAACACCTACTCCCAAAGCGTGCCCTTTGAGCGATTCAACACCATGCCCCTAGATGCCTCTTACATCAATAATAGTAGCACCAAGAGTTTTTTAGCCCCCAACACCCTTTTGAGCATAGACAAGATTGCGCCCAAGATTCTGGTTTACAAAAACGAAATGTTTAGTGCCACCTTGCAAAGCGGACCCATTTCTTTAGAAACCTCTTTGCAAGCCCTGCAAAATGGGAGTTTAAACCAAGTGATCGAAGCCTTGAATATAGAGAGCAAAAGACGCGTGCAGGTGCGTATCACCGGATTGCTTAAGGGCGAAGTGCTATGAAATTGGTCTTGGGCATTAGTGGGGCTAGCGGGACTCAATTGGCTTTAAAATTTCTAGAACATGTGCCCCAAGAACACACCCTATTTGTCATCATCAGCCAAAGTGCCAAGCGCGTGGCGCGTTGTGAACAACAAATTTGCCTTAAAAGCGCATTAAAAGCCATGCAACGCCCCTTAAACATCTTTGAGGAACGCCAAATTGACGCGCCCATCGCCTCGGGGAGCTTTGGGGCGCAAGCGATGGCGATCATCCCAGCTAGTCTCAATATCATCGCCAAGATCGCGCATGGGATTTGCGATGATTTGATGAGTCGTTGCGCGGCTGTGATGTTAAAGGAGCAAAAAAAGCTCTTGATCGCCCCTAGGGAGTTGCCCTTGCATGCTATCGCCTTAGAAAATTTGCGCATCTTGGCGCGCGCACAGGTCTGTATTGCCCCTCCCATGCTCACTTATTACACCCAACCCAAAACCCTAGAGAGCATGGAACTCTTTTTAGTGGGGAAGTGGTTGGACGCTTTGGGGATTGAAAATCATCTTTACAAGCGTTGGGGACAACCATGCTAGAGCATTGCGCCATTTACCCGGGCACCTTTGATCCCATCACCAATGGGCATTTGGACATTATCCAGCGCGCGCATGCCTTGTTTGGCAAACTTGTGGTGGCTATCGCGCGCTCTAAAACCAAAACCCCTCTTTTTAGCCTAGAGGAACGCCTAGAGATGATGCGCTTGAGTGTTAGCTCTTTGGGGGTGGAGTGCGTGGGCTTTGAGGGACTCTTGGTGGACTTAGCTAGGGAGCGCAACGCGCGTTATATTATTAGAGGGCTTAGAGCATTGAGCGATTTTGAATTTGAATTCCAAATGGGTTATGCCAACAAGTCTTTAAACCCGCAATTAGAAACAATTTACTTCATGCCCGCCCTGCAAAACGCTTTCATTAGTGCCTCTGTGGTGCGTAGCATTTTAGCCCATAAGGGGCAAATCGCCCATCTCGTGCCTTCTAGTGTAGTGGATTTCATCCAAAGGAGAGGCGATGTGGATCGCCTTTGAGGGGGTGGACACAAGCGGGAAGAGCACCCAAATTAACTTACTCAAACCCCTCTTCCCTGAAGCGATCTTTAGCTGTGAGCCCGGAGGCACGCCCTTAGGGGAGCGCTTGCGCCATGCTGCCCTGCATAACGCTTTTTCTCCCCCTACCCAATTTCTCTTATTCTTAGCCGATCGAGCTGTGCATGTAGAACAAGTCATCAAGCCTAATTTAGACAAACTCCTCTTTAGCGATCGATGCCTTGTCTCTGGACTGGCTTATTCTGGCTATGATTTAGAACGCGCTTGGGAATTACACTGCGCGCACAACTTAGATGTATTGCCCCATTTTGTCTTGTTTTTAAAACTAGATAAACCCACTTTAAAGGCGCGTTTGCGCGCCAAACACCCCGATGGGATCGAAATTCAAGGGGTGGATTTTCTCATGGGCGTGCAGGAACGCTTGGAGCAAGCCACCACCCTATTGGGCGTGCCAACGCATAGCATAGACGCGTCCAAGAGTGTAGAACAGGTGCACGAAATCGTGTTAAAAATCGTGTTGGCGCATGCGCTGTGTGCTGTGTGAAACATGGGTGCGCCCCTTTAGCCTGGTATGCGCGCCTTGTGATAGCCTGTTAACCCCCACGATCTTAAAGCGCGCGCTAGGGGGGATAAGTGTCTATGGCTTCTATCTCTATGATGAGGTAAAAGTGTTGTTAAAGAGCAAATACCACGACATCGGAAGCCGCCTTTTAGCCCTTTTAGCCCGCAAGGCGCGCTCAAGCTTTTTGCAACAAGTCTACCCCACTCTTAATTTACCCCACCCCCTACATGGGGTTTGCATCGATGACACACTCAAGCGCGCTTACGCGCCCACAGCCGTGATCTTGAGGCAATTTTGCCAATACAGTCCCTTTAGCCCACTCTATTACCAACTCAGAGCCACGCAAGAGATCACCTATGCCGGGCAAAGCCTAGCTTTCCGCCAAAGCCATAGCAAGGGCTTTATCTACAAAGGGCAAGAGGGATTAGATTGTTTTTTACTAGATGATATTCTCACCACTGGAACTACTATGCAACAAGCCTTGCAAACTCTAGCGCACGCTGGGGTGCGGGTGCACTTTGGGGTGGTGTTGGCACTAGGGACTAATTAGGCTTGCGGGGTAAATTGTAACGCCGGCGCTTCTCCCAAAGAGATTTACGGCTAATGCCTAGATGTCTGGCTAATTGGGTGTCCGTGTAAAAGGGACCAAAGTGCACGATCGCGTATTTTTCGTAATCTTGGATGGAGAGTAATTCTAAAGGGGTGCTTTGGGGTTGCTTGGTGTCTAGGGTGATCACCCTTTCAAATTCTATGGGTCCTGCGCCCACATAGGAGATGATGGCTTGTTGCTTGCTTAAGACCTTTAAGCATTTGTCGCGCTCTGCGCTTTTGAGGGTTTCTAAATGGGTAACATAGAACACCCCACGCATGGATTCTGGAGGGGTGTCCTTGAGAGAGAAAAATTCTAGATCCAGGTGGTTGGCGCGCGCGTAGTGCAGGGCAAAGAGATCCGCACTGCTTTGGGCGTGGGCACGCACAATGAAGGGGGGGTTGTGATCTAAAAGGGGCTTGAAATCCTTAGGGGCATGCATGAACTCCAAATATTTGTCATACAGACGGGCGCGTTGCAGGGTTTCTTGATAGGACTTATGGTAAGTGATCTTGCGGATCAAATCGTCCATTTTAAAGGGCTTGAGAATATAGTCCCTAGCGCCCGCTTGGATGGGGCGATTCACGCTATCTTCACTAATGAAGGAAGCCATCATGATGGTGATCGCCTTGGAGTTCTTGCGCACAAAGTGTTCGCAACGATCCACGCAAACCTTAGAAGACACCAGCACCACATCGTAGTCTTCTTTGAAATTGTGGAAAATACTAGACACGCTTTGGCATTTATAACCCAACCCAGCTAGGGCGTTGGCGATACTCTGGGCTAAATGCACCTCATCCTCAATAATCAAGACTTTTTCAACTCTTTTCATTGTATTTGGGGGGGTAGGTTTTGGTTTGCACGACAGCCTGTGCCCCCATGCCTTCCTTTCTTCCAATAAATCCTAAATGTTCTGTTGTGCTGGCTTTCAAATTGACAAGATAGGGGGGAATGCGCAATAAGCGCGCGATATTCTCACAAATGCGCTGCCTATAGGGGGCGATCTTGGGGATTTGGGCTAGTAAACTCAAATCCACCCCGCTGATCTCATGCCCCATATTTTGGGCTAGAGCGTGAATCGCCTCTAAAATCACGCTAGAATCCAAATTGGCAAACGCGCTATCTTGATCACTAAAATACATACCAATATCCCCCCCCTTGATCGCCCCTAAGAGCGCGTCAGAAAGCGCGTGCAAGAGCACATCGCCATCGCTATGGGCTTTTAGCCCCAAATTTTGGCAATCGCTAGGATTGATCAACACCCCCCCCAATTTCAAGGGCTTATTAGACTCAAAGGCATGCACATCAAAGCCCATACCCACATGCTGGGCTGGGGGGTCTAGCAAGGGGGCTAGCATGGCTAAATCCCCTGCGGTGGTGAGTTTGTGTAAATGCGCGCTTCCTGGGATAAAATCCACGCGCGCCCCGCTGGCTAACAACGCGCTACTTTCATCGCTAAAACGCCCCAAACTATACGCCTTTTTGAGCGCGTTAGTCCGGCACACTTGGGGGGTTTGCACGCAAAGGGCGTGATCGCGATCTAGGGGGCGATCTTGATAAATGAGCGTGTCTGTGGGGGGTAGAGCGGGGGCTATGGCTTGCAAACTGGGATCACGCATGCGATCCAAGAGATTATGAAGCACCCCCAAATCCAGCCCAAAGCGCGCCACATCGCTCACCACCACCAAAGGACTCTGCACTTGTTTTAAGGCGTTTTGCACGCTCTCTTGGCGACTCTCCCCCCCTACCACCACGCACGCGTCAGGCAAACGCGCTTGCATGAACACCTGTTCTATGCGATCACCAGCCACCACCACCACGCGCTCAAAACACCCCAAGCGCATGAATTGTTCACAAACCCGTTGCCACAAAGGCGTGGAGCGCACCAGCAACCATTGCTTTTTGATCTTGATAGGGTGTTTCAAACTCTCTAAAAAGCGCGTGCCCTTCCCTGCAGCAGCCAGCACGAGGCTAAGACCCATGGGCTTAAACACCTGAAAATTCCCGTCCAAAAAAGCCCCTTCTTAAGATTTACGCAGAAAAAGTAAAACTTTCAATTCTAGCGTTTTTAAACTTAATAGGAATTAAGATAAGAGTTTTTATGTTAAAATTTTGCGCTTAATGCCACTAAAAGGAAAGTTTATGGCTTTACCCCTCATAATTCTAGGCATCCCTGCCGCGCTGAATTTAGCCGAATCTTTTGTGGATAATGTGATCTTTGACAAAGTTACCCCCAAGCTAGGGAGCATTCTGTATTGCCGTCTGTATGGTCCCACCACCCACACGGGTATTTATGTGGGAGAAAACCAAATTGTGGAATTACTAGGCTCAGGTCAAGTGCGCCTCTCCACCCCCAAGCAATTTATCAGTGGCACCCAAGCGTTGAGCATTTATGTCGCTTGCAAGGGCACACAGGCGGTGGGTTTCCCTGAGGCAGCCAAGCGCGCACGCGCGATGGTGGGGCAGACACTGCGTTATGGAAGTATCCCCACAGAAGATTATGAGCGCAATTGCCATTGTTTTGTCTATGAGTGCTTGAGTGGTGTGCATGACAGCGACAAATGGACACTACTAGACATTGAAATGCAATTTAGGGGGAAATATTTTGATAATTGGCGGGTATGGGATTTGGACAGCAACGCGCTTTTTTAGCGCAGAGCAGATAAAAATGTGCTAGTCTTAGACACTTTCAAATAAAGGAGTCTTATGAGTCGTGAATACTGCGCCAAGCGCACCAACGATCCCATTAAAACCCAGTTGCACTACGCTAAAAAGGGTGTGATCACTGAAGAAATGGCTTATATTGCCAATGTGGAGGAAGTCAGTCCCGATCTAGTGCGCGCGGAGGTGGCGCGCGGGCGTTTGATCATCCCTGCTAATGTTGCGCACACCCATTTAGAACCTATGGGCATTGGAGTTGCGCTCAAAACCAAAATCAACGCCAATATTGGCTCTTCTGCCATCATCCACTCCACACAGGAGGAGGTGGAGAAATTGCAAACCGCCATCAAATACGGGGCGGACACGGTGATGGATTTATCCACCGGTGGGGATTTAGACGCGATCCGTGCGCAGATCATTAAAGCCTCAAGCGTGCCCATTGGCACGGTGCCCATGTATCAGATTCTGCATGATGTGAACAATGATGTGATGAAACTAGACATCGACACGATGTTAGGGGTGCTAGAAAAACAAGCCAAACAAGGGGTGAGTTACTTCACTATCCACTGTGGATTTTTGCTCGAACACATGCCCTTTGTAAGTAAGCGCAAAATGGGGATTGTGAGCCGTGGAGGCAGTTTGATGGCAGCTTGGATGATGCACTACCACAAACAAAACCCTTTTTATGAAGCCTTTGATGACATCTTAGCCATTTGCCAGCAATACGATGTGAGCTTGAGCTTGGGCGATTCGCTGCGTCCCGGGTGTTTAGCCGATGCGAGCGACACCGCGCAATTTGCCGAATTGAAAGTGCTAGGCGAGCTAGCCCAACGCGCCTATGAAAAAGATGTGCAGGTGATGATCGAGGGTCCCGGGCATGTGCCTTTAAACCAAATCGAGCGCAATGTCAAACTCCAACAAGAGTTTTGCAACCAAGCTCCTTTCTATGTGCTAGGACCTCTAGTAACCGACATTGCGGCTGGCTACGATCACATTGCTAGTGCCATTGGGGCATGTGTAGCCGCCTGGAAGGGCGTAGCGATGTTGTGCTATGTAACGCCCAAAGAACATTTAGGCTTGCCCAATGCCAAAGATGTGAGAGAGGGCATTTTAGCCTATAAAATTGCTGCCCATGCCGCTGACATTGCTAGGGGGCGTATCAATGCGCGCGTGCGCGATGATTTGATGAGCGATGCGAGGTATGCCTTTGAGTGGAACAAGCAATTTGAGCTTGCCTTAGATCCCGACAGGGCTAGAGAGTATCACGATGAAGCCTTGCCCCAAGAGGTCTTTAAAGACGCGGAGTTTTGCTCCATGTGCGGACCCAAGTTTTGCAGTTACAAGGTAAGCCAAGAGGTGTTTAAACGCTACAACCAAGGGGCTTAGTGCTTGTGCGTGGAGGTGATGTAGTAATAGATCGCCTTGATCTCTTCGGGGGTGAGATTGTATTTAGGCATGATGGATCGCCCCCGCTCTAGGGCGTTTTTGAATCGCTCAAAACTCAAATTATAAATGGGAGGGGCTTTAAAAACGCGTGGCTTGTGGTGCTGGATAAAGCGCGTGATCACCTTTTCTTCGCCTAGCAAGCCATGGCATTTCACACAGCTAATATCTCTAGGGTTTTTATACAATTCCTTGCCATATTCTAAAATGGTGATGAAGCTATTTTCTTTGTTTTTGGGCGCATTGGGCGCGCCCCCCGCTAAAGCGCTTAAGCACAACCACAGCGCGAACGCTCGACGCATACCAGCCCTTTTCAAAGATTTTTGATTATAATAGCGCAAAAAGTTCTTAGGACGCATATGGTCTTATTAGATGGGTGGGCGTTAGCAAAGCACAAAGAACGCCTCTTGCAGGAGGAAGTGGCGCGGTTAAAAAAACCGCCTGTTTTGGCGGTGATCTTGGTGGGCGCTAATCCGGCTAGTCAGGTGTATGTCAGCATGAAGATGAAAGCCTGTGCGCGCGTAGGACTTACCTGCCAACTCCAGCATTTAGAAGACTCCACTTCTCAAGACAAACTCTTGGAAATATTGCATGCCCTCAATGCGGACTCAAGCGTGCATGGGATTTTGGTGCAATTACCCCTGCCCGCACACATGGACACGCGCGAGATTTTAGAAGCCATTGCACCCCATAAAGATGTGGATGGATTCCACCCACTCAATGTAGGGCGGGTTTATTCTAATAGTTTACTGAGGGGATTTTTGCCCGCCACCGCGATGGGGGTGATGCAACTCTTGCAACATTATAACATTGAAGTCAAGGGTCAGGATGTGGTGGTTGTGGGGGCGAGTAATATCATTGGCAAACCCTTAGCGTCCTTGATGTTGAACGCGGGGGCAAGCGTGAGTTTATGCCACATTCTCACTAAGGATTTAAAAGCCTATAGCGCGCGCGCAGACATTTTATGCGTGGGAGTGGGGCGTGCAAAACTCATAGGAGCGGACATGGTTAAAGAGGGTGCTGTGGTGGTGGATATTGGAATCAATAAGCAGGGAGATAGGATTGTGGGCGATGTGGATTTTGAGGCGGTGCGCCATAAGGTGAGCCATATCACCCCTGTGCCTAAGGGCGTGGGACCTATGACCATTAGCGCGCTATTGCAAAACACTCTTTTAGCGGCTAAAACTTCTTGGGAGTGCCCATGTTAAAAAAGATTAACCGCTTTGCTTCTAGTTGGGTAGGGACAATCATCTTAGTGCTCTTGGCGATCTTCTTTGTCGCCCAAGCTTTCATCATCCCCTCGCGCTCGATGGTAGGCACTCTTTATGAAGGCGATATGCTCTTTGTAAAAAAATTTAGCTATGGCATCCCCTTACCTAGACTCCCATGGCTGGATTTTTCCCTACTTCCTGATTTTAGAGGGAATGGGCATTTATTTGAGGGCAAAAGACCTCAAAGGGGTGAAATTGTGGTCTTTATCCCCTACACCAATAAGGGCTACTGGGTCAAAAGACTTTTTGCTACAGGGGGCGATGAGGTGATCTTCAATGCCGAGGGCTTTTATCTGCGCCCCTTTCAAGCCCAAAGCGATTCTAGTTACATTCCCAAACACTTCCCCCAACACAAGATCAAACGCTTTATGGGGAAGGACTTTGTCTTTGCTCCCTACCAAGCTGATCACAAGGGGATTTTCTATGCCCAGCACAACCAAACCTTTCATGTGATGCGCGCGATCTACCACCACCAACTCCCAGATCATCCAGACCTCAAGGTGAGTATGCAAGAATTAGATATGGGCGATGAGGTGGTGTTTTACACCAAGGTGCAACCCGATCACTTCTTTATGATCGGGGATAACCGCGATGACAGTAGCGATTCGCGTTTTTGGGGGAGTGTGCCCTATAGCCACATCGTGGGCACACCGTGGTTTACATATTTTAGTCTCAATCTAACCAATAGCGAAGGCACAAGCAATCCTAGGAATGTGTTTAAGGTGCGTTGGAAACGCATGTTTAAGAGTCTAAGCGGGCTTGAAGCGATCGCTGGAGAGCGCAAATGAGGGAGATTGTGCTAGGTTGCGATCATGCCGGGTTGGATTTAGCAGAGTTTTTGCAAGGGGTGTTGCAGGCGCGTGGGGCGCGCCTGCGCGTGTTTAAGCCCCCAAGGGGGATCAAGGTGGATTACCCCGACATCGCCAAACAAGTTGCCCAAGAGATCAAACAGGGGGTGGTGGGGGTGGTGGTGTGTGGGAGTGGGATTGGCATGAGCATGGCGTGCAATAGAGTGCCTCATGTGCGCGCGGCTTTGTGCACAGACGCGTATATGGCGACCATGGCGCGTTTGCACAATGACGCGAATGTCTTGTGCTTGGGGCAAAATGTGGTGGGCTTTGGGGTAGCTCAAAGCATTTTAGAAGCCTTTTTGCAAGGCGCGTTCGAGGGGGGTAGGCATGCTAGACGCATCGCCAAGTTGGAGGGTATGCCATGTTAGCCCAGTGGATGATTGTTACTCTCATTGTCTTGTTCGTGGTTTACATGGCGATTCGCGCCTTTTTTTACCGCTCTGTAGCCAAACGCCAAGAAAAATACGCCGCATCCATGAAACTCACCTTACAGGAAGCAGAAGTGCTGATCCAAAAGCACCAGTTGCAATTACAGCGATCTCTGGGCAATATTGATATTCTCACCCATGAGATGAACATGTTAAAAGATGAAGTGAAGGTCTTAAAGCAGCGCAACGCCCAATACCGCTTGGAAACCGATCAATATAAAGCCCGTATCCGTGAATTGGAGCAAAAAATAGAAGCGTTGCTATAAGGAAGTGCATGTTTAACCAGAAATTTAAAACCCAACTTCATGAGTGTGTTAGAGAGATAGAGGATTACCCCAAAGCGGGCATTTTGTTTAGGGACATCACCCCGCTTATCAACCACCCTACTCTATTTGCCAAGCTCATAGACAATTTGAAATTGCGCTACCAACACCATAGCATTGATTTTGTGGTGGGGATTGAAGCGCGCGGATTCATTTTGGGGGCGGCTTTGGCTTACGCCTTAGGGGCAGGCTTTGTGCCCGTGCGCAAAAAGGGGAAATTGCCTTTTAAGACAATACGGGTGGACTACCAGTTAGAATACGGCGTAGATAGCCTAGAAATACACACAGATGCGCTAAGAGAGATCAAGGACGCGCGTGTTTTGCTGGTTGATGATCTGATCGCCACGGGGGGCACAGCCTTAGCCAGCTTGGAACTTTTAGACAGGTTGCAGGCTAAGTGCCTAGAAGCTTGCTTTTTAATTGGCTTAAGAGAACTGGGGGGCTTAGAGAAGGTGGGGGAAAAGGTCAATGTCTTTAGTGTTTTGGAGTATCCATGTTAAATGTTCAAAGTCGGCATTGATGGAAGCCTATATCATAGAATTATGGAACAATTACGCGGCCACTTGGGGCTATGTGATTTTATTTTTCTGGAGTATCTTAGAGGGCGAAATAGGTCTAATCTTAGCGGGCATGGCTTGTTATGCCGGGCATATGCACTTGCTATGGGCGATTGTGGTGGCGGCTTTGGGGGGCTTTAGCGGGGATCAAATCTACTTTTACATCGGGCGCACCAGCAAGGCTTACATCAATAAAAAACTAGAGAAACAACGGCGTAAACTCGCCCTAGCGCATTTGCTCTTGCAAAAATACGGCTGGTTTGTGATCTTTATCCAGCGCTACATGTATGGCATGCGCACCATTATCCCTATTAGTATTGGGCTCACCCGCTACAGCGCGCTCAAATTCGCCTTGATCAATTTGTTAAGCGCTTTTGTGTGGGCTTCTATCACGATCGTGCTGGCGTGGTTTTTTGGAGAACAAATTTTCCAAGTGTTGGGCGTGCTTAAGCATTATCCTTACCTTGTTATACTACTATTGGTCTGTGTCTTGGGACTTGTGTTTTGGTATTTCCAAACCCACACCAAGAAGATTGACAAAAAGATCCAACAAGTCCAGCAAGGCTTAAAACTCAAGAAAGGATAGCGATGTTGCAAGTTAAGTTAGACCATGCCCCCTTTGAGCAGGTCAAAGCTGATGTGTCTATTGTCTTTGTGGTGGAGAAAAATTGCAACCACCCATGGGTGCACCATAAAGAGGTGCTAGACACTTTCCACTACGAAGGGGAGGGCGTGTTTTTGGACCAAGCCCATAAACGGCTGTATGTGGGGGTGGCGCACAATGATGCGCATCTCTTTAGAGAGGCGGCGTGTTTAGCGGTGCGCACACTCAAAAAATACCATTTCAAAAGCGCAAAAGTGGGGTTGTATGCCGCCCAACACACCAGCGAGGGCGAATGTCCTTTAGGGCAAACCATGTTGGCGATCTTGACGGGTTTGCAATTTGGGCTTTACAGTTATGAGGCTTATAAGAGTCAAAAAGAGCCCGTGCATTTAAAAGAGGTTGTCCTAGCCTTAGGGGAAGCCCACGAGTTTAAACACGAGGTTAAAACCCTAGAGCACAATCTAGAAAAATTGATCCACAAAGCCCGTGTGCTAGTCGAACATGTCAATTTAGCCCGCGATTTAGTCAACACCCCCCCCAATGTCGCCAGCGCGCCCTATATCGCCAAAAAAGCCCAAGATTTGGCTGAAAAAAATGCCCTGGAGTGTTTTGTACACGGGGAGGACTATCTCAAAGAAAAGGGTATGAACGCTTATTTAGCGGTCAATCGCGCTTCAGCTAATCCCCCCCAACTCGTGCATGTGATCTACAAACCCAAAAACGCCAAGAAAAAAGTTGTGTTAGTGGGCAAGGGCTTGACTTATGACTGTGGAGGGTTGAGCATTAAAACCCCTGAATACATGATCACCATGAAGGCGGACAAGGGCGGAGCGTGCGCGGTGTTAGCGGTGGTCAATGCGCTCGCACACCTGAAGGTAGAAGCAGAGGTGCACGCCGTGTTAGGCTTGGCAGAAAACATGATTGCCGGGGATGCTTACCGCCCCGATGATATTCTCATCTCCAAAGAGGGCAAGACTATAGAAGTGCGCAACACCGATGCAGAGGGGCGTTTGGTGCTGGCAGATTGCTTGAGTTTTGCTCAAGATTTAGAGCCCGATCTGATTGTGGATTTTGCTACCTTGACGGGGGCATGCGTGGTGGGTCTTGGCTCTTACACTAGCGGAATCATGGGTAATAATGAGGAACTCAAAAGCCAATTTGAGCACGCCGCGCTCAAGAGTGGGGAATTGATGGCTAAATTGCCCTTTAACCGCCACTTGCGCAAACTCTTGGACTCTAAAATGGCTGATATTGCCAATATCACCCCCGTGCGCTATGGGGGCGCGATCACAGCAGGGCTATTCTTAAATGAGTTTATCCGCGAGGAATACAAGGACAAATGGTTGCACATTGACATCGCCGGTCCAGCTTATGTGGAAAAGGATTGGGATGTCAACACCCCCGGGGCTAGCGGGGCGGGCGTGCGCGCGTGTGTGGAGTTTGTGCTAGAAAGTTTGAAGTAGTGGGACTCTCTATTGGGATTGTGGGTCTGCCCAATGTGGGCAAATCCAGCACCTTTAACGCGCTCACACGCACCGCGCAAGCCCAGAGCGCTAACTACCCCTTTTGCACCATTGATCCTAATAAAGCCTTAGTGGATGTGCCCGATGCGCGTTTAGAGGCTCTAGCCCGAATTGTCAAGCCCCAGAGAATCCAACACTCCAGTGTGGAGTTTATAGACATCGCTGGGCTCATCAAGGGGGCATCTAGTGGCGAGGGCTTAGGCAACCAATTCTTGGCGCATATTCGAGAGTGTGAGGTGATCTTGCACTTGGTGCGCTGTTTTGAGGATAGTAGCGTGGTGCATGTCAACTCCAAAATCGATCCCATAGGCGATATAGAGACCATTGAACTAGAGCTCATCTTGGCAGATATACAGAGTTTGCAAAAACGCCTAGAACGCCTAGCCAAGAACGCCAAAAGCCACAAACAAGCCCAAGAGCAATTAGAATGTGCGCGCGCCCTGCTAGCGCATTTAGAGCGCATGCAACCAGTAAGCACCTTTAGCCACCCCCACCCCTATTTAGACACTCTCAAACAGGAGTTGCGTTTTTTGAGCGCCAAGAAGGTGATCTACGCAGCCAATGTCAGTGAGGAACATACTAGCGCGCCCAATGGCTACGCCTTGGAGGTGCAGGCTTTGGCTAAAAAACGCGGGGCACGCTTTGTAAGTCTGTGTGCCAAATTAGAAGAAGAGATCGCGCAAATGCCCCCCCAAGAAGCCCAAGAGTTTTTGCAGAGTCTAGGGATCGCACAAAGCGCGTTGGAACGCGTTATCCAAATGGGTTTTACGCAATTAGGACTCATTAGTTATTTCACCGCTGGAGTCAAAGAGGTGCGCGCTTGGACGATTGCTAAGGGTTCTAGCGCGCCTGTGGCTGCTGGGGTGATTCACAAGGACTTTGAAAAGGGTTTCATTAAAGCAGAAACAATCGCCTATGAAGACTTCATCGCCTATGGGGGAGAACAAGGCGCAAAGGAAAAGGGCGCGTTACGCATTGAGGGCAAGGATTACATCGTGCAAGATGGCGATGTGATGCACTTTAGGTTCAATGTCTAGTGTGCTATAATAGGGTTTTATCTCACCCTTAAGGACATGCATGGCCAATAATCTTGCCCACATCGATCAAGTTACCAATCTGCACCGCAACAATGAATTGCAACTTCTATGCTTTAGATTAGGCAAGAACAAAGACCTCTACGCGGTGAATGTGTTTAAAATCCGCGAAGTGGTGAAATACGATGGGACTCTCACCATGATTAGCCATGAGCCCAACTCTTTGGTGGAGGGCTTGATCATTATCAGGGAGCTCACCATCCCCCTCATTGACATGAAAAAGTGGTTTTACTACGATAGCAATAACAAGCTCAAGGATTTGCGCCCCTTTAGGATTGAAAAAGAGCCTAATGAGGACGACATTATCATGATCTGCGAGTTTTCGCGCTGGACCATTGGGGTGCGTATTTACGAAGCCGATCGCATTTTAAATAAGAAATGGACGGAGATCGAACAGAGCGCAGGCGTGGGGGGCAATAGTGGCAATTCCAAGTTGGTAAGCCGGACGCGTTATTTTGATGGGCGCTTGGTGCAGGTGGTGGATATTGAAAAAATGCTCACCGATGTCTTCCCATGGATCGAACAAGAAAGCCATGAAGAACTTAGTCGACTCTCCAAGCTTTACAGCGATAAAATGGTGTTGTTAGCCGATGATTCGCCCAGCGTGCTAAAGACCATGCAGGTGATCTTAGACAAACTAGGCATCAAGCACCTAGATTTCATCAACGGGCAACAACTCTTGAACTATCTCTTTGACAAAGAAACCGTTATAGAGGACATCGGGCTCATCATCACGGACTTAGAAATGCCAGAGGCTAGCGGGTTTGAGGTGATTAGACGCGTGAAGTTAGATTCGACCATGGCTAAAATCCCCATTGTGGTGAATTCCTCAATGAGCGGGAGCTCCAATGAAGAGATGGCGCGTTCCTTGCACGCCGATGATTTTATCTCCAAATCCAACCCCCTAGATGTAGAGCGCATCATTAAGAATTTCTTGCCCGTCAAGAGCGCGTGATGTTAGATTACCACGCCATCCCTTCGCCCTGTTATGTGCTGGAGTTAGCCAAGCTCCAGCATAATCTTGCCCTCTTAGAGAGAGCCCAGAAGGAGGCGGGCATTAAGATCGTGTTAGCCTTGAAGGGTTTTGCCTTTTGGCGGGCTTTTGAATGGGTGCGCACGAGTTTGCATGGGTGTTGCGCAAGTGGGGTGCATGAGGCGTTGTTGGCTTATGAAGAATTTGGCTCACGAGAGAGCGCTAAAGAGATCTGCGTCTTTAGCCCCGCTTTTAAGCCCAATGACATCGCCCAGCTTCTCCCCATCGCCACGCACATTGTCTTTAACTCATTTGCGCAATACCATGCCTACAAGGGCTTGGTGCTAGAAAAAAACCAAAAACTGCACAAATTAGGGCTTTCTCCCATTAAAATAGGTTTGCGTGTTAACCCGCTTTTTAGCCGTGTGCGCCCCTTGATTTATAACCCCTGTGCGCCCCATAGCCGTTTGGGGATCACCCCTAAGGCGTTTAAAGAGGGTCTAGAACGCTATGGTTTGGAGGGAGTGAGCGGGTTGCATTTCCACACCCATTGCGAACAAGACGCGCCAGCCTTGCAAGAAACCCTAGAGCATGTCAGCGCGCATTTTGGCGACACCCTAGCCCAAATGCAATGGCTCAATATAGGCGGAGGGCAACACATCAGCAAGGAGGGCTATGCCCTAAATGTCTTGGTGCAAGCCATGCAGGGTTTAAGACAAGCGTTCCCCAATCTGCAAGAAATCTTTTGTGAGCCCGGGGAGGCGGTGGGTTGGCAAGCGGGGTTTTTACTCTCCAGTGTGTTAGACATTGTAGAAAACCAAGCGCAGATCGCGATTTTAGATGTGAGTATCACCAACCACATGCCAGATTGCCTAGAAATGCCCTACCAACCAGAGATTTTCAAGGTGGCTAGCGATGGGAGCATAGCAGAGGGCAAACCAACCGGAGAGTTTAGCTACTTTTTAGGGGGGGTGAGCTGTTTGGCTGGGGACTTCATTGGACCTTATTGTTTTGAAACCCCCTTGGCTGTAGGCGATAGAATTGTCTTCAAGGACATGCTACATTACAGCATTGTGAAAAACAACACCTTTAATGGAATCGCTCTGCCCGCTCTAGGCTTGCTAGCCCATGACAAATTCAGCCTACTTAAGAGTTTTGACTACACACATTATAAAGAACGCAATTAATTCCTGAGCGTGGCGACAAAACCGCGATCTAATTTGGCGTAATCGGTGTAAAACACCCCACGATACCCCTTTAATTCTAAATGCTCGCTCAAAGAAGCCCTTTGATCAGAGCCCATTTCACAGATAAGGTATTTCACGCGCTTTTCAGAGGCTTCATCAATCAACACCTTGATGATCTCATCGCCCTGTTCGCCCCCATAAAGCGCGATCTCAGGTTCATAACGCACCGAATCATCGAGGGGATAATCCAGGGGGATATAAGGGGGATTACTCACCACCAAAGTGCGCGCGGGGATTTCCACGCCCTGTATCAAAGAAGTGTGCATTAAAGAAACACGGGCTTGCAGGCTAAAGGTGGTGATATTAATGCTAGCCACTTCCAGCGCGTCCATAGAAATATCGGTGCCCATGACATGAATCTTGGGGTGCTGCAGGGCTAAACTCACACCCACCACCCCACTCCCTATCCCCACATCGATCACATTTTTAATCCCATACTCTTGAATGATCTCAGAAGCTTGGTGCACTAAAATCTCGGTTTCAGGTCTGGGGATCAACACGCGTTCGTCCACAAAGAACAGACGGCTGTAAAAACTCACCTCGTGGGTGATGTATTCGATGGGCTTGCCCTTAGCGCGTGCCTTCACCATGCGCATGAAGCGATCCACGGCAAAGTCGTCTAATTCTTCTTGGGCATGCATGTGCAAATACACCCGATCCACACCCAGCAGATGGGCTAGAAGCACTTCGGATTCTAGCGCGGTGCGCACACCCTTATCCTTGAGAAATTTTTTAGCTTCATAAAGCGCTTTGGAGATATTGGTCGGCATTTCATAACTTAAAATGGGGTTTGCAAAAGGGCATTCTATCCTAAAAAACCTTTAAAATGCTAGCGCGCTTGCAGGCAATCTTTAAAGGGTTTTAGCTATAATGCGCCATTGTTTCTAGGTAAATAAAGGATGAGAGTGGTCTATGGGGTCTTATTTGGGGGGAGGAGCTACGAACACGAAATTAGCATTGTGAGCGCGATCGCTCTAAAAGAAGTCTTGGGCGCGCAGATCGGGCATTTTATTTTTTTAGATGGCGCGCGCCGCTTTTATCTCATTCCCACAAAGGACATGCGTTCTAATTTCTTTGCTAGCCACCAGTATAAAAAGTGCCCTGAGCTTGTTTTAAAACCCCATGGTTTTTACACGCAAGGGCTTTTAGGGGGGGGTAAACAAGTGGGCTTTTCTACCCTCATTAATTTGGTGCATGGGGGTGATGGAGAAGATGGCTTACTGGCTTCACTGCTGGATTTTTTTGAAGTGCCCTTTATTGGTCCTAGGGTGGAGGCGTGCGTGGTAAGTTATAGCAAGTATTTAACCAAGAGTTTTGCTCTAGAGCGCGCTATCAAAGTCCTGCCCTATGTGTTTTTAACCAAGCCTCCCAGCACCCCCCTAGAGCTAAACTACCCCCTCATTGTCAAGCCCAACCGCTTGGGGAGCTCCATAGGCATCAAGATCGCCAAAGAATCTAAAGAATTAGATTATGCCCTAGATGAAGCCTTTGAATTTGATAGCCAAGTGGTGCTAGAACCCTTTAAGGCGGGGGTGAAGGAATACAACTTAGCTGGGTGCATGCTAGAAAATGGGGAGTATCTCTTTTCCATTGTAGAAGAGCCCCAAAAAAAAGACCTCTTGGGTTTTGAAGAGAAATATTTGGACTTTGGGCGCACCCAAAAAATCGCTAGGGCGCAAATTAGCGCGGGGTTAGAAGAACAGATGCGCGCGCTTTTCAAGCGCATTTATGAGCCTTTTTTCATCGGGGCACTCATCCGTTGCGATTTCTTTGTGCTAGAGGATCAACTCTTTTTAAATGAGATCAACCCCATTCCCGGGAGTCTAGCGCACTATCTCTTTGGGGATTTTACCCATGCGCTTGAGAATATCTTATTGCCTAAAAATCCCCCTATTCCTATCACCTACCGCTATATCAACCAGATTCAAAAACACAAGTGATGGCTAAACGCAGGGTGGTGTACCAAGGGCGCGCATTTGAAATCGCTTATGATCGACTCAACGCGCACGCGCCCAAGAGTGTGGCGTTCTTACATGGTTGGGGGAGTTGTAAGGAATTGATGCAACACGCTTTCAAGGCGTGTTTTACGCGTTCCCAACATTTCTATTTAGATTTGCCTGGTTTTGGCAAAAGCCCCAATGACATCTTTTTAACCCCCCAAGACTACGCCCAAGTCATAGACGCGTTTTTTAGCTCCCTAGAGATGACCCCAGATTTGCTAATCGGGCATAGTTTTGGGGGCAAGATCGCCACGCTGTGTCAAGGCGCGCGCCTAGTGCTCCTAAGCAGCGCGGGGGTTGTCCTGCCCAAGTCTTTTAAAACGCGCTTGAAAATCCAGCTGGCTAAGGGGTTGAGGGCGTTGGGTTTGAGCAATAAAGCCTTGAGAAGTGCGGACGCGCAAGGCTTAAACCCAGCGATGTATGAGATTTTCAAATACACAGTCCAAGAGGACTTCAGCGCGTATTTTCGTGCATGCGCTAAAGACACTTTGATCTTATGGGGAGCGCAAGACACCACCACCCCCCTGTGTGCAGGGCAAAGAATTGCCGCGCTCGTTCCCAAGAATCGCTTTATTGTCCTGCCTGGGGATCACTATTTCTTTTTAAAACAGGGCGCGTTGGTGCAACAGCATTGCTTGGAACACTTTGGTCCTAGTTGGCAGGGATAAACATGGGGATTTTGGAATTTGGCGCGGTGTGGGTTTTTATTTTAGGCTTGAATTACTACTTGATGACCTTGTTGCAATGGTATCATTACAGCTTTGCGCGCGTGCTCACCAAGCACCACAAAAAACGCTGGCATGTCTACCATGTGATCTTGCCCCTAGGGGTTTTTATCCTCACCCATGCCAAGCACCTAGAGATCGCCTTTTATGTCTTTGTGGGCGGGGTGCAAATCCCTTGGCTGGTGCTTTGGGCTAACCATTTGGATAAAAAATTGGTTTTCACCCCACGCGTGGTGCGTTTCTTTTTACTTCTGTGGCTATTTTTGCTCGTGGACGCATGGCTGGTGCGCGCTCTAGGGGAGATTAGCTATTGGCGTTATGGGCTTCTTATGATTCTAACACATGGCGCGTCCTTGGGCTTTGAAAAGAGTTGCGCGCGGGGCTATGTGCGTTTGGCTAAACACAAATTAGCGCGCATGCCCCATTTGAAGATCATCGCCATCACAGGGAGTTTTGGTAAAACCAGTGTGAAAAACTATCTTTATCAAATCTTGCAGGGCAAACACATCGCCTATAGCGCCTCGGGGAGTGTGAACACTCTGCTAGGTTTAAGCCATGACATCAACCAAAACTTAGGCGAAAACGCCACCCTTTACATCGCAGAGGCTGGCGCGCGCGCGCCCGGGGACATCAAGGCGATCAGCGCGCTTTTGCAACCCCACTATGCTATCATCACCGAAGTGGGCAAACAGCATATAGAATACTTCAAAACCCTAGACAATGTCGCCAAGACCAAGGCGGAGTTATTGCAATCTACGCGTTTAGAACACGCCTTTTGCCATAAAAGTGAGGTGTTGGAGCCCTTTTGTGTGCCCTTAGAAAAAATGAGTTTTTACCCGGGTAAAATAAGGGGTGTGGAGGCTAATCTAGAGGGCACGCGCTTTGAGCTCTGGCTGGATAACCAATGGGTGCGTTTTGAAACTAAAATTCTAGGGGCGTTCAATGTAGAAAACCTCAGCCTAGCGATCATGGTAGGCTTTTACTTTGGGCTCTCTAGCGCGCAATTACAACGCCTAGTGGCTAAACTCAATCCCGTCCCCCACCGCTTGCATGTCCTGCACCTGAACGATAAAATCATCATTGATGATGGCTTTAATGGGAATTTAAAGGGCATGTTGGAGGGGGTGCGTCTGTGTAGCCTTTATGCTGGGCGCAAGATCATTGTAACCCCGGGTTTAGTGGAGAGCGATGTAGAATCTAACACCACCTTAGCCCGGGCGATAGATAGAGTCTTTGACATTGTCATCATCACGGGCGAACTCAACGCAACCACTCTAGCCCAAAGTATCCACAGACCCCAAAAGATTTTTCTCAAAGACAAGAGTCAGTTAGAAGCGGTGTTGCAAAGCACCACTTTAGCCAAAGACTTGATCTTGTTTGCCAATGACGCGCCCAATTACATTTAAAGGAGTGCCATGTACCGTCTGTATGCGCCATGGAGAAATCCTTATTTGCAAGGAGAGGATTTACAAGGCTGTGTGTTTTGCGCCATCGCCCAAGCCCCCCATTTAGATGGGAGTAACCATGTGCTCTATCGTGATGCGCGCGCCATTGTGGTGATGAATCGCTACCCTTATAATCCCGGGCACTTCATGGTGATCCCCTGCCAACATGCCAATAGTCCCGAATTATTGGGTTTAGAGGATTGGCAACACCTACAAAAGCGCATTTATGAGGGCGTGCAACTCTTATACGCCTTTGGAGCCGATGGGATCAATGTGGGGTTTAATCTCAAGGACGCTTCTGGGGCGGGGATCAGCGCGCATTTGCATGGGCACTTAGTGCCCCGTTTCCATAAGGACACGAATTTCATCAGCGTGATTGGCAACACCCGCGTTTATGGGGCGGATTTTGAAGCCATTTACCAACAACTCAAAGAACAGGGTAAATCCTTTTTTGCCCCATGATAAGGAATGGCATGAAAACACGCAGTTTCAAACTTTTTAGCGGTAGCGCGCACCCTAGCTTTGGCAAGGAGGTCGCCAAACACTTAGGGGTGGGGCTCTCTAAGGTGGTCTTAGGGCGTTTTAGCGATGGGGAGATCAATGTGCAAATTAGCGAATCGGTGCGCGGGAGAGATGTCTACATCGTGCAACCCACCTGCGCGCCGGTCAATGACAATCTTATGGAACTCTTGGTGATGGTGGACGCGCTCAGGCGATCTTCAGCCAATTCTATCACGGCGGTTGTGCCCTACTTTGGCTACGCTAGACAGGATCGCAAGGCAGCCCCTAGAGTGCCCATTAGCGCAAAATTAGTCGCCGATTTGATGCAAACCGCGCGTATCGATCGCTTGATCACAATGGACTTACATGCCGGGCAAATCCAAGGTTTTTTTAATATCCCAGTGGACAATCTTTACGGATCGATCGTTTTTAGAGATTATATTTGTTCCAAGGATTTTAAAAACCCGGTGGTGGCTAGTCCAGACATCGGGGGGGTGGCGCGCGCGCGCTATTTTGCTAGCCAAATTGGCATGGATCTAGTTATTGTAGACAAAAGGCGCGAACGGGCTAATGAATCCGAGGTGATGAATATCATCGGGGAGGTGCATGGGCGTGATGTGATCTTGGTGGACGACATGGTGGATACAGCCGGAACTATCTGCAAGGCGGCTGGCATGTTAAAAGCCAAGGGGGCGCGCTCAGTGATGGCACTGGGCACGCACCCGGTGTTAAGCGGGAATGCGATCAAGCGCATTAAGGAGAGTGAGTTAGATGAGGTGGTGGTGAGCAATTCTATCCCGCTCAAAGCTCCCCACCCCAAGATCACAATCTTAAGTGTCGCGCCCTTATTTGCGGAGGTGATCCGCCGGGTGTATCATAATGAAAGCGTGCAATCGCTTTTTGTGTAAAGGGAGTTTATGGCAGATGTGGTTGTGGGGGTGCAATGGGGCGATGAGGGGAAGGGAAAGATCGTAGATCGCTTGGCACGAGATTACGATTTTGTGGTGCGCTTCCAAGGCGGGCATAATGCCGGGCACACCATTGTCGCCCAAGATCGCACTTATGCTCTGCACTTGATCCCCTCAGGGGTGCTATACCCCCAGTGCAAGAACATTATTGGCAATGGGGTGGTGGTGGCTTTGGACGCGCTAGCCCAAGAGATCGCCCCCTTTGAGAATTTACGCGGGCGACTTTTTGTGAGCGAGCGCGCGCATTTGATCCTGCCCTACCACCAAATGTTAGAAAATCGCCAAGAAGCCCAAAGCGCGATTGGGACTACCCGCAAGGGGATTGGACCCGCTTACCAAGATAAGATCGCCCGGGTGGGCTTGCGCGTGGGGGATTTGCGCCGTCCTAAAATCCTCAAGGACAAGATCGCGCACAACTTAGCCCATCTGCATGTTTGTTTAGACACCAAGGCAATTCAACACTACCTAGACACCTACACCCCCCTGATTTTGCCCTATATTGCCGACACCACTAGCATGCTTTGGGAGAGCGCTCAAGAGGGCAAACGCATTTTACTGGAGGGCGCGCAGGGGAGTATGTTAGATGTAGACTTTGGGACTTATCCCTTTGTTACCAGCTCGACTACAATCGCCTCTGGAGCGTGTAATGGGAGTGGGCTAAGTGTCAAAGACATTCAAGAGGTGATCGGGGTGGCTAAGGCTTACTGCACGCGGGTGGGTAATGGACCTTTTCCTAGCGAAGATGTGGGGGATTTGGGCGCGTGGTTACGCAAACAAGGGCATGAATTTGGCACGACCACCCAACGCGCGCGCCGGTGCGGGTATTTTGACGCAGTGGCAGTGCGCTATGCCTGCCGTCTAAATGGGTGCACGCAATTAGCCTTGATGAAATTAGATGTGCTAGATGGCTTGGGGGAAGTTTTGGTGTGCGTGGGCTACCAAAGGGAGGGGGAAGCCCTAGAGCGCATGCCAGACTCTTTAGAGGGCATCAAGCCCATTTACCACAGTTTTGAGGGTTGGGAGTGTAGCGCGCGTGCGCGCACCTTTGAGGAACTCCCCAAAGCCGCCCAAGA
Organism: Helicobacter labacensis; assembly: GCF_003660285.1. Classification (GTDB taxonomy): domain Bacteria; phylum Campylobacterota; class Campylobacteria; order Campylobacterales; family Helicobacteraceae; genus Helicobacter; species Helicobacter labacensis. The sequence continues at coordinate 1,066 of NZ_QXQQ01000006.1, read as the reverse complement.
CTATGTGGAGGCGCTAGAAACCCTAGTGGGGGTAAGAATCAACGCCATTTCTACCAGCCCTAAACGCGAGGAGATGATTTTACGATGACTCCCTTTGATGCCTTATTGAAGATCAAACGCCAATTACTCCAACGCGCCCAGATCGCCCTAGCCAACAACCACGCCCAGATCGCCCGCACGCAACAAGAGATCAGCGCGTTGCGCGCAGAGTTAGAACAGTTGGGCGTGGGCGCGCAGGGGAGTATGGACGCTTTTTTGCAACTCAATGCCTTAAAGCACAATTACCGCTACGCCCTAGCCCAGCTCCACACACAGGTAGACAGGTTGCAAGAAGATCAAGCGCGCCTGCAAGAACAACACAGACAAGCCAACCTAGAATGCGAAAAGATCGCCTATTTGCAAACCCTGCAAACCCAGGCGCGTTTAGCGCGCCTGCAACGCCTAGAACACAAGGAGATGGACGCGATTAGCACGGGCATGTTCGCCTATAAGCAAAGAAGCTCCCATGCCTAGATTTTACGCGTGGGTGGCGTGCGCTTTGGTTTTACAAGCCACCCAAACCCCCTCTGAGCAATTCTTGCAATGCAACGCCATTTTTGAATCGCGCAAGGCTGAAATTGAAACGCAATTACAAGCCTTGCAAGCGCGCGCCTTGAGCTTACAAACCTTGCAAAAAGAAACCCAAAGTCTTCTAGATCAACGCCGCGCCAAAGTGCTAGAGCGTGAAAAAGCCCTAGGGGTGAAACTCAAAGAATTAGAGGACAAAGAGACAGCTTTTAAACAAACCCAAGCCGAGAATGAGAAAAAGCTCAAAGCCTTGATCGCCAAGAATGAGGAACTTTTAAAAGAGATCAAGAGCGCTAGCCAGAGCAAACTCTCTAGCACTTATGCCAAAATGAAAGACTCCAAAGCCGCCCCGATCTTACAAGACTTGCCTCCCAGCCAAGCTGCTCAAATCCTCTCCACCCTAGAAGCCAAGGACATGGGCAAAATCCTAGCTAAAATGGACCCCGCTAAGGCAGCCACTCTCCACAACAAATGCCTCCAAAAGGTCCCCCCTTTAAAG
>NZ_QXQQ01000067.1 GCF_003660285.1 Helicobacter labacensis | reverse complement strand
GACTTGGCGATTCTGTGGGCTAAGAGAGCGCGTAAGTTGGCTAAAATTATCTAAATTATCTCCCTGCCCTTTGGCAAACTTCATCAAGCTATCTAGCGCTTCTTGCTCGCTTTTGTGCGCGTCTCTTAGCCCTAGCTTTTTAACTAGCTTGCTGGTGGCTTTCATTTGGGCGTAATCTTTGAGGGCGGTAGAAAAGAGTTGCTGGTATTTATTAGCCACTTGGGGGGGCAATTGAGCAAAGAGATCATCCACCCCGCTTTTTATATCCTTTCTAATAAAGCCCTCTAATGCCCTTTGGATATGATCCCTAAAATTGGGGTCTTTAGCTTCTTTGTAATAGCTATTGAGTAGATTCAAACTTTTATGCAATTGCTTGAAGTTTACCCCATCTGGGTTATCCTTGATAACTTGAAAATTGAAAAAGGCCACCAACATTAAACAGGGCTGATAGAGAGTCAAAGAGAGTAGCTTTTAATGTAGCTAAATAACATTCCCTTAGTTTGGGGAAAC
>NZ_QXQQ01000066.1 GCF_003660285.1 Helicobacter labacensis | reverse complement strand
GCGCTAGATAGCTTGATGAAGTTTGCCAAAGGGCAGGGAGATAATTTAGATAATTTTAGCCAACTTACGCGCTCTCTTAGCCCACAGAATCGCCAAGTCTTAGAATTGCACATGTTAAACCGCCTTTTTGAAAAAAGTCTGATCCAAGAGCAAGATTTAAGCGTCTTTGATAGCCAAGCCTTTTTTAAGAGATTAGACGCGCTCAAAGGGGGCACCTTTCAATCACAGGGCGCAAAGGACTTCATAGAGATCGCCCAAGATTTCAACAGGCTTTTCAACCAAGATGCTAGTCTAGCCCAAGCCCTCAAGCCCACCACGGGGGGCAAGATGGGTAGTTCTATTGCGACTTCTGTGCAGGGGGCTACACAATACCAGATCACTAAAGTTCTCTTTGACACTCTAGTGCGCACTCTGCCCTATATCCCCTTTGCCAAAATGTTAAACGATAAGGTGAGCGGAGCAGCTTTAAGGCATCATCTAAAAAGCGCGCTACACAAGTCCCATAGTGTCAGCGAGTTTAAAACCCACTTGCGCGCT
>NZ_QXQQ01000065.1 GCF_003660285.1 Helicobacter labacensis | reverse complement strand
TCTAAAAATAGATATGGTATGCCTGATCCCGTGCTTTGATTCTACCTCCGGATATTACCACTCGCGTTCGCCCCACCTTGTCTTGACCAGCGGATGACTGAAATCCCTACTGATTGCATTCCGACATGTCCGCTGGAAATCGGCTTCTAGGGGCTTGTAACTGCTGTTTTTAAGGAGGTTGGCACTAAAGGTCTTGTAACATTCGATCAAAATTAGGATAGCGAACTTTAGGATCATCGTATTTGTGCGTTTTTCTGTCTGTGTAGATGTGATCAAAATGTCTATCCATCAAAAACCCCAATTGAGGGAAATGGTCTGCAGCACTATCTGTAAAAACACTCTTTCTAACCATCGAGTCGCATTTTTTATCGCTTTTTAGATAACTTTGCCCGTCCTGTCCCTTCTCTAATCCATCTGCCATTTTGTTATAACATTGCGCTAAAGACCTGCTCCATGCCTTGATTCTCTGCCTGAGCTCTCTATACACATCTTCTTCTGCATGTCGGCGTGCTAACCCTTGAGCGCGTTCTGCATTCCCACACATACTC
>NZ_QXQQ01000064.1 GCF_003660285.1 Helicobacter labacensis | reverse complement strand
GATGAGTTTATAGAACAAATGGCTTTAGATAACGCCATTGTGAAAGTGCGCCCGGGCGCGCTCAAAGAGGGCAAGATTCAATTCATGAACAACCAAGCCGACATCGCCGCATTGAGCACTAAGGCTGAGCAGAAACGCCAGCTATTAAAGGTGTTGGCTGGACTCAATGATGAGAGTTTGGGCATGGCGCATAACCGCCAGAGTGGGATAGCCATTGCGCAAAGACGCGAGAGTGGATTAATGGGCTTGCAACACTTCTTAAAGGTGAGCGATGACATGGACAAACTCATCTTTGAGCTAGCCGTCTCTCTGATTAGCCATTATTTCACGCAAAGACAGGTTTTTAGAATTGTAGACCCCAAAGTGGGAGAAAGATACTTTGCTATCAATGACAACGCCCAGCACAAGATTAGACCTTGTAAGTTTGATCTAATCTATAAGACGCAGTTAAAAACAGAGAGTAAGGACGAGAGATTTAGCCATTGGAACGAACTCTTAAAGGTAATTGGACCTATCCGCCCCGATCTCTTGCCCGAGTTATTGCCCTTGATGTT
>NZ_QXQQ01000063.1 GCF_003660285.1 Helicobacter labacensis | reverse complement strand
ACTTTATCTGGAGGGTGGTGCCCGGTTTAAGAAAAAAACACCCTCAGAACACGTAAGTGTTTTGGGGATCAGAAAGAAAGGATCATCACACGTCAGCAGGCCTCAGGGCCAGAAGATGATGTCATATGTCATATCCCTTAAGACTTTTTTTTTTTTTTTTTCCCAAACATGTATGTGAAGCACCTGATTTTCAGAAAGGTCGGGACTCCCGGCCCCCACGTGACTCTGTAGTCATCCCTATATGTCACAAGAGGGATAGAAGCAAACCCACCACGAAAGACATCGGATCCGTTTCCGGAAAGACGGATACCCCCACGTCGCTTCTTTCTTTCTTGCTCCCCGTTTCTCTGGCCGAATTCCAAGTGATTCAGCCTCTTTTCCTCCACTCGTTTTCCTACGACACGATCCGTTTCTAATCTCTCTCTATCTCTGTCATTCAATATGTCTTTATCCAAGGACGCCAACGCCGTCCCCGCCTTCGAATTCCCTGGATCCGACGGGGCTGGACCCCGGCAGGAGGCGGTGTGTGGTGGTGCGTCTGGGGCACGCGCAGGTGGTGCTGCGTGGGTGTGTGTG
>NZ_QXQQ01000062.1 GCF_003660285.1 Helicobacter labacensis | reverse complement strand
AAAATTGAAAAAGGCCACCAACATTAAACAGGGCTGATAGAGAGTCAAAGAGAGTAGCTTTTAATGTAGCTAAATAACATTCCCTTAGTTTGGGGAAACAATCCCAAAGGCAAGACTACAATGCCCAGAGCTAGCCAAATTTTTGTTTCTACAAACACCATCAACACAATGATCAAAACTAGGGCTATAAATAGCACTTGTGCGACTACCAATAAGAAAAACAAGACGAGTTGGGGTAACATTGTAAAAAACATCTTCCATCCTAATTCTTTGAACACCGCACTGTAAAATAAGGTAATTCCGTAGTAGGATTGATCAATCAAATTTGCGATGGATGTATACTCCCCTTTGGAAATATTTTTAAATTCTTCATTGAAAAGAGCTCGCATACTCTTGTCAATTATGTCTGTCAAGGCTTCTGCAGGAATGTAGATGATGTTTTTAATTTCACGCATATAAGTAGCTGGTTCAGAAATCGCCCAGTTGATAATGCCTACAAACACCACAAATACCCCCACACCCATCAAGGTCTTAAATTGAAAAAAGTCCCCCTCCTTAACCCGCCTATAAGCCCACACCATAAACAAGATAGAGAGGATGACATTCAA
>NZ_QXQQ01000061.1 GCF_003660285.1 Helicobacter labacensis | reverse complement strand
CCCCTTTGCATACATTAGGTTTATCCACCACTACACCAACACACATGGTTTGACTCCAGATTGTTTAAACATGGATGAGATATGGCAAAACACAGATAGCCTAGAGGTAGGTGTGGATAATGACTACCCCCATAAAAGCCCCGCGCTCATCCATCTATTTAACGATTTAGACATGGGGCTTAGTGTTTATGGGCTTTTAAATAGATTGATGGGCTTGGGTGATGATAGCCCTACAACGCTTATTGCAGATTTTGCCCAAGCACTAGGTAATCCCAAGTTAGCCACACTCTTAGACCAACTCATAGACTACCACTACTTCCAAAGTATCCATCTAGCCAAGATAGGCGGGGCTTATCTAGAGATACTTATCCAGCTTAAGAGCGCGCCTAGCCAAATTGAGAGCGCCCCTGAAGTCTGTTTGTATCCCTCTTATTTAGATTCTAAATTTTTAAACCTCTGCTTGAGGAGTTTCCAAAACCCTAGCAAAGCCCTAATCTTGCGCATGCAAACAAAGCTCAAAGAAGAACGCTTGATCGCTCTAGATCATATCCCTTGTCTATACCGCAAGATACACCAACAAGTCCAAGTCTTTAAGTCTAATAATGCGCTATGCTTGGCGTTGCAAAAACATTTAGAAAA
>NZ_QXQQ01000060.1 GCF_003660285.1 Helicobacter labacensis | reverse complement strand
TAGGGCTTTGTTAAAGGTGTTGAGGGTGTCTAAGAGTTGGCTAAACTTAGTGCTTAAATCGCTAACCTCCTCTTGGAGGGCATCACCCCCCCCCCCCCCATATCTTGGGCTAGGGATAAAAACAAGCGGTGTGTGCGCTTGGTGGCTTTGAGGTGTTGGGAGAGTTGGTTGGAAATGTGTTGCATGCAAGCTCCTTAGATTTGTAAAGTGAGTGGGTATGATAACACAGGTAGACTAACATATCGAGCAAACCTTAAAGGGATTGTGATGTAATGACTCAAAAAACTTGGCTTACATCTTTTAAATCTTACCTATGAATGATGTTCTCCCAAAACTCCTTTATTTGCAAGGACTAACCTCGTTACGAGGGTATCATGAGAGCGAGGATTGAAACTAAACTCAGGCGTAGATAAGGCGGGACGCGGTGAAGTTTATTAAGCTGATTTTATCTTTTTCCTTGAGTGGTCTAAAAAATCACGCATTTGTTCTGTCTCCTCAATCTTAACATAGCCTTTGCTGCAAACTTCCAGGGGTTTAAAAATAATGTGGTTTTGATATGACCACAACTAGAACAAGTTTTAGAGCTAGGATAAAAAGCATCCACCCGCTTAACCTCACGCCCATAGTATTTGGCTTTATATTCTAGCAAGGTGTTAAAAGCAGAGAT
>NZ_QXQQ01000059.1 GCF_003660285.1 Helicobacter labacensis | reverse complement strand
AACAACAAAGCCCAAACCCACTTTAAAAAGGCTTTTGGGTGCGCTAGATTAGCCTATAATTGGGGATTAGCTAAGTGGAAAGAGAATTACAACAATGGCATTAAAACTAACCACTTTGCCCTCAAGAAAGAGTTTAACGCTCTTAAAAGAGAAAAATTCCCCTTTGTCTATGAGGTTACCAAATACGCCACAGCCCAGCCCTTTACACACTTAAAACTAGCCTTTGACAAGTTTTTTAGAGATTTAAAGCTAGGCAAGCTGAGTTATCCAAAATTCAAAAAGAAAAGAGAATATCAAGGGAGCTTTTACATTGGTGGAGATCAGATAAAAATTATTCAGGGCGATAAAAAGGACTATCTTAAAATCCCTAACTTGCCTAAAATCAAAATGACGCAGAAACTTAGATTTAAAGGCAAAATCAATGGCGCAACCATCACACAAAGAGGCTCTAAATTCTTTGTTTCACTCCAAGTGGATACCACACAAGAGGAGTTTGAGCGCACCCATAAACCTATTAAAAATAACCACACTCTAGGCATAGACACAGGTATTAAAGCTTTTGTTAGTCTATCTAATGGTTTGCAAATTAGCGCACCCAAGCCCTTAGCTAGGCTGACAAGGAGGCTTCAAAGACTTGCTAGACAACTTAGCAAAAAACGCCATTCAAAAACCAAGAATGACGGGATTA
>NZ_QXQQ01000058.1 GCF_003660285.1 Helicobacter labacensis | reverse complement strand
CCATAAGTCTAAATCTTGCACCTTGATATCCATAGAACGCATGATCTGATCTTGCAAAAAATTTTGATTGGCAGAAGCCAACTCCGGATGAAAAAGGTCATATAAACTATCAAGGAAATCGTATTGCGCCTTGATGGATTTAAAATCTTTAAAATAGTGGCGCATAGTCGGGGTCTTCGCGCCTTTAGTCATGTTTAAAATATCTTCTTGAGTTGCCATGTTGCTCAAGTAACTATATAAATCTGGTGAGTCAAGCTTGGCTTGCAATGCCTGTAAATAATCTGTCATATCTAAACCCTGATGATAAGCCCTTAACAAGGGGGTGTAGATCAATTCTATGCCCTTTAAAAATTCTAGCGTGCTCTTTTGGGCATTAAAGGGCTTAACACGCTCGGGAGAATCATCTCTACATTCAAAGTCAGGGATATAGTCGTGCAAAAGGGTAGCGAGGTTAAACATCTCAAGGGCTTTGAGTGCTTGGATCATTTGGGCTTGCTTGGGGGTTTTGGGTTGAAAGGCTTGTAAAAGCGGGATATGATTGACAAAGGCTTTTAGGTGCTTGACAAGGGCGGGTGCCTCCTTTTGCATGGCAAGTGAATAGACTATGTCATTATCTATGCGATCGCAACGCTCTTTGAAGGCTTGGTAGTAGATTTTAACCATCAAGGCACGGGCTTGTTGCATGTCTTGGATTAAACTAGGGTTTATAGCCCATAGGGGGCTGATGAGTAGAAGTATGCTAATTAGGCGAGTCATTAAAATCC
>NZ_QXQQ01000005.1 GCF_003660285.1 Helicobacter labacensis | reverse complement strand
TTGGGGGGGGGGTGTTGGTGGGGGGGGTGGGTTGGTTTTGATCGTCAATGGGTTGATCCATAGTATTCTCCTAAATTAGATTGTTGGGCAAGATCGCACGCTAGGTCTAGGTAGGCTGTGGGGCTCAATTCATGCGGGCGCGCTTGGGGCTTGAGGGCGTGCTGAGTTAGAAACTCTTGTAGCCAGCTGGGCGCACAAACCCCCTTGAGATTATTGCTAAGGGTCTTGCGGTTGGCTTTAAAAGCGCATCTGAGCAACTTTTCTAAGTCTGCAACATCTAAAGAGGGGGGGCTGGATTGCAAGGGGTGTTTGATCAAGGCGATCACGCTGGAGCGCACTTTGGGGGGCGGATTAAACGCCTCCTTGGGCACTTCAAAACACAGCGCGCGCCTAGCGCATGTGAGCCCGGCTAGCACACTGAGCGCGCCATAATCCCCGCTCCCCACATGGGCGCAAAATTTCAAACCCACTTCTAATTGGGTCATCACAACCATTCCCACACAAAGGCTATCTTTGAGCGCGTGGGCGATGATGGGTGTAGCGATGTAATAGGGCAAGTTAGAAACCAAGAAATAGGGTTTGTCGCACAAAAAGCCCATACGGGGCAATCTAAGCCCTGTGTGTGCCAAGACATCGTATGTGCCATTTTCAACCCCTTTGCGTTCCATCACATCGCCCACCACCAACGCCAAACGCCCCCAAGATGCAGGAGTGAGCCTATTTTTTAGCCCTATGGCTAACGCCTTATCCACCTCATAGGCGATCAAAGTCTTAGAGCCCAGCCTATCTAAAAGCCTAGCACTGAGATCTCCCAAGCCAACCCCTATCTCTACCATCTGCACCTCATTGCTAAAGTGCTCGTAGGGGATGGATTGTAAGATCTGATCTAAATAATAGGCATCGTGCAAAAAATGTTGCCCTAGCAACGCCATAATTAACCTTACATTTGCGATTTATTCTAGCATGGGCTAGCTTAAACGCGTGGAAAATGGCTATAATGCAAAGTCTTTAAGGAGTAACCATGATCTTTAGCGATCAAGAATTGCAAAAACCTGTAGAAAAAGCCTTAGAAAAAGTGCGCCCAATGCTTTTAAGAGATGGGGGCGATGTGGTCTTACTTGGGATCAAGGACGCTAAGGTGTATGTGTCCTTAGTGGGGGCGTGTAAGGGCTGTGCGGCTAGCTCTAACACGCTCAAATTTGGGATTGAACGCTGTTTGCAAGAGGAGATTCACCCGGATATGCAGGTGGTGCATGTGTCCAAAGAGCAGTATCAAGAACTTTTCTCTTAAGGTAACCCTTGAATAACGACCCTAAAAAGCGATCCCTGCTCGCGCAGGGCTATAAAGCCTTTTTACAAAAGCAGTATTTTAGAGCCTTGTTTTTGTGCTCCCAAGCCCTCTTTTTAGATCCCCTGGACGCGCATGCCAAAATTGGCTTGCTACTCAGCGACATCGCCCTAGACTTCCCCAAAGAGGCGCATAGTTTTTATGAGCTTTACCAAAACCTCTTACACTCCCAGCCCCGGCGCTACAAAGCCAGCATTCAGGGGCAGATTTTAGAGCTCATTAACTCCTTTGATGAGAGTTTGAGCAAGATGGCGCAAGCCTTTGGGCATGAAAACCAACTCAAGGCAGAGAGCTTGGATGGGATTTTATACGCCGATTTCAAGGCGATGTGCGCGGGCAAGGATTTTAAAGAAGTCTTTGAGAATTTGATGTTTAGCACTAAGGTCATCTTTGAGCGCAAAGAGGACTTTTACGAGTTTTTAGAAAACTTGGTCGATCACCAATTTTATGACATGTCCATCGCTTACATTGAAAACATGCGCGAATTGCTTTGGTATGACCCGCGTGTGATGGCGTTGTTGCAAAAGGCGTTGCGTTTAGAAAAGGCACAAAGAGAGGGCAAGCATGGTTGTTCCTAAGCGCGTGGATTTTAATCATCAAACCTATAAAGCCCTAAGCGATGACACGCGAGAGATACAACCCGGGGTTTTGCTAGTTAAAACCCCCACTAATGCGCGCTTTATTCCCCCCAATACGCCCCATTTAGAGGCGCAAGAATTGGGGCGTTATTTTAATGTGAAAATCCCCCTCATTGGCATCACTGGCACTAATGGCAAGACCACCACCGCCGCGCTCATCACCCATGCGCTCCACGCTTTGGGGCATTCTTGCGCTTTGCTGGGCACAAGGGGGTTTTTTATCCACAATGCCCAAGTTAAGCCTAAGGGGCTCACCACGCCCAGCTTGTTAGAACTTTACAGCGATATTGAGCGCGCTAGCGCAGAGGGGGCGCACTATTTTATAATGGAGGTGAGCTCGCATGCGATCGCCCAAGAGCGCATTTTAGGTTTAAAGTTTAACACTAAGGTGCATACCAATATCACCAGCGATCACTTGGATTATCATGGCGATATAGAGACTTACCGCGCGATCAAAAACCAGTTTTTAAGCGATACAGGCTTAAAAATTGTCAATTTAGACGACCCGCATGTGCGCTTTAACCCTGCTAATGCTTATGGCTATGCCTGCGAGCGTAAGAGCCATTTGAGCGTGAACGCTTATAGTTTGCAACCTAATTTGAGCGCGCATGTAGAATTTCGCCCCGATCCTAGAGCACGGCGCAACCCTAGTAGTGCTGTAGAAATGGGGATCGTGCATGCGCCTCTTATGGGCTTGCACAATCTTTATAACCTCTTGGGGGCATTGCTGTGCGTGCGCATGCTTACTCAAAAGCCCCTAGAGAGTCTTTGCCCCCTACTCTCTGATTTTCCCGGGGTGGAGGGGCGTATGGAGGTGGTACACCAAAATCCTTTAGTGGTGGTGGATTTTGCCCATACCGCCGATGGATTTGTGCAGATTTTCAACAGCTTTAAGGCGCAAAAGATTAAGGTAGTCTTTGGCGCAGGAGGAGATAGAGACAAAAGCAAACGAGCGCTGATGGGGCAGGTGGCTAGTAACTACGCGCTTAAAACTTACATCACCTCAGATAATCCACGCACTGAGGAGCCTCTAGCTATTATTGAGGATATTCTAAAAGGGGTCGCCCCAGAATTGCGCGCGCGCGTGGTGGTGCAACCCGATCGCAAAAAAGCCATCGAATTAGCCCTAGGCGAGCTACAAAGCGATGAGGTGTTGCTCATTTTGGGTAAGGGAGATGAATGCGTGCAGATTATAGGGGATGCGCATTTGCCCTTTGATGATCGCACCATCGTGCGCCAATTTTTCAACAAGGATTAACATGCAAGATTTTTACCTGTGGTGCGATTTTATTGAAAGGGATTTTTTAGAGGGAGAGTTCCGCACACTCTTAGATCAAGGACAGATCGCAGGAGCGACTTCTAACCCTACTCTTTTTGCCCAAGCGATCAAATCTGGGGCGTATACAGAGCAGATCGCCAAACTCAAGGGCGCAAAAATGGGGGTTAAGGACATTTACGAACATTTGGTGATCACGGACATTAAGAGGTGCGCCCAGCTTTTATTGCCTCTTTGGGAACAAAATAAAGCCACAGGCTACATTAGTTTAGAGATCGACCCTTTTTTAGCCGAGGATGTGGGGGCAAGTGTAGCAGAGGCACGCGCCTTGTTTGATCGCATTAACATGCCCAATGTGATGATCAAAATTCCAGCTACACAGGTAGGCTTAGAGGTGATGGAGCATTTAGCCAAAAGTAAAGACATGCCCTTGAACGCGACCTTGGTTTTTGAGCCCGATCAGGCTCATCGTTGCGTCAGCGCGCTTAAAAGTGCGCCTATGGGCGTGGTGAGTATTTTCGTCTCGCGGGTGGACACTTTAGTAAACCAGCTATTACAGCAAGAGTCAAGACTTTCTGCAGGCACACAAGCCTATCTACGCAACCAAATGGGTATTATTAACGCCCTAAAATGTCGTGAGTGGGTGCGCGCTTGCAGTTACGATAATGTTTATCCTCTCTTTGCCAGCACAGGGGTTAAAGACCCCAATCTGCCCAAAGACTACTACCTACAAGCCCTCAAACTAGAGCACAGCGTGATCACCGCCCCCCTAGATGCGCTTGAAGCCTATCATAAACACCCCAGCACCCCCTTCACTCCCTCCAAACACACTAAAACCATTCTGCAAGACTTAGGGCTAAATTTAAAAAACTCCCCTCTTTTAGATCAGGGGCTTAAAGCTTTTCAAGGGGCGTTTGAAGCACTGCTCCAAAGCCTTGCCTAATGCCTTGATGAATGCCCTCCACACAGAGGAGGTTGATCATCAATCTTAGCGATAAGCTCCTCCATCAAGACCTATAACACCACGACCGAGCTAGAGGAGAATAACCAAAACGCCCAAGACAGCCTATTGGTTACACACCCACACCAAGCCCAATACAACACCAACAAACGGCTTAGTGGTGCAGATCCACCTTAAAACTAAGATCAGGGGGGTATTGGCACTGCTGGGGTGGGGATTTTTGCAAGTGGCTTTGCAGGGGCTAGCGCGCTCTTAGATCCGCGTTACAACCAAATCAAGGGCTTTAGCGTGGGCTTTGTGGGCAAATACCCCAACGCACCCAAAATCCGTTATGGCGATGGCTATGATCTGCGTGTTAACCCGCAAGCGCGCATGGGCTTGGGTTATCACTGGAAATGGTTGAGCTTAGCTTGGGATTTGATCTCACTTCTAATAAAACTTTAATGCTGGGCAAAATAGCTAGATGGCAGGCAGGGGATCATTTGGATAGTTCTGTGCGATCAGGGCTATAAGTTAGTGCTTTCAATGGGGGTCAAAACCCCCCAACTACCTAGCGGTGAAACTAGGCGGGGGTTGGAAGTGGTAGGGGCTTTAAACCCCTTTCAAGTCTTACCTAGAAGGTGTGGACATAGTTGACATACCACACATAGCGTCTCATATCTGTGAACCCGGGAGCGAGTTTTTGAGGGATCATGGGGAACTTGATTCCAGCTTGGATCGCAGAGTGCTCCATAATGCGGATTCGACCGCCCACATTAAAGAGGAATTGGAAGGCGGTGTGCTGGAAAGTATTAAAATTCCAAGTGTTACCCGCCAACTGAATACCCCCTACCAAACCAAAGGCGAAGGGATCGGTGGCGATCACATTCACGATCGCGTCTGCCGCCCCGCCATAGGTGTAGACATTCCACTTGTCGCGAGCAGTGGGTCCCATGATATGGCTATTGTTCCAATCAAAGAAGCCATAAACCTGCCCGCCAAACCATTTGTTAACAAAGCCCACGCCCCCTAATTCCACATCCATACCATAAAGGGGGAAACCACTTGTGAGGGCGGATTTATAGCCTCCCTGCCCGCCCTTACCTTGTTGGTAGCCTAGTCCGATGAAAAACCCATTCTTCTCTGCTTGTGCCACCTGCGCAACACCCATCGCCATTAGTGCCGAGAGTGCTAAACTTTTTGCTTTAATCCCAAAGGCCATAAAAACTCCTCGCTGCATTTTTTTATACGAATAGGTAAGCTAAGAGTGTTCCACCCCAACGCTTACCAATCCGCACAACCCTAGATCGGCTAAAAGCGCATTATTGAAGTAAACCGCGCCACAAAAAAACAAAAAATAAGCAAATGTGAAACTGGCTCCAGATGTAGGATTCGAACCTACGACCAAGCGGTTAACAGCCGCCTACTCTACCGCTGAGCTAATCTGGAATAAGAAAGAAATCATTATACACAAATTTTACAAACTTTGTCAAGTTGTTTTTGTGGTCTTGTTTTTAAGTTTGCTTTGCTATGATGAACCCCTTACATCTCAAATAAAGGAAAATTAGCGTGTCTCTTTTAGTCAGCCAAGAGTGTATTGCCTGTGATGCATGCCGTGAAGAGTGCCCTACAGAAGCCATTGATGAAAACGATCCCATCTATAGCATCGATCCCGATCGTTGCACCGAATGTGTGGGCTATAGCGATGAGCCTAGCTGTGTGAGTGTGTGCCCTGTGGATGCCATTGTGCTAGACCCCAATAACACCGAAAGCCCAGAAGAGCTCCAAGATAAATACCAGATCCTGCAAGGCTATGATCGCTAATGGCAAAAATTACCGCCGTCATTGACATAGGTTCTAATTCCATGCGCATGGCGATCTTCAAAAAAACAAGCCAGTTTGGGTTTTATTTGCTTTACGAACTCAAATCCAAGGTGCGCATTTCTCAAGGGACTTACGAGCACGGAGGCATTTTGCAAAAAGCCCCTATCAAGCGCGCGATCAAAGCGCTTAGTGAATTTAAAGAGATCGCGCAAAAATACAAGAGTAAGAAATTGCTCTGCGTGGCTACAAGCGCGGTGCGCGATGCGCCCAACGCCCAAGAATTTGTCGCGCTAGTGCGCAAAGAATGCGGGTTGCGCGTGCGCGTCATTGATGGGATCAAAGAAGCCTTTTATGGGGGCGTGGCGTGCGCGAATTTATTACACCATAGGGAGGGCATCACCATTGATATTGGGGGGGGGAGCACGGAATGCGCCCTGATTAAAGAGGGCAAGATCGCCGATTTGCTCTCTTTAGACTTGGGCACAATCCGCCTTAAAGAACTCTTTTTTGACAAAGATGCCCCCTTGCAAAGCGCGCTAGATTTCATCGCCAAAGAATTGGTCAAAATCCCCGCGCATTACCAAAGCGTGCAAGTCTTTGGGGTGGGAGGGACGATTCGCGCCATTGCCAAGCTAGCCATACAACGCAATAACTATCCCATTGAGGTGGTGCATGGCTATGAGATGGGGGTAGGAGATCATATAGATTTCATCTACGACATCGCACAAAGCTCGCAAGCGCGCCTAGAGGTGTTGGGTGTGAGCGCTGATCGCCAAGATAGTATCCGGGGTGGGGCGTTGATTCTTTGGGCGTTGTTAAAACGCCTTAACCCGCAGAAAATTGTAGCAAGCGGGGTGGGGGTGCGTGAGGGGGTGTTTTTGAGCGACATGCTAAGAAACCACAAACACAGCTTCCCTAAGGGGATCAACCCCTCTATTCTCTCCTTATTGGATCGCTTTTTGCCCCACGCCCAGCACAGCCAAGAAGTCAAGCGGGTGTGCGTTAAACTCTTTGAGGTGCTATCCCCCTTGCATCGTATCTCTACAGAATATCTCTACCACCTCAAAATCGCCGGACAACTCTCTGGAATTGGCAAGGTGCTCAATTTCTATGGCGCGCACAAGCACGCGGCGTATTTGGCTCTCAACGCGTTGAGCTATGGGTTTTCCCACCAAGATCGCGCTATTATCTGCTTGCTGGTGCAATTTAGCCAGAAAAAAATCCCCAAAGACAGCAATATCGCCCACATTAGCACGATCATGCCCCCTATCCTCACCTTGCAATGGCTAAGTTTCATTTTAGGGCTAGCCGAAGCGCTCTGCACCACACGCGTGCCTAAAGACATTGTCTACACCCTCAAAGGTAAAACCCTCCTTATTAAAAGTGCCAAAGAACTCTATTTATGCCAAGAGATGATCCCCAAGTTGAACACCCCGATCGCCTTGGACATTGAATTTTTATGAATGTCGCTATTATCCGCTTTTCGGCTATGGGGGACATCATTGTAAGCGCGGTCTTTTTGCCCTTTCTCAAAGAGCACTACCCCCAAGCCCAAATCCATTGGTTTGTAGATACCCTATTTTCCCCCATTTTAGAGCACTCCCCCTGCATCGACACCCTCCATATTATCCCCTACAAACAGATTTTGCGCTCCAAAAATCCGGTTAAAATTTGGCGTTTCTATCGCGATTTGCAAGACTCTGTGCCAAGCTTTGATGTCCTCATTGACATGCAGGGTTTGTTAAAATCCGCCCTATTTGGGGCGTTTTTGTCTAAAAAAGCTTTTGTGGGCTTTGATCTCTTCTCTATTAGAGACGCCTAGCTAGCCTATTTTACACCCACAAGGTGTCCATACCCTACAGCGCGCATATTCTCAAGCGCAACCAAGCCGTGCTAGAGCGTGGGTTTAATATACTTAGCCCATGTGCCTTGGAGGGGGTGCTAGAATCGCGCCAACGCGCCTTTTATCTGCCTGCTTGTCCTAAGTTAGAGGTGCTCTTGCCTCCCACACGCCCCCATGTCCTCTTTGTGCTAGAAGCTTCCATGCCCAATAAGATGTATCCATGGCAGAGTTTCGCGCAGGTGGGGGCGTTGCTCCAACACAGCGGGGTAGCTATCGCGCTCTTGTGGCATGCGCATTTGGATCGCGCTACAGAACTCTATGAGCAACTCCTAGCTTATGTGCCCGCCATCTTATTGCCCTCCCTGGATTTAGCAGAAGTGAAGCGTTTGATCTCGCTTGTGAGCGTGGTCGTGGGGGGGGATACGGGGATCGTGCATTTAGCTTGGGCGCTTAAAGTGCCCTCTGTAACCCTGTATGGCAATACCCCCAAGAGGCGTTTTGCCCTAGAGGGGCGCGCCCATGCCGCTTTAGGGGGCGGTGTGGGGGCTAATTATTCCAAAGAGGATTTTTCTATCCAAAAAATCCCCCCTAAACAAGTGGCGCAAGCCATTTTGCAAGTGTTAAAAGAGGCTAAATGAGTGTGCGTAGAGAGTGGGGGGTGTTTTGTGCCAAATTGTTAGAGTGGAGTGCTAACGCGCTAGGGTGGGGCTTGGCTAAAATGCCCCATGGGGGTTTTGTGGCATGTGTGCGCGCGTTGGGCTTTGTGATGTCTAAATTGGATCGGCGGCGCTATTGGGACGCACGGGCGAATTTGGATTTTGTCTTCCCAGAGATGGATCGCGCGCGCAAAGAGGCGATCATCAGGCGCGGGTATGACAATTTGGCTTTCATCGTGCTAGAGAGTATGCGGGTGGTGTTTCTGCCTAAAGCAGAGTATGATGCGTGTTTTACATTGGTGGATCGCCACCATGTGCTAGAAGTGTTGGAAAAAGATGGGCAAGCGGTAGTAATGGGGATGCACTTTGGGTATTGGGAAGCCATTGGGACTTCTTTAGCCCAATACCACAGCGATCAAGAAAGGGGGTCTTTGGGGCGACTCACTAAATTCGCCCCTGTAAACGCCATGCTCATCAAAAGGCGCGAAGCCTTTGGGGTGCGCTTTATTGACAAAATGGGGGCGTTTAAAGAACTCTTGAAAATTTACAACCGGGGCAAGGGGCTAGTGGGGATTTTGGTGGATCAAAATATCTCGCCCAAAGAGGGAGTTGAGGTGGAGTTTTTGGGGCACAGGGCTACACACACCACGATCGCCTCCATTTTATCGCGCCGCTATAACATCGCCATTTTGCCCGTGATCGTGGACTTCAATGAGGATTATAGCCACTACACTGCCACCTACTACCCCCCCATTCGCGCCCAAAACACTAAGGACGCGCAAAGCGATATTTTACAAGCCACCCAAGAGCAGGCTAGCTTGAGCGAAGAGATCATCAAAGCCCACCCGGAAAGCTGGCTATGGTTTCATCGGCGTTTTAAAAGCACGCACCCAGAAATTTACCACAAGCCTAAGTCTTAAGATGGCTAGCCAAACACAGCGCGCACAGCATGCCCACACTAAACCCGGCGATGAGCGCGCCCATAGTGTGCGCGTTATAATAGATACGCGCGCCCATTGTCAAAAAGGCTAGGGGCAAGAAGATCAGCCACACCCAGCCATAACGGCGCACCAAAAAGCCCAAAGCACAGGCGATCATAGAAGAGTGCCCGCTGGGCATGTTCTTGTTGCTCCCATTGGGGCGCTCACCCAAACGCCTACCAAAAAGCACCACATTATTTAGCCCCCATTTGAGCGCGTGCGTGGCGATGGTTGTGGCGATACTCACATGGATAATTTGGATCAAACCGATAGGATCGCGCTTGATCAAGGGTAGGGCAACAGAGGCGATGGTGGGCACAAAACGGGCATAATGTTCAGTAGCGTTAAACACTAAAGGGACTTGGGGTTGTTTGGCGATCTTAGGAAAGGGGGTGATCGCCCCGACTAAGAAAAGCGCGATGAAAAGCATAAGAGTCTTAAGGGGGAGACATCTAGGGAAACTTTGCGCATAAAGGGCTTTGAAAGTTTTCATTGGAAAATATCCCAGTGGGGGTTGTAGGCATTACTAGTCCCTACCACCCCAAACGCCCCCAGAATGCTAGAAAAGATCACGCGTTGATCGTAGTTTTGCAAGAGGGGTTTGAAGCGGTGGGTAGCTTTGAATGCCGGGTTAGCATAGACAATGAAGGGGACTTGCTTTTGCACATCTGGGGCGATCAAATAGGGTGTGCCATGCAAATATAGCCCATGTTCGCCCAAACTCTCGCCATGGTCGCTCATGTAGAGCAATAGCGCGGGGTTTTGGGTGTGTTGCAATGTGTCAATGATATTATCTAGCACCATGTCGTTATAGACAATGGTGTTATCATAGGCATTCACCAAACTCTCCACACTGCAGGCACTAGGCTCGCTATGGGTGCAAAGGGGCTTAAAGGGGGCAAAATCTTGGGGCACTTTGTCCACATATAGGGGTCCGTGTGAACCCTTGAGGTGCAGGATCACTAAGAGATTGTCCTTAGCGTATTGTTGCACCACAAAGGGCAGGGCATGCGCTAAAGCCATGTCAAAACCAAGCTGATTTACCCCCTTAGCTTGCAACCAATGCTGCCATGTATACTCGCTAGGATGCCAATCTACACGCATGGGAGGTTGCCCGTCATTAAGACTAAGCCACACCACTTTTATGCCCTGTCTGTGCAAGAAAGAGGGGAGATTTTCATAACCCTGTTTGCAAGTGAGCATGCAAGAAAGAGCGGCAGTGGTATAGGTGGCACAAGAAGTAGCCTTGAGGGCTAAAATTTCTTGCTTGTTTAAACGGGCTTGTAATTTGGGTGTGGTAGCCCTAGCATAACCATAAATGCCATAATTAGCCCGCCTAGCACTCTCCCCAATGGCTAACACCACGACCGTATTATGGGCTTTAAAAAAGAGATTGTTAAATGCTTTGGGGGGGCTTTGATGCCATGAGGCTAACAACACCCTAAAGGCGTTTACGCTGTAGCTATAGGGCAGGGCTAGCCCGCCAATGTATCTAGCGTGGTGATCTATAAATAACCATTGCTTGGTGTGGGTGAAACTCCAAAGCAAAAACACTAAGGCAGAACCTAAAAAAATGCCCAGTTTAGCCCGCCTCCTAGTCTTAGCCACAGGCAAGATGAAAAATAGCCCAGCTAAAATAAGCCCTAGCACCACAAAAAGCCACAAATGCCCCCCGATGAGCGCGCTCATTTCGCTAGTGTTAGTGTGCAAGACATTGCCCATCATGCTCTTAGTCAAAAATACATGGTAAGTGTCAATGTAATAAAAAGCGATGGCATTGCCCAAAGTCAACAACGCCATCACAGCTTGCATGCAAAAACTCCCCAACAAAGAGAGCAACACCAGCAACATGTTCGTAGTGCAAACATAGGCTAAAGCCACACTCCACACAAGCCCCCACCCCCCCTCATGCTCTAGAATATAGCGCCACAAGGGGGCATGGAAGACAAGCAAAGAGACAAGACTATAGAGTAATAACACCCCCCAAAGAGGCAAGGGTTTGATGCTAAAGCGTGTCAAGCTCTAAGATCAACCCCATATAACAATCCCCTATTTGCCCACATAAACCTGTCGTGGGCGTGCGATCCTAGCTTGGGTGTTTTTCACATGTTCTAAGAGTTGCGCGCACCAGCCCACCGTGCGCCCGATGACAAATACCGGAGTGAAGAAACGCACGGGGATCTTCAAGGCGCGCAAAATCGTGCCGGAGTAAAAATCTACATTGGGGTAGAGATTGCGCGCCACAAAATATTCATCTTTGAGCGCCACCTCCTCTACTTTGGCGGCGATCTCATCTAGATGGGGGTCCATCTTAATGCCCTTTGCTTGCAAATCGTCCTTGAGCTTTTTAAGAATACGCGCGCGCGGATCGTAACTCTTATAGACGCGATGCCCAAAGCCCATGAGTTTAAAAGGGTCGTTTTTATCTTTCACGCGGGCGATGTATTTGTCTACATTTTTCACATCCCCAATTTCTTCTAGCTGAATCAAAACTTTTTCATTCGCCCCCCCATGCAAATGCCCCCATAGCGCGCTAATCCCCGCGCTAATGGCTGCATAAGGGTGCACACCTGTAGAAGCGACATTGCGCACGGTGGTGGCTGAGGCGTTTTGCCCATGATCGGCATGCAAGGTCAAAATCTTATCAAAGGCTTCTACTTCTAGGGGGGTGATTTCCACTTGACCGTGCAAACTGTGCTTAAGTCGACCATGCGGGTAGGCGCGCAACATAAACAAGATATTTTCAATGTAACTCCTAGCCATATCAGGGTAAATCAAGGGCGCGCCAATCTCATTGCGGTAGCAAATAGCGGCTAAGGTAGGCATTTTAGCCACAATGCGCCTAGCCATCGTCTGGTAGTCCTCTTCATTCTTCATAGCCCCATGATCGGAGTAGAAAGTAGACAGAATAGAAACCCCGCTACTGAGCTTTGCCATTGGGTGGGCGTTGGTGGGGAAAGCGTGGAACATATTGCGCAAAGTTTCGTGGATAAAACTCCTATGGCGCAACTCTAACTCAAACTCTAAAGATTCATCGGCATCTTTGGGAAGCGAATCTGTCAGCAAAAGCTTACACACATCGCTATAGCGGTATTTGGCGACTAATTCCTCTAGGGGGTAACCTTTGTAGTAAAGCTCCCCCTTTTGTCCGTCAATATAACTAATTGTAGATTTGCACCCGGCAGTGGAGGCATAACCCGGATCATAGGAGAGAAACCCCGTGCGTTCGTAGAGTTTGGAAAAATCTATACCATCAGCCCCACGCGTGGCTTGGATGGTTTCAAATTCATAGCGTTGTTGGGTGGTATGATCAATGAGTGTAATAGACATGTGTTCCTTTCATCAGTGCGTTTTAGATTATACCCGCCCAAAGATTAAAGCAAGGTTCTATTTGAGTCCCTTAGTGATCTCTAGGTATTTTTGAAACACCTCAGCGCACAAGGTTTTGAGGGCTCGATTCAGGTCTTCAAAATTATCGTCTAAATAGGCGACATAAGCCTTACCCATTAATCCGGTTACTGAGCCTGCTAAGGTGGCGTTGATCGCTCCCCCTGCCAAACTGCCCACCCCCGGGATCAATTTTAACAAGCTCCCCGCACACGCACGCGCCACTAAACCCGTGCCTAGCACGCTAGCAAAAGTGCCCACTAAAGTTTTGGCATTTTCCTCAGAAACCTCTAGATCATAAATCTTGCTGATATGAATGATCATCGCAATTTGGGTGGGTAAGAGCAGGGCAAAGTCCGAAAAAGGGATAGGAGTCGCCCCAATGGCTGCTGCTGCGCTGGTGTAGCCCAAAATAGCGTTGTGGGCTTCCTCTTGGCGTCTTTGGCGCAACGCCTCTTTAGCTTGAGCCTGCATCTGCAAATCGTATTGTTGTTTTCTCTCTAGGGCGAGTTTTTGCGCCTCATCTAATAGATCGCGTGATTTGTCAATGAGTTCTTTAATCCCCCTAATCTTTTTAATATCTCCTTCATCATCTTCAATCTCTAGAGCCCTGACACGCTCAAAATGCGCCTCATCTACTTGAAATTTGGCACGCACGATCTCAGAAAATTTTTCGCCCTTATCGTCCTTATCTTGTTGGGCTTTGGTGATCACCACGATAGTAGGGATCGCACAAGTTTTAAGCATGCTATGAAGTTCTAGCTCCCCCTCTTGCACGCGCCGTCCTGATTCTTGAATACACAGCCAAGCGATGTGGATTTGCTCCTCAAGCACCGCTCCCCTCTTGGTGTCTAAGAAATCTTGAATCTGGGCTTTGGTGCGCTCAAAGTCTTTCATCTCAAGCCCCTTAGTGTCATAAATACTCAAATCCTCTTTAATATAGCGTTGGATCTCTTGGGTTACTGGCTCGCCCTGCCCTGTGGGGGCGACTTGCTCCCCAAAGACCGCGTTAATAAGCGTGCTTTTCCCCACTCCCGTGCCCCCAGCCACTAACACATTGAGATTGTAATGCGTAACTGGGGCTTTAGCCATGATCGCTTGGGCTTTTTTAAAACCCTTAGACATCAAATCCTCCAAGTCCAAAACGATTTCAGATTGCGCCATAATTCTCCTTCATCTTTCTCATAGCTTAACTAAAAATTTTAAACCCCTTATGCTAAAATTCCCTATCTTAATTTAATAGGAGTAGTTCATGTCTTACAACCCCAAGTATTTAACCCCCCCCAAAGAGGGGCAAGCCATCAGCTATGAAAATGGCAAATTGCATGTCCCAAGCAATCCCATTATTCCCTTCATTGAGGGCGATGGGATCGGGGTGGATATTACCCCTGTGATGCGCAAGGTGGTCGATGCGGCTGTGCAAAAAGCCTATAAAGGTGCCAAAAAAATCGCGTGGTATGAAGTCTTTGTGGGCGAAAAATGCTACAACAAATTCAAAGACACACCGGGATTAAGCCTAGAAGAACAATGGTTGTTACCCGATACGATTGAGGCAATCAACCATTTTAAGGTTTCTATCAAGGGACCTCTAACCACCCCCGTAGGCGAGGGCTTTAGATCGCTCAATGTCGCCCTGCGCCAAAAAATGGATCTCTATGTGTGCTTGCGCCCCGTGCGTTGGTATTCAAGCCCTAGCCCGGTGAAACACCCTGAAAAAGTGGATATGGTGATCTTTCGTGAAAATAGCGAGGACATCTATGCTGGGATCGAATTTAACCAAGATAGCCAAGAGGCTAAAAAGCTCATCAAGTTTTTACAAGACGAGCTCAAGGTGACAAAAATTCGCTTCCCCAATACTAGCAGTGTGGGGATCAAGCCCATTAGCCTAGAGGGGACTGAAAGGCTTGTGCGCAAGGCACTTGAATACACCATTGACAACGATCGCGCTAGCCTTACCTTTGTGCATAAGGGCAATATTATGAAATACACCGAGGGGGCGTTTATGAAGTGGGGCTATGCTTTAGCCCAAAGGGAATTTGGGGCAAAACTGCTAGATGGGGGTCCATGGTGCACCCTTAAAAACCCCAAAACAGGCAAAGAGATCGTCATTAAAGATATGATCGCCGATGCCTTCTTGCAACAAATCTTGTTGCGCCCGGCTGAATACGATGTGATTGCCACGATGAATCTCAATGGGGACTATATCTCAGACGCGCTAGCCGCAATGGTGGGGGGGATTGGGATTGCTCCGGGGGCAAATATGAATGATAGTGTCGCGCTCTTTGAAGCCACGCATGGCACAGCCCCCAAATACGCAGGGCAAAATAAGGTCAATCCGGGCTCTATTATCCTCAGCGCGGAGATGATGTTGCGCCACATGGGCTGGGTAGAAGCAGCGGATTTGGTTGTGGTGGGCATGCAAAAGGCGATTGAGAGCAAAAAAGTAACTTACGATTTTGCGCGCTTGATGGAGGGGGCTAGCGAGGTGTCTAGCTCAGAGTTTGGAGAAGTGATCGTTGCGCATTTGTAGAAATTAAAGTAAATAGGGGGGGTTGGGGTGGCAAATGGGACAAATCACATTATTTTTAGGGCTTTTGTGCTTTCTAGCTAATGTGGCGTGGGGGGTGAGTTGTGATCCCAATCCACATTACCACTCGGACTATGTGCTTAACCAAGCAAGCAATTTTGCGGGCAAACTTAAGGGTGATGCAGAGCATGTGCAATATGTGCTTGAGAATAATAAAGCCGTGGTGGGTGGGATCACTTATTGCGGGGCTGTGGTGCGTGGTTATAGACCGGAGTATAGCACAGACGATGATCCGAGCTTAAGTTTTATGTGTTTTGGATTTAGCAGGGGAGCTAAGTGGTATGATGGCTCTTGCTTGTTGTTAAATCCAGAGTCTCCCCTATCTGAAATCAACATGGAGTTTAAAAAGGATGCCTTTCTCTTGCATATCAGAGAGGATAACTATGAATGTGAGCGCAGTATATCCACCTATAGAAGCACTTTGAGTTTTAAGCCACATGGAGGTCGCTACCTCCTAAAAGCCATTAATGGGCAACTTGACACAAAGGAAGATTACCCTATGGATCCCATTTATCGCCAAAAAAGAGATGGCAAACAAATTTTTATGAATGCAATGGATCGCAATATCATAGAAAACTTGCTAGATCGTTGCCAAAATAAGGGGTATTGTCAAGACAGATAAAAGCAGGAGTGATTAAATGGCAAAGTTTCTTGCGTTTCTGTGCGTGTGGGTGGGTCTTTGCTATGGCTCAAATATGGCTCTATTTGAGCGCGCGCTTGAGCAACAAACACAGGATTTTATGCATGTTTTGGATATGTAGTGGCGCAAAGATTGCAGGTGTAGGGAGGGGTATAAGTTTAATCCAACCTATTGTTGGTGCGATTCTGCGCTCTTTGAGGCGGACCCTGGGGGGATGTTCGTGGGTGGTAGCATCACTACAATACCCAAATATTTGAGATAAAAAAACCAAGCATGCGTGTGTTTGTGATGTGGGGATCAGCTATTGCTGAGGGGGCTAGCAATGGGATTAGAACCGTGTGTTTTAGCGTGCTCAAGGACTTGGTATGGCATCAAGGTTCTTGTGTGCAAATTGAAGATGAGGAGCCCGCTGGTTTTGTGTCCTCCAGCGCGCAAGTGTCTTTTAAAAACCAACACCTTATTTTTACCCTGCGCCAACAAGACTGCTGGGTAAAAGATATGGAGCGGGGGCTTTTCCCCAATGTAGCCTATAAGCGTTTTGTATTCTCAATGCAAAAGGGGCGTTTCTTTTTAGAGCAATACCGCTACGATGAAGTGTATGAGACAAATGCTGATGGGATTTCTCAATGTGTGGATGCCAGCTTTCTTAAGGACATGGTTAAAATCAAGCCTGTTACCATCAAAAAGGCGGGTTCTAATCTTTATTACAGCCGCCAAAGAGATGGGGGGCTATTTCTAGCAAAGCAAATCACCCCTAACTTGTTAGAGAAGTTTCAGACTCGCTGTTACAAATCCAAGCGTTGTAAGCCTTTGGAGGCAGAAACTGAAAAAGCTTCTGATCAAGCATTTAACGAGTAGGTGATCTAGAAAGTTTAGAGGTGTGGAGGTGATGGGTGCGACCGATGAAATTGTTTTTAGGGGCTTTGTTAGCACTTATGGGCGTGTGCTTTGGTGGGGGTGTCAAGGATTTAGACGCTGGCGTGCGGATAATGATAGATGACATGCATGTTTTAGACCATCTTTTTGATCGCTATGGGGGAGGGTATAAGCGTTTTTTGACAACGATCTTTACTGGGCAAGTCAATAACAAACCTCTGCGCGTGGCTGTGTTCTATGCGGATCTTGTAGCACAAAACATGACCACTGAGGATTTTAGAATTTCAGGCAAAAATGTTCCCACATTCGTTTGTATGGGGATTTTAAAGAGTTTAAAAGAATTGGCTAAATCGCGCCAACAAAAGAGCTTTTGTTTGCGCCACGATGCGTTCAATAACGCGCAACTGTTGAGGTTGAGCGCCAGCGTGGTTTTTAAAAAGCATAGCTTTAGCCTAGAAGTGTGGCAGGATGTTGCGTTTGCAGATGGCTATCCGGATACCATCCATCAATCCTATGTGTTTAAGCCAAATCCTAAAGGGTTTTTGTTAGACGCGTATCTTTATGAAGAGTATGGTGGCATTGAGGGAGAAGATCCGGACACAGGAGAAGCGTTTAGAATCCAGCCGGGCAAAAATATCTATTACAGCCAAGCTAGAGACAAGCAAAGTATTTTCTTATCTAGCATCAACGATGCGTTGCTTAATAAGCTAAGAGAGCAATGCTACAAATCCAAGCATTGCAAAAGAACAGAGTTGCAAAAAGTCCTCTTCCACGCCAAAAGCTAACAAGGCTTTAAGCTGGTGGGCTAGATTGTTGATGTGCGCTTGGGAAGTGTTGCTAGCTACTAGCTGGGAATAGAAGTTGTGCACTAGGTCTTTGTTGATGTGGCTTAGCGGCGTGTGCGCTCCGCCTAGTAGCTCTACCACGCGCCTTAAAAAGGACGCGATAGATCGTTTAGAAGTGGGTTTTAGCCATTCTAGGCGTTTTTGGTAGGCTTGCACTAGATCGCCCAAAGCGCGCCCCCCCTCTGGGCTTTTTGGGCAATCTTTTCCCTCGTGCAACTCTTGGGCTTTGGCGCGGTTTTGTGGCGTGTCTAGCATTCTAAAGCTAAAGCGTTTGCGCTTGCCCTCAACATACACTTCTCCATAATAACGACCTAGAAGCAGGCGTGGCACTCACCTACAATAAAACCACATGGCGTATTGTGCACATTGAAAGAGCGCGGGCGATCATGCGCGTGTTTTTGCAAGAATATAGGGATAGTTGTGCTTAAGCGCAATGAAGTCTTACTAGGCTTGCAAAGCGTCTTAGCGCGCAAGATCAAAATTCCTAATGTGATTGTAGATGACATTTTAACTTTGGATGCATCCAAAGCTCCTTTTTTAGTCATTCGCACCACAGACACACAGATTAGCGCGCCTAGCAATGATTCATGGAAGCACACCATGGAGTTAGAATTTGAGATTTTGGCACACGACAAAGAAATGGCAGATCATCTCTTAGAGCAAGTGCTAGAAGAGCTAGAGATTTTTGCCGCGCACAAAAACCCTAAGGGAATCAAGGTAGAAAAGGTAGAGATCGCCTCTACTCCACTCTATAGCTTGGTGCTAGAGATGGAGATCATCTTTTTCACGCCTAGTTTTAGGAGTTAGGATGTTCTAACTACTTGAAAGGCAAATAATGGGCGTTTTGATTGATGGCATGAGCAATGGGTGGGAGTATAAAGACCCACCAGTCCAAAGCCCGCTTTAAAGCAAGTTAAGCGATACTAGAAAATCTATATTTTGACAAAAAGAGTAGGAGATCCTCCCATGCTACACAAAAAAAGCCACATAGAAAGAGATGAAGAGAAATTTGTTTTCAAGGCGGATAGTTCTTCTACGCCCATTTTTGGGAGTGCAGAGAGTGATGTGTTACTGCCCCGCGAAAAAATAGGGCAGAAAATGATGGATCCGCGCATTGCTTACCAGCTGGTTTCAGATGAAATGATGCATGATGGCAACCCGCGCTACAATCTTTGCACCTTTGTGCAAACCTATATGGAAGAGGAAGCCCGAAAAATTATGCTCGATTCGATGGCAACTAACGCCATTGATAAATCTGAATACCCACAAACCACCGAGATTGAAAAACGCTGCGTGAATATCATTGCCAATCTTTGGAATGCTAACCCGCAAGAAGACTATATGGGCACTTCTACCGTGGGCTCTTCAGAAGCTTGCATGTTGGGTGGCATGGCGATGAAATTTCGCTGGCGCAAACGGGCGCAAGCTCTAGGCATGGATATTAGCAAGAAAAAACCTAATCTCATTGTCGGTTCGGGTTACCAAGTGGTTTGGGAAAAATTCTGCGTGTATTGGGATGTGGAGTTGCGCGAAGTCCCTATGAGTGATTGGCATGACCTGACTTTAAATGCGCAAAAAGCCATTGAGCTTTGCGATGATTACACGATTGGCATTGTGCCCATTATGGGAATTACCTATACAGGAGCATTTGATGACATTGTAACCTTAGATAAGCTCCTAAGCGCATACAACCAACAGGCTAAAATTAGCGTACCCGTCCATGTGGATGCGGCTTCTGGGGGGTTGTATCTGCCCTTTATGCAGCCAGATCTCAAATGGGATTTTCGCCTCAAAAATGTCGTCTCTATCTCCACTTCAGGGCATAAATATGGTCTTATCTACCCCGGAATTGGCTGGGTGCTATGGCGGGATAAACAATTTTTGCCCGATGAGCTGATCTTTAAAGTGGCGTATTTAGGGGATTTTGAGCCCACTTTTCAAATTAATTTCTCCCGATCGGGCTCGCAAATTTGGGCGCAGTATTATTGTTTTGTGCGTTGGGGTTTTGAGGGCTACAAGGCTGTGCATGCTAAAACCCGCGATGTGGGGCTTTTCTTGGCAAGGGGCATCCAAGCCTTGGGGCTTTTTGAGATGATCAATGAGGGTCAAAACATCCCCATCATCTGCTGGGCTATGAATGCACAGGCGCAGCAAGAAAAACAATGGGATCTTTACGATTTAGCCGATCGCCTGCGTTTTAATGGTTGGCAGGTCCCTGCTTACCCCCTCCCAGCCAATTTTCAAAATGTCTCGGTGATGCGTGTGGTCGTGCGCGCTGATCAAAGCATGGAGCAGATGTCGCTATTTTTAAAAGACTTAAAGCAAGCCATCAAGGATCTAGAGAGCGCAAGCCTAGTGAGCCACAAACGCCAGTTAGAAGAGGGCAAAGCCGTCCCGGTGGGTTATACGCATTGAGGAATTTGGGGGGAGTCATAAATTTGGTCGGAGTCTTTGCGCTCTAAGCCCATTGCTTGTTCTGTGCGCTAGGAATGCGGGTGCAACTCCTTGCTCAATGTCATCTAAATTAGATCAAACTTTGGCGATGCTTTCTAGTGTGTGCACAGATAAGATTAGATTAATGATTTCTTTGGTCTTTGGTTTCTTGAAGTTTCTCACATCCTAACTCTTGGGCGTGCATCTGTATTTCAGCGAGTACACCATAAGAGATCGCGCCTGCTATATAAGAGCATGATTCGCATGCAAGAGCTCAATGCGCGCCAAGAAAAGGAGTTGCTAGAAATTGAGGGGCTATGTGAGGCATTTGTAGCTAAGTGGGAGACAATGCGTGAGCAAAAGAATGAGGCAGTTTTCCGGATACTGCATACCTAATGAGACTAAGGAAAAACCACGGGTTGCAAATAAGAAGGTTATTTTAAAGCGTGTGGAGCAAGCCTTAGCAAATTGGATATAAATTGGATATTAAAAACACTGCAAGAGCTAAAAAGGAGGAGTGTAAATAATAAGTTAGAGTGTGTTAAAAGAGCCATAAATGTACAATTACCGCAAACAAGAACGCTACATATGGAGGTAGGGGGCTATATTCAGGGACGCAGCTATTATTTAAGAGCCCTTAAACGCGCTTTAAAGCGCAAAATTAAACAGAGTTTGCAAATTAGGTTAACCCAAGATAAAAGCGCATGGGATAAACATGGCATCATTAGCCACCCTAATTTTGAAGGTTTTGTTAGCCAACATGGCAAAGCTCTTATTAAAGTGTTTAAAAGTAAACTACACTGGAATGATAAAGGGGAGATTCACATAGTCCCTGTAAAAATTAAGGAGTAGAGTGGAACATCTGCCTAATATGGACGCATATGAAGACCCGCTAAAGATCATCTTTGTAAACGGCGATGTGTGGGAGGGGGGTTAAGCTTTACTATGCGTATTATGTCAATAGCTATTCTTATGTCCCTGAGGGGGATGAGGATTGTTTAGGCGTGGTTTATCAAGGAGTACATTATTCTCTACGCGCTAGCGAGATCAAGGAAATTATAGGCGGCACCCGCGCACCCCATGTGAAAATAATTAAAGACGCAAAACTAAGTAAAACGCTTAAGCTCCAAAGGTGCGCTGGGTGCGTAGCACCCAAATAACTTTTAAGTCCCCAAGAACACGCAGCGCGCTAGTCCAAATAGTGCTAGTGAAAGCGCGCGCGTTTACTCCAATCTGTGCGCTTTCGCGCGCAAGCGTCCAAATGGTGCTAGTGGTGGATGGGGTGTATTCCCCCTATGCAAGACACACAAGTTTTTAAGCATACGCGCCCTGCCTACTTTACTCGTAATGATGTGAGCAAAAATCCCCAAATTGAACAATATCCCAAGGACATGGCGCGTATGTGCAGAAAATCTTTAAGCATCTCTAAAGCTCCACACCGCAGGTTTTGCGCCAAAAGCCATCTAAACCTAACCCCCTCATTCTTTGGGCAAATCATAGACCGGGCATGTAGCTACACCCACGCTAGAGCGGGTGAATTTCTCTACATTCTCTTGAGCTTTTTTGGGATCATTGACCCAAGTTTTATAAAACTCAAAGGGGCATTCTACCACGCCCTTATCCCCATCCCCACTAGCAAAGACTCCGCTATAACCGCGGTGCAAGAGTTTGAAGAGTTGGTTTTGGCTTTGATCGTATTTTCTGGCATCGCGGATTTGGTGCACAGAGAGTTGGGCATATTGGAGTCCATTTTCTTCCTCCCCGCATTCGCCCAAAGTGCGCCCATCAAAACCGATGATACTAGAGTGTCCAAAGTAAGAATACACCCCATCAAAGCCGGTAGCATTCGCCACAGCCACATAGCATTGATTAGCCCACGCCATCGCTTTTACCATTGTGATCTGCTGTTCTTTGGCTGGATACATATAACCTTGACAGCGCACAATAAGCTCGGCACCGCGCATCGCACAATCACGCCAAATCTCGGGGTAATTGCCATCATCGCAGATAATCAAAGAAACTTTTAGCCCCTTAGGTCCCTCAACCACATAGGTTTTATCTCCCGGATACCAGCATTCAATGGGGCACCAAGGCAAAATCTTGCGGTATTTTTGCACGATCTCGCCCTTATCATTGATGAGGATCAGAGTGTTATAAGGATTCTTTTGGGCTTGTTCGTGCTTTTCACCCGTGAGCGAAAACACGCCCCAAACTTTGTTTTTCTTGCAAGCCTCAGAAAAAATAGCGGTTTCTTCGCCCGGAACACTGGCTGCTGTGTCAAACATCTCTTGTTTGTCATACATAATCCCCTGCGTGCTGTATTCAGGGAAAATAATCAGATCCAACCCGGGCAAGCCCTGTTTGACCCCACCAATCACCTGAGCGATGTTGTGGCAATTTTCTAACACCTGCGCTTTGGTGTGCAATCTAGGCATTTTGTAATTGATCACCGCTACGCCCACAGTATCAGGGCTACTGCTAATATCTCCATGTCTCATATCATCTCCTTGTAATGCGTTTATTGAGGAGTCTTGAAAAACCCCAAGGGGGCTTTTACAATAGTTGCGTAAACAAAATTGCAACACAAACAAAAACAATTATGATAATTCTTAGCGCGCAATAAAAGCGTTTCAGGGATTGTTGGGGGAGTTTGCGCAATAGCCAGCGGAGATGACAACAAGAGGCTTAGAACCTAGCAAGTTAGCAGAAAAATTCGATCATGTTTTGTCTGATCTCAACTGTCAAAGTGGCTAGAGTATCCAAGAGGTTTTCATCTTGCTATAGGCAGGTTTGTCAAGGCAAGCAGGTTAGCGTGCCAAAAGTTTCTAATTTATAAAAAGATTTTGAGGGGCATAATCCCGAATATGGAATTTATGCTAACATAGAGGACGCGCTAGAAGAGATCGCTGATCATTTCAGAGGACTTTAAGGAAGTGTTATGGAAAAGCTAGAATGGAATGCAGAACAAAAAGCAGAGTTTTTAGGGTTATTGCAGGAGTTTGTGGATTTAGTGGATAAAGCGGTGCAGGAGTGGGAGGAAAGAGGGGAGAGCCCAGCCCCTAAAGCCCCAAAGAGTGCATGCGATACACTCCAAAAAAGATTAAATGCGTTTTTACGGGAGTTTGGGTATGTGTGCGTGATTAGTCCGGGATTTGGCAATTTAGCCAACAAACCGGCGATTTCTTTTTTTAGACAAGATACTTTAAAAGAGTGGTTTGCTGATCCTAAAAAGCCAACGCCCCAAAAGGGTTTTTACATCTGGTTTGCGTATGCACGCAAGGAACAACCCAAGCTCTTTGACATTTATATAGGGCGCGCTGATGAGGGTTTTGAAGAGTGCAGAAAGTGCGCCGCTTATGAAAAGTTATTTGGTGGTGATCACCCTTTGGGATACGAAGAGCGCGATTTAGGCACTATAGGAGAAATAGCAGATTACTTTTTAGAATTGGCAGTTAAGTTCAATGCGATTCCCTTAGAGGACTTTAAAGGAAATGGTATGGAAAAGGTAGAATGGAGCGAGGAACAGAAAGCAGAGTTTTTAGGGTTATTACAGGAGTTTGTGGGTTTGGTGGATAAAGCCGTGCAGGGGAGTCGCAAAAACCCTAAGCCTCCCCTAGAGAGTGAGCGTAGTGCGCTTGAAAAGAGGTTAAACAATTTTGCACAGGGGTGGGGGTATGAGTGTTTTGTGCATGCCGGTGCTGATGCTTTTAAAAAAGGAAAAGGGTATCCCGGACTTGCCTTTTTCCGCACAAAAATTGTAGGGGGTGAGAGGGGGGAGTTTGTCAATATTAGAACAGAAAACGGGATTCGGGGTTTTGATATTTGGGTGGGCTATAACTGGCACGACACTGAGGTAGTCAATGTCCCCCCAAGAGGGTTTGTCTGTTGTATAGGTCTAGCTGGTTGGGATGGAAAGCATAAAAAGATCTGTGAAAAATGCCGGGCGTATCCAAAGCTTTTTTCAGGCAAAAATACGCATCTCATCCATAAGAACGATTATCTCTATACTTACGATACTCTGGAGGAGTTTGAACAAAATATCACAGATCAATTTTTGTGGTGTGTCAATAAATTTCATGAAGTCCCTATCAATGACTTTAAAATAAACAATTCACAAACATCCCAAGAAAACCACAAAGGAGAGACTATGAAAAACAAAACCCCCCTAAACCAAATCCTCTATGGACCCCCGGGCACAGGCAAGACTTATAACACCATCAACAAGGCGTTAGAAATTTTGCTAGGCAAGCAAGGACAGGAGTTAGAAACAGAAATTAACAACGCGTTTGAAGTGTTAAAGCTTGAAATACCTCAATCCGCCCAAACACAGAGCGAGATAAACAGAGCCCGCGCTAAAACTTTGTTTGATTATTACAAAGATCAAGGCTACATTGGCTTTGTAACCTTCCACCAAAGCTATGGCTATGAGGAATTTGTAGAGGGAATCAAGCCCGAGATGAATAGCGATCAGGTGTCTTACAAAGTTGAGGCGGGGATTTTTAAACAAATGTGCCAAAGGGCGCAAGAAGCCTTAGAAAATACGGATGCGCATGTACCTAAAGAAATGGTACAGATTGATGCGCATTGGCACGCTTTGTTGGAAGCTTTTACGGCTTCTTTGAGGCAAGAACAAGAGGTTAAGGGACAATGTTACATTGAGCTTTATCAAGGGGACCAAAAAGAACTCACATGGAGTAAAACAGCAGAAGGGTTCAAGTTTGCAATCACTTACAATCAAGAAAAAGAACCGGTTTCTATTGAGGGGAGCAAATTAAGGGAGTTGTATCAAGCAGACAAGACGAGGGGCATTCAAAAACCTAAGGACATCCATGTTTCTAATACCTCTTACCATTATGCGCTCCTTAGAAAACTCACGGCATTTGAAGCAGATTACCTAAAAACCCAAAATCTAACGACACCATCCATTGAAATGATGCCACTCCAGCCAAACCCCAAAGCCCCCACCAAGCAACCCTACATCCTCATCATTGATGAAATCAATCGGGGCAATATCTCTAAGATTTTTGGCGAGCTCATTACACTTATCGAACCTAGCAAACGCATAGGCAGTAGCGAGGAATTGCGGGTAACTCTGCCCTACAGCAAAAAGCCTCCTTTTGGCGTTCCCGACAATCTTTACATCATCGGCACGATGAACACCGCCGATCGCTCTATCGCCTTGCTAGATACGGCTTTGCGCCGTCGATTCGTCTTTGAGGAAATCATGCCTAATCCTGCGTTGCTGAGCGCGAATTGCGCGGGGGTGGATTTGCAAAAACTCTTAGAGGCGATAAACGCGCGCATAGAGTTTTTGCTAGACAAAGATCACACCATCGGGCATAGCTACTTTTTGGGGCTAAAAGACTTAGAAGGTTTGCAAGATTGCTTTAAAAACAAGATCATCCCGCTTTTGCAAGAGTATTTTTATGACGATCACGCCAAAGTGAATGTCGTGTTGAATGACAATACTATGTTGTCGCCTAAAACAATGCAGAAATTTAAAGAGGGGCATAAAGCCTTAGAAAACATCAATCTAGAGGAATCTCTTAAAGATTTTGTAGACTCTGATAAAAAGGTTTATCACATCAAACCGGGTCCATGGGAAGTTGCCATGTTTGAAAAAATATATAATGATAAAGTGAAGGTAAACAACGAGGCAGGAGAAGGGTCGGCAGGTGAGAATGTGTCCGCTGAATCTTCTAATGAAAACGCATGAAAACCACACCCACGCTCTATTTAGCCGAGTACCAAGCTTTCAGCCAAACAAACATTGAAGAACGCTTAGGAGATCGTAAAGACAAAGCCCCCAAAATATGGGAAGCCCTTGAAAATTTTACTAGACAAGAAGGTAACCATCAATTTTTAAGATTTAGTGGCAACAGCCTCAAAACCCAAAATTATGTGGGTTTGATCCAAGTGCAGGGCTTTTGTATCGAGATTTTGCCTAAAATTTGTGGGCGGGATTTAAGGGATCACGCCCCCGAGTGCCAGCAGAAAATACCCAAACTTGATCGCTCAAAATTTCAAGATCAGATCAAAGAATTTATCAAGCTACAGACCAACCTAGAACCTTTAAAAAAGCCCGATTGTCCTCTCTGCTATGCTAAAGCTGTGCTTCATAATTGTTTGGCTACCCTTAAAGATACACCCTTTAAACAAACCCAATTTTCTGAGCTTAGTAGCGCACATCTGCCCCTGCTAGAGGTTTTTATCCAAATGTTTTTAGAGGAATGCCAAGCACTCATCAAACGGGGCTTAAAGCGGGATTACCTAAGCGTGTCAGAAAATCGCCCTTTTCTCAAAGGCAAGCTGGAGTTTACCCAACACCTCAAAGCTAACATGATCCATAAAGAACGCTTTTACACGATCAGCGATGAATATAGCCTAGATAACCCGCCTAATCGCCTCATTAAATCCACGCTGGAGATGTTTAAAACCTTGAGCTTAAGTCCCAAAAGCCAAGAGAAGTTAAATAGCGTGCGCTTTGTCTTTGATGAGGTAAGCCCGAGTAAAAACATAGATGCGGACTTTGCCAAAAGCGCGCACGCTAGCCGTTTTAAGGAGTATGAAAATCTTTTGGCATGGTGCGATCTTTTCTTGCGTAAAAAATCTCTCACCCCCTATAAGGGAGTAAATCGGGCGTATGCGTTGTTATTCTCTATGGAAAGACTTTTTGAATCTTTTGTGGGGCATTGGTTGCAAAGAAGTTTAGAAGGGTGTAGCGTGGGTCTGCAAAAACAAAACCGCAAATATCTAATGCTAGATCAGCAAAATAGAAAGTGTTTTGAAATGCGCCCAGATATTGTGCTAAGAAAAGATGGAAGAATCCACATTTTAGACACCAAATGGAAAACCCCTGAAAATCCTAGAGATATTTCTCCTGCCGATCGTTACCAAATGTGGGCGTATGCTAGTAAATACGCCTTTATTGAATCAGAATCAAAAAGCAGACAAAGGTGCGTAGGCGTGTGGTTGGTTTATCCTTACCAGAACAGAATGGAATTTGCGATCTACACCTTCAAAGCCAACGAGGGTATTGAGCTCCAAATCAAGTATTTTCCATTGGGCAACTAGGTTAGTCTCATTGGTAGAAAAAAATGCCACTTAGAACAAGGTTTGGTTGTGGGCATTAGCATTTAAATAGCTGGGCGTGTGCTTACAAGCTTTTTATCTCCTATTCCACCAAATTTATATTATAATCTTAAAAAGAACATAGTTTGATCTTGAAGGGGTTAGCTTGTTTAGTGGCGTGATTCACCAAATGGCGCAAGTCAAAACCTTTAACCGCAATGTGTTAGAAGTGTCAAGTGCTTATCGTCCCGCTTTGGGCGATAGCATCGCTGTAAATGGGGCGTGTTTGACGGTTATTGGGCTGTTGAAAGGGGGTTTTGTCTTAGAGTTAAGCGCACACACCCAAGAGTCGATCGCCCTAGAAAATTATGCCCCCGGGGCGCGTGTGCATATGGAGCCGGCTTTACGGCTTGATTCGCGTCTAGATGGGCATTTCGTACAGGGGCATGTTGATGGCATTGGCACCATTGTGGCTATTGAGCCCCATGCGAACCAAGTCAATTTAGAAGTCCAAGCCCCTAACGATTTTTTGCGGCTTTGTATCCCCAAGGGCTCGATTGCGCTAGATGGGGTGAGTCTCACCCTTAGTGAAGTGCATGTCCATAGCTTCAGTCTAACCATTATCCCCTACACCTTTGCTAATACTCTATTTTCTAGCTACAAGAAAGGGCAACGAGTCAATTTAGAAAGCGATCTGTTGGTGCGCGCCTTGGCGCGTTTGTTGCAACGATCCCCACAAGCCAAACCCACTTGGCAGGATGTGGATCGCATTGTGATGGGGTATTGATGGCACTCCCTAAAGCGGTCGCGCTGGCTTATAATGTGGGGCAGGATAGCGCGCCTAAGGTGGTGGCTAGTGGAGTGGGGGAGATCGCGCGCGCGATCGTGAAGAAGGCTAAAGCCTTTGATGTGCCCTTATTTTGCAATGAAGCCCTGGTGGAGTCTTTATTAGATGTGCGTTTGGATACGCCCATCCCACCCGAGCTCTATTCTAGTGTGGTAGAAGTCTTTATTTGGTTGCAGAATGTGGAGAGTCAATCGGAGTTGAGTTCTTAAGTTTTTGTGCATTTTAAGTAGCTTGTTATGTGTAATTTAGCATTTAAATGTTAGGATCGCACTTCTATTTAGTCGTGTCAATCAAGGAGTTTTGATGTCCAAGATGGTAGCTCCTCAGGGTGTGCCCGTTTGGGTGAATGAGGCGCGTTGTAAGGGTTGCGATTTGTGTGTATCTGTGTGTCCGGCTGGGGTGCTGGGTATGGGCGTGAAATTAGATCACATTTTAGGCAAGGTCGCTAAGGTGGCTTACCCAGAAAGCTGTATTGGGTGTTGCAAATGCGAGCTAGGTTGCCCGGATTTTGCCATTTATGTTGCGGAGAAAAAAGAATTTAAATTTGCCAAAGTGTCTAAAGAGGCAGAGCAGAGAGGTGAGCGAGTGCGGGCCAACCATTACATGTTATTGCAAGAGAGTGTGGCTGAGGGGAGAGGACAATGAGAGAGGTGATTTCTGATGGCAATGATTTAGTCGCTAAAGCCGCCATTGAAGCGGGTTGTCGTTTCTTTGGGGGCTATCCCATCACCCCTAGCTCAGACATCATGCATGCGATGAGCCAGCTTTTGCCTGCTCACGGGGGGCATTTTATCCAAATGGAGGATGAGATTGGGGGGGTGTGTGTGTCTTTGGGAGCGAGCATGAGTGGGGTCAAGGCGATGACGGCTAGCTCAGGGCCGGGGATTTCTTTAAAAGTGGAGCAGATTGGCTATGCCTTCATGACAGAAACCCCTCTTGTGATCGTAGATGTCATGCGCTCAGGTCCCTCCACAGGGATGCCCACAAGAGTCGCACAAGGCGATGTTAATTTTTTAAAACACCCCTCACATGGGGATTTTAAATCTGTAACCTTAGCCCCGGGTAATTTAGAAGAAATCTATAGTGAAACAATCCGCGCTTTTAATTTGGCTGAAATGCTGATGACTCCGGTCTTTTTGCTTTTAGATGAAACCATTGGACACATGTATGGCAGGGTATCTTTGCCCGACTTACAAGCAGTGCAGCAAAGCGTGGTGAATCGGCGTGTCTTTGAGGGCGATCCTAAGGACTATAAGCCTTACGGTGTGCCCCAAGACGAGTCGGCGATCCTTAATCCCTTTTTTAAGGGGTATCGTTACCACATTACGGGCTTACACCACGGACCCATTGGCTTCCCCACAGAGGATGCCCAAATTGGGGGCGCGCTCATCGATCGCCTCTTTCATAAGATCGACTCTAAAAGCGACATTGTGTGCAAAAATGAAGAGATGGATTTAGAAGGTGCGGATGTGCTTGTGATTGGCTATGGTTCTAGCGCGTTAGCTATTAAAGAAGCCCTAAGAGATTTAAAAGCGCAAGGGTATCCTAAAAAAATTGGCTTTTTTCGCCCCCTCACTCTGTGGCCCAGCCCGCGTGCCAAACTTGCAGAATTAGGCAAAAGGTTTGAGAAAATCCTCATGGTCGAGCTCAATAAGGGGCAATATGTTTTAGAAATTGAGCATGCCATGGGGCGCAGAGTAGAAGCGTTGTTGCAAGCCGATGGCAGACCCTTTACCCCCCGCCAAATCGCGCTAAAAATAAAGGAGCTCTAAATGGCATTTGATTATGATGAGTATTTACGCGTGGATAAGACCCCTACACTTTGGTGTTGGGGCTGTGGGGATGGGGTGATCTTAAAATGCATTATCCGCGCCATTGATAGCTTGGGCTGGAATATGGACGATGTGTGCTTGGTGAGTGGGATTGGGTGCAGTGGGCGCATGAGTTCGTATGTGAATTGTAATACCGTGCATACCACACATGGGCGCGCGCTAGCTTATGCCACCGGGATCAAGTTAGCCAATGCTAAAAAACATGTCATCGTGGTGTCTGGAGATGGAGATAGCTTTGCTATTGGGGGCAATCACACCATCCATGCTTGCAGGCGTAATATTGATCTTAACTTAGTGTTGGTCAATAACTTCATCTATGGCTTGACTAATTCGCAAACCTCCCCCACAACCCCTAATGGGATGTGGACGGTTACTGCCCAAAGTGGCAATATTGACAACCACTTTGACCCTTGTGAGATCACTATGGCAGCTGGGGCAAGTTTTGTCGCCCGTGAGAGCGTGTTAGACCCCAAGAGATTGGAGCGCACATTAGCAGAGGGCTTTAGCCATAAGGGTTTTAGCTTTGTGGATGTGCATAGCAATTGCCATATCAATTTGGGGCGCAAAAACAAAATGGGCGAGGCAGCCCAAACTCTAGCGTGGATTCAATCCCGTTTGTTGAGCAAACGCCAATACGAAGCCTTGAGCCCAGAGGAGAGGGAGGGCAAGTATCCCACTGGAGTGCTCAAACATGACACTTCTAAGATGGAGTATTGTGAGGCTTATGAAAGTGTGATTGAAAAAGCTTCTAAGAAAGAGAGGAGCTAGCCATGAGTTTAGAATTACGCTTTACAGGTGTAGGCGGGCAGGGGGTCTTGCTAGCCGGAGAAATCTTAGCAGAGGCAAAGATTGCCAGCGGGGGGTTTGGCACAAAAACCTCTACCTACACCAGCCAAGTGCGCGGTGGTCCTACTAAGGTAGATATTATCTTAAGTGCTGAAGAGATCATCTACCCCTATGCCAAACAAGGCGAGATCGATTTTATGCTCTCAGTAGCCCAAAGCAGTTACAGCATTTTTAAGGGCGATGTCAAGCAGGGGGGTGTGGTAGTGGTCGATCCTAACTTGGTGTACCCCACCCTAGAAGATGAAGCCAAGTTTCAACTCTACAAAATCCCCATTATCACCATTGCCAAAAATGAAGTGGGCAATATCATCACCCAGTCCGTGGTCGCGCTAGCAATCACCACTACTCTAATGGATTGCGTGGATCGCGCCCAAGTGATTGAAACGATGATCTCCAAAGTGCCCGCTAAAGTGGCAGAGTTGAATAAAAAAGCCTTTGAAATTGGAGAAGCACACGCACTCAAGGCATTGGAAGCCAAAAAAATCTCTTGAATAAAGACAGTATTGCGCGCATTGCGAGTGCGCACCCTACCCCCTTTTATCTTTACGATTTTGACCAGATCAAAGAGGCGTTTTTAGAGTTTAAAAACGCCTTTAGCGGGGGCAAATCTCTGATTTGCTACGCTTTAAAAGCCAATTCTAATTTAAGTTTATTAGCCCATTTAGCGCGCTTGGGAGCGGGAGCGGACTGCGTGTCTATTTATGAGGTGCGCCGCGCCCTATTAGCGGGCATCCCCCCCTATAAAATCCTCTTTAGCGGGGTGGGCAAATTGGAGAGTGAGATTATAGAAGCCCTAGAGAGCAAGATTTTATTTTTAAATGTGGAATCTTTTGAAGAGCTTCGGCTGGTTGAGCGCATCGCTACTGATTTAAACACCCCAGCGCGTGTGAGTGTGCGTATCAATCCTAATATTGACCCCCAAACCCACCCCCATATTTCTACGGGTTTATGGGAAAATAAATTTGGAGTAGAGGAAAAAGAGGCGGTGCAGATGTTCATGTTTGCCAAGCAGTCCCCCTTTTTAGAACCGGTAGGCTTGCATTGTCATATTGGCTCACAACTCATCGAGCTAGAACCTATCCAAGAGGCAAGCCAAAAGATGAGTGCGCTCGCGCGCTTTTTAATGGCTAGCGGGGTGGAGTTCAAGTTTTTAGACATGGGCGGAGGCTTGGGTGTAGATGAGGGCAAGGGTGCTATTAGTATTGTGGATTACGCCCAGCCCCTTAAAAGCATCGCGCAAAAACTAGACCTGACTTTAATTTGTGAGCCGGGGCGCAGAATTGTGGCAGATAGCGGGGTGTTGGTCAGTCGCGTGCAATATGTCAAACCCAGCGCACAGAAAAACTTTGTGGTGGTGGATGCGGGGATGAATGACCTGATTCGCCCCGCCTTGTATGGCGCGCGCCATCAAGTAGAGGTGCTTAAGCCCCAAGAGGGCGAGGAGGCGATCTATGACATTGTGGGTCCGGTGTGTGAGAGCGCGGATTGCTTTTTAAAGGGGGTGGCTTTAAGGGGGGTGGCTAGGGGGGATTTGCTGGTCTTTAAGCAGGTGGGGGCTTATGGGGCGAGCATGGCTAGCCATTATAATAGCCGTCCTAAGATTTTAGAGCTTGCCCTTGAGGGGGGCGTACTAAGGGTGATTAAACCCAAAGAGGAGTTTTCTAACCTCATTGCTGGAGAGCGCGCTTGTTTGCAAGAGAGCAGCCTAGAGAGCCAACGCGCCCAGATTGACGCGCTGGACACACAAATTAGTGCCCTACTTACAAAACGCTTTGAGGTGGCTAGCCAAATTGCTAAACAAAAGCGCGCACAAGGGCTACCCATCTACAACCCCGCCAGAGAAGCCCAGATTTACACCCAAGTGGGGGGGCAATTAGAGAGCATTTATACAGAGATTTTAGGTGTTTCAAGGGGGCTAGTGATCCCTGAGAGGGTGGGGGTTAGCACGCGCACAAACACGGCTAGAAGGCTTTTAGGGCAGAAATTTAAACTAAAACTCTACAACCCTCTAACGCTTTTTGATGCGATTTTGCTTAAAAGCGTGGATTATGGGCTCTTAGAGGTGCGAAGTAGTCATGCCTACGCTCAAGGGCTCAAAGCCTTAACAGAACTCATCATGCAACAACGCCTAGAGATCGCCCACAGCTTTAAAATCGCGGGTGTGTGGTGTTTGCTCGTGGGGCGTTTTGGCTTTATGGCACAAAATAACCCCACACGGCGGGCATGGTGGTTTGCTCCCACACACACAAGCCAAGTGCAAGCCCTTTTAAGTGCGTGCACAGACTCCTATTTTTTAGCCACACCGCTAGGATGCTTGCTAGAAGGCAATACAGACCTAGAGTTAAGCACCCATTTAGAGCCCCTATGTTTAGGCACTTATTCTACTACGCGGAGAAAAAGTGGAGTTTAAACCCTTAAATTTAGAGCTAAAAGGGCTATTGGACACGCATTTACAGGCAGATCGCTTGAGCGTGTCAGATGTGAATTTTACCAATTTGTA
This sequence comes from Helicobacter labacensis, assembly GCF_003660285.1. Classification (GTDB taxonomy): domain Bacteria; phylum Campylobacterota; class Campylobacteria; order Campylobacterales; family Helicobacteraceae; genus Helicobacter; species Helicobacter labacensis. Next base: position 33,283 of record NZ_QXQQ01000005.1, on the reverse strand, counting down.
TTTATGGCGACGCGCTAGGGACATTCGCCTAGCCCTTGTGTGTGGTTGTGTGGTGATTCGCACACAATACCCCAAGCAAGCTCCCTTTTATTTTTACCCCATTGGGGCGGGGGATAAAAAGGGCGCGCTTGCAGAGCTTTTAGCCCACACAAAGGCGCATAACGAAGTCTTAGAGTTTAGAGCCTTGCAAACAGATCAAAGGGCGCAACTAGAGAGTTTTTACCCCAATACCTTTAGTGTTGAAGCCAAGCGAGATCGCTTTGATTATGTCTACCACACCGCCGAGCTCATTGCCTTACAAGGCAAAAAATACCATAAAAAGAAAAACCACCTCAACGCCTTTTTAAAGCAATACCCCCATTTTATCTACGAACCTATCAGCGCGCACAAGCGCGATCAGATTGTGAGTGCCCTTGTAGAGTGGCGCGCCTTAGGGCAAGAAGATCAGGCTTTGGATTACGAACACCAAGGCATTTTGGACGCGTTAGAAGTCTTTGAAGAGTTGCAATTACAAGGGGGGCTTATTTGCATAGAGGGGCGCGTAGTGGGCTTGAGTTTTGGGGAGAGAATTAATGCAGAGATGGCGGTGATCCACATTGAAAAGGCAGACCCACGCGTGCGCGGGGCTTACCAAATGATTAACCAACAACTCCTAGCCCATGCCTTTAAAGACTGCCCCCTAGTCAATCGCGAAGAAGATTTAGGCATTGAGGGCTTGCGCCAAGCCAAAATGGGCTACAATCCTGCCTTTTTACTTGAAAAATTTCATGCCACCTATAAGGATTGATATGCAAGAAGCCATCTTTGGAGAGTTTCACTACAGCCAACCCCTGCAGAGCTTTCAGGCTTTTCATCACGCCCAATTACAAGATTTATTAGAACGCATTGACGAGCAACGCCACAAAGGCTATTTTGTGGGCTATCTGCACTACAACGCCTTAAGCGCGACCGCCTCTAAAACCCCCATTGCCTACTTTACTCAGTTTGCCCATAAGCAACCCTACACGCCCACACCCCCAAAATACATGCCCTTTCACCCCCAAATCAGTACCCCCATAGATTTTAACACCTACGCCCATCAATTTAACGCGATTCAAGAGAGCTTTAGCAAGGGAGAATGCGCACAGGTGAATTTAACTCTGCCCTTGCATTTAAAAACCCACGCTACACCCCGCGCCATTTTTGAACAAGTGTTGTTAAACCAGCACACCCCCTATTGCGCTTTTTTGCCAAGCCCTTTTGAAACTATTTTAAGCTTTTCACCCGAGTTATTCTTTGATCTAGATTATGCCGCACAGACCATACGAGTCAAACCCATGAAAGGCACAATCGCGCGCGGAACTACCCCTGAGCAAGACGCACACAACCGGGAGTTTTTACAAAACGATCCCAAAAACCGCAATGAAAACACGATGGTAGTGGATTTATTCGCCCAAGAACTCGCCCATATTGCCCACAAGGTGGAGGTTACTAAGTTATGTGAAGTGGAAGCCCACCCGACCCTTTTTCAAATGACTTCTACTTTGGAAGGCACTCTCAAAAGCCCCCAGCTTTTCCCCATTTTAGAGGCGATCTTTCCCTCTAGCTCGGTTACCGGGGAGCCCAAAGCCAAAAGCATGCAACTCATACAAGATTTAGAGCAACACCAGCGGGGGGTGTATTGTGGGGCGATTGGGATTATCGATTCTGAGCATGCTCTCTTTAATGTGCCCATCCGCACCATGTGCGCACCTCAAAAGAGCCAAACCCATACCCTCTGTGTGGGCAGCGGGGTAACGCAGGCGAGCCAGCTAGAATCTGAATACCAAGAGTGTTATTTAAAGAGTTTCTTTATTCTACCTAAAATTGAATTTAGCCTCATAGAAACCATGCTAGTGCGCCATTTAGAAATTTGCCATAGAGATTTGCACGCAGAGCGTCTAAAGAGAAGTGCACACTATTTTAACTTTGTCTATGAAAATTGGCTAGAGACTTATCAGCCCACTCAAGATGGCATTTTACGCCTCTTATGGCATAAGGACGGGAGTTATGACCTAGAATACAGCCCCCTAGAACCCCCTAAGAGTGTTAAACTCCTCTTAGCCCAAAAACCCCTAGACCCGCGCAACGATTTTTTAACCCACAAGAGCACCTACACCCCGTGGTATGAAGAGGCGCGCGCCCAAATTAAAGAGGGGCTTTGTTTTGATGTGTTGCATTATACTCCTGATGGGCAACTTAGCGAGGGGGCGCGCTCCAATGTCATTTTAGAGATAGAGGGGCAACTCTACACCCCCGCTTTTGACACAGGACTTTTAAAGGGGGTGGGCATTACACACTTGGTTGAGACGGGGCGTTGTGCTCCTAAAGAGTTGGGTTTAGAGGACTTGAGGCGGGCGGATAAGATTTATGCTACCAATGCCATTAGGGGGGTGGTGGAGGTCAAGCTAGATACGCCCATGTTATAATTTCCACACCACATACAAAGGGGTTTTATGCGCTATATCAAATTCTACAAAGAGATCAATAACAGAGATGTTAATTTAGTCGGAGGCAAGAATGCCAGCATTGGGGAGATGTTTCAAGAGCTTGTGCCCAGCGGGATTAAAGTGCCCAATGGTTTTGCGATCACTAGCGATGCCTATTGGTATCTCTTAGAAAAGGGGGGTATTAAAGCCCAAATTGTAGCCTTACTAGAGGGCGTGGATGCGACCGAATTAGATGTGCTCAAAATGCGCTCAAAACAGATTCGCGATCTCATCTTTGGCACGCCTCTGCCTGCTGATCTGCGCGATGAAATCCTGCAAGCCTACAAAATGCTCAGTGAGCAATACCACATGCGCGAAGCCGATGTCGCGGTGCGTAGCTCGGCTACGGCAGAAGACCTGCCCGATGCCTCCTTTGCTGGGCAACAAGACACTTATTTGAATATCAAGGGCAAAACCGAGCTCATCCACTATATCAAGGCGTGTTTAGCCTCACTCTTTACCGATCGCGCTATTAGTTACCGCGCCTCTAGGGGCTTTGATCACTTAAAAGTGGCGCTGAGTGTAGGGGTGCAAAAAATGGTGCGTGCGGACAAAGCCAGCGCGGGGGTGATGTTTTCTATTGACACAGAAACCGGTTTTAAAGACGCGATCTTTATCACTTCTTCTTGGGGCTTGGGGGAGAGCGTGGTGGGGGGGCTAGTCAATCCGGATGAATTTTATGTCTTTAAACCCACTCTAGCCCAGGGCAAAGAACCCATTATCAAACGCCAGCTGGGCGACAAAATTAATAAAATTGTGTATGCCTCTCGGGGGAGCGAACACCCCACTAAAACCATCCCCACCACCCCCAAAGAACAACAAAGCTTTTCTTTGAGCGATAGCGATATTTTAAACCTCGCGCGCGATGCGGCTATCATTGAAGCGCATTACACCAAAGAAGCCGGGCAATACCGCCCCATGGACATTGAATGGGCAAAGGATGGGGATAGTGGAGAGATTTTCATTGTGCAAGCCCGTCCTGAGACCGTGCAAAGCCAAAGTCTTAAGCAGAGCGCTAAGGTGTATGAAAAATACCATTTTAAAAGCGCGCCCCCTGAAGAGGTTTTGCTTACGGGTAAGGCGATTGGGGGCAAGATTGGCATAGGTAAGGTGCGCGTGATCAATAGCTTAGATCACATGAATATTTTCAAAGAGGGGGAGATTCTAGTAACAGATAATACCGATCCCGATTGGGAGCCCATTATGAAAAAGGCGAGCGCGGTGGTAACCAATCGGGGCGGGCGCACCTGCCATGCTGCCATTGTGGCGCGCGAAATTGGCGTGCCCACCATTGTGGGGGCTTTGGGGGCGACCGAATCGCTTTATACGGGCATGGAGGTTACGATCTCGTGTGCACAAGGGGAAACGGGCTATATCTATGCGGGCGCGCATGCCTTTGAGGTGGAGCGCATTGCTTTGGATGCCATGCAAGAGCCTAAAACTAAGATCTATCTTAACATTGGCAACCCGGAGAAGGCGTTTAAGTTTTCGCAATTACCTAATCACGGCGTGGGATTGGCGCGCATGGAGCTTATCATGCTCAACCAGATCAAAGCCCACCCCCTAGCTTTAGTGGATTTGCACCATAATAAAGAAGTGCCCGAGCGCGAGCAGTTGGAAAATTTGATTGCCGGGTATGAAAGCCCTAAAGATTTCTTTGTCAAAAAAATCGCTGAGGGGATGGGTATGATTAGTGCTGCCTTTTATCCTAAACCAGTCATTGTGCGCACCAGCGATTTTAAATCCAATGAATACATGCGCATGCTGGGGGGTAGCGCGTATGAACCTCATGAAGAAAACCCCATGCTAGGTTTTAGGGGAGCTAGCCGTTATTATTCGGACCTTTATAAAGAAGCCTTTGGCTGGGAGTGCGAGGCTTTATGCTTGGTGCGTGAAAAAATGGGGCTGACTAATATGAAAATTATGATCCCTTTCTTGCGCACCATTGAGGAGGCTAAAAAGGTTTTGGAGATTTTGCGTAAAAACGGGCTAGAATCGGGCAAAAATGGGCTAGAGCTCTATATCATGTGCGAATTGCCTGTGAATGTGATCTTGGCTGATGACTTCTTAAATCTCTTTGATGGTTTCTCCATTGGCTCTAATGATCTAACCCAGCTCACTCTAGGCGTGGATCGAGATGGGCAGTTGGTCAGCCATGTCTTTGATGAGCGCAACCCGGTGATGTTGGAGATGTTTAAGCGTGCCATTCAAGCCTGCCAAAGACATGGCAAGTATTGTGGGATTTGCGGGCAAGCCCCCAGTGATTACATTGAGGTCGCCGAGTTTCTAGTCAAACAGGGTATTAGCTCCCTCTCACTCAATCCTGACTCAGTGATCGCCACTTGGAATAGAGTCGTGCAATTAGAAAATCAAGCATGAATTTACTCTTACTTTCCGGCGCGCTCTATCAGGGCAAGTTTTTAGAATATGCCCTATCTTGGATTGAGGCGTTTTTTCAAACCCACCAGCTTAAAGGAAAACAGCTCGCTTTGATCGCCTATGGAAGTGTGCTTAGGAGTCAAGAGGAATGTGAGACGCATTTGCGCGCGCTCTTAAAGGGTTTTGGTGTGGAGGTGGTGGGCGTGCATAGAGGCTTAGAGATTATGCGCACCTGTGCAGGCTTTGTGATGAATGGGGGGAATAGTTTTAAGCTCTTAGAGGGCTTGTATCAACATAACTTATTAGAAGTGATCAGGGAGCGCGTGAAAGCGGGTGTGCCTTATTTGGGTTGGTCAGCCGGATCCAATGTAGCGACTCCTAGTATCCACACCACCAATGACATGCCCATCACTTACCCCCCAAGCTTGCAGGCTTTAGATTTAGTGCCCTACCAAATTAACCCGCATTTTCCCACCGGCTCAGCGCACCATGAGGGCGAGAGTCGTCAAGAGAGAATTGCCGAGTTTTTAGCCCTCAACCCTCAAGCGGTCGTTTATGGCATGCCCGATGGTATGGCATTTAAAGTTGATGGGCACTATGTTCAGATACTCCATCCTTGTAGGGCATTTTTATTCAAGTTTACATACCCTAACCAGATTGCACAGATTGCTTCTGGTAGCGTTTTTGGAATGTAGTAACAAAAGTTGCTACTTTGTGCGCAGGACTGAAGGATTGGGTGGTTTACGCCACCGCATATTAGAGTAGAAACGCCAAGAAAACAAGCCCCGCTCTTACGCGCCCAAAACCCGTAAACTTAAAGGGCGATGGGAGGAGAAAATGCTATAATCCTCGCAGACATAGATGGAACTTTTCTAAAATAAGGCTAGTGATGCACTCTTACATGGGCGATAAAATTAAGGTTCTCAAAGGGCTAGAAGCGGTTAGAAAACGCCCGGGGATGTATATTGGCGACACGGGGGCTAATGGTTTGCACCACATGGTGTATGAAGTGGTGGATAACGCAGTCGATGAGAGCATGGCGGGCTTTTGCGATCACATCAAAGTAACCTTAAGTCAATATGGATCATGCATTGTGGAGGACAATGGGCGGGGTATCCCTGTAGATATTCACCCCACAGAGGGTATCCCAGCTGCTACTGTGGTGCTCACCATTTTACACGCCGGGGGCAAATTCGATCAAGAGAGTTATAAAGTCTCTGGAGGCTTGCATGGCGTGGGGGTGAGTGTGGTCAATGCGCTCTCTATTAAGCTCATTATGACCATTTATAGAGAGGGGCAGATTTATCGCCAAGAATTTGAAAAGGGAATCCCCACCACTCCCCTAGAAGTCATCGGCACCACTAAAAAGCGCGGGACGACCATTGAGTTTTTCCCCGATCCCCAAATTATGGAAGTGGTCGCCTTTGATGGCGCGACCTTAAAACGCCGTTTTCAAGAAATGGCGTATCTGAACAACAAAATCACCCTAGAGTTTCACGACCAACCCGCCCAAATCCATGAAAGCTACCACTATCAAGACGGCTTGAAACAATTCATTATGGACAGCCAAACAACCCCGCTCATCTCTGAGATCATCGCCTTTAGCGCGCAAGTGGAGGGTATGGAGGTAGAAGTCGCACTGGCTTATAATGAAAGCTATGAAGAGCAAACCTTTAGCTTTGTCAATAACATCCGCACGATTGAGGGGGGCACGCATGAAAGCGGGTTTAAAATGGGTTTGAGCAAGGCACTTTTAAATTATATCCAAGAGAACAATGCCTCTAGGGAGGGGGCTAGCGTGGTGCAAGAGGATGTTAGGGAGGGCTTGAGCGCGATCATTAGTCTGAAACTCTTAGACCCCCAATTTGAGGGGCAGACCAAAGCCAAGCTAGGAAGCTCCTTTGTGCGCCCCATTGTGGCTAAACTGGTCTATGAAAAAGTGGCTAAATATTTTGAGGAGAATCCTAGCATCGCTAAGGCGATCGTGCAAAAGGTGCTCTTAGCCGCACGCGGGCGTGAGGCAGCCAAAAGGGCGCGTGAAATCACACGCAAGAAAGACACTTTAAGTGTGGGCACTCTGCCGGGCAAACTGGCTGATTGCCAAAGCAAAGACCCCAGAGAGTGCGAAATCTACTTGGTAGAGGGAGATAGTGCGGGGGGCTCAGCTAAACAGGGTAGAGATCGCGCCTTTCAGGCAATCTTGCCCTTGCGGGGTAAAATCCTCAATGTAGAAAAGGCGCATTTGGGCAAGATTCTCAAGTCTGAAGAGATTAAAAACATGATCACCGCCTTTGGGTGCGGGGTGGGCAAAGAATTTAACTTAGAGAAATTGCGCTACCACAAGATCATCATTATGACCGATGCGGATGTGGATGGGAGTCATATCCAAACTTTGCTGATGACCTTCTTCTTTCGCCATTTAAAACCCTTGATCGAGCATGGGCATGTCTATATCGCCCAACCTCCTTTGTATCGCTTTAAAAAGAAGAAAGTCGAGCGTTATTTGCGCGATGAGCGCGAACTCAACCACTTCTTGATCGAGCATGGGATTGATAGCATGGAAATTGAGGGCATGGGGCGTAATGACTTACTGGATTTGCTCAAAACTTTAAGCGCGTATCGATCTGTATTGCAAGAATTAGCAAAACGCTCTGTGTTGATCGAAGTATTGCGCGATTTGGTGGAGCACAAGATAGAGGGCTTAGGGTTTGAAGCCATTGCTAAACGCATGGAAAGTCTTTTAAAAAGATTGGATTATCGTGTCTTAACCCAACAGGTTTCAGAACAGGGCGCGCATTTCTTTGTGCAAACCCCCTTAGGGCTTGTAGAGGTAGGGGTTGATCAAACATTATTGCAAGACCCGCTATTTTTAGAGGCAAAAACTTTATTTGCGCGCATCGCTGAGATCGACATGGGGGCTTTGGGAATGGATGCGTTAGACTTTTTAGACAAGGTGGAGCAGAATGCTAAAGCAGGGGCGTATATCCAACGCTATAAGGGTTTGGGCGAGATGAATCCCGATCAACTTTGGGAAACCACAATGGCATTAGAAAACCGCGCCCTTTTGCGGGTTTGCCTAGAAGATGAAGCCAAAGCTCATGAAGCCTTTAACTTGCTCATGGGCGATGAGGTCGAACCCAGACGCGAATACATCTATGCGCACGCTAAAGATGTCAAACATTTAGATGTGTAAAGATAGCCCCGATCAAAGTTGCGCCTGTAAACTATACCGGCTCTGCGTTGAGTCTTGCGCTTTTCACTAGAAAGCATAGAGAGGGTGTTTCAAGCGCACGGGGTGGAGTTGTCAAATTGGATCTTTGTGGATGCCCCCCAAAACTACGGCTGGATACTTGTATGCCCTAAAAAATCTAGTGTGGAGAGACAATTTGTAGAGCTAGACACATGGTATTTTTTGTCTTGAGAGCTTTTAACTTGTCTTGGGAATCTCTATACAAGCAGGGTGTGCTATCTATATTCACTAAAGCCAGCTCACTCAAAGCACTCTGCAACGCGCTGGGGCTGTAGGTGTGATCTTTAAAAATATTCAAACAAGCTTGCTGGAGTTTTTGGCGCAAGTATTTGGGCTTGAGGCAGAGTTGGGGGTGTCTTTGCAGGGTGAGAATATCCAACCCCTCAGAGAGGGGATCATCAAAGGTGTAGTAGTAACTCTCAAACAAAAACTCAAAGAGTCGAGTCCCATACTGGGTAAAAAAGGGGGCAAAGGTGCGCATCAAGGCATCCTTATCTAGGATCGGATCGACATCACTATCGCCTAAATGCCATTTCCATATCGCATAAGTCTCTGCATAGTCCCGCTCCATGTATTCGCCCAAGAGGGCGTAAGGGCGTTCTGGATAGACTAATTCATACGCCAGCTCCGCAATTTTGAAATCTTTAAAGAAAGCTTGCACGGGCAACATGGGTTTGGGGCTTTTTTGTTCGTGTTCTAAAAAGTAGCCAATCGAATCTGCAAAGCTGGAGGGGTAAAAGGGGTGGGCTTGCAGGGCGTTCATATAGGTGTGCAAATTCATACCCTGCTGGTGCGCGTCAATCAAGGGAGAGTAGATAAAATCTAAAACATAAAGATAATCTTGCACCACCTGTTTAAGAGGGATATGTCTTGGATGCTGATCATCAACATTGAAGAGCGAGCCAAAGAGCAAGGTAAAAAGATGCATGAGCTCAAATTTTTTTAATTCTGTAATGAAGTGCTCTTCTTGCTTGTCTCTGGGTTTTAATCTTTGCAAAAGAGGGATTTGGTCGATAAATCTATATCCTAGTTTCTCTAAAGTGGGAAGGTCGTCTAGCACAACTTGGCTTGTAATGAGATCACGCCCCGGATCACACGCATTATTACCCTTGTCCATGAGCTTTTTGATTTGCTTAGCAGTTTGGATCAAATGATCAAGGGGGGTAGGCTTGTAGCTGAAAGCTAAGTCTATCCAAATGCGCGTGTCAAATTCTTGTTGCAAGCGTTGTTGCAGGGCTTGGCAGAGGGCATTTTTGGAGGGGAATGTCTGGAGTTTGTCTTGTGGGGTTAAATACGCACAGGGTTTATCATGCACGGAGAATAGGCGCAAGTGTTGGAGTTGGGTTTTTAAAATCTGGCTGTCTTTTGGCAAGGAATTAAGTGTTACCACACATTCTTGTTGGAGTTTGGGGGTTAGATACTTGGGGTGTAGGCAAATGGCGGGGCGATCTTGCAAAAGTTGGGGGGTGATGTCTTGTAAATCCACATAGGCATCTATATTTGTGATGAGTTCTCGCGCGCGCACAAAATGCAGGACTTTGAGATGCTCAAACTCTTGTAATACCTGCGCGCGTGTGCTCACATCAGTAAATAGGCGTTGTCTATCCCAATAACCCAAAGTGATCTCAGACCACACATGATCATAGACAGACACCAAAAACCCATTATAGAGGCGATCAACCCCTTCTAGATCGCTTGGCAGGGGGGCTAAAATCCCCTCTTTATTGAAATCCACATAATATTCTATGGCGCTTGCGTAATTGCTCACTTCGCGCTTGATGCACCTTTTATCAAAATTTTCTTGGCAGCGTTTTAGTTGGTAGGGCAAGTCCTCTTCAAAATTGACAGCAAGATTTTTCAAATACTCCACAGGATTTAGCCCTGCTTTGTGGGCATTGAAAAGCGGAGCGTAGAGAAGATTGAGGTCGGTTAAAAACATTTGCGCGATGGCTTCGCGCTTATCCTTCATGTGATTTTGAATCAAGATCACTAAATAAAAAGCTTCTAGGGTTTTGAGCGTTTGTAAAAAACGCGCTTCTGGGGCATCTTTGGGTTTGAAGGCTTGGATCAAAGGCACTTGATCTAGGACATTTTGGGCTAGATTCATTTCAATGCCCCTTGCTTTTAAGGGGTCTTTCTCCTGTGGGTTTTTGATGTATTCTTGGAGAGCTTGGAGGGCTTGGAGTAGGGGTGGGTGCTTGGGCATGCACGCACACATCACAAACAAACAGATCACAACCAACAAGCGCGCCATCTAAAACTCCTTGACTAAGTTTTTTTGTAATACCACACACAACGCATTATCAGACTTAAAAATTTGGAGCTTATCCTTAGGGTCTAGATACACACAAGGACTCTCATCAATAGAGATCAAACGCACGAGGTGTAATTGTTCTTGAATGTCTTTAGCATTGTAAGTTTGGGTTTTAAAGAGTTGTAGGCAAGTTTGCTGGGATTTTGGGCTTAAGTATTTGGGACTTAAACACATGGTGGGGTGGTCTTTTAGAATAGTAACGGGGTTGTCTTTTAGGTGGGTGTAAAAGGGGGCGTTGTGGCTTAGCACAAGGAGACGGGCTAGATAGAGGGTAGAGAGGTGGTTGGGGTCTATGCGTTGCTTGTGTCGTTGCAACATCTCTTTATAGGTATCATCATCGACATAAGCGGAGGGGGGGATCTCTTCTTGCTTGCCATCGTCGGCAACAAAATATTTATCTTCATCATCGCCAAAGATGTTGAGGATCGTTAGGCGTTCCCATAAATTGCGGGAGCCGATCTTTTGTTGGAAAAACCCATAAGAGCCCGCCATGTTTTTGATGTCTGTATGCAGTTGTTCTAAGAATTTATCGTTAGAAATGTCTTCATCATAGGCGTTTGCAATGATGTCATAAGCACAGCCCGCACAGGTGCTGTTATCATTGCAATAATCATTAGGGGCAAAGGGGGCGGGGTGACACTTCTTTTCATCGACCAATATATGCCGGAGCTCTTTAATATAGGCAATAGGGTCTAAACCCATCTTATGGGCGTTGAAAAGCGGGGCATAGAGGAAGTGGGCGGTGTCTAAGAATGCTTGGGCTAGTGTGGCACTTTTAGGATGATCGGCATACGCATTGTACACCCCGATACTATCTAGCGCGCGCAACATCTCCCGTTGTTTCAAATGCGCCAAAAACCGCCTTTCTGCTTTATTCTTGGGCTTAAACTCTTGGATTAAGGGCATGTGTTGGATCGCTGTTTGGGCTAGAGGGATGACGCCCTTGATGTATTTTGAAATGTCCCACGCAATGCTCATGTAGTCCCATCTCTCATCTTCTTCAGGGTCGCCCACGGCGTCTTGATTGCCTTTATCCATGTGGTCATAGAGTGCCTTAAACGCCCTAAAAAAGGGGGCGTTTTTGGATTCTTGAGGTTTTTCCATGGGAATCATGATAGTCAATACATTTTCTTTAGCCTGCAGATTTAAGAGCAAGAGAGCTAAAAGCAGGAGGCGGATCATTGAAATTCCTTTTTTAGGTTGGTTTGCAAGGCTAGGCATAGGGCGTTGCTGGATTTAAAAAGTTGGAGTTTGTCGCTGGCGTTGAGATACACGCATGGGGCGTTGTTTGTGGAGACTAAACGCAAGGATTTTAAATACTTTTGCAAGGGTTTGGGGTTGTAGGTGTGTTGCTGGAAGATATCTAGGCAAGTGGCTTTAGCCTCGCTGTTAAGGTATTTGGGTTGCAGGCAGGCGGTGGGGTGGGCGCGCAAGCGATCGGCAGAGACTTTTTCGGGGTGTAATAGCGTGTCTGTGTAAATGTCTTGGTTGGTGAAAAACGCCTCAATGCGGTTTTGGTAGTGCAAATCCCATAGCGGAGCCTCTTTGGGAGTCCACCATTTGGCTAAATCCCTATAAAATAAGAACCCGCGCTTTTCATCCCATGCCGCCGTCCATAGGGGTAGAGTCCATTTGATAGAGATAAAATCTCTAGAAGAGAGATTAAACTCATACCTCTTTAAAAAGTAACTGCCTGATTTGGCACTTCTAAAATCTTCAAGCCATAGGCTCTTTGGGGTGTTTTTAGGGCGTGTGCAAAAATCGTCTTTTGTGCATGGGTAGGTGTTGTGTGGGGCGGATTGTTTGAGATTTTGTAAATACATGCTAGGGTCTAAGCCAAGTTGCACGGCTTTGATTAAGGGGGTGTAGAAGAAATCAATCCTGTGGAGGTAATTATAAGCCAACATGGGGGCGGAAACGGAGTCAGGATAGTATATATCCACATCAAAATCCGTAAAGTACAAAGAGCCTAGCAACAGGGCTAAAAGATGGAGGCGTTCGTAATCAAACACATGATGCCACTTGGGACCCTGCAAAGAGGCTAGGGGCGTGGCTTGCAAAATGGCTTGTAGGCGTTCTTTAAAGGGTTTGAGGTCGTGGGGGGGTGTATTGATCATGTGGATCAAGGCATCTTGTGCCTCTTGAAAGGCTTTAGCCACATGAGAGGGGACAACCATACCCATTTGGGGCGGATTTGCCTGTAGGGTCTTACAAAGGGGGTCTTTAGAGGGGAAATTTTGGATCGTGTTTTGGGGGGTGAGATAGAGGCAGGGTTGATTATCAAAGGCGATGAGGCGGGTATTGCGGAAGTAATTGTAAAAATCCATATCGGGATTCTTCAACAAGGCTTGGCATGCTAGGGTGTCTGTTTTAGAGTCCTTAAGACATGCATAGAAACCCACGCGATCCAAAGGGGCGGGGGGTTGAGAGGGGCTAAGCGTGCGCACACCTTTTAGCCATATGTCAAAGCGGTAAGCATAATAATCTTTCAAAAGCTGCATATCATACAGACTCACGCCTAAAATGGTTTGGAGCTGTTTGTAGTAGCCTTCGCTTTCTTGCAAGGCAATATCATAATCGTGATTGAATAAGAAATTATCTAAACCCGCCATTAGAGTTTTAAGGCGTAAGATAGTGGGCGAAGAGTCTTTAGCTAGCATGTTCTCTAAGGCTTTGAATTTAGTGTCATAGTCCTTTGAGGAGAAGTTTAGGTGGTTGATCAGGGTGTTTTGATAATCAAAAGAAGAGCCAAACCAAATTAAATCGTTTAAGAAAGATTCTAGGGGCAAGCCCTGTTTGGAGATATTGATTAAAAGGGAGTAGAAAAATTTTAGGTTATATTGCAAGGCGTTGAAGAGTTTTTGGGCTTCAAGGGGTTTTGGAGGGGGTGCGCCATTTTCTAGCGCATCCTCACAATCCACCTCGCCACTGATTTTAGCGCGCACCAAGCCAAAGGCATGCAAGGCTTCAAAGCCCCGAATTTGCGGGTAAAGCGGGAGACTTTTTAGGCGTTGCATAAAGGGCACATGGTCTATCATTTGGATAGCTAGACTCATCCATGTTTTATAACGCCGTGCTACGACTTGTGGGGTCATAAAGGATCGATCCATTCTGCTTGGATCACACTCCGCTTTAAGGGCAACTTGCAAAGCGCTGTTGTGGGCATTTACGAGCGAATCATAGAGGCTCTTAGCCGCCTTGAGAAAGGGGGCATTTTTGGATTCTTGGGGTTTTTCCATTGGAATCGTGATGGTCAATACATGTTCTTTGCCCTGTAGATTTAGCACCAAGAGGGCTAAGAGAAATAACCGGATCATTTTTATTCCTTTGTTAAATGTTTTTGCAACGCCATACATAACGCATCACTAGACTTAAAAACTTGGAGCTTGTCCTTAGGGTCTAAATACACACAGGGGCTCTCATCAATAGAGATCAAGCGCACGAGGTGCAATTGCTCTTGGATGTCTTTAGCTTTGTAGGTTTGGGTATCAAAGAGTTGTTGGCAAATTTGCTGTGATTTGGGGCTTAAGTATTTGGGGCTTAAACACATGGTGGGGTGGTCTTTTAGCGTGTCTTTTAAAATCTTGGGGTCGTCGTTTCGCAAGAGGTCGTAAAAGGGGGCGTTGCGCTCTAAGGGGATCACCCGTGCTGTGTAGAGATCAAAGAGATGTTCGGGGTCTATGCGTTGGGTATTTTTATCCATGAAGTCCCAAAATGTACATCTGAATACATCTGTGTTAGTTACCCGGTCCCAAGATATCCCCCCCTCAAAGATGGTGTCCAAAACTAGCGCAACCCAATAACTATAGTCTGCATGGTGGGCGAAGATTTCCATAGGTATATCCGCTTCATGCATATCTTGGGCTAAGCGTTTTCTAAAAGGCTTATGAGGGACAATGTTTTTTCTGTCTGCTTCATATACCCTTGTTCTGTTAAAATCAAGGATATTTCTGATGCGACGCAAATCAGTATTTTTAGAAAAGATGCGATGGAGTTGCTCTAAATAGGCGATCCCATCTAGCCCTAGCTTGTGGGCGTTAAAAAGTGGGGCATAGAGCCATGCGTTGATGTGTAAAAATTCGCGGGCAGCAAATGTAATCTTTTCATCAAACGAAATCTCTGTGAAGTCAAGGGCATGGAGCATTGCCATATTTTTAACATGGGCTAAGAATTGCGCTTCTCTTTTGTTTTTGGGCTTAAACTCTTGAAACAAGGGGACTTGCTTAGCTACAGCTTTGGCTAGGGGGATGGAGGCATCTGTATAATGTCTTGTAGCCCGAAACAGGGCGGGCAGGTATTCGGTATATGAGATATTTGGGTCGAGATCATCGTCTATCTTGGCAGAGGATTTTTGCTTGTAAGTATAGAGTGCCTTAAATGCCTTGAAAAATTGTTGGGCGTTTTTGAATTCTTGGAGATTGCCTATTGGAATAAGGATAGTCAATACATGTTCTTTAGCCTGTAGATTTAACACTAAGAGGGCTAAGAGAAGTAGGCGGATCATTTTTATTCCTTTACCAAGTGTTTTTGCAACGCCACACAGATCGCATTGCTAGACTTAAAAATTTGGAGCTTGTCCCTAGGGTCTAAATACATGCAAGGAATGGTATCGATAGAAATGAAGCGCATCGCTTTAAGATAGTCGTTTAAATCCGCCTGCTTGTAGGTTTGGGTTTTGAAGACTTGCAGGCAGGCTTGTTGGTGTTTAGCAGAAAGGTATCTAGGGTTTAGACAAATGGTGGGGTTTTCTTGGAATTCTTTGGTGTATTGATCCGTATCTTTAGCGTCTATGTAGAACTCATAGGCATGCAAAAGCAAAAAGATTGTGCGTGCTAGGTAGTGGGTGGAGAAAAGCGTGTAGGGGTCATCTTTTGATCCCACCAATTCATCCGTGTGCCCGTCCCTTAGGGCTAGATTAGCCCACATAATCGTGCCTTCTCTTAGAGCTTGCCAAAATTCGATAGCTGAAACCATCGATTCGCTGTCGTGCTTTAAATGCCCTAAAAATGCCTTTATCGGTTCTCTGCATGAAAGAGTAGAAATGAGAGTGTTTAGATCGCGTTGGAAGATGTCTAGATCTGTTGTCGTGTTTGCATGGTGGCACTTTGGGCAAAGGAGTTGCAACAACGCATCAGCATTAAGAGAGTGCATGTAAGCTATGGGGTCTAAGCCCATTTGGTAGGCTTGGATTAGGGGCGTGTAGATGAAGTTAACGCTATCTAGGAAATCTTGGGCGACCTGCTTGGGCGTGGCTTCAAATTTGACCACAGGGCTACAAGGATCTGAGATAGAATTTTCAACCAAGTATAAGAGGTGGAGGGCTTCAAATTGCTTGAAATTTTTTAAAAATTTCTCTTGTGTAGCGCTATAGGGTTTGAGTTTTTGTAGCAATCCTTGAGGGGTGTATTTGAGCAAACCTTTTCCAAAATCCACTAAAGCAATTGCCGGATGAGACAAATATTTCGCATATTGGTGTGTGGTGCCACACGCTTTGCCACCAAACTGCTTTAAGGCATCTAGTTGGGCGGCGACCATCTTAGCGCGCATTTTTGCAATACCCTGAATGAGAGCGGGGGGTATTTGCTGATCCTTTACCTTAAGCTTTGCCTGAAGAGTTGGTGTCTCTTGAGCAAAACCTAGGACAAACAAGACTAACAAAATCAAACCACGCATGAAAATTCTTAATTTATAAAAATTTATGCAATTTTGGAATGCAGCTGTGTGCCATGCGCTCTAGGCGTGCGCGCCATGCAACGCGTCAAGGACAAATTGCAAGCTAAAGAGAATCATAAAGACATACAAAAGAGGATGGACTTCTTTAAACTTACCCCGACAGATTTTAATGAGGGGATAGAGGATCAGCCCTGCGCCCACCCCGCTAGTGATGCTATAAGAGAGGGGAATCCAAAAGAGCACAAAAAAGGCAGGCAGGGATTCTTCTAGGTCATGCCAATCAATGGCACTCAAATGACTCATCATCAAAAACCCCACAACAATTAAAGCAGGGGAGGTGATAGCAGGCACGCTGGCTAACATTTTAGCGATGGGCGCAAAAAAGAGCATACAAGCAAATAGCAAGGCGATCACCACGCAAGTAAAGCCCGTGCGCCCGCCAACACTCACCCCCGCACCCGATTCAATGTAAGCAGAGGTGGGCGAAGTGCCCACAAGCGCGCCCAAAGTGCTGGCAAGCGCATCGGCAGACAACGCCGCTTTAGCGTTGGGGAAATGCCCATTTTCAAGCAGGTTGGCTTGTTTGGCAACACCGATCATCGTGGCGGTGGTGTCAAAGAGCATGATCAAAAAGAAGGTGAAGATCACCGCGCTTAAATCAGGTTTGAATGCGCTTAAAATATCTAGCTTAAAAAAGGTGGTGCTGGTGTGTGTGGGGAGTTCTAAGAGGTGATCGGGGAGTTGGATATGCCCTAAAAAGAAACTCAGCAAAGCAGTGATGAGCATGCCCAAAAAGATCGCCGCTTTGATGTTGTAAATCATTAAAACAAGGGTAACTAGCAAACCCAGTAAAGACATGTAGGCAATGGGGTGGGTAAAATTGCCTAAAGTAACCAAAGTTTCTGGTGAAGCGACAATCAAATGGGCATTTTGCATGCCAATGAAAGCAATAAAAAGCCCAATGCCCGCGCTCATGCCTGCTTTTAAGGGGTTGGGGATCGCCTTGATCAAGGCTTGCCTAAACCCACTCAAAGAGAGGGCTAAAAAAATGAGCGAGGCTAAAAACACACTCCCCAATGCACTCTGCCAAGAAATCCCCATACTCAGCACGATCACAAAGGTGAAGTAAGCGTTCATGCCCATGCCCGGGGCAATGGCGATGGGGTAATTAGCCAGCAAGCCCATAATGAGCGTGCCCACCACCGAAACTAAAATGGTAGCCACAAACACCCCTCCAAAATCCATGCCCGCTTTTTGCAAAATGGCTGGATTGACAACAAGGATATAAGCCATCGTGATGAAAGTGCTCAACCCGGCTAAAATTTCGGTGCGCAAATTGGTTTGCCGTTCGTTAAATTGGAAAAAGCGCGCTAAGGCTTGCATGGCTTGCTCCTTATGGATTTAGTGGCTTTCATGTTAGAATGGAGCAAAAAGGCAGATTCTAATGGGTTTTGCTTGAGATAGGGCTTAAATGATCGCCTTAGAGGGCTTGGAGTATTTGTTAAAGAATCGGTGTTTATTGGGCTTTTCAGGCGGGGGGGATAGTGTGGCGTTGTTCTATCTTTTATTAGAACAGGGCGTGCGCTTTGATATGGCGATCGTGCATTATGCTCTGCGCGATCAAGCCCATTTAGAGGTGCAATACGCCCTAGAATTGGGGCGCAAACACGCCAAAAGCGTGCATGTGCTCTATGCGCCTTTAAGGGGGGGCAATATTGAGGCTAGAGCGCGCGCGCGCCGCCATGCTTTTTTTGATCGCTTGAGCGCGCAATTTGGCTATACCTGCGTGATTCTAGCCCACCACCTCAATGACAAATTAGAGTGGTTTTTGATGCAATTAGCTAAGGGGGCAAGTTTGCAAACCCTCTTGGGCTTTGAAGCCTTAGAAAATAGAGAGCATTACAGCCTAGCGCGCCCTCTGATTTACACCCCTAAAAGCGCGCTTACAAAATATTTACACGCCAAGCATTACCGCTATTTTGAGGATTGTAGCAATATTGATCCACGCTTTAGGCGCAATGTCTTTAGGCAGGCTCTAAGCGATGTGTTCTTGGGTATGCAAGGCGCGCACAAGGGCTTAAAGCGCAGTTTTGAGGCTTTGGGTGTGGAGAAACACCAGCTTTATCCCCCTATTGAGATGGTTTGTGTGGCTAGGGTGTGGGTGTTTAAAGAGAATAAGCAAAAATTATATTACATTGATATTTTGTTAAAACGCTTAGGCTATGTGTTAAGCCAGCCCCAACGCCTAGAGTTAGAACGCCAAGGCTTTAATACCCTCTTTAGCACGCGCGCTAGGGTGTATTGCGTGGGGGTTTTGGGGGGCTTTGTCTTTGTGGGCGCAAGAAAACACGCGATCAAAGCCATGCCAAAAGCCTATAAAATACAATGCCAACTCTTGCAAATCCCCCCCACCTTGCGCCCCGCACTTTTTAGCCCAAAATGGCAAGAACATTTGGAGGCAATTAAACAGGCTAAATCCACTCTGTGCGCGCCATCAAGCTAGGGGGCAGGTTGAAGTGTTTGATGATCTCTTGTTCTAGGGCGCGTTGTTGCCCTTGATCGCATTCGTGATCGTAGCCTAGTAGGTGCAAATAGCCATGCACAAATAATAAGGTGATCTCCTCTAAAAGCGCATGCCCACGCGCTTGGCTCTCCTGCAGGGCTAAATCCACATTGATTACCACGCTCCCCAAAAGCGCATGCCCGGGGATTTCTATGGGGAAACTCAGCACATCGGTGCTTTTAGGGATATTTCTAAACTCTAGGTTTAATTTAGCCATCTGTGCGCTAGAGACTAACACCAACTCCACACAGTGATCGCCATTAAGAT
Organism: Helicobacter labacensis; assembly: GCF_003660285.1. Taxonomy (GTDB): domain Bacteria; phylum Campylobacterota; class Campylobacteria; order Campylobacterales; family Helicobacteraceae; genus Helicobacter; species Helicobacter labacensis. Next base: position 14,330 of record NZ_QXQQ01000005.1, on the reverse strand, counting down.
ACTCCATAATGGACAAAAGTTTGGGGGTTAGCCAGCTTTGCAAATCTAGGGGCAGATTCTCTTGGTTAGCCTCGCAAATGATCTCAATGGCACAAGCAGACAAGGTTAGGCTTTTAGCGCGGGGAGTTCGTAGTAGGTTTCCTTATCGCTACCCAAGTAAAGCTTACTTTCGCCAACGAGGATATTAAACCAGCAATCATCACTAATCTTTATACACTTGTTTCCCCATGAACGCTTGCTATCTACATAGACAAACATTGTATCCTGTTTTGGCTCGTAATACCTACCTTCATGTCTGATTTCATAATCGGATAAAGCAGCCATAAAATCCGCTTTTGAAAAAAAATAACAATTTGCAACGGGATATTCAAGCCCTTCATTCTCTTGAAACATGGGACTTGCAAAAAAGTAGAGCAGAAGGGCGGGGTAATGTTTGGGCTCGCCTTTCCAAAGAGATTTTTTATGCTTGATTGCAAGTTTATCCATCACATTATGAGTATCCAAACTCAACTCTTCAAAATAATTGTTGAGTAATTCCACTAAAATCATCCTTCCGCTCTCCAAGTCGGGAGCATTAAGAAAATCATCTTTAAGTGTGTAATAGGATTGATGGGGTTTGAGCTTGACATTAAGGCTAGAGATAGACTTCACACTAGGTTCGATCGCCTCTTGGATCAATTTCCTAATAAGTTTCTCTAATTCTGTTTGTTGCCCTTGATACTTCTCTAGCTGGGCTTGTTTGTTGGCTAGGGCTTGTTGGCTCTTTAGCACCGCCTCAATATCCTCTTTTTCCACGCCCACGCTAAAGATTTGGCACAGCGCAAGGATGATCTCCACATCGCTAGTGGCATTAATGGCTAGGACTTGCTCTAACTCACTTTGGAGCGCACGGGAGCGCAACCAGCGTTGTAAAGTGTTGCTTTTATAGTGCTCCAACACATCTAAGATGTCAAAATGCTCTCTAAGTTCCTCCAAACTACCCACGCGATGGTTATCACAATGCAAAACAAATTTAGCTAATTTCATGGTTGCTCCTTAAAAAATAATTACAGCCCCCATTATAGCTAAACTCGCATAGGCGCGTAACTTAAACCTTGACAATCAAGCTAAGACACGCTAGAATTTTTGGTCTATTTTATTGACAAAGAAAGGTTACTATGCTACACTCACAAGCCACAAGCCACAAGCCACAAGCCACAAGCCACAAGCATTAAGCTTTAAATCCTCTCTTTTAGCCCTCAGTGCTCTTGGCCTCTTTTCTCTAGCTCCTTTAAGCGCGGAAGAAAACGGCGCGTTTATAGAGGCTGGGTTTCAATACTCTAATTTCACCCAAACCCAAAAGGTGAGCAAACCCGTTTTAGAACAAGTGCTAGGCAAATCGCCCCCCTACAATGGGAATCTCTTTGGCGCAGACATCCAAATCGGTTACAAACAATTCTTTGGGGCTAAAAAACGCTTTGGCTTGCGCTATTATGGCTTTTTTAGCGGTCAGGGGGGGAGCTATTACAACACAATGGGCAGGTTTAGCCAACCCTCTGCCAATCTCTTTTATGGCGTAGGGATGGACGCGCTCTTAAATTTTTATGAGAAGAAAGATCGCACTTTTGGCATGTTTGTCGGGGTGATGATCGGGGGGAGTTCTTGGCTTATGGGCAAGGCTTATGATCAAGGGCAGTGCGTGTATAGCAATGATGACGGGCAGTGTATGAGCATGAATAACTATTATAGCGATCGCGCCCGCGATTTTAACAGCGAAGAGGGTTTCCAAGCCAAGTTTTCGCCCACCTTCGTGCAGTTCCTCGTCAATATCGGCTTTAGGGCTAATTTCACCAAGCATCAGGGCTTTGAGCTAGGCGTGCGCATCCCCACCATCAACGACCCCTATCTCACTATCACGCGCACGCAGGATTACGAGGAGTATGGGGTTAAAAAGGGCGATTTTATCAGTTTCAATCTCAGACGCAACATAGCTATCTTTGCTAACTATGTCTACAATTTCTAAAAAAGCAGGTTGACAAAGTGGACTAGGAGTAAAGCGCACAGCCCGCCTAGCAAACCCGCCAGAGCGTCATCGCCCACTACCCCAAGCCCGTTTGTTACCTTTGCGTCGATTGTGCCAATTAAAGAGGGCTTGTAAATATCAAAGAGTCTAAAGAAGACAAAGCTAGCTATTAGACTCAGCCAACCCCAGCCAGCTACCGCCATCGCGATCCACATCCCCACCAATTCATCGATCACGATGTGTTTAGGATCATGGGTGTTGTGCTCTTGTTCGTAAATGTCGATTTGTTTGATCGCGATCAACCCAATGAGCAACGCGCTTAAAAACAAGGTATTGGGCGAGGCGTATAAAATAGGCAAACCCAGTAACAAAGCGACTACACTCCCAGCCGTGCCCGGACCCTTGGGGAACTTGCCCGCGTAAAATACAGTTAAAAAGCACTCTCTTGCATCCATGAGCACATTATAACAAAATTGGCTAGAATAGGGGTTTTTAAGGAGAGATATGAAATTGGCTGTCTTTGATTTTGATTCCACTTTAGTGGATGCCGAAACGCTAGAGGCACTAGGGGAGGCATACGGGGTGGGCACAGAGATCCAAGCGTGCACCACTGAGGCGATGGAGGGCAGGGCAGATTTCTACACCAGTTTGCTTAGTCGGGTGGCTTTACTCAAGGGTATGGATGTGCGCGTGGCTAGGGCTGTGTGTGAGGGCTTACCCCTACACAAGGGGGCTAAGGAAGCAATAGAGGGTCTACGCGCGCGTGGCTATAAGGTGGTGTGTTTTAGTGGGGGGTTCAAACTAGCGACCGCATTTTTTAAGGAAAAATTAGGCTTGGATGCAGATTTTAGCAACACCTTGCATGCGCGCGCTGGGGTGTTGGAGGGTTTGGTGAGCGGACCTATGATGCGCGGGGATTCCAAAAGAGAGATGTTATTGGGTTTGCAACAACTCTTAAGGGCGCGCCACACTGTGGTGGTGGGCGATGGGGCTAATGATATTTGTATGTTTGACTTAGCTGATGTGAGCGTGGCGTTCAACGCTAAAGAGATTGTCAAGGAGCGCGCCAGCGCCATAGCGCGCTCGCTAGATTTGCGTGAGGTGTTAGATCACCTCAAGGCTTGATATAGCCTAGCTCTAAAAGCGTGTTAGCCATTTCTTTGAGCAGGGGACCATTCTTGCTCCCCCCCTCTCCATGTTCTACTAAGATGGTGATGACATACTGGGGGTTTTCATAGGGTAAAAACGCCGTGATCCATGCATGCGATCGCTGGGAGTATTCCATTTGGCTTTCCCTTATCCGTGTGGTGGTATTTTGATCGATGCTCACCACCTGCGCTGTGCCCGTCTTGCATGCCAAACTCACCTTAGCCCCGCGCGTGCTTTTATACGCCGTTCCCCCCTGCTGGTCGCATGCCTCATGCATACCCTTGCGCAAAATAGGCAATTTGGATTTTTCAAACGCGTCCAAAACATCTTTGGACTTGAAATCCCCATGCTGGTGGAAGTGGGGAGTGGGGAGTTTGCCTGAGGCTAAAAGGGCGGTGTAATTAGCCACTTGCAGGGGTGTGGTGAGAAAAGAACCCTGTCCGATGGCTGTAATAAGCGTGTCGCCCACATTCCAAACACTCCCAAAACGCTTCATCTTCCAGCTAGGATCGGGCAAAATGCCCACAAACTCATTGGGCAAATCCACCCCGCTTTTTTTCCCAAAACCCATTTGCGAGAAAGTTTTGGTGAGTTTCTCAATGGGAAGGTCTAGAGCGAACTTGTAGAAGTAAACATCTACGGACTCCTTAATGGCTTTGTAGAGATTGGAGTCTTGATGCCCCCCGGGTTTCCAGTCCCTAAACTTGCGCTTGCCCACTTCAATATAGCCGGGTGTGGGGATGGTGGTGTTTTCGTTCATGGGTAAATTCTCTAAAAAACTCAAAGCGCTCCCCATTTTCACCACAGACCCCGGGGGGTAAAGCCCATTGACGATCCGATTTAGCAAGGGATTGCCCGGATTGTCCTGCAAGCTCTTCCAATCTGCTAGGCTAATCCCCCCGATAAAATCATTGAGGTTGTATTCTGGGTAACTCCCAGCCACTAAAATTTCCCCATTGCGCGCGTCCATCACAATGATCGCCCCGCGTTTGTCTGCAAAGAGAGTATCTGCCTTGCGTTGTAAGCGTTTGTCCAAACTCAAAATGAGATCGTTATTGGTTTTGGGTTCTTTGACCTCTAGCACTTCTAATTCTTGGTTGAGCGCGTTCACACTCACCAATTTATATCCTAACGCGCCTTGTAAAAGAGCGTTATACTCTTTTTCTAGTCCAGTTTTGCCGATGGTGTGGGTGTATTGGCTGGGGGGGTTTTTAGCGATGTCATTGCTATCAGCCGCGCCTAAATAGCCAATGACATGGGAGGCTAGAGCGCCATTGGGGTAGTGGCGTTTGTTAGCCGGGGTGATGACGATGTCTGGGATTTGCAAGAGTTTGGCATAGAGAGTTTGCATGGTGGCATAGGGGACAAAATCTAAAATAGGGATCGCGTTGTGGTTGTAGCGTGAATTTTGTTTTTGGTAGTTGTCTAGCGCGTCATCTTGGTTTAAATTAGGGAAGTAACGCCTCAAAAGCGCAATTCTGGCTTGCAACACGGAGTTTTTTAGCGCGGGGGAAAGCGCGATACTAAAACCTAGCTGGTTGATGGCGAGCAATTCGTGGTGGCGATCCATGATGATCCCCCGTGTGGGCACTAAAATCTCTTTTTTTGTCATGTTGCGCAAGGCGAGTTGCTCAAAGTAGTCATTGGTCTTGATGGTGAGAATAAAGATTTTAAACACCAGCACCGCCCACACCAAACCCAATAAGCCCAACACAAAGCGCATTCTAAACCCTAGCATACACTCTCCAAAGCAAAAACTCTAGCACGCTGTAACTCAGTGCTTCCTTCCAAAAGGGGGCGTAATTGTGATTCCAAAGCGCTAAAAAGCCCAAATACAGCCCATAAACACAAAAGCCATGCACCAAATCCCCCAGCACATTGTCTTGAAAAGCGCGCAATAAATTGCGCACAACCAGCTTTTCATAAAAGATGAAGAGCAAGATAAGCACCCCTAAAGGTTGGGTGTAAATGAGTTCCACACTCACAAGGCAGGCAAAGATCCACCACAGCACTTCTGCGCGCGGATTCTCTAAAGTGTGGCGGTAAAATGCAAAGAGGAAAGCTAGCATGGGGGGTAGCCAAGTGTAGATGTCGGCGATATTGCTGTAGAGATAAAAACCCAGCCAAGCTAGCACTAAGCCAATGGGGAACTTGGTTTTAAACATCAAGGCTCTTGGCGAACAAATTCTTGATGATGGCGCGCTGGAGGTCTAAAAGCGTCCCAAACTTAGAATCGAGCGCGCCTTGTGCGCTAATTAGGGGGGCATTGTGGGATTTATAGAGGGCATGCTGGGCGTTCTTATTGAGCTTGTCAAATTTAGTAAAAACGCGCTCTAGGCTTTGATCGGGGCGTAAGATATGTTGTAAAAAGGCGCGCACTTGCTGGTCTAATTCTAGGTTTACATGCCTAGAATCGATCAAGTGTAGGATGAGTTTGATAGAGGGGCGTTGTGCCAAAAGCGCGCTTAAAAAGACTTCCCACTCCCTTTTAACCTGCTTAGAAACCTTGGCGTATCCAAAACCAGGCAAGTCAATGCAACCAAAACTTAGAGTTTCTTGGGGAGCAATGCGCCATGTTGTGCTAAAGAAATTCGCGTTCTTGGTCTTGCCCGGGGTGGTCGAACTCTTGGCGATTTGGCGTTGTAAAATGCGGTTGATCAGTGTGCTTTTGCCCACATTACTACGCCCCACGAACGCCACCTCTGGCGCGCACGCCGGAGGGCATTGGGCTAAATTGCTCGCTGTGATCAAAAAACGACTCTGGACAACATTAATGGGATTCATGGGCTTCTTGTTTGGGGGTGCTTTGGGTAGCTTGTTTGGTGGCTTGGGCTTTTTTTTGCTTTTGCTTTTTTTGTTCTTGCTGGATGTCGTCCATGTCAAAGACAAATCTAGCGGGCTTGTCCTTGCCCCCTAGCACATCGGCATACCCGCGTTCTTTGCTCAAAATGATCTCCTCGCCCTTGATGGAATTGATCTTACCCACTTCGTTCACCACCGCATTTTGCAACAAGCGGTATTCTTGTTTGATCGCATCGTAAATGAGGCGATCAGAATGCCCCTCTACTTCGCGCCCATCTTGGGTTACTAAGTGGAACTGCACCGCGCCCATCGCCTCGTATTTGACCGGTTTGCGCTTGGCGTTGGTGTAGATAATAACCTTATTGGCGTTGAGGGTGTCTTTGCCCTTTTTGATGTGCACATGACCCTCTATAGTGGTGATGTGCTTTTTATCATCGGCTAGGAATTTATCGGCGATCACCTCTAAGGTTTCTCTAATGGGCGCGCTTTGCAAAAGCGCTAGCGCTAGGAATAACACCCCCCATTTCACAATTTCAAGCCCTTCGCGTTAGGGACATGGGGTTTGGATTGTTTGGCGCTTTGCAAATCGATGAGCGCGTGGACGCGTTTAGCGCGTAAGAGCCCACTGACATGGTTGTAGGAAATATCCTCCCCGTCCACATTGCCCTCAGGTCCACGCATCTTAAAGGGTCCCTTGCCTTGAAACATCTGCTTGCTGTGATCGTAAATCCCGTATTGACTCCAGAAACTCTGCCCACTGCTGGTGGTGTAAAACACCCCCTTAGGGAAACTGTAGAGTTCTTTTTTATGCACCATCACCTCCCCCTTTGCTTGTTCTTGCACCTTGTCTTGGGGGTCGTATTTACTCAAGATGAAGTCATAGAGCACTTCGCGATCGCTATATTGCAACGCCCTAGCCCCTTGTATACTCAAATCCGTGCCTTTAGGATTGGTTTGGAACGCTTCAAAACCACGCACTTCAATTTTGGCAAAATCCTTGCTAACCAATGGGGGGGTAGGGTGGGGTTGCAAGAAAAAGACAATCAAAGCACCCATCGCCACACTCACCCCTATGAAAAACACCCATAGCGTATTGAGACGCACCTACTCGCGCACCAAAAAAGCAGGCTTACCCATGCTCTTAGCAAAATCGTTTGCCTCCGCTTCGCTTTGAAACCCTTGAATAAACACCCGGTAAATGGGTTGGTTGCCCTTAGTGCCTTGCACAATGCTGGCATGGTAGGGGGCTTTAAGCAGTGGTTTTAAATCTTGTTGGGCTTTTTGCGCGCCCTCATGGCTTCTAAAAGCCCCCATTTGCAAGGAAAAACGCCCTCCGCTCACGCTTTTTTGACTCTCGCCCACTTTGAATTCCTGTTTGAGTGCGTGCGCTTGGGGGGCTTTCTCTAAAGTTTTTTCGTATTGCTTGGCAATCACCCCCCCAAAGCCCAACACCTCCAGCCTGACGGGCGCGACCCCCTTACTCACCATCGCGATGTCGTGCGCGGCGATATTGGAGAGATCGATGATCCGATTAGCCACGAAGGGTCCGCGATCGTTGATACGCACAATGGTGCTCTTGTTATTGTCCTTATTGGTAACCTTAACTATGGTGTTCATGGGCAGGGTTTTATTAGCCGCTGTGTGGGCATACATGTTGTAAGTCTCCCCATTGCTGGTGCGCTTGGCATGGAAATTGGGTCCATACCAGCTAGCATAACCATCAAAGGTCTGCCCTACATTGACTTTTGTGGGGTAATACATCTTGCTTCCTACCCGATAAGGGCGCATGGTCGCTCGCTGAATCGCCTCTGAATCGCGCATGCCCGCTGTCAAGCTATTGGCCGGGACATTTGCCATGCTCTCAGGGGCGTTAGATGGCTTGGGGTTTTTAGATTTGTGTTTGTGCCAGGACCAAAAGGAATGTTTGCGTGGCTGGGGCGCGCCAAACTCCCTAGCGTCATCATAGGCGCGCAAACTCTCATGCTTGGAGAGCAAGGGACGGCTACTCTTGTTCTGGTTGGGTCCACAGCCCCACAGCACGCACAAGACCAGCAAGACCTTAAAACGCCACATCATTTTGCGCGACTTTTTTCAAGCCCTTAGTGGGGTGTTGCTTGAGAATGGGGATGAGAAGAGTTTGGCGGGTGCTTAAAAAAGAACCCTTCAAATTATTCATAGCCTTTAACATTGCCACACTGGTGTGGAATTTGCGCGCGATAGAGTAAAGCGTTTCTCTAGGCTTGACCTTGTGGGTTACAAAGGCGTGTAGGGGGTTACCCGGCTTGTAATGTTGCTTGAAGTGGGCGAGATTCTCATAGGGGATATAGACGGTGTAGGCTTTATCGGGGGGGAGAAAATTGTAGTGGAATTGGTGGTTATAGGACTTGAGTTGGCTTAAAGGGATGTGCGCGCCTTTGGCAATAGAAGAGAGTAAAGTGCCCCCTTGGATTTTCAAGCTGGCTAAACTGGTGTATGCCCCGCGGTTGAGTAGATATTCCTTGTGTTGCAAGGCATCTAGATTATTGAAGGCGATGGCTAAACTCAAAATGGATCGAATATAACCGCGCGTTTCTTTGGGAAGGAATCTCTTGCTATCGTCCAACAAGACATTAATATCATCGCTACCGGCCTCTTGAATGGCTTCTAGCACCCTTCTTGGTCCATAGTTATAAGCCATCGCCACTAGATACCATTGCTTGGTTTGTTTGTAAAGCATGTGTAAGTAAGTGATAGCCGCCCGTGTGCTTTTGATAGGATCGCGCCGTTCATCTACATAATTATCCACCTGCAAACCCAACATTCTAGCCGTGTCGGGCATGAGTTGCCAAATCCCCACAGCCTTTTTGACACTATAGGCATTGGTGGAAAAATTCGACTCCGCCATTGCCATGAATAAAAACTCCACAGGAATATCCGCTTGGGCTAGCATGCTCTTGATAGTGGGGATAAACACCCCATTGCGATCGTAGCGTTGCACGAAGTGATCCCAAGCCTCCTGCACACTTTGCAGACTCTGCGAATTGTCCACACTAGCTAGAAACTCCGCGTTGACTCCAAAGCTATTCAAGGGCTTGAGATTGAGGGCGGTGCTGATGGGCTGGGCGCAGGCTAGAGTGTGCCCCACAAAGAAAGTTGCCAAGAGTTTTAAAGGGCGCGCCATTAAGACACCTTAGCCAAAGGGGCAAGCCCAAAGAGAGTTAGCGCGTTGGTGTTGGTGGTGTGGGCTAGGTGGGCAGGTTCTATGTTGAGAATTTGGGCGACCTGTTGGGCGATTAAGGCGGTGTATTTGGGTTCGTTACGCGTGCCTCTGAAAGGATGGGGGGTTAGATAGGGCGCGTCTGTTTCTAGCACTAGGCGTTCTAGCGGGATTTGCGCAAGGGTTTTTTGTAGGTGCTTGGCGTTTTTAAAGGTCGCCACCCCCCCAATGCCATAGTAGAAGTTTTCGCGCAGATTTAGCAAGATACCATCCCCATTAAAGCAATGCAACACCCCGCGCGCGTGGGGGTAGCTCTTCAAAATGGCGTAAGCGTCATCGCTAGCTTCTCTAATGTGCACGATCAAGGGCTTGTTGTAAGCTAAAGCCAACTCAATCTGGGCACAAAAAACTTCCTTTTGGCGCACCTTGTCTATGGACACCCCTTGGCGTTGGAAGTAATCTAGCCCGCATTCCCCCACAGCCACGCATTTAGGGTGTTGGATATGCCTCTGTAAAAACGCATGATCAAAGCGATGCGCATCTAAGGGGTGCACCCCCACAGCGAAATACAACTCCTCATGGTGCGCGCACAGTTGCAAAGCCCTGTCTAAATCCCTAGGGTCTGCGCCCGGAATCACCATGCGCGCGATTCCTGCCCGCTTGGCGTCCTCTAAAACCTGTTTGACATCGGCATGGTAAAGACGATGATCCAAATGGCAATGCGTGTCTATCCATTGCAACATCAATTCCTCCGCGTTTGGCTTTTTAGAAGTATTATATTATATTTTTAAAAACTTTACCTCCCCACCTCAGCAAACTTGAGCAAAAACTCCGCTAATTAGCCCGCTTATGCTATGATCCTCAAATAAAATGCAAGGAGCGTGTGTTGGGAGCGATCTTTACACTCTCTAAGCCCAGAAAATGGCTAATTAAGTGGCAGACTAGGCGTTTAGGCAAGCAACTCAACACCCAAATTCTGCTTTTTAGCGTGTTGATCTTTTCTGATCAAAGCGATCTGGATTGCCAATTAGAGAAGCTCAAGACCTATTTAGCCCAAAAACTCCCCGCGCGCATCGCCTCTAAAGTCTTTGAGCGCGTGTTATTGCACATTTCTAATTATGGTCTAGATGAGGCGTTGTATCTTAGGGATCGCGCCCGTGTCTTCGAACTCTTGGTGCAAAATATCCAGCTTTACGCGTTGGTGTTAGACATGTGGGATGAGCCTTTGTATGCCAACCAGTGCGATATTTTAAAGATCGCCGTGCAAAACGCCTACGACAAACGCTACCAACTAGACACCCAAAGCCAGCGCGCGCTAGCCTACCAAATGCGCCAGCACAACCCTACCAAAACACTTTAAGCGCGCAGCAACACGGATTGGCTATGATAACCCATTTTCATAAAGGAAAAACATGCCAGCTTTAGTGATCTTTGCCCACCCTAATTTTGCTACCTCGCGTATCAATAAGGCGCTAAAGAACGCGCTTGAGGGTGAATCTGTAGTTTTTAGCGATCTCTACAGCAAATACCCGGATTTTAAAATCGATGTTTTAGCCGAGCAAGAACTCTTGTTGCAACACCAGCACATTGTCTTCCAATTCCCCATTTGCTGGTATTCCTACCCGCCCTTACTCAAGCAATACCTAGATGATGTGTTGACTTATGGCTTTGCTTTTGGCGCATCGAACAAGGCTTTAGCGGGGAAATCCTTTTATCTGTGCACGAGCTTTGGGGCGCAGGAGAGCGCGTATTTAGCCCCGGGTAGCTATAGTGTAGAGACATTACTCAGCCCTTTTAAGGCGACTACGAAGTTTGTGGGGGCGACACTCCAAGGGCATTTTAAAGTCTTTGGTAGCGCTGAAATTAGCGATGCCAACTTGGCGCAAATATGCCAAGAATACCGACAATTCTTAACCAACACAAAATGAGGGCGTTGCGTTATCTCTTTGTGTGTTTTGCGCTGATCCAAGTTGCTTTTAGCCAACCCTCTAAGGCGTTGATCCAAGGCATGCAAGATATGCGCGCGCTCACGGTGCGCATGTATGAGGAGGATTTGATCAAGGATTTTACGGGGGCAGAGGATTGTAAAGACTATTATTTTTATAGGGATGCGATGGAGAGGCATGCTTCCTTGTTTTTCTCTTTGGCTTTAGATTTTATGGATCAGATTCCCCTGCTAAAAAACCTCCAGCCAAAAACCCCCCAAGATAAAGAATTTGTTAAGATTTTGAAAGTCTATGAGTCCTTCCAACTCTTTGCGCTTTTGCGTAGCTATATCCCCGATATTGACTGCTATACTTATGTTTCGCCCCCCGATGCCTTTGATGCCACCCAAGTAACCCAAGCTTTTTTAGATGGTTTCAATCTATTTTTTGCCCCCGTGTTTCAAGCCCAAAAGGAGGGTGTAAGCCTATGGGATACCCTAGTCAGTCAAACTACAAAGGTGGGAGAATGCGATTATGATGTATGTAACACATACCAAAAAATTCAAGACAGCCTAGATAGCATGTCAGAGAGACAAAAAAATGATCCTGCCATCAAGTCCTTTTTGCGCACCTTTAAACAGCTAGATTTGCTCTCTAGTGGATTTGAAAATGATGCCTTTGACAGCTATGAACAAGAAAGCTATTACAAGTTCATTAAAGCCTTCTTGGGCGTGGATTTGCAACAAAACCCTGCTATTCTCTTAGATGCCTATTATGACTCAAGGCTTAAGGTCCTTTTGCAAGACATCTATACACATTTGCATTAAGGAGTTTTATGCGTGCTTTCGTGTGGATTTGGCTCTTATGCTTGGCGTTGCTAGGGGCTAAGGTCTCAGACAAGGATAAAGCCTTTGAGGCGTGGTATAAGTCCTTTTTCCCTCCAGATGCATGGAGAAATCAGATGCAAGCCTTGAAATTGGAGATGATTGATAAAGATGTTACCTATACGCGCCTGCTTTTGGATCGTAGTGTGGATAAAGAAACGCGCCAAAAACGCCTCCAAGCTTTTGAAAAACAAAGGGCTCAAGATTTCTACAAAAAAGCTTGGTCCCTTTTGGATATATTCCCCATCTTTAAAGATCACAAACTCCCCGCACGCACGCATAAAGCCTTTAAAAGCATCGCCTTACTCTTGTTATGGGAGTATTTGGAGGACACCCGCTTAACTAATATAGACTTTGACCCGGGCGACTCTGTATATCCTGACCCACTTGATCCCTACTTCTTTCTCAAAAATACCCTCCTCCCCTTTTTCTTCTCGCCTCTGCTTGCTTCTCAACTAGACCCCCTAGCCTATATCCAAAGCCTACCCTCCATCAAGCACACTTGCACACAAGACAAATGCGCCTATTTAAATGACTTGAGTGCCGCTATGGGGTTTTTCTTTTGGGTTTATTCCACTGACGCTTACGACGAAGCGGATCCCATAAATATTTGGACTCGTTTCAATCCCGACCCCTTGCGTGAGAATCTTAAGGCTGCGTGGTATCTAGCCCAACTTGCCAAAAACCACAACCCTTTTTTAGAAGAAATCATCAAAAGCGATCCTGACAGCTTTTTAGAGGCGTTTAAAAATTATGCCTTGATTAGAAGTCTATTCTACCTACACAACACCAAATTTTATATCCAAGGCTTGTTTCAAGACTACTTTCCAGATTTTGAGAAGTCTTTTAGCATCTCTGAATACGCTATTCGCTATAAAGACCCCCACACACGCATTTTAAAACAGCCCCAACTCTGCTTGCTCCCTAAATACCTCAGTGATAAAGCCAAGAAAGCTTGTTTAGGGGTGTTGAAAAACCCACCTAAAAGCGTGCTTGACTCTCTGCGCGCCCTATTCAAACAAACACGCCTTTTAAGTGTGGATGATATTCCCTGTGTGTATTTAAACCCACAGGGGGCGATTCAACATTTTAAAACTAAAAGCGCGATCTGCAGGGCTTTGCTAAAGCTGGATTTTGGAGTCCTTAGTGCGCGCTAGTTTTATGGAGGCTGAGGTTAAGGACACTATCTTCTAGCCCGCCTAGACTATGGGGGGTGTTGGCATCTAGGGCAATGCAATCCCCCATTTCTAGGGTGTGCCTTGTGCCCCCTACTTCAAACCAAATACGCCCCTTTAAAACGCGCACCACGATTTGCCCGGGGGCTTGGTGTTCGCGCATCTCTTGTCCCTCAGGCATACAAATGCGAATCTCTTTACTGCTGGGCGTTTCTAACAACACTTGCAGGTGCAAGGAATTGAAATTCACACCCTCTAAAAAACGCAATATTGGCATCACAAACTCCTTAAGGTGTGAAGTGCCCAAATGCTAAAGACATTTGGGCTTCCTAGGCTGATGTTGCCCGTAGGGAGAGTTTGGTTCTCACTCTAGTCCCTATAGTAGGGATTTTACAGAGTTTGAGCTCCAACGCATTCCCTACAGGTCTCACACATCATATCTCCAAAGGCGTAACTTTCGACACTCCCTGCCGTAGATACGAATGTATGAGAGTATTATACCACGGATTAGTGGCATTCATCCCACCCGCTAAAGACGGGTGGGATTTCTGCCGAGGAGGTTTAAAAAATTTGGGTGAAATTCATGAATAATGAAGAGCTTTTATAGCTGTCTAGCAGGGTTAAACTCTCATAACCATTGATACTTGTGGGTGCCATGAGAGTGCGAGTTTGGGAGATCAAGGGCACGCGCGCGCCCAAGCTCCATTTGAAGCGATCCATGCGCACGCTAATCCCAAAGACCGCGTCAATATTGGCATTATTGCTCACCTGCGCCTGTGTAATATTAGAAAATTGTGCCGTCCAAATATGGGCGATTCCTAAGAGTCCCCCAAAAAAGCCATAGGCTTGAATCTTAGCCCGCCCGCCTGCCCTAGGCTTTCTGATCTTGCTATAGACATTGAAGAGCAAATTAGCCCCTATGCCAAGACTATAGCGGTTGACATTATTAGCCCGAATCGCCGCGCTCAAGGCTTTATCCATGTAAAGGTAGCGATAGCCAAAATAGCCATAGTAGGCGATGCCCATAAAGGGCGTGAAATACTTTTGATACCCCCCCTCTAATTGCACCCCAAACTGCAAAGAACGGCTTGATAGGTTTTTGTTGGTGATGGTGATCATTGGGCGCGTGGGGGCGTTGATGGTGGGCAGAGGGGTGGGGGTGGTAGAGATGGTGGGCACACGTCACATGGGTGGGGA
>NZ_QXQQ01000057.1 GCF_003660285.1 Helicobacter labacensis | reverse complement strand
CAAGAAGTTAGTCGCATTAAAAAGGTGGTAAAAGTATAAAAAACTCTCTAAATCTTGCTTTTGTAAAATCTTTTCTAAATGCACTTCAAAAAAGACTTTGTTATAGCTGGGCTTGCTTGCGTCATAGAAACGCCACACACGCCCATTGGTGAGAAAGCCATAATCATGGCGCAAGGCGTTGAGATAGCCTAAGAGCTGGTGATGGGGGTTGTTAGCTAGCTTTTTATTATCCACATCTACGCTATAAGCCTTACTCTCACAGATCACACTAAAGGCATTGCTGGCGTAGCGATCTTGTTTCTCTAGGGCTTGGTATTCTTGCTTGAGCTCCAAGTTAGCAAAAAGCAAAAAATCGGGTTTTTCTAGTTTGCCCTGAATGCTCTTTTCTTCTTGGCGTAGATACTCCCAACCTAGAATCTCTAAGATTTTGGTAATAAAGCCATCTTCAAACTGGTGTTCGTTGCTCTGTTTGAGGCTGTGTAGGTCTAGCGCGCGCATTTGCTCTAAAGCGTGCCTAGCTTGCTCTTTGCTCTGCTCAAAGTGGTAGAGTTTGGGGAGCTCGTGCTTTAAGGTGTAGGGGGTAAAAAGGGTGTTAAGAAAGGGCATACAAAGCCTTTTAACTATGCTAGTAAAACTTGATTGTAGCACACTCTAGGATTAGGGGGTGCTCATCTACTTAAATAGTTTGCCACTAGGCGAATTTGAGGTCTTAGTGGTGGCTAAGTTTAGGGGGTAGATGAAAAAACTCAAAAGAGGTGCCCTGCACTTTGGACACTTAAGGGGTG
>NZ_QXQQ01000056.1 GCF_003660285.1 Helicobacter labacensis | reverse complement strand
ACAGTGGGGGGGGGTGTAGGGAGGGTAAGCCAAGTTTTCAGGAATGGGCAGGGGCATAAAGGTTTGGGAGGGGCTTATAGGGGGGGTAAAACTAGCTTGAGGGGTGGGGTTTGCATAAGCGCGCGCTTGGGGCGCGCCCAAGGAACGCTCAATACCATCATCAAAAGCTTGAGGGGTGGGGTTGTTGACACTGGGGGAACTTGGGGAAATGGCGCGCGCACGAGTCGACCGAGTCGATCTAGAAGTGGTGGCGCGTCTAGTGGAAGGGCGTGTACTAGAAGAACGCGTTCTACTTGTGCGTGCACGCGCGCTGGTGGATTCAGAGGTGGTGGCGCGTGTATTGCTAGATCGAGGGGTGGTGGACCTAGCAGAAGTGGCGCGCGGGGTGGTGGGTGGCGCGCTGGTAGAATGGGCTTTAGAGGCACGAAAAGTGTTAGATCGAGCAAAAGAGCGCGTTTTAGCCGACCGAGTCGATCTAGAAGTGGTGGCGCGCCTAGTGGAAGCGCGGGGGGTGCGCGCTGCGGGGGTGGGGGATTGTGGGGCACTGTGTAATTCTAGAGTTTGTGGGCGTGTGTGTGTAACAAGCGTAGGGCTTGGGCTTACCCCCTCAATCCCCTCAAGGTTGGGCTGGTAGGCGGTGTAATCGGCGTAACTCACTCCTAAAAGAGTCGCCATTTTCTTAGGATCGCTCTCTTTAAAGTGAATCCGTGTGCCTTTGGGGATCGCTTTGAGTTTGAGTGCGCCCAAATCTTGGGAGGTTTTAAGGGGAGGGAGGGGGTGGGCTTAGGG
>NZ_QXQQ01000055.1 GCF_003660285.1 Helicobacter labacensis | reverse complement strand
ATTGCAAAACTTCTCTTTGGGTGCCATTCAGAGGTCTTTTTTGGCTGTAGAGCTCTAGCCATAAATCTAGGGCGTGTTGCCCAACTTTGCAAAAATCCATGTGTGTCCTTTTGGTGTTTTTGTTGCGCGCACAACAGGGTATTTTACAATAAACCCGGGCATTTTTCCAGCATTGCAGAGAAAGCCGCATTAGCTTGAGTGAGCACGCCCGGGTCATCTATGATCAGCAGATTTTCGTAACTATTACTAAAGCTATTGGCGCTGTAATTGAGCGAGCCCGTGAAGAAAAGGTTTTTGTCTATGATCATGATCTTGTGGTGCATGAGTCCTAGATAATTGGGGTTATGATAGCGGTTGTAGGCGCGCGCTTTTAGCCCAGAAAGTAGGCAAACTTTGACGCGGTAGAGCTTGGCAAGTGAGTTCATCACACTCTCCTCATTTTGGGCGTTTTGGCTGTAATCTAAGATGAGATGAACCACTACACCGCGCTTAGAAGCTTGGCGCAGAGCTTTAGCGATGTCCTTGTTTGTAAAAGAATACATAGCGATGTCGATTGTGCTTTTGGCGTTCTCAATGGCGTTTAAAATGGCGGCTTTTGCGTCTTTATTTTGTTGGGGAAGGAAGTAGGCGTTTTGCGCGCTTAGAGCGCACAATGTCAGTAGGACATAAAAATAGCAGAGGGCATATTATACCTCCTATCGGCTTCTAAGTTCTTTAATTTCGGCTAAAATTTTAGCGCGTTCCTCATCTAGGCGTTCTAGTTTTTCATAGAGTTTTCCCACTTGGATATACTTCTGTGAAGTGCTTAATTTGGGCGTGTCTTGGGGCTCTTTAGCGGGTTCTTTAGGGGGGGTTAACTTAGACGCGCCTTGTGATTCT
>NZ_QXQQ01000054.1 GCF_003660285.1 Helicobacter labacensis | reverse complement strand
CTCCATGCCTTGATTCTCTGCCTGAGCTCTCTATACACATCTTCTTCTGCATGTCGGCGTGCTAACCCTTGAGCGCGTTCTGCATTCCCACACATACTCTTTTGCTCTTTACTCAATTCCTTGCCTTGTTGCATGGCATTTAGGATGAGTGCCTCGCATTTCTTGAGTGTCTTCTCCCGTTCTTGCTTGTGTGTAGAATAGTATTCCACACTCTCACCATAAGCACAAACCACAAAAAGACTCGCCAAACTAGTACTTTTTAGCACTTGTTTCAGTATCTGTTGCATATCGATCCTTTTTCAAAAAAAGCTAGATTGGTTGTAGCATTTTTTAGCTATAATTCATTCACCCTCTTTTTTGATCCTCTCATCTGCTTTGCTGCTATTAGGCGCGTTGTTTGAGGGGCTGTATTGATTACTTGCATTATTACCTGCTGTAAATCCACTCCCTAAAGCACTTTTGATGGTATGCACACCAAACTTCACTCCCGAGCTAATGGACTCTCTATTAGTTACAGCACTAACTCCCCCTGTAGCTCCCATTGTAGCTAAAGCACCTAATCCTGCTCTCACGCCTGCTAATCCTCCCCCTGCACTCTGGTAAGCCTGAGTGATCTTATTAGCTGCCACCACTGCAGAACCTCCTACCACTGCACCCCCTATGGTTGTTCCTATCTTTTGTATCATCTCTGTAACTGCTCCCACACCCCCGCTTGTGCCAAAGATACCATTTATGAAATCTGGAATGCGCTTGACAAGGTAGAAACAAACTAAGGAAGACAAAATCAAAAGCACTAAATGCCCCAATAATCCAACAGAATCTAGCACTCCATTCATTGCTGCTACGCCATTCTGCAAAAGTTTAGAAGGGTCTCCAAAAAATTCTTGTTTAATTTCAGTTTGTGAGGGGATTTTTCTAGTTGTCTCTTGGATGATCTCAAAATTGAAAAAGGCCACCAACATTAAACAGGGCTGATAGAGAGTCAAAGAGAGTAGCTTTTAATGTAGCTAAATAACATTCCCTTAGTTTGGGGAAAC
>NZ_QXQQ01000053.1 GCF_003660285.1 Helicobacter labacensis | reverse complement strand
AGAGTCTACAGAGTCTACAGAGTCTACAGAGTCTACAGAGTCTACAGAGTCTACAGAGTCTACAGAGTCTACAGAGTCTACAGAGTCTACAGAGTCTACAGAGTCTACAGAGTCTACAGAGTCTACAGAGTCTACGCAGGGCACCCCGGCGGTTTTGACTTTGGATTTGCAAGACTTGCTCAAAGATTTGCCCATCGATTCCAAGATTTTAGAAAATAAGGTGTTGCGCATCCAAATTGTGGATAAAGTCTAGGGCGTGGATGCTTATAGGATTTTGGTGGTAGCTGGACCCAGTGGGGCGGGCAAGAGCACCTTGGTAAAGCATTTGATGGCGCATTTCTCCGATTTGTATTTTTCTATTTCCACCACCACACGCCCCCCGCGCCCAGGGGAGCTCTCAGGACAACATTACCATTTTGTGAGTCAAGAGGCGTTTTTGGAGGGGATTGATCGAGGGCAGTTTTTGGAGTGGGCGCGTGTGCATGGGCATTACTATGGCACATCCTTACTCCCCGTGCAACAAGCCCTAGAGGCGCATAAACTTGTCTTGTTTGACATTGATATACAAGGTCATGAGAGCTTAAAGCGCATCTACCCTAAAGCCACTTCAGTTTTTATCACTACCAAGAGCGCGCAGGTGTTGCAGGCGCGCTTGAAGCAACGCGCCACAGACAGCCCAGAGGTGATCGCCCAAAGACTAGCCAACGCTTACGCCGAATTGCAAGCCTTGGATCAATTTGACTATGTGTTGATCAATGATGATTTAGAGCAGGCTAAAGAGCGCATTGTATGGATAGCTAAGACATTGAGTTACAAACAACAGATGTATCCCAAAGAGAGTTTATGCATGGCTTGGAAAGGGGAGTTTAAGTTTTAAGGGCATCTGTAGTAACATGCGCCCTATTAAACCCTAAAGGATTGAACATGGGCGGTTTTACAAGTGTGTGGCACTGGCTGATTGTGCTCTTTGTCATTGTGCTGTTATTTGGGGCTAAGAAGATCCCTGAGTTAGCCAAGGGGTTGGGGAGTGGCATTAAAAACTTCAAAAAGGCGATCAAGGAGGACGAAGAGGAGGGCAAGGACCCCAAGGTGGTGCAAGCCCAAACCCCACCTCCCCCCCCACCCCCCCCAA
>NZ_QXQQ01000052.1 GCF_003660285.1 Helicobacter labacensis | reverse complement strand
GTTCTCACTCTATGTCCCTATAGTAGGGATTTTACAGAGTTTGAGCTCCAACGCATTCCCTACAGGTCTCACACATCATATCTCCAAAGGCGTAACTTTCGACACTCCCTGCCGTAGATACGAATGTATGAGAGTATTATACCACGGATTAGTGGCATTCATTCCACCCGCTAAAGACGAGTGGGATTTCTGCCGAGGAGGCTTAAACGATGCATTTTTTAGGGGTGAAAAAGGAAAAAAACATAGCCATTCTAAGCACTAGGAAGCCACAGAAAAGCTTAAAGGCTTTGGGGGTATTGAAACTCGCTTAATGAGAATCGCCGTCTATGAGTTTCCTAGAGGCGGACAGAGCACATCGTCTACAATCGTTGATTCAAAGCTTGGCAATACCCAAGCCCGATCCCTTGGATGATCGCACCAAAACGCGCCAGAATGCACGAAAAGCCTATCGATTTTTTAAGGTTTCTGCTTATTCTTAAAAACTGCGCTTTTTAATTCTCATGTTTGAGGCGTTTAAGTTTAGCTGGAATCGCGCCTAAATTTTGAGCCCAGATACTCTAAGAAAAATTTTACAGCGACTTCTGCACCCAAATACCCCACCCCAGCACTCAACGCCAAAGAAAGACCTAAGTTGAGATGAAAATACTCTTTGATGAGCTCATAGGCTAACCAAGTTGCCAGCATGCTCGACCCCGTGCCTAAGAACACATGGCGCAAGATGGCTAGAGCTCCACGGGCGTTTTCAAGCGTCTTTAGAGCGAACAAAAAGCCAGCAAAACAGCCCACAGCCAGCAAGATTCCGTATTCCAACACCACTGCGTGATTCACCATAAAAAAATCCTTTTCTTCACTGGCTAGAGACATGTTGGCAAGAACATGCGTTTTTGCTCTTGAGGCGGGCTTTTTCCAGCTCCATGAGCTCTTTAGCGTCCTGTTCATAATTGTTTAGATTTTGCGAAAGTGTGGCGACCGATCGAGAGTGCGCCTCCAAGACATGCGCCACATAGATGTTTGCTATTGTGAGAATGAGTAGCATAACAATGAGCAAGTTCAAAAAAAATGCGCTGGTTACCTAGCATAATGACTCCTTAGTGCCGTATTTTAGGGGTTTTTTGCTTGTCATGTGGAGCTCCTCTACTTGCAGATTTTCTTAACGATGTGTGCGATTATATCTGTGATGATCTCGCAGTGTTGGGGTTGTAAACACCCCGTTAGAATGGGGATGTGTAGCATCGTAACTGCGGTTAGTGTTAACATTGGATGTTTGCACATTCTTTTCCTTCCGATATTCTTTTATACGCCTCTCTAATCGTTTCTAATCGTTAGGGCAACATAGACGGGGTTTTTCCTTGTTGTGG
>NZ_QXQQ01000051.1 GCF_003660285.1 Helicobacter labacensis | reverse complement strand
GCGCCTAGAGTGGTGTATAAAGATGTGTTCGTGCCTATACCTTGTAATGTGCAAAAGCCTAGCAGACCGCCTAAGGACTTAGGGGTGTTAGAGTATGTGCGCGCCTTACTCATCTACACAGAGAGCCTAGAAAAGGACTTAGATTTTTGCACCAAGCCCCCTAAGATTAAGCCTTGATTTTGAAAAGGGGTTTTCTTAGGCTAAGAGTCCAAAGGGGGTAGCGTAGTTTTAACCCTTGTTTTTAGAAGGCACTTGTGTTAGAGTTTTAAAAGTCCTTAAGCGATCTTTGATTAAATCCTTTTAGCCCATTACCTTAAGGACTCATAGGGGGGCGCTACATGCCAAGCATATCAACAACTCCTACCCCCCTATGAAAAGTTTTAACCCTTGTTTTTTGCAATTAAATATTTTATTATTCTCTTGCCTCTTCTCCTTGAGGCTTTTGCTTAAAAGGGCGCGGGGACACCCTCACCAAAGAACTAACGCAACCCCCCGCGCCAAAGGGAATACATGCTAGATTTCAATAGCCTTAATGAAGCTTTTAAGCTGGACTCACAGGCGTGCTTAACTTCTATGCAGGAGTTTAAGCAGGCTCTAGCCTACTACCATGGCAACCAATTACCCCCCGATGTGTTGCACATTATCTTAGAACGCGGACAGACCCCCATTGTAGAAAATATTTACAAGATGATTGTCAATAAGATACTAGGTTATAAAATCTCTGCTATCCAAGAAGTGCGCCTAACCCCACGCCAAGAGGAGGACAAGCCTCTAGCGGATTTACTCAATGATTTATTAAAGTATTTTAGCCAGAAACGCAATTTTGATAAGGAAATGATAAAGAGGGATAGGGATTTGATCATGGGGGGTTTAGGGGTGGTGGAATTGTGGGCTATTGGGGATAAAGATGGGAGTGTGGACATTGAGATCAAGGCTTTAGACCCGCAAAGCTTCATCATTGATTATTTTAGTTCAGATAGCAATGCGCTTGATGCTAGGCGTTTTCATAAAATCGTCTTATTAGATGAGCAACGCGCTAAGGCTTTATTGCCTAGTAGCGAGGTGCTCTATCTAGCCGCCCCCCAAAAAGAGAGATTAGCGCGTGTTATAGAGAGTTGGGTTAAAGAGTTTGAGGGGGGGGAGTGGGTATGGAATAGGTATTTATGGAATGAACAAGCGGGCATTTACAAATTTGAGCCCAAGCCCTTTAAAAATGGTTTGCACCCCTTCATTGTCGCCAAGTTCTACATAGATGAGAAGAATCGCTATTATGGGCTTTTTAGAGACATCAAACCCATGCAAGATTACATCAACTTTGCCGAGAACAGAATGGGCAATATGATGGGGAGTTTTAAGGCGATG
>NZ_QXQQ01000050.1 GCF_003660285.1 Helicobacter labacensis | reverse complement strand
AGCAAGCAAATGCTAAGGGCAATTCTCTAAGAAAGGAGGTGATCCAACCGCAGGTTCACCTACGGTTACCTTGTTACGACTTCACCCCAGTCGCTGTGTGTGCCGTGGGCAGTAGCTACTTTAGCATCCTGACTTAAGGCAAACACAACTCCCATGGTGTGACGGGCGGTGAGTACAAGACCCGGGAACGTATTCACCGCAACATGGCTGATTTGCGATTACTAGCGATTCCAGCTTCATGCAGGCGAGTTGCAGCCTACAATCCGAACTGAGAGATGTTTTTAAGATTGGCTCAGCCTCGCGGCATTGCATCTCTTTGTGCATCCCATTGTAGCACGTGTGTAGCCCTAGGCGTAAGGGCCATGATGACTTGACGTCGTCCTCACCTTCCTCCTGCTTACGCAGGCAGTCTTCTTAGAGAGCTCAGCATGACCTGTTAGCAACTAAGAAAGAGGGTTGCGCTCGTTGCGGGACTTAACCCAACATCTCACGACACGAGCTGACGACAGCCGTGCAGCACCTGTTTTCAGGGCCTAGCAAGCTAGACACTCCCCTATTTCTAGGGGATTCCTTCAATGTCAAGCCTAGGTAAGGTTCTTCGTGTATCTTCGAATTAAACCACATGCTCCACCGCTTGTGCGGGTCCCCGTCTATTCCTTTGAGTTTTAATCTTGCGACCGTACTCCCCAGGCGGGATGCTTAAGGCGTTAGCTGCATTACTGGGAGGACAAAGCCCCCCAACAACTAGCATCCATCGTTTAGGGCGTGGACTACCAGGGTATCTAATCCTGTTTGCTCCCCACGCTTTCGTGCAATCAGCGTCAGTATTGTTCCAGCAGGTCGCCTTCGCAATGAGTATTCCTCTTGATCTCTACGGATTTTACCCCTACACCAAGAATTCCACCTACCTCTCCCACACTCTAGGATCGCAGTTTCAAATGCAGTTCTATGGTTAAGCCATAGGATTTCACATCTGACTTACAACCCCGCCTACGCACTCTTTACGCCCAGTGATTCCGAGTAACGCTTGCACCCTCCGTATTACCGCGGCTGCTGGCACGGAGTTAGCCGGTGCTTATTCGTCAGATACCGTCATTATCTTCTCTGACAAAAGGAGTTTACAATCCTAAAACCTTCATCCTCCACGCGGCGTTGCTGCTTCAGGCTTGCGCCCATTGAGCAATATTCCCTACTGCTGCCTCCCGTAGGAGTCTGGACCGTGTCTCAGTTCCAGTGTGTCCGTTCACCCTCTCAGGCCGGATACCCGTCATAGCCTTGGTGGGCTCTTACCTCACCAACAAGCTGATAGGACATAGACCAATCCTTTAGCGATAAATCTTTCCCCCGTAGGGTAGTATTTGGTATTAATCACCATTTCTAGTGGCTATCCCAAACTAAAGGGCATGTCATCTATGCGTTACTCACCCGTGCGCCACTAATCCACCTAGCAAGCTAGGCTTCATCGTTCGACTTGCATGTATTAGGCACGCCGCCAGCGTTCACTCTGAGCCAGGATCAAACTCTCCATAAAGTTAAGTTCAAATCCATCGCTCTTTAAAACTCACAAAGTGATAGCGTTGTTCGTTTATAAAGAGACTTTGAAACAAAGTTGGGGTTTAACCCCAGCCTTGCGCCAAGACTCTCTTGCTTGGATGTCAAAGAACACACCAAATCCCAAAAGACCAATGCGGAAAATGGCAAAAGCGCATTATAGAGTAAGAAAGCTTAAGGGGGGCTTAAAGTAGATGAGACTACTGGCGTTTTTAAAAACCTAGTATGCTCATAGTTATGCTCATAGTGGGGTGAAGATCGCCCGTAACGCTTCTTTGAAACGGCTGA
>NZ_QXQQ01000004.1 GCF_003660285.1 Helicobacter labacensis | reverse complement strand
CCCCCACCCCCCCCGCCTAAAAAACCCCAAGAGGAGGAATAGTTATTCTAGCCCTAACTCTTTGGCTAGGAATTTTCCGGTGTAGCTGCCACTTTGGGCATGTTGCTGGGCTACTTCTAGGGGGGTGCCCTGCGCGATGATCTTGCCTCCCCCACTCCCCCCCTCAGGTCCCATGTCAATCAAAAAATCCGCGTTTTTAATCACATCTAAATTGTGCTCTATCACGATCATGGAATTGCCCAATTCCACCAGAGAGTGCAAGACATTGATGAGTAACTGGATGTCCTCAAAGTGGAGTCCCGTGGTGGGTTCGTCTAAAATATAAAGCGTCTTACCCGTGTCTTTACGGCTCAATTCTTTAGCCAGCTTGATACGCTGGGCTTCCCCTCCGCTCAAAGTGGTGGCGTTCTGCCCCAAAGTGATATAGCCCAAACCCACCGCGATCAAGGTTTGCAATTTAGTAGCGATTTTGGGGATTTTGGCAAAAAACTCTAGGGCTTCTTGCACACTCATAGCCAGCACATCGGCAATGGATTTATCCTTGATCTTAATGGCTAGAGTTTCAGGGTTGTATTTGCTCCCCTTGCACGCATCACAACGCACCAAAATATCGGGTAAAAAGTGCATTTCAATTTTAATATCCCCCTCCCCATGGCATTTTTCACAACGCCCCCCTTTCACATTGAAACTAAAGCGACTCGCGCTATATCCCAAAACCTGCGCCTCTTTACTTTGGGCAAAAAAGGCGCGAATCTCATCCATCACCCCCGTATAAGTGGCCGGGTTGGATCGCGGAGTCTTGCCAATGGGGGCTTGATCCAAGTAGATCACCTTGTCTAAATGCTCTAAGCCGCCAATTTGGACACCTAGGCTTAAAGGCGATCTAGCGTGGTTAAGGGCGTTTTGGGCGATGGGAAGCAGAGTTTGCAAAACCAGCGAGCTTTTCCCACTCCCGCTCACCCCAGTTACACACACAAAGCGTCCCAAGGGGATTTTCACGCCCAAGTTGTGGATATTGTGGATACTCACCTGCTGGAGTTCTAAATAGTGCGCGGGGGGCGTGCGCGCATAATGGGGGCGTGCGATCACTTTGCGCCCGCTTAGATACAACGCGGTGGAGTGCGCGCTTTGTAAAAGTTCTGGCACACTCCCACTAAAGATCACCTCCCCCCCCTGTTTGCCCGCCCTAGGTCCAATATCCACGATGAAATCGGCTTGTTTGATGGTTTCTCTGTCATGTTCAACCACGATGAGGGTATTGCCCTTTTGTTGCAGGTGTTGCAAAGTTTCTATTAATCTGAGCGTGTCGCGCTCATGCAAGCCGATACTAGGCTCATCTAACACATACAAGACCCCGGTTAACCCGCTCCCTATCTGGCTAGCAATACGGATACGCTGACTCTCCCCCCCGCTAATGCTCCTAGCATCACGCCCCAAAGTCAAATACCCCAGCCCCACAGACACCAAAAAGCAAAGGCGTTCTGCGATCTCTTTTAAAATGGGGCTGGCAATGCGGGCGTGCTGGGGGTTTAGGTAGGCAAAGTGGTCCGCATCGCTAAAAAAGGCATACGCGCGCTCAATGGGCATGTCTAAAATCTGGGCGATCCCCAAATTAGCGACTTTTACCCCCAAAGACGCGCCTTTGAGGCGATGCCCTTGGCATTGCGCGCAGGGGGTTTCGTGCATGTAATGCTGTAAATCGCGCGAATCCTTGATGATTTCATAAACCATTTGCACAATCCCTTTCCATGGGCGTTGCAAGGATTCTTCTCTCCACACAAAGCGCACTTCTTGCGCGCTCCCATACAATAGGGCTTTTTGTTGCTGGGAATCTAGATCGTTGAAACCCACATGCATGCCAATCCCATAACTCTGGCAGAAAGCCTCTAAAAACGCGCGGTAATAGCTATTGGGGTAGATCACTTTGATATGACTCAAAGGGGCGTGGGGCTCTAGGATTTTAGCCATGTCTAAGCTTAACTTGCTCCCTAATCCCGTGCATGCCTCACACGCTCCCTTAGGAGAGTTGAAAGAGAAACTCAAGGGTTCTAAGGGTTCAAAACTCACTTTGCAGGCAAAGCACGCTAAATGTTCGCTGTAATGCGCCCCCTTTTGACTCTGTACATCTACAATTTCTACTTCGCCATAACTCTCTGCTAAGGCGCGCTCAATCGCGTTAGCCATGCGCGCTTGGTTGTCTGGTTGCACCACCACACGATCTAACACTAATTTTAAGGTGTGTTTTTTAGTTTTAGAGAGTTCAATTTGTTCATCTAAGCGTACCAACACCCCATCGATGAGAGCGCGCACAAAACCCTTTAAGCGCAGAGCTTGCAACTTTTCTTTAAAACTCCCCTTTTTATCGCGCACAAGGGGGGCTAAAATTAAGATCGTGCGCCCCTGAAACGCGCGCATCACTTGTTCGATGATGTCGCTTGCGCTCATAGAAGCGATGGGCGCGCCACACAAATGGCAGTGTTGTGTGCCTACACGCGCATACAGAAGGCGTAAATAGTCATAAATTTCGGTGATCGTGCCCACGGTGGAGCGTGGGTTTTTGCTAGTGCTTTTTTGATCAATGGCAATGGCCGGAGTCAAGCCCTCGATCTTGTCTACCGCGGGCTTGCCCACGCGCTCTAAAAACTGGCGCGCGTAACTGGAGAGGGATTCTAAATAACGCCGTTGCCCTTCAGCATAGAGGGTGTCAAAGGCTAAAGAGGACTTCCCCGAACCACTCAAACCGGTGAACACGATAAAGCGGTTTTTAGGCAGAGTCAAAGTAATATTTTTGAGATTGTGTTCTCTAGCCCCATAGATCGTAATATTATCTGGCAAGGTGCGCTCTTATGGTGAAATTTAGCGGGAGTATTATACTAGATTTGCACAGGCAAGAGGTTAAGCATAAAAAAAAAGATGAAAATCTTGTTTTCTGAGTTTAAACATGCTATTATTGCCTCCACATTGAATTTTTTTTATGGTTAAAGGATGGTAATGAAGCGGCTTTGCTTGGGTATATCTCTAGTTTTAGGATCGGTGAGTGGGCTTTTAGCCGAAGAAAATGGCGTTTACCTGGGGGCAAATTATCAAATCGGGCAGGCAAGGTTGTATAGCAATGTCAATAGCCAGTGGATTGGGGGGAGTCTCTACCCGCCTGGCACAGGACCTAATTACAATAACTGGCAGGGCACGAATGTAAGCTGGCATGCTAAATACGACAATGGCGCGCTCAATGGGTTTGGCATCCAAGTGGGGCAGAAGTTTTTCTTTAAACCCAAAAACGCCAAGAGCAAATGGGTGGGCTTGCGCTACTATGGCTTTTTTAACTTCGGGCATGCCAATTTAGGTCCCCAAATCGCCTCCCAATTCATCAATGGGCGCGCCCAAGATATCCGCTTGAACATGACCGCATGGGGGGTGGGCATGGACGCGCTGGGCAATTTCATTGATAAAACCAATGCGAGTGTGGGCTTTTTTGCGGGCGTGGCGATCGGGGGCAATAGTTGGACGAGTTCAGCCACAGATTACTGGAAGCAAAAACTCAAAAAGCTATCAGGTCAAACCCCGGGGTTTTCACCCGTGAGTTTTCAGGTGTGGCTGGATTTGGGTTTGCGCACCAATCTTTACAAGCATAATGGCGTGGAATTGGGGGTTAAAGTCCCGCTATTGGTGAATAAATTCTTGCACGCGCAGTGGTGGCGTTACAATCTTAAACGCGACTACTCTGTGTATGTCGCCTATCTCTACAGCTTCTAAACTTTAAGGGTGGGGGGTTTACCCTTGCCTCGCATGAGAAACTTGATGGTGCTAGTGAATAGCACCCCTTCAAAGATAGCCGCAATCACTAGAGAATAATAGGTGTTTTGATCGATCGCGCCCACTCTTAGCCCCACACTTGCCGCAGTGATGAGAAAGGTTAGGGGCATGGATGCGCTCAAGGCGAACATGGCTGTATAAAGGCTTTGCTTGAAATAGCGCCAAAAAAGCACAAAACTCGCGCTCAGGTGCAAGGCTAGCATGGCGCATAGGATCGCGCAGGCATGGGAGATGAGTTTGGGGTGGGCGATGACTAATTTTAAATCTAGAGTGGATCCCACATGCACAAAAAATAGGGGCACAAAAAACCCAAAGCCCACATCATTGAGTTTATTGAATAATTCGTGTTTGTGGGGGAAGAAGGTCGAAACGATCATGCCTGCCAAGAACGCCCCCAAGACTAATTCTAATTTCAGCCACCCCACAATCACCACTAACCCAAAGAACAACATGATGGTAAAGCGGATATCTTGATTAGATTCGTTGCTAGTGGGCATGATAAAGAGTTTCAGGCGTGGAAACCACCAAAATAAAATCTTAAAGAGTTGCACCAAGCCCACAATAGCCACCATAAAGGCTAACAAAATGCCTAGAGTCTTGCTAAGTTGTAAGCTGATCCCATGCAGATAAATCCCATCCACAATCACTAATAAGATAATGCTGGTGAGCTCCCCTAACACCCCCACTTTGAGGGCTAAATCCAGCCATGGCATCTCCTTGCCATAGTCGCGCACTAAGGTCATGATCATCCCCAAGCTCACAATGGGTAGAATAATGATGTAGAGCGCGGGGAGTTTGGCGCTTAGAGTGATGGTCGAAGAAAGCGCGTAGAGAATCCCAAAGTAAAACACGATGCGCTTGAGCAGGGCGCGATCCAAGTGTTTGAACATGTAGAGATCCACTTCCATGCCACATAGAAACATTAAAAACAAAAAGCCCACTTCAGCGATCAAATCAAAGCCCGGGCTAGGGATAAACAAGCCCACATACACCCCCAACGCGCCAAAGAGAATCTCTAGCACAGCCACGGGCATTTTGCTAAGTTTACTCACATAGGGAGCTAGCACCACTAGGGGGGTTACAATGGCTAAAATGAGAAAATCGCTCAAGCCAAACTCTTGAGTCCCAAAGCTTGTAAGAGGGCTTTAGGGTATAACTGGTGTTCTAGGGCGTGGAGGCGTTGGGCAAAACTCTCTAAACTCTCTTGGGGTTCGACTTCTAGGGCTTGTTGGCAAATCAGAGGACCGCTATCTAGCTTGGGGGTTACTATGTGCACACTCACCCCTGTGTGTTGCTTGGCTTGAAAACTCGCGCGCAACGCGTCCTTGCCCTTGAAATGGGGGAGCATGGAGGGGTGGATATTCAAAGTAGGGAAATGCTCTAAAAACAGAGGACTCACTAGGCGCATATAACCCGCTAACAAGATGATATGGCAACGCGCTGTTTGTAAATGCGCGATCAAGGCGCGATCAAAGTCTAGGGGTGTGGGGTAGTTGGAGGGCTTTAAGATCGCGCAGGGCACGCCCAATTTGGCGCAACGCGCGATCCCGGGAGCTTTAGGGTTATTGCTCAAACACAGCACCACTTCCATCACAATAGACCTTGTGCCACAAAAAGCGCGCTGGTGCAAGCTTTCTACTAAGGCTTGCATATTAGAACCCTCTCCGCTAAACAAGACCCCCAAGCGCAAAACAGAAGAGGGCAAATTTTCTAAGAGACTCTTCAACATCACCACCCTTTGGCTAAAGAGGCATTTTAACATGTTTTTTAGACCGGTTTTATGTTATAATCGCGCGCTACACTATTTAAATCTTGGAGTTTTAATGGGACAAAAACACGCCTTCCAAACCGAAATTAACCAGCTTTTGGACTTGATGATCCACTCTTTGTATTCCAATCCCGAAATTTTCTTGCGCGAATTAGTGTCTAACGCCTCTGATGCGCTAGACAAACTCAATTACCTTGTGCTCAGCGATGAAGCTTACAAACAACTAGACTTCACCCCCCAAATCCACTTGAGTTTTGACTCCAACCAAAAGAGCCTCACCATCGCTGACAATGGCATTGGCATGGACGAACAAGAACTCATCACCAACCTAGGCACGATCGCCCAATCGGGCACAAAAAATTTCCTAGCCCAATTGAACAAGGATTCCCAACTAAGCGGGGATCGCAAAAAAGAGAACGCCCTGATCGGGCAATTTGGGGTGGGCTTTTACTCTAGCTTCATGGCTGCGCATAGGGTGGTGGTGCAGAGTAAAAAACCTCTAGACACACAGGCGTATGCGTGGATGAGCGATGGTAAGGGGGAATACGAAATTAGCCCCTGTGTCAAAGAGGGCTTTGGGACCACGATCACACTCTACCTCAAAGAAGAGGCACAAAAATTTGCCAACCGCTGGGAAATTGAAAATATCATTAAAAAGTATTCCGAACACATCCCCTTCCCCATTTTTTTAACCTACACAGAGAGTAAAACTGAGGGCGAGGGGGATGATAAAAAGGAAATCCAAGAGGAAAAATGCGCCCAAATTAACAGCGCAAGCGCCATTTGGCGCATGAATAAAGCCGATCTCAAAGATGAGGATTACCAAGAGTTTTACAAGAGTTTTGCCCATGATAATAGCGCGCCTTTGGCATGGGTGCATAGCAAAGTGGAGGGCACACTAGAATACAGCACGCTATTTTATATCCCCGCTAACGCCCCCTTTGACTTATTCCGCGTGGATTACCAATCTGGAGTGAAACTCTATGTCAAACGGGTGTTTATCACCGACAACGACAAAGAACTCCTGCCCCAATACCTGCGCTTTGTGCGTGGAATCATAGACAGCGAGGATTTGCCCCTGAATGTGAGCCGCGAGATTTTACAGCAAACCAAAATCCTAGCCAATATCAAAAGCGCGTCCACCAAGAAGATCCTCAATGAGATCGCCACCCTTGCCAAAGACACAGACACCTACAAGAAATTCTACACCCAATTTGGCAAGGTGCTTAAAGAGGGCTTGCATAGGGACTTTGACAACCAAGATAAACTCTTGGATTTGTTGCGCTTTGCTAGCTCTAAGGGCGCGGATTTTCTTTCCCTTAAAGAGTATAAAGCCAACATGCCCGCCGCACAAAAGAGTATTTACTATCTAATCGGAGAGAATTTAGATTTGCTCAAAGCCGCCCCTTTGCTGGAGAAATACGCCCAAAAGGGCTTTGAAGTGCTCTTGATGGGCGATGAGGTCGATGCGTTTGTAATCCCCAATGTGCAAGAATATGACAAAACTCCTCTCAAGGATGCCAGCGCGCTAGAAACTCTCCAAGAATTGGGTTTGGAGGAAGTGAGTGAGAGTGAGAAACAAGAATTTAGCGCGCTGGTAGAGGCTTTCAAAGAAGCCCTTAAAGATAAGATCAAAGATGTCGCCCTCTGCAAAGACTTGACTTCTGTGGTGGCTTTAGTGGGCGATGGGCAAGATGCCATGATGGCTAATTGGATGCGCCAAATGGGACAGGAAGTGCCTGACAAACCCAAAACCCTAGAACTCAATATCAGCCACGCCATCGTGCAAAAACTCAAAGGGATAGAGGATAAAGCCGTGCTTGCCGATGTGGCGCACCTGCTTTTTGATAGCGCGCGCTTGTTAGAAAATGGCACTCTCAAAAACGCCAAGGATTTCAACCAACGACTCCACAACACCATTTTGCGCGCTTTTTAGGGCTTTGCGCGCCTACACCCCAAAGAACACTTCTAGGGGGTAGTTCTTGTCCATGCTCTTGAGCTCTAGATAGGCGTTAATCACCATAAACTCGTCTTTGGGGTGGCTACTCAAGCGTTCTTTGGCTTGATCGATCATCTCTAAATCCAATAAGACATACAAGAAACTCTTCTCAGCGCGTTCGTCTTGGGCAGCTAATAACTCAAAGAATTTAAAACGCGCATCGGGAGCTAGCAACGCCTTAGTTTGCTTAGCTAGTTGCAAGTAGTCCTGACTCTCATAGCCCACCAACGCGCACAAACGCGTCATCTCTTCAGGGCTAAGGGGGATCTTAGCACGCCAATACGCGTCCAAGAGGTGCGCCAAAATGGTGCGATCTAAGAGAGGCTGGGCTTCTTTGAGTGCCTTGAGTAAATCCTTGCTAGAACCCCTTTGGATGACGGCTAACAAGGCATGCCTTCTAAGAGGCGCATCAAAGGCTTGGCTTTTGAGAATCTCTTGGGCGCGTTTTAAATCTTGGCGGATCTGGTTGTGGAGATTGTGGATGTAAAAGGGATTCTGGGGGCAAAAGTCGTATTTTTGTAAATTGACCTCCCTTTCCTCATTGATGTCTTGGTAATAGCTAAAGAGTCGATCTAATTGTTCATGCCCACTCTCAGGGGTATTAGGATCGGCTTGGAGTTTAAAACGCGCCAAAATCCTAGAGAGCAGGGCAAAGAGAGGGTTGTGGTAACTGGCTTTGTCAAAGCTGTGCTTGGTGTCTTGTTCTATGATCTGGTGCACCAACTTTTGCAGGTCGCGGCGTTCGTGATAACGCGCACAAAACCCAGCGACACTCCCCATTAGCACAAAGAACAAGGTGCAAACAAAAAAAAGCAACACCACCCCCACGATCCAAAGCGCGATGGGCAAATCTAGGGTGCTTGTGGCGATGGGGAGGGCGAAATACCCGGGCACGATGCCGTGTATATACCAGCCCAGCACAATGAGAAATAAGAGCGTAAAGGCCGTGTAATAGCGTAATTTCATCATTTCCTCCAAAATGCAGATTATAGCTTAAAGTGGCTAATGGGCTTATTTGTGGTAAGGGTGGTGGTTTAGCAAGCTTAAAGCTCTAAAAATTTGCTCACACAACACGAGTTTAGCGATCTGGTGGCTCAAAGTTAGGGGGCTTAAAGAGAGAGCCAAACAGCGATCCAAAAAATCGGGCGCAAAGCCATGCGCGCCGGCAATGAAAAAATGCACACGGGGTTGCTTGGTTAGAATTTGGCTAAACTCTTGGCTATTGCACAGCTTGCCTGTAGGGTGCATGGCAATGCACAGGGCATTAGCTTTAAGATAGGGGCTCAGGGTTTTGGTGTAGAGGGCTTGGGCACTCTTAGGCGTGCTGTGATGGAGGTTAGGGGGCAACAAATCAACAATTTCTAGCGTGGCGTTGAATTGCTGGCATTGGCGTTGTTGGTGGGCTAGTAGTGCCATGATGTGGGGGTCTTTTTTGGCGATGGCGTAGACGCAATAGGTCATGCGTGGGTGAGCATACCCACTAGATCGCTAATGCTCTTTTTTAAGTCCTTGCGGTGGATGATCATGTCAATAAGACCATGCTCTAAGAGAAATTCGGCACTTTGAAAGCCATGGGGCAATTCTGTCCCAATAGTCTGTTTGATCACACGCGCGCCTGCAAAACCCACCATCGCGCCCGGCTCGGCAATGATGAGATCGCCCAAAAAGGCAAAAGAGGCACTCACACCCCCAAAGGTGGGATCGGTGAGCAAAGAGATAAAGGGCAACTTGGCTTCTGAAAGCTTGTTTAAAGCCGCGCTGGTTTTTGCCATTTGCATGAGCGAATAGGTGGATTCTTGCATTCTAGCTCCCCCACTGGCTGAGACGATCAAAAGAGCCTGTCGTTTTTCCACCGCGCGACTAATGGCGCGCACGATTTTCTCCCCCTCCACAGAGCCCAAAGAACCCCCCATAAAGGCAAAATCAAAGATCACAATTTGCATTCTAATCCCATGGATTTCTGCTTCCCCGCCGATCACCGAGCTAGAGCGTCCGGTCTTGGCTTGGTATTTTTTAATGCGCTGTTTGTAACTCTCTTTATCCACGAAGTTGAGCGGATCGACTGGCTTGAGTTCTTTATCAAACTCCACAAAGGTGCCCGGATCGCACAAGAAGTCGATGCGATCATTAGCTCCCATGCGGAAATGGTAATGGCATTTTAAGCACACATGGTGTTTGGCAAAGACCTCTTTATAATACATCAGCGCGCTACATTGGGGGCATTTGATCCAATGGCTGGGCATGTCCTGCTTAGAAGCCTGCACCTTATTCTTTTTAAGGTTTTTCAAAAAATCTCCAAAGCCCATAACACCACCTTAAAACATTGATGTGTTATGTTAGCACATTTAGACTTGACAAAGCCTTGTAAATAGTGTAATATTGCCTTTTTGTGCGTGGCGACCCGTTAGCTCAGCAGGTAGAGCAATTCCCTTTTAAGGAATGGGCCGCTGGTTCGAATCCAGCACGGGTCACCATGGCTCCTTCATCTAGTGGTCAGGATACCACCCTTTCACGGTGGTTACAGGGGTTCAAATCCCCTAGGAGTCACCACAAGGTCGCTTAGCTCAGTTGGTAGAGCGCCACCCTTACAAGGTGGATGTCATAAGTTCGAGTCTTATAGCGACCACCATTGGAGCGGTAGTTCAGCTGGTTAGAATACCTGCCTGTCACGCAGGGGGTCGCGGGTTCAAGTCCCGTCCGTTCCGCCACTTCTTTACACCTTTTCAAGCCCGACCCCTTCATCTAGTGGCCAAGGATACCACCCTTTCTAGGTGGAAACGGAAGTTCAAATCCTCCAGGGGTCGCCATTAACGCGGGCATTCTAAAAAGAGTTCAAAAGTCGCCTTGTTGCGTAATTCGCGTTTGAAGTCTAGGTTAATGGTGATCTCTTTGCTTTGGGCAAAAGTGTCTATGAGCTGTTTACTCACCACCACGCGGCAACCTGTGGTGTTGAATTTATAGGGGATTTTGTCAATGACGATCTCAAAGCGTGTGGGGGTTCTGGGTTTGAGCAAATAACGCTGGTAAGTCGCGTTGATGCTAGCCTCTGGTTCGGGTTTTTGGCTGTATTTATAGGTGTTGATCTTGCCTTCTATATTGGTGATTTGGGTGGCTGAATCGTTGAGAGAAAAAATTTGGGTTTGCCGTTTAGTGAGTAAGGCTTCCCCTTGCATGAATTTTTGCAAGCGGAACGAATAGACTTCCAAGAATAACTTACCATGCGATTCGACAATCCCCACATCTTTACCGCTTAGTGGGTAGTAATTCTCTTGGGAGAAAACTACCTTTTTGGGACCATCTTGTTTGAGCTTGATAATTGTTTGCTTCGTGGTGGTGTGCGCGCTAGCAGGAGTGCTAGCAGGAGCGTGGTTGTGATTCACCGTGTTAGTGATGTCTTCTTTGTAGTTGAAGTTATAGCTAATGGGCTGGTTGGTAGGGGGGTGGCTACACCCAAAAGCCCCCAACGCCACGCCAACTCCCACAAGAGTAAGATGATAGAGACGATCCACGACACGCCCCCCAAAGACTTTTCGCATTAAAAACCCTTCTTAAGTTTTAAAGCATATAATAGGCTACTATGTCTTAATTATAGGGGTTTTACTAAAACTTCATGCTTAAAACCACAAGGAAACACGCGTGCACCAGATCGCCATTGTAGGTCAACCCAATGTGGGTAAGAGTTCTCTGTTCAATTGCCTTAGCCATAGCCAAAGCGCGATCACATCGCCCATCGCGACCACCACTAGGGATATTAAAAGACAGATTGTCGATTTGCAAGGGCATGCTGTGCAACTCTTGGACACCGGCGGGTTTGACTCTAGCCACATCTTGGGCACGCAAATCCACCAGCACAATCTAAAGGCGCTCAAAACAAGCGATCTCGTGCTCTTTGTGGTGGATGGCAAAATTCCTCCCCAAGAGGAGGATAAACGCCTTGTTTACCAAATCCAAAAACACGCCAAAGCCTGTTTTCTGCTTGTCAATAAAATAGACAACCAAGCAGAAGAACACCAAGCCTACACCTTTGGGTGCTTTGGGATCAAGCAGATGTTCTTTGTTTCAGCCAGCCACAAACGCGGGCTTACCCCCCTCATTGCAGCCATTAATGCCACTTTGCGCCCCTCTCAAGAAACCCCCTCTTTAAACAGCACCTCTACTATCCAAGTGGGGATTATCGGGCGAGTCAATGTGGGCAAAAGCGCGTTGTTGAACGCCTTGGTGCACCAAGAACGCGCGCTTGTTTCGACCATGCCGGGCACAACTATAAACCCTGTGGATCAAAGCGTCATGCACTCTAATCAAGAGATTTGCTTTGTGGATACGGCCGGTTTGCGCCAGCGATCCAAGATCGCCGGGTTAGAAAAATACGCCTTAGATCGCACAAACAAGGTGTTAGCCCAATCCCACATCGCGCTATTAGTCTTAGACGCTAGCGCGCCCTTTGTGGATTTAGATGAAAAGATCGCCGCTTTGGTGGAAAAACACCGCCTTGGGGTGGTGGTAGCGCTCAACAAGTGGGACATACGCCATGGTGAGTTTGAGCGTGTTATGCAAGACTTCAAGCGCAAATTCAAATTCTTGCACTACGCGCCCGTGCTCACCACCAGCGCGCTAGATAAACGCCACATCCACGCCCTTAAAGACAAGATTGTAGAGGTTTACCAACACTTTTGCCAGCGCATCAACACCAGCACCCTAAACCAAGTCATTGCGCAAGCCACCCAGCAACACCCCCTACCCAGCGACCATGGTAAGATTGTGCGTATTTACTACAGCACCCAGTTTGCCTCCAGTCCCCCCCAAATCGCTTTGGTGATGAATCGCCCTAAAGCCCTGCACTTTAGCTATAAACGCTACCTCATCAACACCCTAAGGGCGCGTTTTGGCTTTTTAGGCACGCCTATTTTCTTGAGCACACGCGCCAAGAAATCCACAGAGGCGTGATGCAAGACTTCATTGATTTTTTACAAGCCACAGACATCAAGCAAGCCCGCATTTTCCACGCTCTTAAATGTGGGGTAGAGGAAGCCTTGATCTTGCAATATCTCTGCAGAGAATACCTCAAAGGGCATGCAGAACTAGAGGTTTTGCCCTTATTAGAAACCCTCTTTAACACTAACGCCCATTTGGCTTTGGGTTATCTCAAGCATATCAAACACCTCTTAGATTTAGAGTGGATCACCCAGGAAAAGCGCGCCAAACGCCCAGAGGTTTTACTCTTGGAGCTCTTAGATGGGTGTATTGGCTTGAGCCCGGCCTTTCTCAAACTCGCTCAAGAAGGCTGTAACGCCCACCCCTCTTTAGACACCACTCCCTATGAGGACCACCTAGACTATTACAACGATTGGTTTTTGAAAATCGACCTGCTCTCCAAATTATGCCACCACAAAAGCCCTAGAGCGCGCGCGCACTTCCAACAACAATTACAACTCTTAGAACACAAGATCGCTGCCCGCTTACAGCGCACCAAAACTCCCCTGTCCATCCAAAGATTCTTGCGCAAATACGCGCTCAATCCCAAGGAACAGATCCTCTTTTTTGCCCTATTGAAAAGCGCTTACAGCGAGGATTACAATCGGCGTGAAGAGGGGTGTGATTTTAAAAGTTTGGTGGATTTGCTAAGCGTAGATGGGAGCGCGCGCGCAGAAAACAGCGCGCTTTTAAGCCCCCATAGTGCCCTTATCAAAAAGCACATCATAGACTTTGAAGAACTGCTCGATGCTTTCGAGCAGGGTTTGGTGCGCCAATTCTTCTTACAAGAGTGGGTGCTAGGGGCACTTAGCGCGCCCCATTTGCACATCAAGGGGGGTGCCACCCTTAAGCACATCCTCAAAGACAGCGATATTTTTGAAGCCCTAGAGCCTAAAATGGGTTTGGATCTAGTGATCTTGAGCCAAAAGACCAAGGACACCCTAGAGATTCTCTGCAAGCAGATGGAGCCGTGTATGCAAGCGCGCCTTAAGGCATGGGGCATAAGCAAGAGCGCGCAAGTCCAAGCTAAGATCATCTTTTATGGACCTCCGGGGACGGGTAAGACGATGAGCGCGCTAGCCCTAGCCAAGAGTTTGAAAAAGGAGGTGCTAGGCTTTGATTGCTCTAAGATTTTATCCATGTATGTGGGCGAATCGGAAAAAAATGTGCGTAGGATTTTTGATGACTACCACAAGATCGCTAGGCAATGCAAGAGCGCGCCCATCTTGTTTTTAGATGAGGCTGACCAATTCTTAAGCACGCGCACCACCACTTCTAGCGGCGCGGACAAGATGCACAACCAGATGCAAAATATCTTTTTGCACCAGATTGAAAAATTTGAAGGGGTGCTTATCGCCACCACGAATTTGCTAGAAACCCTAGATACCGCCTTTTCACGCCGTTTCAACCACAAGATCGAATTTAAACCCCCTACTTTCGAACAACGCGTGCGCTTGTGGGAACAATATCTCCCCCTAAATGCCCCCTACGCCCCCCCCCACACACCCAAGAGTTTAGCCCACACCCTAGCGCGCCACACCCTCAGCGGGGGACAGATCGCCCTAGTGGTGAAAAACACGGCTTACAAGGTTGCCACTTACCCCCAACCCCTTTTCACCCTAGAGGATTTCTTAGTTGAGATCAGAAAAGAGAAACAGGGCAATTTTGAGGGGGCTAAAAATATCGGCTTTGGAATCTAGACCCCACCTACTTTAGCAAAAGGACTTGTATGAAATTTAGTATCGCCAAAATCCAGTTAGAAAGCGCGCTTAAGGGTTTGATGCCCTTCACGGATAAAAAGGATCCAAGCAATATCAGCGCGCACATTTGCATAGAAGCCACGCCCAAAAGCTTGATTTTGCAAGCCAATGATTTAGAGATGGGCTTGTGTTTAACGCTCAATATCGACACGCAAGAAGGAGGTAGCGCGGTGCTCAATGCCAAACATCTCCTAGATATTCTCTCTAAACTAGAATTGGGGGATTTAACTCTGGAGAGTCAAGGGGATTTTGTGTTAGTGAGCTTCAAGAGATCAAAATTCAAATTGCCCGTGCTGGACAAGGCGTATTTTCCTGAGTTCCCCCCGTATGCGCATCTGCCCTCTGTGCGCTTTAGCGACACCTCTTTGGGCGATTATTTTAAAAAACTCGCCCCAGTGATTAGCACCAGCACGACCAACTCCCCCAAATACGAATTTACCGGCGCGCTTTTAGTCCTGCAAGAACATTTGGAACTTGTGGCTACAGACACAAGAAGACTCTCACGCGCACAAATGCAACTAGAAGAATCGCCTAGCGACCATGGAGAATTTATCCTCCCAAAACGCGCGATGTTGGAGATCACCAAACTCTTTAGTAGCGATTTTGAGATGTTTTATGATCCCAAAAACCCCACCATGTTGTTTTTCAAAAACGCCTCCACGGTGCTCTTTGCCAAACTCATCAGCGGAAAATACCCTAGTTACCAAAGCGTGATCCCCACGCAGTTTACCCACACTATGGAACTCAATACCCAAGACTTCAAGGACGCAATCAACATCACCCACGCCCTGGGCGCGACCACTAAGATCATCTTTCACCCCGATAAGATCGAATTTGAAACCTTGGAATCTGAAAGCCCTAGTTTTGCCTCCACCTTCATAGAAGCAAGCACCCCTCTAGATCAGCACATTATCCACGCCCAAGCGCGCTACTTGCTAGATGCCCTTAATGCCTTGCCCAGCCCCACTTTTGAACTCTGTCTTAATGAACAAAGTGCCCCCTTTGTGATCCAAAAAAACGACTTCCTCACTGTCGTGATGCCTATAACCCAAGAATAGAGGCGGACCAAATCGCATGGAAAAAATCGCAACATCGTAGGTTTAGTCTGTGCGCCTTTCCTGCCAGTTTACCCAGCCCTTTGGTTTGATTCCCTTGCCAAAATCCCCATCTTGTCTTTCTTGACTCTTGTCTGCGTTGAAAATTTTGTCTTAACATTTACACCCTATCTACTTTGGTGTATTCACCTTAAAGGGAATAAACTCTATAATCAGGAACTACTTTTTTAAGGAGGCACTAATGAAACTCGCCAAATTTGCTTTAACTTGTGATGGGGAAAAGATCACCAGCCTAGAACAGCTCAAAGAACATTTTAATCTCTTGGATGTGTTGGAGCATTATAAAACTAAGACTTTATGGCGTTGGCTTAGATCAAGGGGTTATCAAAATGAGTTAGCGGGCATAGAGGCGATCACAGCCACGCAAGATACAGAGATTTTAAGCGCGCTATGTGGCGTGTTTGGGATAGAGGCGGATTTGCAGGTGATCCAAGAGACACCAAAAAATCACCAACGCATGCAAGAAAACGAGGTATTAAAGGCGGAGCTTAAAGCGTGCAAAGAGCAGTTACAAGCTTTGCAAGCCACGCCCCCAGTTTCTGCTCCTAACTTTGGGGATTATTTTAAGTCTTACAACGCGCTTAAAGAAAAGTTTTTTAACGCTCAAGATTTTGAAAGTGGCAAAGCAATTTTGAAAGAGTTGGACCAAAACTATACAGAGCTGTTTGAAATGAACGGATGCAACATCATCACTCCATTACATG
The DNA here is from genome assembly GCF_003660285.1 of Helicobacter labacensis. Classification (GTDB taxonomy): domain Bacteria; phylum Campylobacterota; class Campylobacteria; order Campylobacterales; family Helicobacteraceae; genus Helicobacter; species Helicobacter labacensis. The sequence goes on along the minus strand of NZ_QXQQ01000004.1, from coordinate 71,372 downwards.
CAAAAGTATTATCACAAAGAGATGCTCCTTCACTTGAGCACATTTTTTTGCTATGTCTCCTAGTCCATTTTTGGGGGTTTAGATTACCAGAAGACTATGGCGATATTTACCAGTACCCTAGACTTGATTTTCAGGATATTGCACATTTCACACAGCCGGAAAGACTTATGATTCCTCAAAAAGGGAAAGTGCACACATTTGAAAAAGTAGTTTGTATTAATAGGACATATACCGTTAATAATGGTGGACTTGAGTGTCGTTTCGGGATTGAAAGACCCCGTGACATAGAAGCTGACAAAGAGACTGACGAAGGAATTTTAGGTACTGTACTTCAACTTATGCGTTCGTTGGGGCCCTGTGACAGAGAAACTGACAAAGGGATTTTAAATGTGTCAAGAGGAAGAGGATCTTATTGTGCGTCGCTTAAAGGTGTGGTAGAAATTACGAGAGGTGATAGTACGGATGGGGACATCCCCCTGTTCTACATAGAGATTGGATTATGAAAAGTGCCCTTGTCTGTAGATTTAACAAGCAACCCAAAAGGGTTAGTATAAAAATAGGAAGTGTTGAAAGGGATTGAATGGCTGACGATGAACACAAAGCCTTTATCGAAACATCCTTAGCAAAAATCAGAAAAGCGCACAACGAAAATTATTTGAGCATTTTTGCTGGAGCTGGAATCAGCTCCGATTCTGATTTGCCAAAGTGGAGGGAATTGATGGATATTCTTAGGAGGGAAATTTGTGCTTATTCAAAATCAAAAGGACATGATGACTACCTTGCTTTTATCAAAGAATATTTTGATCAATCTAGTTTACTACTAGATGAAAGTTTGATAGGCCTAATAAAGATGCTTGAAGAAAAACTTTATGATGACATTAAGAGAGATGAGAACTATCCTGTTCTAGCTGAAAAGTTTTTTAATAAAGTTGGGAAAGGTGTTTATTACAAAAAGTTACGGGCTATTTTTAAGGGTGCTAAACCAAATGCTTTACACTCAGCAATTGTTAAGCTCAATCTTAAAGATTTAATCACAACAAATTGGGATGATCTATTCGAGCAAGCAGTTGTTAATGAGCATGTGTTCTTTGACACCATAAAAAAGGATGTCGAGATTAGAAGTCCAACGGGCTTGCCAAAACTCATTAAGATGCATGGAAGTTTAGAGGAGGAATATGAAAATATTGTATTCCGAGAAAAAGATTATTTGGAATATAGTCGAAATTTTCCCTTTATTGAAAACTATGTCAAAGGAGTCTTTTCAACAGATGTTGTTGTTCTAGTGGGCTATTCTTTGAGTGATCCAAATGTTAAACAAATTATCTCTTGGGTAAGTTCCCACTCAGATAAGGCAGAATCAAATAAGGTGAATCAAGATCAAGACAATGCAAAAACAACTTACTTCATTAAGACAGACACCCCATTTGATCCGATTGAATTTGAGTTTTATGAAAACAGAAACATTCATGTCTTGTATCTTCGTGAGCTCTTTGATAAGAGGTTAGGTCCTCAAGAAGAGCTAAAATATTTCTTTGAAAGAATCAAAGAATATGATGAAGCACCAGTCCTAAGTGATGTGGAAATGCAAAAAATAAGAGATGCCCTCATATATTTTGATTTTGGTGCGCTGAGGGAAAGAATTAATGGCTTGGAGATGTCCGAAGACATACCGCTTAAAGACAAGCTTTTGAAGTGTTTCTTGTGTTTTGAAGATCGCATTGACAATGAGAAGATGCCAGAAATCCATCGACAGTGTCGAGAGGTATCAGAAGAGGCTTTTAAAAACAGAGAATTTAAAATATGGCCTTTAAGTGAATTTAACAGATACTGGGGGTTTTACTCTAGTGAGCGTAAAGGACACAAAGAACAAGAACACAACAACGATGGATTGGAAGAAAAATTCTCAAGGTCACCATTAAGCGAAAAAGACAAGTTAAAACCAAGTAGGCTACTTCAAGGTGACTTTGATCAACAGTTCACTAAGATGGATTATTTCTTAAGAAAAATTAAAAAAGATCGTTCATGTTGGGAGAGTGGGGGGTTTTCTTGCAACGAGGATTGTAACTTAGAAAAAGCATTGCAGGGGCTTTACAAGTTCGATCGGCTAAGGATTGGCAATTGTCTGACCATCCCAAGATTTGAAGAGCACAGAGTAATTTATACAAAAGCACTTGAGTGCTATTGGTGCGAAAAAAGTATTGGTGCTCTGAGAACAAAGGGAAAAGGATTGTATCTACTACAAGCAGATAAAGAGATTTTCAGTTACAGTATTAGATATTTTCAGACCGAAGAGTTGGATGATATTTTTAGATATTTTATCCATACAGCTTTTCAGATTGCGATTGATCAAAACTTTTTGGAAAAAATTTTTACGAATATTTGTTCTAAATTTGAAAAATATGGAGCCTTTACAACTAGAAGTAGCTGTTGGTTTGGCAATTTCTTATTCTTGGCTTCATATTGTTTGCTTACACAAGGCACTTTTGATAAGATAGTAGAAGAGGTTAATCATAAAATCCAAGCAAGAGTAACGAGTCTTGTTCAACATGAACAACTTGGGAAATTTGTACTTGAACAATCCAAAAATAATACACTTAGTCTGCAAAAGTGTTTAGATTTAGTGCAATCTTACCTTAGTCTTTTTGTTGAGAATAATGTTGGTTACCTTGATATAGAATCAAAATCGATCTTTGCAAAGATTACAGCAAAGGTAAAAATAGCTAGTGAGGAATGTAAAAACTTAATCACTGAGTTTATAGACAGAGTTCACCAGTATGTCCGCATAGATAATAATATCAAGCCCAACCTTGTTCCATGGTTGGCTTCCAATCTCGATTTAAAAAAATGTTTCAAAGCTATACTAGACAGCGATGAATTCCAGTGTGCTCAATACAACCAAACTTTCCTCCCTCTCATCGAAGCCCTTTATCAATCCAGCGATGAGGATGTCAAAAAAGCCATCAAGGATAAATTGCAATATATCCTTAACCACAAAGAGGACTACCCACAGACTAAGGCGAGTGCAAAGTATTGTAAATGGCTTGAGGCGTTGATTGGAGAATTGGATTAGTTATCCAGTCCATGCCTCAAGTCTTTTACACAAATTCAAAGGAAATAAACCCTATAATGGGGGCTTATTTTCAAGGAGGACTACATGAAACTCGCCAAATTTGCCTTAACTTGTGATGGGGAGAAGATCACTAGCCTAGAACAGCTTAAAGAACACTTTAATCTCTTAGATGTGTTGGAGCATTACAAAACTAATACTCTATGGCGTTGGCTCAGATCGCGCGGTTATCAAAATGAGTTAGCGGGCATAGAGGCGATCACAGCCACGCAAGATACGGAGATTTTAAAAGCTCTGTGTGAGGTGTTTGGGATAGAGGCGGATTTGCAGATGATCCAAGAGACACCGAAAAACCACCAGCGCATGCGAGAAAACGAGGCATTAAAGGCGGAGCTTAAAGCGTGCAGAGAGCAGTTACGAACCTTGCAAGCCACGCCTCCAGCTCCCCAACACGCCCCTGACCCTAGGGACTATCTCAAATCTTATAATACGCTTAGAGATAAGCTCTTTAATGCCCAAGACCTAGAAAGTGGCAAGGCAATTTTAAAAGAGTTGCTTGAGGATTACAGCGATTTGTTGAGGATGGAAAGGGTGGATGTGCTCAGTCGTTGTCTAATTCATAGCTACGAATCTAAATCTAAATTCTTTGCCGCATTGTTTTTATATATGTGCCATTATTTGCTTAAAAAATATGAATTTTTTACGCAACGGGCTTTCGGTGTGCTAGATTTCAGCGTATATTCGTCCTATGATGAATCGCAACGAATGAAAGATTTATTTTCGATGGGGATTTATGTGGGTAAAATGGGTAGATACGATAAGAGTTATGAGGATTATTTTGTAAAACCAAATATGGTTGTTTGCGTCGTGAGTAACAGTGACAATGAACAACTTTGACACGATCTAGAGTTCCCGTGCTATCCAGAAAGGTCTTATCCTGGCATCTATCAACTCAATACCGCTCGCGGCACATTGTCCGAGATAGGTGTGAGAGGAGTTGCTGGCGGTATTATCCTTCCTTCGGAGAAGGTAGCTATACTCAACAAATATATCTGTCATGGAGCTACCATCCTCGAACTCCCCGTCCTTTAAAGGACTCCCATGCTAACCAACTTAGCCCACCAACTCCAACAACTCATAGACACCCACGCCCCTATTCTCTACATGCCCTGCCAAGACAAGGACGCTTTAGATAGCTTGATTACACAAGTTAGAGGGGACAGAGAGTGCCTAGAATTTGACCACGCCTTAGGCGCGCTAGACTTTGCTACTAAAAGACCCTTAAAGCCAGAAGAGCCCCAAGACCTAGAGGGCTTTTTAAAAGACATCTACGATCGCCCCTTTGATCAAGAACTCTTTATCGTGCTCAAAGACATAGACCAACAGCTAGAACAAGCACCCAAAGTGGTCGCCCTCTTGCAACGCATGGCGCGTCATATTCTCACTAAATGGGATTATAATCTCACTATTTTTATTTTCTCTAGCCATTTAGGCACGCCTAGCATTCCCAAAGAGTTAGAAGTTTACACCCGTATTTTTGACATTCCCTTCCCGGATAAAGCGCAGATTTTAGAAATCATCAACCACTTTGTGCAAGCCAACCACCTAAGCCTAGAACCCCAAGTGGCTAATGAGCTTGCCCTAGATTGTAAGGGTTTGAGAGGCGTGCAGATTGAGCAGATTTTGCGCTTGGCTCTTTATGAGCAGGGGTGCATTGATGCTCATAGTCGGGATTTTGTGATCAAAGAGAAAGAACAGCGCATTAAAAAGACCAATCTTTTAGAAATGGTGCGCCCTAAAGAGGGCGAGGATTTAGAACACACCGGCGGGCTAGAAAAGCTTAAGGCTTGGCTAGAACAACAAGCACAAATCATCGCCCATTTGGATTTAGCCATGCAAAAGGGCGTGGATATGCCTAAGGGTGTGCTAGTGGTGGGCGTGCCCGGGTGTGGAAAGTCTTTAAGTGCTAAAGCGTGTGCAGGGTTATTCAAACTCCCCTTAGTGCGCCTAGATGTGGGGCGTTTGTTTGGCAAATTTGTAGGCCAAAGTGAGGAGAATATGCGCGCGGCTTTGCAGTTAGCTGAGGCGATTAGCCCCTGTGTGCTGTGGATTGATGAGATTGAAAAAGCCTTTAGTGGTATGGGGGCTAATGAGGGCGCACACGAGGTGAGCAGACGGCTTTTTGGGCATTTTTTAACTTGGATGGAGGAGAAAACCAGTATGGTTTTTATTGTCGCTACAGCCAATGACATCACCCGCTTTCCCCCCGAGTTTTTAAGAAAAGGGCGTTTTGATGAACTCTTTTTTGTGGATTTGCCCGGCACCTCAGAGAGGGAGCAGATTTTAAAAATCCATTTGCAAAAACGCCACCAAAACCCCCAAAATCTCCATTTGGCTAGCCTTGCCAAAGCATGCGAGGGCTTTAGCGGGGCAGATTTAGAAAACCTAGTCAAGCTTGCCGTGCAAGAGAGTTTTATTGAAAACAAAAGCCTAAGCCTTGACTTCTTGCAAAAAGCCCTAAAAGCCACAACACCTATTACCAAGACCATGCACGCCAAAATCCACGCCATTAGAATTCAAGCTAAAAAGTTACACTTGCAAAGTGCAGGCAATGCTGTAGTTGAGCGAGAGAGCGTGAGCGATAGCACAGCTTGTGATTATAGCACCACGCTAAGAGAAAAACTCCGCTTGAATGTGCGTAATAAATTAGTGCGTGCCTTAGTGCGTTTAGATAAAAACGCGGGCGCAGAATACGATGCGGGTGAACTTAGCGACATCTCTAGCATGTTAAATTTAGTGCAATCCATTGATAGTTTTTACACTTCTGGGAAGAATAGCCCAAGTTTTAAGGAACCTAAAGTCCTTGACTATGACAGAAAGGACTAAGATATGCAGTCTGAAACTCTTGTTTTAACCCCTCTGCCTAACTCTCTGCCCACATTCACTCCCGAGCAAGCCCATGTTTTTAGCGCAATTCTAACGCGTTTCTTAGAAGCACAAGAAAAAGATGGACTAGCAGGCATTGAGGCGCAATTAGCCATAGAGTTGCCAAAGAGCAATGCTAAAGTAATTAGAGAGGAGATAGAGAACGAGCTTAAAATTTATGAGGAGAAAAAACAATCCTTAGAAAAAGCCCTAGAAAATGGGCGCACCAAAGAGCAGTGGCTGGCGAGTGAAATACACAAGGCTACTAAAAATATGGCAGTGCAAGAGGTAACACCCTATCTCAATCGCCTAGATGAGGCGATCAAACAAGCCAACTATGAAATGCAAAGCGTTTTACTCACTAATGAGGGGGTGATTAGCCAAAACCCTAATTTAGATGGTTTTATTGCCGAACAACAGCACGCCCAGCAATTTAATTTAAACGCGGCGGCTAGGGGGTCAGAGTATCGAGCTGAAGTGCTCAAATCTGATGATGGGTATGCCAAAAATAGTGTAGATGTGGTGATCAAGGACGCAGAGGGCAAGGTAGTCAAGCGTTACCAGTCTAAATATGGTCAAGATGCTCAAAGCACTAAGGAGCTCTTTGAAAAGGGCGACTATCGAGGGCAACAAAAGCTAGTCCCTAGCGATCAAAAGGCGCAGTTAGAAGAGCAGAGGCTCAAAGTTACCGACAAACTAGAAGCCCCCGATGGCACAACCAGTAAGCCTTTAAGCAAGCAAGAAGTGAAAGAGATCCAAGAAAAAGCCCAAAAAGAGGAGCAGATCCCCCAAAAAGATTACAATGACTATCAAGCCAAAGATTTAGCAAGAGGTATAGGCAAAGAGGCAGGTAAGAGCGCACTCTATGGTGCAGGGTTTTCTCTAGGCATAGATGTGGTTTCGCATATTTTTTCTGGAGAAAAATTGGACCAACAAAAGGTGCGAGAAATCACCAAGCGTGCCCTTACCAGCGGAGTAGATACGGGAGCAAAGAGCGCGCTAGCTACCACCATCAAGGTGGCGGCAGAAAAGGGGATTTTGCCTAAAGCGTTGGGCTCTAAAAATGTCTTTGTGGCGGTGGCTAGTACTGTCATAGAAAATATCAAAGTGCTTTACCAATACGCTCAAGGTAAACTCACTGGCGAACAGACGATCGAAAAACTCAATGAAACGACTATGTCCACTATGGCTGGTGTTGTTACAGCGACTAAAGGTGCAGAAGTGGGAGCGGCTATTGGAGCAATCTTTGGACCAGTGGGGGCAGCTGTGGGTGGTTTTATAGGTGGAACACTTGGCTACATGGCAGGTTCAGCAGTGGGGCAGAAGATCGCTGAAGTTTCTAAGTCCATTGTTTCTAGCGTAGTGAGCGGGATTAAAAGCGCGATTAGTGCCGTAGGCAATGCGGTTAAGTCCGTCGCCAGTGGGATTAAATCGGCTTGTCAGGCAGTGGTAGGGTGGTTTAGTTAAACCCCCACTTCGCTCCACTCAGCGCGCTTGGTTAAAAAGGCGCGCGCTAGGGCTTGTGCGCCTTCTAGGGTGTGGTTGGCTGCCCAGCCACATTGTCTTTCATTACAAGCGGGCACTTCGCTAGCCTTGAGCACATCTTGCATGGTTTTTTCTAAGAGTTCTAAAATCTCATTGTAATTGTCGTGGTTTAACACCAGCAAGTAAAAACCCGTCTGGCAGCCCATAGGCGACCAATCTAGCACATAATCCGCGTGGTTGCGGATGAGTTCTGCCACCAAGTGCTCCAAAGAGTGCAAACTGGGCATGTCCATGTGTTCTTGGTTGGGTTGTTTTAAGCGCACATCGTATTTGACAATCACATCCCCGCCCTCTCCCCTCTTGCGATCGGCTACACGCACATAGGGGGCTTTGACTTTGGTGTGATCTAAATTAAAACTCTCTACATTCATTTTCATGTTTGACTCCTTTTAAAATTAGCCCAATTTAGCAAGGGCTTGTTCTAGATCCTCTAATAAATCCTGTGGGTGTTCGATGCCTACAGAGAGGCGCACTAAGCCATCTTTAATCCCCACAGCCTCGCGCTGTTGCTTAGGGATGCTCGCATGGGTCATCAAAGCTGGGACACCTACCAAACTCTCCACTCCACCCAAACTCTCGCCTAAAATGAACAATTTCAGGTTCTCTACAAAGGGGATCGCCTCACTATCCTTTTTGAGGGTAAAAGAGAGCACGCCAGAAAACCCGCGCATTTGTGCTTTGGCTAGATCGTGCTTGGGGTGGGTGGGCAAACCGGGGTAATAGACTTGTTCTACTTTGGGGTGGGCTTGCAAAAACTTAGCGACATTCAGGGCGTTTTGTTGGTGTGCTTCCATGCGCAAGGCTAGGGTTTTGATACCTCTTTGTAATAACCAACTATCCCAAGGTCCTAACACCCCTCCAATAGCGTTTTGATAAAAGGCGATCTGATCGGCTAAATCTTGGCTATTAGTAGTTACCAGCCCAGCCACCACATCGCTATGCCCGCCTAGATATTTAGTGCCACTATGCACCACGATGTCCGCACCCAAGCTTAAGGGGTTTTGGTAATAGGGGGTCGCAAAGGTGTTATCTACAATGCTAAGTAGCTTATGTGCTTTGGCAATACCCGCGCATTGTTTGAGATCGGTAATTTTGAGCAGGGGATTGCTAGGGGTTTCTAAATAAAGAGCTTTGGTGTGGGGTTTGATCGCCCTTTGGATTGCAGAGGGGTCGCTGGTATCTATGATCGTGCAAGAAAGCCCGCATTTAGAAAGCACCCGATCAAAGAGGCGAAAAGTCCCTCCATAGACATCATCGCCCAAGAGCACATGATCGCCTTGTTGCAAGAGAGAAAACACCGCATGGATACCCGCTAACCCCGAGGCAAAGGCAAAGCCCCTCACCCCGCCCTCTAAATGCGCGATGAGTTCCTCTAGGGCAAAACGGGTGGGGTTACCTGAGCGCGAGTATTCATAGCCCTTAGGGCGACCTACCCCCTCTTGGCGGTAAGTAGAAGTTTGATAAATAGGCACACTCACCGCCCCAGTTACTACATCCTCACTGATCCCCCCATGAATGAGTTTTGTTTGCATGCGCATGGTTGTCTCCTTTATAGATAAATACCCTTAGATAAATAACGATCAGCCACATCTGCAAAGATTGTCAAAACTTGACTCCCCCTTGGCAAGCGTTGCACCTCACGCAAAGCCGCTACAAAAGCTGCCCCACTAGAGCTCCCCACCAATAAGCCACTTTTTCTAGCTAGCTCCCTAGTGCAATCAAACCCCTCTTGATCTGCAATGGTTTCAAAACCATCAATCTCTAAGCCTGCAAAAAAGGGGGGGATGAATTCTACCCCAATGCCCTCAATTTCATGGGGTCCAGGCTCTCCCCCATTTAAAATCGAACCCTCTGGTTCTACCCCCACCAAGCGAATCGCAGGGATTTTCTCTTTGAGATATTTAGCTGTGCCCGCAAAAGTGCCCCCACTCCCAATTCCTGCCACAAAGCTAGTTAGATGGGTGCCCAAGTCTTGGATGATCTCTGGTCCTAGGGTGTGGTAGTAGGTTTGTGGGTTGAGCGGGTTTTCAAATTGCAGGGGCAGGTAGCTATGTGGGATACTCTGGGCTAACTCCTTGCTTTTAGCAATCGCCCCCTTGATGCCTTGATTGGTGGGCGTGTTGATCACCTTTGCTCCTAAAGCTTTCATAATTTGTTGTTTTTCTAGGCTAAATTTTTGTGGGACCACAAAGATCGTTTTGAGATCGTGCTGGCGCGCGCACAAAGCTAGGGCGATGCCCGTATTGCCTGCGGTGGGCTCAATGATAGTCGTTTGGGGGGTGATCTTGCCCGTTTTTAGCCCCTCTTCTATGAGGTATTGCCCTAGGCGATCTTTAATGCTCCCCCCCGGGTTTAAATGCTCTAACTTGGCATAGATCACCGAATCCTTTGGCATGGGATAATGTTGGTGTGTGAATTTAAAAAGGGGGGTAGAACCGATGGCTTGTGTCATGGTGGTGATGATCATGCGATCTCCTATTAACTACCTTTTGGGATTTAGCTTTAAGGCTAGTCTGACTCCACTTAAGGAGTGCTTACACCTATAAAGTTGGCAATATCTTAGGGTGTTTTTTCATAAAACCTATTTGCGCAATACACTCTTTTTCTGTGGGTGTCAAATTGCGGGCTCAATAAATCCTTGCTCTCAATATTATCCTTTGTGTGAATTCCCACTAAGGGTAAAAGGGTGTGAATCAGATCATCGCTCATAAAGGGCTTGTGCACCGCTTGGGCAAGTTGTTGCACTTTTTGGGGGTGTTTTTGTTTGAAAGTGTTAGTAACATAGATCACAAAGGGGATTTCTACACCATAGGCAGAGCATTTATGCCCATAAGTAGAAGCACTCTCAAAAATATCTTGGGCATGATCAGAGAGATAGATAATTAACGCGTCCTTGTCTTCAAAGAGTTTAAAGATTTCTTCTAAAACATGATCGGTGTAGTAAAGTGAATTGACATAATCCGCGACGATCTGTTTGTCTTTCTCATCTTTGATGTGCAAACCTTGGTAAGGAATATCTGCCGGGGTGAACTTGGCGTAAGCTTTGGGGAAGCGGTTTTGATAGAGCACATGGCTACCGATGAGATGGAAGAGAATAAAATTTTGAGTCCCTAATTGGGGTTTGATCTGGGTATTAAAGGTGCTTACTAAAGCTAAATCGTAAAGTTTTTTAAAAGAAATTTGGGTGTAGACATGGCGATCAAAGCGGCGGGCAATGAGACTATAGGCATTGCTGGAGCCTGATTCTTCTTGATTATCCAACCAAAAGGTTTTATAGCCAGCAAGTTTAAAAATATCGCCTAAATTCTTCTGTTTATACCAAGGTTCAGTGCGGTTTTCATGATCGCTATAATTTAACAAAACTTGAAAAACGGCCATGGTGCTTGCAAAAGCTGAGATCACATCATCAAAGACAAATAAATTTTGTGATCTCTCTCTCTCTCTCTCTCTCTCTCTCTCTCTCTCTCTCTCTCTCTCTACTAAGCCACTAAAAAAGGGCGTGTCAGGCACACTATAGCCATAAACTCCCATAAAATTCCTAGACGCGCTTTCTCCGATGATAAGGACTACATTAGGCACGCTGTTAGATTCGAGCTTTGTATACCCTTTTGGATAAGGTTGTTTGAAACTTTTATAAATGCGTTGGACTTGGTGGCGATCTTGAAAGGCATTATAAAGCGTGTTCATTTCTTTGATGATGGGAGTGGTGTGCGTTGCAATGATAAGATTAACAAAATACCCTTTTACCCCCTGTTGTAAATTCCAACCTGTGCGGATGGAGTGCAAAGCAATACCGCTTAGCAGAAGCGCAAGAATGAGGCTAGATTGGTAGTAGCTAAGTTGTACTTGTATGCGCACTGTGTATAAAAATACCCAACAAAAAAGCAAACACGCCCCTATAATTCCCCAATGGGGCATGACCATGCCCACAAAGAAGGCATAGCTTTCTTCTGCATTAGTGGCTAAAATGGTGTCTACTAGTGCTTGGTTAAAACCCATGCTAAAGTAATAGGAGGTAAAGAAGTCGATAAAAGCAAAGGAAAGACTGAAAACGAGCATTGTGGTTTTCAACCCCTGAACTAGACCTTTGTGTTTAATGGGATTCACTAAAAAATAAAATAGGTAAAAAAGTAAGAAGCCATAGAAGGCGACTTTGAGCACATGGCGCATCAAAGACCCCCCCATGTGCACATCCAGAGAGAAACAACTCGCCACCACTGGGGCTAGCCACATCAAAAAGAAGCGGTTATCTAAGCGCACAGCCAACCTTTCCCAATATTTGCTGTATTCCAAACTCCATGGGGCATTGTAACATAAGATATTTGGGAGCGCAAAGTGGCATAGTCTATGGTTATACCCAAGCCCAACACGCCCTAGAGAAGCACCCTGCCCTGCATACTAATGCCCACTGCGCACAGCAATTGGAACAAATCCAAAGGAGTTGTGCACGCGTCTACAAGCCCGGTTATATCCGCACTAAATGCAAAATCTCTAAATTTGAAAGACCCCCTAGGCAGTCCTTGTGGCTGAAAATTTAATTCTCTCAAACCCCAAACTCCCTAGACTCTAACCAAACAACCTCTTATCTTTTTTCTCATAACCCCCAAATTTTTAAACTTCCGCTCTCTTTTTGTTACTAATTTCTACTTTTATCTTTTTTAATGCATATTTTGGGCTCGAAGGCTTGACAGGGGGGGTAGAATATCATCGCAAATTTTCAAAAGAGGAGTTTGTATGTTTTTAGGCGCATTAGATTTAGAGGAGAAAAAGGCGTTTTTACGGATCGCCCACCATTTTGCTTGGAGCAATCACGACTTTTCAGACGCACAAAAGGGCGTGATTTCTACTTATTGTTTGGAAATGCAAGTGGAGGACATCACTTACAATGCCGATACATTCGATCTAAAAGCCACTTTGCAGACTTTTAAACAAAAAGAGCACCAAAAGATCGTCTTGTTAGAAACCATGGCACTAGCCATGGCAGATCGCCTAACCCACTTGGAGGCTTTGCATGAGGGGGAAAAAGAAGTGCTAGAGACCATGATTAAAACCTTTGGCTTAGAATCAAATCTTGCCACCATTTATGCGGATTGGACAAAGGCAATGTTGGTTTTGACCGATCAGGGCAAAAATCTCATCAAGCTTTAACATGGGCTTTGCTTGCACGATTTGTGGGGCGTGTTGTGCTAACATTGGCGGGGTTAAAGAGTTAGCGCATTTGGATTTAGGCAATGGGGTGTGTCGCCACTTAGACCCACAAACTAATCGTTGCCGTATTTATGAGAACCGCCCCCAAATTTGCAGAGTCGATGCGATGTATGAAAAAGTGTTTTACAAACACTATAGCCTAGAGGAGTTTTATGCCCTCAATCTCAAAGCGTGCCAAATTTTGCAAGAAAAAGAGGGCGTAGAGGAGGCTTTGAGAATCAAAGTTGATAAGAATTAAATAAGGAGAGAAAATGCCTTTACCATGGATCATAGGCGGGATAGCATTAGCGGTGATTGGGGGAATTGCCATTTTAAGCATTAGCCAGTTTTTAAGCAAGATTAGAGAACTCAAAGAGGAGCTGGCAAGAGAGCAAAGGCGACAAATGGCGGCAAAAGTTAAAGCCATGTGGAACGCGGGAGATTACGCCGAAGTTGATGTCGGTTTGTATGCTGATGGGCGCGAAATCGGTGAAAAAACCTACAAAGTGGATAAAGATGACGCTAGGAGAGAGCTTAGAGAGGGCATGGTTTTATGAAAACAGAGGTGCTGTTTATCAACAATGATTTGAGCAAACAAGCCAACCCAGAACAGCTAGAAACTTTTAGCCATGCCATAAAAGAGGTATTAGAAAAACCGGATTACGACTTTAGCGGTGTGGAGGAAGTGGCTTTAGTGGGGGTATTTGATCCAAACGGGGCGCATAAAATTCAGGTCAAAACCGACCAATACAGACCCGCGTCAGCGGAGGAAGTGGGCATTTCTTTACTCCTCTCTAGGCTTAACCACCCCATTAATGAGGTTCTAGTGGAGGGCAAGTTTTTAGGCATTGGGGCGCATTTTTACCTAGCCATTAACTGCACCCAAACTTTAATCAACCATCTAAATAAACAAGCTAACGAGAAAAAGGCAATCAAACAAGAGCAAGAAAATGCCCCAAGTTTAAACTTGCGTATGGAAGACCCGCGCTATAGCTTAGATCGCATTGAGCTAGACAAAAAAACCAAAAAGGGGATTTTAGAGGTCATCACTTTGGTGCAAAAACAACCCTTGATTTACGAGGAGTGGGGGTTTAAAGAGGTCGATGGGATTGCTAAAACCATTGTCAATTTTCATGGCAAGCCGGGCACGGGCAAAACCATGAGCGCGCACATCATCGCCAAAGAATTAGGCAAGCAAATTATCCATGGCAATTACGCCGACATCGAGTCTAAGTTCGTGGGGGATGCGCCTAAAAATTTGGTCGCCGCCTTTGATTTAGCCCAAAAGCACGATGCGATTTTATTCTTTGATGAAGCCGATAGCTTTTTAGGCAAACGGATTTCTAATGTAACCCAAAGCGCAGATCAGGCGGTTAATTCTTTGCGTAGTGAGCTCTTAAAGCTTTTGGAGGAACGCCCCGTCATTGTGATTTTTGCCACCAATTTATTAGAAAATTACGACAAGGCGTTTCATAGCCGAATCTTGCGCTCCATTAGCTTTGAGTTGCCCAATGACAAGCAACGCCAGAGCATTATTTTAAAACACATCCCCACAGCACTTTATGAAAAGGGCATGGCACAACTCACACAAGAGGAGCTAGCAACTTTAAGCAAGATTTCTAAAGGTTTTTCGGGACGCGAGATCAAAAACGCCGTGCTAAATGGCTTGATTAGTGCGGCAAGGGAGGAGGTGTTGCCTAGTTTTGCACACTTTCAAAAGGCATTCAAGAGTGCTAAAAAGGAATTTGAAAAAACGCATAAGGAGGAGAACAGAAAACAAAGTTTGGGCGAGCGGATCAAGAGTAATTTAAAAAAAGGCAAATTCAAAACCATGAGGAGAAAAGATGATTAACAACGACAAGGGTCCCAAAGAAGTCATTATTGATGAAATCAAAAAAGAGATCATTAGAATGATTAAAGGGCTTGGACATAGCTTGGCAGATGTCAAAGAGGCTTTTAAGCAACTCAGTTTAGACACTTTTTGGCAAGCGTGGAATTACACAGAGGTCGAACAAGATACATATAGCTTTAAGGAGTTGCTCTCTTGGGTGAAAGAACACTTAAATCAAAATCTACACAGCGGGGCAAGCATCACTAGAGAGGAAAAGGTCGGGGTGGGGATTATTCTAAGTTGTTGTTTTATGGATAAGCGCAACACGCCTATGACAAGCCTTAAAGACCCCTTTTTACGCGTGATTGCTAAGAAACTTGATGAGGACTTGACAAAGAATTTTGGCGACAAGAATATGATCGTGTTGCACTAGGAGTTTAAGATGATTGATAATATCATTGAAAATGTTTCAGAATTCTTTGAGAGTGTGTGGGCTTGGGTTAAGCGCATTTGGGTGCGCATTTTAAATTTTCTTAAAAACATTGTGGATTGGTTTAAAGACCCGCAACGAGCAAAACGCCTGCAAGAGGAGAAAGATAAGCTGGCTGTTGTGATCAAAGAGAATCTAGACAATGGAAATGTTAATGTAATCAATTGCCTTTTCAACACAGAAACGAGTCAAATTGAGGGAGATGCGCAGGGTATTGAGAGCGAACAGCTTGATGCCGAAACCCAAAGGAGATTTGGCAACAACGAAATGATTGTTTTGAGGTAAGGAGGAGCGCATGCCAACTTATCTAATTGTTTTAATTGTGGTTGTGGTGGTCGGCTTTGTGGCGTTAGTCGCCTTGCGTAAGAAAACTCCCACAGCGATCGAACAAGAAGTTTTGAGTATGAAAGAAGTGATCGCCTTTTTTAAAGAGGGGAAGGTGATGCAAAGTTTAAGGGGCAATAGTGCTTTGATCGCCGTTGCCATGCGCGAAAGACAAAGCGATGGGCGTTTAAAGATCACCCTCACCCCCTATAACAAGCAAGAAAACGCGATCCCTCACAATGCGCCCATGAAAGCTTATTTGGTCAAACGCCTAGATGAGGACTTAGAAAAGAATTTTGGGGATAAGGGGATGATTGTTTTGAGGGGATGATTGTTTCTGTGGCGGGAGCGTTTATTGCCCAGTTGGTGGAAGCACACTTACCTGCCCTCATGGCAAAGAGAGAAGAATTAGAAGCCTTGATTGCCTCCACCCATCAAGAACGCTTAATGGCACTGGATGCGTGCTTTAGGGATTATCAAGTTGCCTATGCTCATTGCGATGATGTTAAAATTTATAATGCCTTAAATGGCATTTGCCAACTCTACGGAGGTAAATTGTCTATTAAAACGATGCAAGATGTCCAAAATATTTTAGAAAACCCCAACCGCACGGGCAAGTTGCGTTGGTAATTCCTTAAAATGCCTTCGTAGTATGGCTTTCATGCGATAGGAAAAAGTCTTTAAATCTCCTAGCATGGTATATATGCCCTAGTGTTCTAAAGTTCTAGAAATTTCAAGTGCATGCGTGCTAGTAAGCGATATGCCCAAGAAGGGCGCGCATGCGCTAGAGATGGCTAATGAGGTGCTTTTGCAA
Source organism: Helicobacter labacensis (assembly GCF_003660285.1). Lineage (GTDB taxonomy): Bacteria > Campylobacterota > Campylobacteria > Campylobacterales > Helicobacteraceae > Helicobacter > Helicobacter labacensis. The sequence goes on along the minus strand of NZ_QXQQ01000004.1, from coordinate 55,189 downwards.
TTAGGTTGCGCACAAGGCTTTTTAAAGCTACTGGACATATAAAAAGCGTCAAAAGAGTGTTGTAAGAAGCAAAACCCTATGTGCCCATAAAAACTTATTTAGTCAAACGCCTAGATGAGGATTTAGAAAAGAATTTTGGGGATAAGGGGATGGTTGTTTTAACTTAAGGAGGGTAGGGAGTCTACCATTGTTATTTTACCTAGTTATGCGCGCCAAAGAAAACCCGTGCAGCAAGACCCACACCTCCTATTAAAATCACGCCATTAAGTCCAGCGAATACCAAACAAGCCATCTTCCAAACACGACTAGGTTTTGTTTCACTATAAACCACCAAAATCAGTGCAAAAGACAACAAACTACAAAGGGGTGCGCTCAAAAGCGCTGAAATCTCATGCCCCAAATAAGATAATCTGCCCCCCACTCTAGCGCATAAAAAAAGCGTTAAAAAGGGTGTTATGAGAAGCAAAACCCCCCAATAAAACCTCTCTATACGATCGATCCACTTCTTCATATAACGCTCCAAACACAATCGATCCAAACACAATCGCCCCAAACCCAACCTCTCATACACAAACAAAATGATAAGGGATATCAACACTAATCCCAAGAACAAGAGAAAAATTTTCAACATTTATCCTTACTAGGGTATAGAACGCAAGACTTAAAAACATAAGGGATACCAAGCCACCACAGCTAGAGCATTAAAAACCCCGCTAATGATACAACGCCACGCCCAAACTTTGCTAGGCGCATGGCGCTTGTAAATTTTAAAAATGGGGTAAAAAGACAAACCCCCTAAGATCCATGAAGCCATAAGGGCGAGGTTAAGATCAAGAACAATACAAAGAACCAATGCAAAAAAGAAAAGGCACGATGCAAAAGTAACAAAGGGCATGAGCACCAACTCCAAGCAAAACAATGTAGTCATTTTCATTTTTACACTCCTAACAACGAAACGATTGCATGTCTAAAAGTAGCCCCCCTATAATCAGCAAGCCCACCACAACCATCATATTAGAATATATACTGATCCAGCAAGCCAAAGCCCAAGTCTTACTAGAAGCGGTGTATTGATAGATTTTGATAAGGGGCACAAAAGAGAGAGCCCCTAAGAGCACATCACTCAAGCAGGCTAAACGCACATGGCAGGGACCAAAGTACATCATCGCGTCTGCACACACCCAAAAAGTCAAAAGAGGCATCAACACCAACACCGCTTCCAAGCAAAACGCCTTAATCTTTTTCATAATAACCCCTAAAACATCTTAGTCGGGCAACCTACCTAAGGGGTGCCCCAGTAGTAGCGCGCCCTAGACACTGAGGACAATACCTCCCAATACAACTATCTTTATCCTTCACAGGGTCTGTAGGGCAAGGGCTCTCATAACACATCCCCTCACACACGCACCGCTCTGCATAGCAAGGGCGATCCCAAACCCCCAGCCCCACAAAAAAAACCACTCAGCACCACTAATAGGGTGAAAATCCCACTCAAGCGACAGCCAAAAACCCAGCCCGTGCGCTTGTAAATCCCAAAAATCAACCCAAGAAACAGCGCGCCTAAGAGCACTTGGCTTAAAGCTGCTAAGTGAGAATAGCAAGCATTCACAAGTTGCTTCCCGACAAACAAACACACTCCAAAAGCCAAAACAGGCATTAACCCCAACGCTAGCTACAACAACTCTAAAAGCTCTTCTCTTTTTTTCATCACCAACCTTTCCAATATGCATATCATGAATATGGGATACTGAGCATAAAACAACATCCCACGATCACAGCATTCACAATCCCACTCACCACACAGCCATCCCAACCCGTGTATTTATAAATCTCTCTAATGGGTAAGAAGGACAACACACCCAACACCGCTACGCTTACAACTTGCAAAATATGAGTCCTATCGCAACCACAATCATGGATTGTTACAATTACCCCAAAACACATACACAAAGTAAGAATGGGCGTTAACCACAACGCTAGCTTTAAGAGAGACTCTTCTTCAGTTTTCATCGCCAACCTTTTCAAAATATGCATGCTATATGCATGCTATATGCATGCTATATGCATGCTATATGCATGCTATATGCATGCTATATGCATGCTATATGCATGCTATATGCATGCTAGTATCAGGCACAATGCCACCACTAACCAATTAAAACCCCCACTCACCCCACAACCAAAAACCCAACCCGTGTGTGCATAAATTTTACTAATGAGCAAAAAGGACAGCACACTCAACACCGCTACGCTTATAAATCTCAAGACATGCTCAGGGTCGTAACCATAATGGTAGCCATAATCATGCAATGTTGCGACTACCTCCACACACATACACAAATTGAAGCTAGGGATGAGCACCAACACCAACCCTAAGAAAAACGCTTTGATAGCTTTCATCACTCATTCTTTAATATACATAGGATGCTATCATATGGCAGAACACCACCACCAACCCATTAATACCCGCACTCAGCACACAGCCAGAATACCAACCCGTGTATTTATATATCTCCCTAATGGGTAAAAGAGACAGCACGCCTAGCACCGCTACGCTTATAAATCCCAAAATATGCGTATGGCAACAATGATCATGCAATATGGCTATCATCTCAAAACACATACACGCGGTGAAAATAGGCATGAGCACCAACGCCAACCCTAAGAAAAAATTTTTCATCATGCTACAATCCTCTAATGCGTGTGATCTAAACGGAGATTTAGAAATAGGCGTTTTGTCATGTCATTCTCTCTTTTTACCTTTGTTAGGCTGTCTAAGAATCATGTTACAATACAGTCCTTAGTTTTAAGGAGACCCCATGCCTTACAAGAGTCGAGTTAAAAACCTCATCGCCGAGCTAGAAAAAGGTTTATTCGAACGAGAGGAGTGCGTGCGCTTGGTGTTATTAGCCATGTTTGCCGGAAAAGCGATTTTCTTGTATGGACCCCCGGGCACAGCCAAATCCATGATTGCTAGAAAAGTGAGCCTTGCTTTTGGCGAGTCTAGAGATTTCTTTAGTGCTTTAATGCATCGCTTTTCTACCCCTGAGGATATTTTTGGTCCCATTGATATTGGCGCACTCAAGCAAAACAAATTGATTAGAAACACAAAAGGCTATCTCCCCACCGCTAGCTTTGCCTTTTTAGATGAGATTTGGAAAAGCTCACCGGCGATCTTAAACACCCTACTAACCATCATCAACGAAAGGCTTTTCAAAGAGGGCGACACGGACATTAAAGTCCCCCTCAAGGGCATTGTGTGCGCGAGCAATGAGTTTCCTCCGGCTAATCAAGGGCTAGAAGCTCTTTACGATCGCATGCTTTTGCGCTACTTTGTCGAACCCTTAAAATCTAAAGAGAATTTCTTAAAACTCATCACCGCCCAAGAGAACAAGAGTTCTAACCAACACGCCTTTAGCCTAGAGGAATTAGAGGCTATCCACCAGCAAGCCACTCAAATCCCCTTTAGCCAAGAAGCCTTAGAGAGTTTGCACACCATTAAGGCAACTTTAGAGCAATTAAAACACAACCCCGCCCTAGTGGCAAAATTCTTAGGAGATGATGCGCCCACAAAGGAGGATGAGGAGAGCACAGAGCCTGATTCTAACTTGATTGCCACCCCTTCCGATCGGCGTTTTAAACAATGCGCCCAACTCCTACAGGTTGCCGCCCTACTTAGCGATCAAGATCAAGTTACCACCCCCGATCTTGCCTTACTTAGGCATTGTCTATGGGATAGCCTCGAGCAAATCCCCTTAGTCAATGCGATCTTAGCACGGGTGTTAAAAAGTAGCCACGCAAAGGCTAGGGATTTGGAAAAGGCGCAAGAAAATTTTTTACACCTTGAAAAGATGACTATAGATTCTTCAGAAACTTTTGCTAATGCCTACCAATACCTATACAAACAAGTTACTACACATACCCAAGAACTTAGTCAAGAGTTACAGACAGCGCGCCAAAATACTAATGTATTTTTATCCCATGAAGATATCAAGATCGCCTTTGCAGGTATTCAAGAATTGTTACAAGCTTTTAAAGTGCTGGAATTAGGACTAAAGGAACTCGATCAAAAGGCGGTCAAAACCCAAAGCACAGCTGGAAACACAAATATTAACCCTTCTTTAGAAAAAGAGATTTTGGCGATCACGCGCAAGTATGGAATCACAGACACAGCGCAAGTAGCCAAAATTGCAGAGCTTTTAGACGCGTATGTGCAGGGTAATCTTGATCCCACTGATCTTAAAAAGCGTGGTTTTAAGCTCACTAACCATCGTGGAGAGGCTGTGGATCTGGGTGCTTATGCCGACCCGCGTAATGTGCTTAAAGCAGGTTTAAGGGGCTTAATTCATTAAAGGAGTGTTAAATGGCTCTTCATCTAGATCAAAAACAAAAAGACGATCTCATTAACGAACTTTTGAGTCTTGCGGATAAGATTAAGGGCACTAGATAGTTACTATTGGTAAATTGTGCTAAAATAGCACAATCAAAAATCAGAAGGGGTTTTTATGTCTCGCACGGAAGAAGTGGAAGAAAAGGGCAACAACCGCGATGTGCATGAGGATTTGAGAAAGCTTTTTACAGAACTCATTATTAGTTTTGGCACACTCAAAGATCAAAGAGTGATGCAACTCCCAGAATTTCAAAATGCGGTTGAGGCGATAATCCAAACTTTTGAGAATTTTGCAGAAGGAACAATAACACTCCCTGAGGATATGTTTAAGCAACTAAATGACATATCATACCCTTGCGACATTTACCGCAATCGCATATTTCTTAAGGAACATGGCGCATGGATACAACAACCCGAAGTGATAGGGAGGGTGGAATTTACTTCGGATGTGCTTAAAAAGGCCAAAGCTAAATACGAAGAAGAAGAAGCTAAAGACCGAGAAAGTGTAGGTAATCTGTACATCTTTCTTGTTTATATCGCCGAAGAAATGCGCTGGGAGCATATGGGGTATTAGTTGCTAGAAACCCTAAACACCTTTGGGCTTTTAGACGACCCCCAAGTCTCTAAACAATTTGGATTAGCGTGCCAAGAAAAAGACGCACAGATCAAGCAAACCCTTAAAGATCACCCTTTTTTTGAGGAGAGCCTAGCCCACTACCAGCGCAAACACGCCAGCCCCAAAGAAAAAGACCTAGTCAAAGCCACGCGCGCCCAGTTTCACGCCCACAACCAAGAGGCGGATTTGAGTTTTATTGACACCCAAGAAAAGGCGTTAGAAAAATCCAAAGATAAAGAGAGCGATCGGGCTACCTTACACCGCTTTATTTTAGAGAAGTGGCAGGGCGTTTTAGATAGCAAGATTAGCGCATGGAAACAAGCCACACAGGCAAAAATGCAGCAAGATTTTTTAGCGCGCATGCGTGCGTGGTTTAAAGCCCTTTGGGAGGCAAAACAATTAGCCAAGCAATCCCCCGAACTCTTTGGCACAAATGGGCTATTTATGGACGCTAAGGGGCTCGCCCTAGAATCTTTAGATTTAGAGGACTTAGGCGATAAAGAGGCACAAAAACGCGCGTTAGAAAATTTAGAGGGCTTGGATACGGGTTTGGAGTTAGAACAGGGGGACAAAAGGGGAGGCAAAAGGGAACAACAAGGAAATAGGGGCTTTTCTTTGCAGGGGGCTAATCCCAAGCGTTTAAACCTCGCCCAAATTTTAGCCCTTTTCAATCAAATTAAAAACAATAAAGCCTTAATGCAAATTTGCGATCTGCTGGGGCGCATGAAAGAAATGCAACAAGAGATGATCAAAGAGATGATCAAGGAACAACGCACTTACGCTTATACAGAGCGCCACCCCACAAGGGATTATAAAGAGGAGATTTGTGGGGTGCATTTGAGCAATGATTTAGAAAACTTGCTCCCCCAAGAGCTTGCCATGCTCAATGACCCGGATTTAGAAACCCTTTTTTATCTCAAGTTTGTAGAAAAACGCCTCTTTTGTTTTGAAAAGCAGGGCTATATCGATCAGCATTTGGAGGGCATAGAGAAAGTGGAGGTAGAGATAGAAAAAGAACAAGAAAAAGAGGGAGAGAAAGGACCTATTATTATCTGTGTGGATACCAGCGCTTCGATGAGTGGCGCGCCCGAACTCATTGCTAAAGCCCTCACCCTTTCTCTAACCTCCCATGCCAAAAAGAGCAAACGATCTTGCTTTTTGATTAACTTTAGCTCCCAAACTACGGCTATGGATTTAAGCAAGGGCGGGGGGCTTGCTAGATTGAATGAGTTTCTAAGCCTGAGTTTTGGGGGCGGGACAGATGTCGGGCTTGCCTTAACAGAGGGTTTAAAGGCTATGCAAGAGCAAAATTATAAAAAAGCAGATTTGTTAGTGATCTCAGATGGGGATTTTGGCACTCTAAATTCGCACCTAGAGCAACAAATGCGCCAAAAACGCCAAGATAAAAACCGCTTTTATTTGTTGGATGTCAATGGCAACTCGGGGGCAAAGCACGCTTTTGATAAACACTGGGTCTATGACAGCCAGAAGCAAAATATTAGGGTGCTGTGTGAGTTAAGTAATGATTTAGGGGTGTGAGGGTTTGGCTTTGTGTCCATATAAAAAAGATTATAGAATATAACCTTGTAGCTGTATATCATCGCAAAGGAGTTAAGAAATGAAAAATCATGTTGAAACAAATATTGTAGGCATACTAAAGCAGTATAGAAATAGTTTTTTGCAAAAAGAATTTAAGAACAAACATTATGATTCTGATATTTTGATGGATTTTTTCAATATTACTCCTGAAATGACAGCCAAAAACACGCAGTATTGGAATAGAGAATTAGGGATGGTATGGGAATTAGTTACTAAAGAACTATTTTCTTCCAACAAGTTTTTTGCACCGCCAGAGAGCGTTGATTTTGGATCCGATCGCCCTGTAGATTATTTTATAGGCAAGATCGCTGTTGATACTAAATATAGGATGGGTTCCGGAGATAGTGGAACGCTAAAAAAGTTTAAAGCATATGCAGAGATGTTAAGAAAGAAAAAATATGAGTCCGCGTTTTTAATTTTAAGAGATGACAATTTACCCGCTGCGATCACTGCTGCCAAAAATGGAGGCTGGAAAGTTTTGGTCAAGCATGAAGCCTATAGTTTTATCGCTAAACACGGCGATGGTATCGATATAGTGCAATATTTAGCCCGCTTAAAAGCCAATTACTTTTGAGATAGTCTATGCTTGGCGATCTCTATATATTCTTGATTTAACTCACAACCTATAAAGGGGATATTTAGTTGCAAACAGGCAAGGGCTGTTGTCCCACTCCCCATAAAGGGGTCTATGATGGCATGTTCTGAAGGGCATGGGACAATCATTTCTATTAGTCTTTTGATGAGTTTAACGGGTTTAATCGCTATATGCTTGTTAAAAGATTCTTTTTTATCTCTGCTATACCCTTCTAAAACATTAGACATAAAGCCCTCTTGATTGCTATAGCCTTGCGTTTTTAAAAGCCCAACACCATATTTTTTAATGTTATGGATGTAATTTTTTTCAATGGGTTTTTGTAACACCGCTATGGCTTCGTAATTATTCCTAGTTGCGCTATGCCACCCTTGCCAATCTTGAGCTGTGTTATCTTGATCTTTTTGCATTTTTTCATAAGCATTTAATCCTTTTGGAATACCGCTACTTCTTAACCAAATAAACATGTCTTTAGTAAAAAACCCGGCATTTTCAAGCCCTATTTGCACATGCGCCACACTTCTATTACTATTAAACACCATCACAAAGCTACCGGGCTTTAACACAGCAATCAAAGCGCGCCCCCACCTCTCTACCCAAGCTTGGTATTCTAAAATATTTTCTCTATTCTTTTGATACCAACGCGCATTTCTCACTCCACCAGCTAAACCACTGCCATAAGGGATATTTTTCACCAGTATTTTTTGATGATTTAAGGCTTTTTGTGTCCGGCGTTCTATTTCAACATGATCCCAATTTCTGCCAAAAAATTCATAGTTATAGGGTGGGTCGGTTACACAGCCAGAGAGGCTATTTTCAGGCATGTTTTCCATTAACTCCACACAATCCCCCAAGAGGATTTGATTTAAAAAATCAGTCTTCATCATAAGCTATCTCCTAATTTAGCCTTATTCCACTCTCTAACTACTTTAATAATCTCCGCATCATCTAACTCATTGAGCATATTTAACAGAGCCTTCATGGCTAATGGTTTATTTTTGCCGCGAGAATACTCCACATAGGTTCTATGTTGCACGCCAATGCGTTTAGCCATTTGTGCTTGGGAGATGGTTTTAATCTCTTTTGCTTCGATAAGTTTATGAATTTTATTGATCAACTCATTCAATTCCATTTGACAACTATAGCCAATGCTTCTTAACAAGAAACTTATAAAAATATCTAATTAAGATATTTTTATATAATTACAAGATATTGGAAGCATCTTAACAGAGGGTTTAAGGGCGATGCAGGAGCAAAATTACAAAAAGGCAGACCTTTTGGTGATTCCAGACGGAGATTTTGGCACTCTAAATGCGCACCTAGAGCAACAAATGCACCAAAAACGCCAAGATAAAAACCGCTTTTATTTGCTCGAAACAGGAGCATAACACACCACAAAAGTAACAAAGGGCATCAACACCAACACCGCCCCCAAGCAAAACGCTTTAATCTTTTTCATAGTCCCTAAAACATCTTAGTCGGGAAATCGAGTAGGACGGCCCAAACACTCAGGACACTGATCTTTGACGCATCCACTATAGTTAGGACAAGGACTCTCCATACACATCCCATCACACACGCACCGCTCTGCATAGCAAGGCGATCCCAACGCCCCAACCCCACAGAAACCCCACTCAGCACCACTAATAAGGTGAAAATCCCGCTCAATTTAGAGCCAAAAACCCAGCCCGTGCGCTTGTAAATCCCAAAAACTAACAAAAGAAAAAACGCGCCTAAGAACACTTGGCTAAATAATGCTAAGTGAGAATGGCAAGCCTTCACAAGTTGCCACCCCACAAATAAGCACACTCCAAACGCCACAACGGGTATCAACCCCAACACTATCCCTAAAAACACCTCTCTAGTTTTCATCGCCAACCTTTTTAATATGGTATATGGAGTGCCATCAAAATATTATATATAATATTATTATGGGGAAGAGTATTACGCCCACAGCATTAACAATCCCACTCACCACACAGCCAAAAGACCAGCCCGTGTATTTATAAATCTCCCTAATGGGCAAAAAAGACAGCCCATATAACACCACTATGCCCACCACGCCCATGCCTCCCCAAACCCCATTAAGGCAACCATAATCATGCAATGTTGCGAAGACCCCAAAACACATACACGCAGTGAAAATAGGCATGAGCACCAACACCAACCCTAATAAAATTTTTTTCATCCTTACAACCCTCTAATGCGCGCGATCTCATCGCGTAATCTTGCCGCCTCTTCAAAGTCTAACACCTTAGCGCGTTGTTGCATTTGCGCCCTTAAAGTTTTAATCAAGCGATCCTTTTCACTCTTAGGCATTTTTTCTAGGGCTTTGGAGCGTTTGGGTTTGGCAGGTAGGCTCTCTGTGAGCTCCTCCTCTAAGAGTCTTTGCACACTCTTAGGCTCAATGCCATGCTCTGCATTAAAGGCTTTTTGTTTAGAGCGCCTCTCATCGCTAATTTGCATCGCTTTTTGCATGCTCGCTGTAATTTTATCCGCATAAAACAACACCTTGCCATGCACATGCCGCGCCGCGCGCCCCATGGTTTGAATCAAGCTCGTTTCACTGCGTAAAAACCCCTCTTTATCCGCATCCAAAATCGCCACTAAGGACACTTCGGGCAAATCTAGCCCCTCTCTTAATAAGTTGATCCCAATGAGCACATCAAATTCTCCCAGTCTTAAGGAGCGAATCAAATGGTTACGCTCGATCGCATCAATATCGCTATGCAAATACTGCACCCTCAAGCCCCATTCTAAATAGTGCTTGCATAACTCCTCAGCCATGCGCTTAGTCAAGGTGGTTACTAAGACGCGCTCCTTTCTAGCCACCACGCCCTTAATGCTCTCAAATAAATCTTTGACTTGGTTAGCCACAGGGCGCACTTCATACTCGGGGTCTAATAGTCCGGTGGGGCGGATAATCTGTTCAGCAATATGTCCTTGTGAGAGTTCTAACTCTAGGGGGTTGGGGGTAGCTGAGACAAAGAGAAAATGGGGGGGTTTGGTGATAAACTCCTCGTATTTAAGTGGGCGGTTATCCAGCGCACAGGGCAACCTAAAGCCATAATCTACCAAGACTTGCTTACGGCTCAAATCCCCGGCATACATCCCCTTAAATTGGGGCAAACTCACATGGGATTCATCTACAATCACCAAAAAGGGGCGTTGTTTCTGGGCGAAATAATCCATGAGCGTATAAGGGGTTTCTCCCGCCCTCTTGCCCGTGAAATGGCGCGCGTAATTTTCAATGCCCTTACAAATGCCTGTGGCACTAATCATTTCTAAATCAAATTCGGTGCGGGTTTTAAGGCGCTCATACTCTAGGGGCTTTTGGGCTTGCTTGAAAAAGTTTAAGCGCTCTTGTAATTCTTGCTCAATATCTTGAATGGCTTGTTGCAAACGCTTAGGGCTTACAATAAAAGCATTTGCCGCATAGAGGGGGTAGGAGTCTAGTTGCTTTAGGGGGGTGTTTTCTAGCGCGTCCATGCTGGTGATGCGCTCGATCTCATCGCCAAAAAACTCGATGCGGATAAAGTTTTCATCATTATAAGCGGGGAAAATATCCACGCACTCCCCCACCACCCTAAATTTGCCCCGCTCTAAGATTTCTTGGCGCGCATAGCCCATTTCTACTAACTTGAGCAAGAATTGTCTGTAAGGGCGCACTTGCCCCACTTGGATTTTTTCTAGCATGCTCAAATACTCCGCTGGGTTGCCCAGCCCATAATTAGCCGACACGCTAGCGACCACGATCACATCCTCATAGCTTAAAAGCGAAGTTACCGCGCTCAAGCGCAGGCGTTCTAAATCCTCGTTGATCGAACTATCTTTTTCGATGAAGAGATCGCGTCTAGGGATATAGGATTCGGGTTGGTAATAATCAAAGTGGGAGATAAAGTATTCCACATGGTTTTTAGGGAAAAAGCCTTTAAACTCGCTGTAAAGCTGGGCACAGAGGGTTTTGTTATGGCTCATGATCAAGGTGGGCATTTGCAAACGCGCGATCAAATTTGCCATGCTAAAGGTTTTGCCTGAACCAGTAACCCCAATCAAGGTCTGATAACGCGCCCCTTGGGCTACCCCCTCACTTAAAGTTTGCACAACTTTTTCTTGCTCTAAACTCATGACATAGGGGGCGTGTAGACTAAATAAATTCATGTTAGCTCTTTGTGGTTTTGGCGCGATTGTAGCACAACCCCTAAGAAGACTCGATCAGTGCTTGCTTAGTTGAGTAACATTTCAAAGCGCGCAAAATTCTTTGTTTTAAATAATCAAGCTAGATGGCTTAAGATTTATGTTAGATTGAGATCGTGCCGGTTGGCACAAGAAAATACAAAGGAGCGCTTATGAGGAAGTTGTTATTAGTATGCCCCATAGTTGCAGGGTTTTCTTGTGTGATAAAATAAGAAGGAGGGGGTAGAAAGGATTTGCATGCAACAAGAGAAGTGGACACTTGTGGACAATACGAAGTCTTTGTGTTATGCTACTGGTCTTTACTCAGCCTCTCTGTTTATACGGTTGACAGAATCATCCGATCCCTTCGACCTTTTGAACGATTCTAAGCATTCTATCTTTTTATGGGCGATTATTGTGCCAGCTGCGCTTGTGCAGACCTATATTTTTAGTGTTAGAAGGAAGCCTGCTGCGCTAACATCCAAATCTAGCTCCATCCAATTCCGACCCATCTTAGAATTGCTGGTAGCCCTAGCCTTTGTGGTTTTGATCCATGTCATTTTTAACACCCCCCCTTGGCTAGAGATACTTCTATTCTTAGGCATCATACAGCTCTACAACCGGCTGATAGTCCCTAGGGTCGCTTGTTTGCGCTTTGAGCCAGAAGAGGAGGATACAAGCACCCCCGCGGTCTCTATAGTGCGCGGGAGCATTTATCCTGGTGTGCTCTTTGGTCTTGCATGTATAGTAGGCGATCAATTCGCGGGGCTTAAACTTCTCACCAATCCTAGTAATTCTGCGCTCATAGGGGCGGGTCTTGTTATGGGGGCGTTTCTTGCCGATTGTTTTTATAGCCTCAAGGGGAAGCTGGTATCTAGCTCTAATCGCGCGCCAAGACCTATCAAATGGCAATTCCAGCCCACCTTAGAGATGCTAGCCAAGCTAGCTCCCATTGCCTTGATCCATGCCATCTTTAACACCCCCCCTTGGCTAGATGTGTTGCTTCTGCTAGGCATAAGCGTGTTCTACTACAAGGTGGTAGTCCCCAACGCCACATTCTTACAGGTGCAAGGTTATTCTACCTGATGGGGCTCGCCATCATTGGGGGCGACCTTGGGGGGTTTTTTATGGCTTTTGTGTTGTTTGGGGGAGTTGGTGGGAGTGATAGGGCATTGGCAACACCCCGCCAGCCACAACAACGCGCCCAAGCAAGCTAGAATTTTACCCATGTCGATCCTTTTTGCACGACTTTACTCTGTTAAAGCCAATGTTCATTAAGCCTTCTTGCTCCCCCGTTTAAGCACCCATACAATCCCCACAACCAAAGCCAAGATAAAGAGGGGCATCAAATAGGCATAAGCGCTCAGGCGATCCCATATATGGCGCACCCATGCGCTCGCATAAAAAGCGATCGCGCCCACCACCACCGCCCACAGCGCGCATGCCCCCCCATTTAACAGCGCGAATTTCTTTAGATCGTATTTGCTAAAGCCAATGGCTAGGGGCAAAATGCTCTTGATCCCATAGATGTATTTGTTAAAAAAGATCAACCACACCCCGTATTTTTGCAACCACATATGCACTAGGGCGAATTTACGGCGGTGTTTGGCAAAGTAGTTAAACAACTCTTTTTTCTGGGTGCGTCCCAGCAGAGCTAGCCCCATACTCCCCACAAAATTGCCCACCCCCGCGCTGAGTATGCTGAGTTTAATATCCATTTGCCCCATAGAGCTTAGGATCGCGGCCACCACAATCCCCACATACCCACTCCCCAAAGAGTAGGCAAATAAGAGCAAATACCCCCAAGTGCTAAATAGGTGTTGAAAATGCGCGATGCTCTCTTGCACGCCAATCCTTGTATTTTTTAGGTTATAATAGCACACTCGTATCATTAGGAGTCTAACATGACAAATGGGTATTATGACGCAACGGGGGGGATGGTTAATGAGTTTAACCGCTTGGATCAAATCTCCAACAACTTAGCCAACCTCAACACCAATGGGTTTAAACGCGATGATGTGGTGGTGGGGGATTTCTTGCGTCTGTATCAAAATTACCGCGACAAATTGCCCCTAGCTGACCAAACTAAGCAGGCTGCGCAGTATCTAAACCGCAACCTCAACCGCGTGCCCATCATCACGCAACGCTACACAGACTACAGCCTAGGACCTATGGCTAAGACGGATAACGAATTGGATTTTGCCCTTAGCGATCCCAACGCTTATTTCGTGGTGCAAACCCCTCAGGGGATCGCCTTTACACGCGATGGGAGTTTCACCATTGACGCGCAGGGTTTTTTGAGCACTAAAGAGGGTTTTCATGTGCTTAGCCGCGGGGGAATTGAAAACCACACGGGGATTCACATGTTGCCCGGGGCGCGTTTGAGCGTGAGTGCCAATGGCGATTTGTTTTTCCATGATGGCAATGAAGAAGTGCCCGGGGGCGCGTTAGCCATAGTGGGCTTCCAAAGCCAAAAACTTTTAAAAAAGATGGGAGACAATCTCTATACCTACCCCCAAGATAAAATGGCGGAACGCGTGGAGCTCAACGCCCCCATTGTGCGCCAACACTTCTTAGAAAAAAGCAATGTCAATGCGGTTACCGAGATGACGCGCTTGATCGAGGCTAACCGCCTTGTGGACATGTATTCTAAGGTCTTGCGCACCCATATGGACGATTTGCACGCGGATGCCATCAGCAAATTGGCTGCTAGGGCTTAAGGGGTGTGGAATTTTTCCGATCTGCATGGTTTCATCATAACAAGGAGTGCGCATGCGTTTGAAAGTCTTGAGCCTTGTTGGAGCGACAGCGTTGTGGGGGGGCTTACAGGCAGAAGAGAGCGCGTTTTTCGTGGGCGCGATGTATGAGATGGGGGGTTCTACCTTCAAAGCCGAAGTGCTAGGGGGTAATGCGCCTAAGACAAACGCCAACGCCATCACGCAGGGCGTGGGCGTGCACATAGGTTATAACCAACTCTTTGGGCAAAAGGGTTGGATTGGCTTGCGTTACTACGGCTTTTACAACTGGGGGATCACTGACTTTGGCAAAGTGGTCTACAACGATAAAGTGGCTTTTACCAATAACACTTTCAATTTGTCAGGTTATGGGGTGGGGATAGACTTGCTGGTGAATCTGATCAACGCCACGGGGTTTAGTTTTGGGGTGTTTGGGGGCTTGGCGGTGGGGGGTAACACTTGGTGGCTAGTCAAAGGCAATAACCCCCAAACCAAAGCCCAATGGTTCTTTAATGGCGGGGTGCGCGCCGTCATCGCCAAACATAATGGGATCGAGCTGGGTTTCAAAGTGCCCATGATGCGCGCTAATTACATCAGAAATTACAATGGTGTCCAAGTGGATAACACCACTATATCTCTTAAGCGCGATTGGGCGTTCACCATCGCTTATTATTTCTACTTCTAAATGTTAGGGAAATTATGGGGGGTGGTGGTGTTGCTTGTGCTGGGCGTGGGCGTGGGCGTGGTGTTCTTTGCGGGTGCGGGAGTAGCCCCTGTGATCTTTAAAGCTTCTGAGATCGCCCATGTCAATTTGGGTGCCCTAGAGGCGGGGGCATTGATGGGGCAGATTTTTGTGCGCGCCAACACACTCTTAAACGCTTTAGGGGTGTTGTTGGTGCTAGATAGTCTATTCTTAGCGCTCAAGAAGTCTAAGGGAGCGTGGCTAGTGCTTTTGAGCTTAATAAGCGCGGGTTTGATCGCCCTATTTAGTTTTTATTACACCCCCTTTATTTTGAACGCACAAGCCACCCACATGACTGACACACCTACATTTGCGCGCATGCACACCCACAGCGAAGTCCTTTTCAAAGCCCTGCTTATTTTACTCTGTGCCCTCTTTGTGGGGCGCGCATGGCGTGTAGCGCGCTAGCTCAAGTGCTTAAAGCTAGCCACTAAGTTTTCTACTAAGAGATTAAACCCGTCCACCAAGATAAACACTAAAATTTTAAAGGGCAAAGAGATCATCACGGGGGGTAGCATCATCATCCCCATTGCCATTAAAATAGAGCTGACCACCATGTCAATCACCAAAAAGGGCAGATAAAGCAGAAACCCGATCTGGAACGCCGTTTTGAGCTCACTGATCATAAAGGCGGGCACAAGCACGCTCAAGGGCACACTGCTGGCATCTTTAGGGTTTTCCAAATGGCGGATTCTAAAAAATAGGGCTAAATCCTTTTCACGCGTGTTTTGTAACATAAACTCTTTAAAGGGCACAACCCCCTTTTCAAAGGCTTGCGTATACGATATTTTTTCCGCTAAATAGGGCTTGATGGCGATCTCATAACTCTTTTTGGCGCTAGGCTCCATGATAAAAAAGGTCAAAATCAAGGCTAAGGACACCAAAATTTGGGTGGGTGGGGTTTGTTGCGTGCCCAAAGCGGTGCGCAAAAAGGAAAACACCACAATCAGGCGGATAAAGCTTGTCATCACTAAAATGAGTGAGGGGGCTAACACAAGTAAGGTTAGCACCAAGACCACATTCAAACTGGTTACCAATTGCGCGGGGGTGTGGGGCGCGCTCAATGATAGATCGATGGTGGGGATTATGGGGTCTTTGATCTGCGCCCCCAGCAATAAATCCACCCCTAACAACCCTAGCAAGATCACTTTTAGCAATCTAAAACCTTTTTACTTGATGTCTTAAGTATAATGCCCTAGAAGTTAAAAAGCTCTAAAGGAAACTTGATGTCTCTCTCTGTGATCATTTTAGCCGCAGGCAAGGGAACGCGCATGAAAACTCACCTCCCCAAGGTCTTACACCCCCTATGTGGGCAACCCATGTTATTTTACGCGCTAGAGAGCGCGCTAGCCTTGAGCCAAGATGTGCATGTGATCTTAGGACACCAACACGAGCGCGTGGGCGCATATCTCAAAAACGCCTTTGCTAACGCGCCCATACACACCCATATCCAAGACACCGCAAATTTCCCGGGCACGGGGGGGGCTTTGTTGCAACAAGGCGCGCTCATCCCTACCACCCATGAGAAAATCCTCGTTTTGAACGCGGACATGCCCTTGGTTGAGCCCTCAAGTTTGCAGGGCTTACTCACACACACGCATGCCATCGGGGTGTTTAGGCTAGAGAACGCACGCGGGTATGGGCGGGTGCGCGTAGAAAAAGGTTTAGCGCACGCCATTGTAGAAGAAAAGGACGCTTCTTACAAAGCCCTAAAACTCCCCCATCTCAACGCTGGGATTTATGTCTTTAGCAGGGCGTTTTTACAGGCGTATTTACCCAAACTAGACGCACAAAATGCCCAGAGAGAATACTATTTAACCCAACTCATCGCCCTAGGAGCGCAAGAGGGGGTGGAGATTGTGCCCGTGCGTGTGGACGCTCAAGCGTGTATGGGAGTTAATTCTCTAAGCGAGTTGGCACAGGCTCAAGAAGTGATGCTAGGGCGTTTGCGCCAAGCAGCAATGGATCAGGGCGTGCGCCTAGAAATGCCCCACACGATCTATTTAGATCGCCATGTGCGCTTTGAGGGGGATTGTGTGGTCGAGCAGGGGGCGCGCTTGGTGGGCTGTGTGCTCAAAAACACCTATATCAAAGCCCATAGCATCATAGAGGAGAGTGTGGTGGAAAATAGCACCATAGGTCCTCTAGCCCATGTGCGCCCCAAATGCCATATTGTAGATAGCCACATTGGCAATTTTGTAGAAACCAAAAACGCGCAACTCAAAGGGATTAAAGCGGGGCATTTGAGTTATCTAGGGGATTGTTGCATTGATGAGGGGAGCAATGTGGGCGCGGGGGTTATCACTTGCAATTACGATGGCAAGCAAAAGCACCAGATTAACATCGGCAAGCATGTGTTCATAGGGAGCGACACCCAACTCATCGCGCCCTTGAATATCCCCTCGCATGTGTTAATAGGGGCTGGGAGCACCATTAGCCAGAGCATGCAAGAGGGGGATTTGGTGCTAAGCCGCGCGCCCCAAACCAACAAGGCGGGGGGGTATTTCAAGTTTTTTAAACGCTAAACTCAAGCGTTTGTTAGGCATTTCTTGCTAGAATGGGGCTAAAATTTCGTTTAGGAAGGTGTATGCGCCAATTTAAATTTCTATGTGCGGTCGTGTTATGCATGGGGATTGTGGGGGCTAAGGAGGCTAGGGGAGTGGGCAAGAATATCGAGGAGAGTGTAACCCAGCTCATTCATAAACAGACAAAGCGTTCGGTGCGGGTGTTGCGCTTGCAGCCCCTCAAGTCCAATAAGGATTTCCAAATCGTGGTGGTAGAAGACCCTGAAACTAAATACCATATCCCTTTGCTGACCAATAAAAACGGCACTTTGGTGCTAGGACTTAGCAATGTGTTTTTCAGCAATAACGATCAAGACATCGAGTTGATCAACACAGTCTATCATGAAACCCAAACCTACAATTTCAAACAGGCTAATGGGGCTAAGATCAACGCCATGTTCGATGGGTTGCCTAAGGACTATGTGATCACCCTAACTTCCAAGAATAAGAAGGCTAAGGAGCTTTACATTGTTTCTGATCCCATGTGCCCGCATTGCCAGAACGAATTGCGCCATGTGCAAGAACGCCTCAAGGATGCCAATGTGCACATGGTGGTGGTGGGGCTATTAGGGGAAAAATCCGAGCTCAAGGCGGCGGATATTTTAGCGCAAGCCAAACAAACCCACAGCACACAGAGTAAGATTGATCTACTCAACAAAGTGTATGCCAACGCTTACACGCCCGCAGAAGTGCCCGATGACAAGATCAAAGAAGTCAAAGAAACCACTAAGAAAATCTTAGCCACGGGGATTACAAGCGTGCCTTTTCTCTACGAACGCTAGTGTTTGTGGTTTAGAAAAAAAAGTTATAATGCGAGTCTAAATTTTACAAAGGATGTTCATGAGGTTTATGAGTGTAGTGTTGGCTTCGAGTTTGCTGGGTGTGCTAGGGGCGCAAACCATCGGGTTGAATGTCTTCCCTGAGTACCATGCCAAGCCGGATCAAGAAATGTTGGACATGGCCGGTAAGGTAGAGGCTAGCAAGGTCATCGTCTATTTGAGTGAAATGAAAAACCGCTATCTCAAAATGACTCCCAAGCGTCAGGCAGAATTCCAAAAGCATTTTCAAGATGTCTTAGCCAAGAATATCGCTAAACTCAGCCCATCACAACGCCAAAAACGCCTGAACGCGATTGAAAAAGCTCTAGCTGTGAGGGTGAAAAATGTAGACAACCTCAAAGAAGAGGTGGACACCGAATACGACTACTTAGAGCACTGGGAGTCCACTTTGAAGTCTAAAACTTTCTATGAGGATTTACAAAAAAACGGTTTTGTGCCTGCCAGCGTGACGCAAAAACAAAAAGCTAGAAAACAGCTTTCACACTAACGCAAACGCCTTTTGTGCGTGCGCGAAAGCTTGAAGATCGCCGAAGGGGGGGCTTTGTAAAGCCCGCGCTTGTCTTCAATGAGGATGTGTGCCACTTCCTGTGCCCATTTTAGATCGAAATCCCCCCTGCTCAAATTAGCTGAGGTGCTATAAAGCGCGCCAAAGTGCTCTAAAAAGTCTAGCACACTTGGATCTCTAATCACCCGAAACGCCTTGCCATTGGGGTAAATGCAACTTGCGCGCGTGCGTCGCACAAAGGCGCGGTGGATCACAGGCACGCGTGCCTTGAGATCGCTCAAATGTTCTACCACCTGCAAGAGGGGTTTATGGGGTGGGCTACGCTTGGCGTGGTTGAGTTGGCTAAACTCTGTGCTAAACAACCCGGCGGTGGTGTCGCTTTGGGCTAAAATAATGTAGGCTTGGGCTTGCATAGGCTTATCTTAGCACATTTATGCTAGAGTAATGGCTTGATTTTGTGTAGGAGTGCGCATGAGTCTTGGGGCTAAAATCATCGGTGTGGTTTTCCTATCTCTTTCTATTGTGGGGCTGGCGGTCGTGATGATCGCAACCACAAACAACATCATCTTATAGACCTAGTGATTGACAGCGAGAAAAAGGGGGACATGCGCCATAGAGAGAGGACTCTGAAATACGATACCCGCTTGATCGAGCAGGCGATCGCGGGCTATTACGAACGCTATCCTAAACCAGAAGCTAGAAAAATGGCATTAGAATACTTTAGCAAGATCAACAACGATCGGGGCATGATTTACATGGTGGTGGTGGACATGCAGGGCGTTGTGCTCTTTGATCCGGTCAATCCGGACACGGTGGGCAAGAGCGGGCTGAATATCTTGAGTGTGGATAAGGTGTGCTATGTGTGTGGGTATGTGGAGCAAGCCAAAAAAGGGGGGGGATTTACCTACTACCAAATGCCCAAATTTGCCGGGGGCAAGCCTGAGCCCAAAGTAGCCTACAGCCATTACGATCCCACAAGCCAGATGGTGATCGTTTCTACCTCCTATTTTAGCGACATCTTAAACGCCACTTCTAACACCCGCAAAGAGATCAAGCAACAAGTTGCTAAGAATCTGCGTAATTTGATTTACTGCATTGCCTTCATTGTCTTGTTCTTCATCACGATCACCTCTTCATTCACTTATTTCACCATCATCAGGCGTTTGAATACGCTAGTGCGTATGATGGACGACTTCAATCAGGGCGAGCGCAATCTCACCCAGCGTTTGCGCATCAAGGGGTGCGATGAGATCGCTAGGGTGGGCAAGGGGGTGAACCACTTTGTAGAAAGCATCCAAGACTTCTTCAATTACATGAAAGCAACCGCTAAGAGCAATAAAGAGATCGCGACCATGCTCAAATCTACCATTCTTGCGGTGTTAGAGGAGATGAAAAACCGCACTTCTATGATCAATAACATTAGAAATAGGACAAATGAGATCAATGAAATCTTGGGCAAGTCTTTAGATCAAGCCCAAGAGAGTCAACAGAGTCTAGTCGCCGTGCAGGGCTCGATTCAAACCTCCAATGGGGCGATCGCCAGTCTCTTTGGACAAATCACCGAAGCTTCCAAAACTGAGGAGGAATTAGCCATTAAGGTAGAACAACTCAGCAAGAACGCCGATAGCGTGAAGAACATCTTGCACATCATCGATGACATCGCCGATCAAACTAATTTGCTCGCGCTCAACGCGGCTATTGAGGCAGCCCGGGCGGGCGAACATGGGAGGGGTTTTGCGGTGGTGGCTGATGAAGTGCGTAATTTAGCCGCGCGCACCCAGAAGTCCCTAGTCGAGATCAACTCCACCATCGGGGTGATCGTCCAAGAAATCAACGATGTGTCTTCCCAAATGAATCTGAATTCTAAAAAAATTGAAGAGCTCAATAGCGTAGGTCTAGAGATGCAAGACAAATTTAAAGAGATGAATTCCAGTTTGGAATTTGTGGTCCAAAGAGTCAACACCTCCATTGGGAATTTCGTGGGCACCAAAGAGGATATTGATGGCATGAAACCTTTCTTTGATGGGATTGATGCGATCAACGCCAATAACGCGGTGGAAGCGGCTAAAATCATCAAAGCCGCGGAGAATCTGCGCGAAGCCACCGAATCTCTAGATCACAATGTCAGCCAATTCAAATCTTAATGATCTTAGGCATTGATCCGGGGAGTCGCAAGTGTGGTTATGGGGTGATAGATGAGCAGAGCAAGCTCGTAGGGGCGGGGTTTATCCATATCCACAACGCGCCCTTCCAAATCCAAGTGTTAGAGATGGTCGCGGGTTTGGATCAAGTTTTGGATAGCTACCCCATTGCAGAAGTGGCGATGGAGGATATTTTTTACGCCTATAATCCCAAGAGTGTGCTAAAACTCGCACAATTCAGGGGGGCATTGAGTTTAAAAATTTTGCAAAGGGTGGGGCATTTTAGCGAATATACGCCCCTGCAAGTCAAGCGCGCCATTAGCGGGCATGGCAAGGCTAATAAAGAGCAGGTCGCCTTCATGGTGAAAAAAATCCTCAGACTCAAAAGCGCGATCAAGCCCCTAGACATCACAGACGCGTTAGCTATCGCCCTCACGCACGCCCAACAACGCCGCGCTATTGGTAAGCCCCATCTACACTCAAGCGCGCCAAATCGCTAGAGAGAGCGCGCAAATGGGTTTGATCACTAGAGACATTGATGCTTGCGTCCGTCTTGAAGAGGTCGCTAGGCTGATTGCTTTGGCGTTGTTGTAATTCTTTGCGTTTGAACACTTCGGTGTTGTTAAACTCAAACTTCTTAGGCGTTTTAGGGGGTTTGGGGGCGGGCTTTTCTTGCGCGCCCAAGAAGCTAAGAGATAATCCCAGCAAGATAGATAAGCCAAGTTTAACCATGGGAGCTCCTTTCAAAGATTTTACACACCCTAGCCCCCACTAAGGCGCGCTGGCAGGCTTGGGGCTTTTGGATTTCCATAGTGATTTGGGTGATGCTAGGAAAACACTGCTTGAGCCACGCGCTGATCTCCTCTAGGGCTTCTTCTAAAAGGGTGTAGGGGGTGGTGGCGAATTTGTTTTGCACCACTTCTAAAATGTCCATGTAGTCTAGGTAAGTCTGGGCGTTGTCATAGCGGTAGCCAACTTCTAAATGGATGATCAAGGGCTGAGGGTGCTTTTGTTCGCTCTGTTGCGTGCCTATGAACGCGTCTAGGCGGTAATTCTCTATAAGTAGGGTCATCATAAAATCTTTTTTTCCTGTCCGCCGATAAGTTTAAGCAGATTAGAGCCATGTTTATAAAGCGTGAAGAGGAAAATCAACACCATGGGCGTGGGCGTGCCTATTTGGCTATAAACATTGATGGGTGCGGGTAAACTGACATGCAAAGCCGGGAAAACAAACAATAGCAAAGTGGCTAAACCCACACCCACAATGGAAGCCAATGAGGAGATTTTGAGTTTCTTGCCCACAAAAGCCCATAAAGACAGCCCGATCAAGCTCTCTACAGGGATGAGCAAGAGCACTGCGCCCATCGTGGTGCTCACCCCCTTACCCCCCCTAAAGCCCAAAAAGGGAGAATAGCAATGCCCCAAAATTGTGCTAAGAGCAACCATCCATTGCGCCTCATAACTCAAGGTTGCTAACTTGGCTACTAGCACACAAAATACCCCCTTGAGCAAGTCCAACACCAAGACCGCTGTGCCCAGCCTTTTTGCCTTGCTAGGATCGATGGTATTCATCACGCGCACGACATTGGTCGCCCCGATCCCTCCGCTACCCTGTGTGGTAATGTCCACATTGTAACACACCTTGAGTATCCAATACCCAAAAGGAATCCCCCCCACGAAATAGCCCACAAGATACAAGATCACATTGATATTGCCCAGGAATGTCAAAAGTCCCTCAATGAATTTTTCCATCACCACCCTTTAAACCCATTATAGCCAATTAATCCCCCAGAAACTCTAAAGCTTGCTTGAGATCGCTGATGCTAAACACTTGGGGGTGCACGCTTACAGGACCATTGAGCCAAAGATTAAGACCTATCCCCCCTTGTAGCCCAAATTGCATGTCGCTAAGCTTGTCGCCCAACATAAGGCTTTGCTTTAAATCCAGATCAAAATCGCCCAACGCCTGTTCTAACATGCCCAGCCCGGGTTTACGGCAGGCACAACTACCGGGGGCATGGGGGCAATGATAGATTTTATCCAGCCCAAAACCCAAATGCGCGCGTAAAAGGGTTTGCATGTGCGCGCTCAAATCCCAAAAATCCTGCACACCGTAATACCCGCGCGCAATCCCAGATTGGTTAGTAACTAGCAAGAGCAAGAATCCCCGCGCTTTAGCCGCGCCCAAGAGTTCTAAAATCCCGGGCATCAAGACAAAATCTGCTATATGGCACACATAACCCCTATCTTCATTGATCACCCCATCGCGATCCAAAAACAGGGCTTTTTGTTTCAATGCCCGCCCATGTGGTGGGCATGCCCCGCCCACATAGAAAAACCCTTGTAGAGATCATAAGCCCCACAAGCCAACATGAGCACAAAGGCAAGTTTGGCAAATAGGGCTTTTGAGCCAAGCAAGCGCCCTGAGCACAGACCCAAGAGCAAGAGGGGCGCAAAAGTGGCTAAACTGAGCACCAACACTGTTACAAGCGCGTAAAGAAGATTGGGCGCGCCAAGAACATTGAGGAGAAAATAGTAAACTAGCGAACAGGGCAAGAGCCCATTGAGCAAGCCTAGCAAGTAAAAACTAGAGAGTTTAGAGCTCCCCAAGGTGGCTTTAAAGAGCTTGGAGAGTAGCGCTGTATGGAAATGCCATTTGAAGACAAACCCAAAGGCTAACAAGATCACCAACACCCCCACGCCCATGATCACCCCCCCTTGCAATTTGGTGCGCGCGATCGCGCTGTGTTGCGCGATCATGTCTAAGAGAGTGTGCCCCACAAAAGCCACAATGAGCGCGGCGATCATGTAAGTGCTCACACGCCCTAGATTGTAGAGAACATGCCCTAGCATTTGCGCTTTAAGGGGGGTAGAGGGGGGGAATTTTGCCTGCGTGTAAGCCAGCACCACCCCCCCGCACATCCCCACGCAATGCCCCAGCGACATCACAGACGCGCTCAAGAACAGGAGGACTAATTCCATGCTAGCGCGCGTTGCATGCCCTCAAAGATCAACCACTTATGGTATACCCCCCGCTGGAAAAACGCGCTCAAAAATTTCCCATCGCCCCCAGTAAACACCACCCGTTTATCCGCGATGATCTCTTGGAGCAATAAGATCACGCTCTTGAGTGTCCCAAAACTCAAGGCTTGCGCGGTGCTTTGGGGTAGGCTTTGCAAATCCACGCGCACATTGATAGGGTGATCTAGTGCTCCAGAAATGCTTTGAAAAGCCTGTTGGTAAGCCCTAAAGCCGGGCAAAAGCACCCCACCCACATGCGCTCCGCCCTCCATTACATCCACGCTAATAGCGCTCCCGGCATCCACCACCACGCCATCATCTCCTAGACCCAAACAAGCCACCTTGCGATCCACGCCCAAACCCTGATACGCGCTTTTGAGTTTGACACAGGGTTCTAAATTATGCGCGCGCGGACAAATCTCTAACAACGCCTTTTCAAAGCTCGGGTTAACGCTGATGTAATGCACGGGCTGATCAAAGGGTTCCAAAGTTTGGGGAGTGCGATGCCAAATTTTCTTGCCATTGTAAAAATGCAGGGCACTATTGCCTATATCACACAAGATCATGGGTTTTGACTCAAGTCTATGTAGTAGCGATCGTAATAAATCTTATCCCCGGTGTAAAAACTCATCTTATCCAAACGCCCTCCCCAGTTCTTAGACACATTGCTGAGGTGATACACCCTATAATCATCAAAATGCTGCAAATCCACTTCCACTAGATAGCCCCGTTTTTCTAAAGTGTAGAGTTTTTTATCGGTTACCACTAGGCTTGTGAGCATCGCAAAGGGCAATTTCACAACCCCCATACTCTGATCGTTGAGGGTGCGATCATCTCTAAAATTTGTCCGTCCAAAGTGAGCACATAGAGATGGTTATTTTTATAGAGCACATCTACAATGTCCGCATCAAAGCTAAATTCCTGCCCAGAAACAATGGAAACAAGTTTTTTAGCTGTCGCGGCAAACATGTTTTCCCCATCCACCCTCAAATAGATCACATTGTTGAAAAACTTTTCGCTATTGAGCACGATATTGCGCACCACTTTGGGGGTGTCTCCGCTCACATCCACCACCAAGAGTCGCCCATCTAACATAGGAAAAACCACCACCGTGTCCAAAAAGACGGGGGCAGCCATTAAGGAGTTGATCGCAGTGGTGGACGCGCCCTTTTCGCTAAAAATGAGTTTACGGCTAGTAATGTCAAAGATATTGGCTGAATTGTCCGACATCACCACCGCTAGGCGTTTACCTTTCACGCTCGCGCTCAAAGGGTAAGCGTCTATGGGGATAAAAATGGAGGGCTTGGCTTGCAGGGCGGTGCTGACTAATTCTAGGTGGTGGCAACGATCTTTTAACACCACTTGTTCGTCTATGGATTCAATGTTTTCTACGATCTCTTCTTGGGCTTCTTGCTGGGTTAATTTCACTTCCTTAGTTTTTTTGGGCTTGGGACCATTTTGTTTGTGGCTACGCCAACAATCTTCGGCTAAAATATAGTAATCTTGGCTTTGATTCAAAAAAGAGCTCTCTTTATACTCTTTTTTGGTGAGTTTCAGGGGTGTAACCCCTTGGGTGTCGATCACGCCTCCATTTTTCAAAATCGCCCCATAGCGGTTAGTGAAAGTGATGGGGTCTTTAAGCTCATGTTTGAAGCGCAACTCACCCTTGATCTTGGATTTAGGCGGTTCAAAGTTCTTCCTAGAGCCACAGCCCAAGCACAGCAACGCGATCAGCAGCCAAATAATCCTCAAGCTCACTTGCTCTCCTTAGAGGAAGATTTTAGAACGCCATAATGTCTTAGTAAAGAAGCGATTTTATAGAGGCTGGAGTTAGGAGTGATGGGAGCTAAGATCGCCCCAATATCGCTTTTTGGGTTGGTTTGCAAACTCAAATACGCTTGTTGCAAAGCGATCCAATCTTGCAAACCCTCTAATTTTAAGCCCTCTAAGGCTTTCAAATCCTTGCTATAGGAGGCGCTATAATAGCGCGCTAAAACACTCACCAGAGGGCTAGAGGAGTGGCTAAGTTCTTTTAAAGCCTTGAGATTCTTCTCTTGGAGCGCGCGCGCGTAAGCATGCAGGCTGTAGAGATTGGGGGCTTTGCCTTGGAGTTTGTTTAAGAGAGCTAGGTTATTGGGGTTTTGCAAGACCTCGTTATACAAAGCGGTGATCTCTTGGACATGCATAGCTTTTTTGTGCTCTAAAAACTGCACCCCGCCCCACCAAAGCAAGCCCAAGCCCACCAACGCCCAAAGTCCAAATTTGTACTTTTGGTAGAATTTCTCCAGTCTAAACGCGCTTTCCAAGAGTTTTTCATCGCTCTTAAACTCTTCTTGCACCTGTTTGAGATTTTGCTTGATTTCCATTAGACTCCACTGCTCCCAAACCCCCTACAACCCCGCGCGCTAGTCTCTAGCTGATTGACTAATTCAAACTGCGCGCTAAAGACCCGACACAAGATCGCTTGGGCGATGCGATCCCCGGGTTCTATGCTAAAAACGCGCCCAGAGAGATTCATCAAGATCACCTGCAATTCGCCTCGATAATCGCTATCAATGGTGCCCGGGGAGTTCAACACCACGATCTGATCTTTTAAAGCTAGCCCGCTACGCGATCTAATCTGCAATTCAAAACCCCGTTCTAAGCTAATAGCCAGCCCGGTGCGCACTAGGGCTACAGCACCGGGCGCAATGTGTAAAGCTTCTAGCGCGTGCAGGTCAAACCCGCTTGCGCCCGCGCTTTGGTAGGCTGGGATACGCGCTTCAGGGTGGAGCTTTTGAATCTTAACTTTTGGCATAGGCGATGTCTTGGTAACAAATGTCTAAAATCTCAAATTCGCTCTCTCCTGTGGGCAAGCGCACACTCACCTCATCGCCCTTTTGGTGTCCCATCAAACTCTTGGCAATAGGGGAGCTACAAGAGATCAAGCCGCGCACAGGATCGCTCTCCATACTCCCCACAATGGTGTAACTCATCTCTTTATCCGTGTCCAGATTGAGGATTTTCACCGTGCTCCCAAAACTTACCTTTTGGTGGCTTAAGGTGGAGGGGTCAATGACTTGGGCGTTGGCTAAAGTGCGGCTTAGATCATTGATACGCGCTTCAATGAACGCCTGTTTTTCTTTAGCGGCATGGTATTCGGCGTTTTCCTTTAAATCCCCATGTTCTCTAGCGCGATCGATCTCTTTGACCACTTGGGGGCGTTCTTCTTCTTTTAAGCGTTTGAGTTCAGCGCAGATCTTTTCATAGCCAAACATGCTCATGGGTTCTTTCATCTAATCTCCTTAAAAAACCTTCATTATATAGCAAGCATGCTTAATTTGGGGCGATTGTGCTAGCATGCCCACCATGAGATTTAGCACTAAAGCCCAATTTCGCACTTGGTGCAAACACCAACTCTTCAAGCAACAAGGCTGGGATATCAAAGATCACAAAATCACCACCCAACTCCAGCCCCACTTAAAACCCTGCAAGCGCGTTTTACTCTTTTGCCCCCTAGCCCATGAACCCAATCTAATGCCCTTGATTAAATGGGCACGCCAACGCCACATTCAGGTATTCGTGCCTACTTTAGCCCAAGACCGTCTGCGCGCCACCCCCTATCGCCTGCCCTTACAACGCAAGAAATATGGCATTTTAGAACCCGCGCCCTCGTTGTTGCGCGCCAAACTTGATCTGGGCATCATCCCTGTGCTAGGCATGGACAAGGCGCACAGACGCATAGGCTTTGGCAAGGGCTATTATGACAGCTTTTTTGCCAAGCACCCCAATGTCCCTCTTATCTTTATCGCGCGCAAAATCTTGCAATCTCAGAATCTACTAGGTGATAACCATGATATAGTAAGCGCGCGGTATTTTGAACAACGCACAACAAAAAAAATAAATACAAGGATAACCAATGGACTATGTCATAGAAATTGTTCTCCCCTGCGCCCTCACAGGCTTTTGCGTCTTTTGGGTAACTAAAAGATTCATGCTAGCCCACAGCCAACAATACCTGCACCAAGCCAAGGCTAAGGCGGACATGCTACTTTACCAAGCCCAGGTGCTTTACCAAGCCAAAGAGATCGAATCCCAAACTCTGCTAGAGAGCTTGCAGGCAGAATTTACCCAAAAACTCCAAGCCCACACCCTAGAGCACCAGCGCAAGCTAGACGCGTTGCAATCCCAAGAATTCCAGCAGAAACAATACCTAAGCACCCAAAAAGCCCGCTTGGATCAAGATCGCCAAGCTCTGCAGATCCAGCAACAGGACCTAGAGAGCCAAAGAGATGCCCAAGCGCAGTTACAAAGCGAATGCACAGAGCTCAAAGCCCAAATGTTAGAGGCGCTCGTGCAAGTTTCTGGCTACACCCAAGAAGAGGCGAAGGCGCTAATCCTCGCGCAAGTAGAAAAAGAATTACTGCTACAAAAAGCGGCTTTGGTGCGCCGTTATGAAAAAGAAGCCAAAAGGGAAGCGCGTGCGCGGGCTAATTTTGTGATCGCAGACGCCACCGCGCGTTTTGCAAGCCAATTTGCGATGGAAAACCTCACTAGCGCGGTGAGTTTGCCCGACAGCGAGTTTATCGGACGCATTATCGGCAAAGAAGGCAAAAATATAGACACTTTCAAGCGCATTAGCGGCGTGGAAGTGATGATTGATGAAGAATCCAAAACCATTACCCTAAGCTGTTTTAATCTCTACAGACGCGCGATCGCGGCAAGAACCCTAGAAGAACTCATTGAAGATGGGCGTATCCAACCCAGCCGCATTGAAACCACTTACCAACGCGTGGAGGCGCGCATGGAAGAGATGGTTTTAGAAGACGCGCAAGAAGTGTTATTGGAGTTAAAATTAGATGCAATGCCCCAAGAACTCCAATACCTGCTGGGTAAAATGCGTTACCGCACCAGCTATGGGCAAAACGCGCTCATGCACTCCATAGAAGTGGCAATTTTGGCTAGCGATATTGCTACGCAACTGGGTGGAGATGCCAAACTGGCGCGCGCGCGGGAATCTTACATGACATCGGTAAGGCACTCACTTACGAATGCGGGGGGGATCATGTGGAATTGGGCGCGCAGGTGTGTGCGCGCCACCATGAAGATCCAGTCGTGCTAAATGCCATCTACGCCCACCACGATCGCGAAGAAATCAAAAGCATCGAATGCGCGGCGGTGTGTGCTGCTGATGCGCTTTCAGCCGCACGCCCCGGGGCTAGGCGCAAGGACGCAGAAAACTTCCTAGCGCGCATGCATGATTTAGAGCGCATCGCTAGCCAAAAAAAGGGAGTCAAAAAGGTTTTTGCCCTAGATGCGGGCAGGGAAATCCGCGTGATCGTCTGCCCTGAACGCGTCAATGACGCCAAGATCACCATGCTAGCTAAAGACATTGCCAAAGAGATAGAGGAGAAACTCAAGTATCCCGGGGAAGTAGTGGTGCATGTGATTCGCGAAAAATACGCCAAGGCTATCGCGCGTTAGTCATACATCTATGGGGTCCATGATGATCTTAGCTTTGCTGTGATCTAGCTGGTGTAGGAGATTGAGAAGTTGGGTCGTGGAGCTAGCGCTCAGCAAAATTTCATAGTGGTAGTGTTTGGCGATCTTAAGCACGCGTGCAGGACCTGATCCTAAGATTTGCACGCTGGGGGGTAGGCTCTGCTCTAGGCGATCTAGCACGCCTTGCATGTTTTCTTGGGCTTTAGATTCCTCAGGCGCGCTAAAGAGTATTTGGGCTAGGCGTTTGAAGGGGGGGAAAATCTTGAGACGCGTGTCTAATTCGTCTTTGAGAAATTCCTCATAATCCTCAATATAACGGGCTAAAAAAGTGGCATTGAGGGATTGAATCAACACTTTACCCCGTTGTTTGCGCGCGCTGCGCCCGGCAATTTGGTGCATCAAGCTCACCCCTTGTTCAAAACTCGCGTAACTTCCATTGTGTAAAATTTCATCTAGACCCAAAATGATGGCTAGATTCACTTGGGGGTAATCATGCCCTTTGGCGATCATCTGTGTGCCGATCAAAATGTCTATTTCTTGGGCGTTAAGCGCGCCTAAAATGCGCTGGATTTGGGTATTGGTGTGGGTGTGATCCTTGTCTAAAATGCCAATGCGCGCATGGGGCAATAGGGCTTGCAACTCCTTTTTGAGTTGTTGGGTGCCCATGCGCTTGCCCTGCAATAAGGGGTGTTGGCAAGAGGGGCAGACTTTAGGGATGGGCGCGCTGTGTTGGCAATAGTGGCAACGCATGCGCTGGTCTTTGAGGTGTAAACTCATGTTCACACTGCAAAAGGGGCAATACACCCCCTGTGCGCAGGCTTGGCACAAGAGTTTCTTAAAATGCGCGCGGGTGGGCACAAAGATCACGCTTTGTTGCTCGTGATCTAGAGCTTCTTGCAAATGGGCGCACAGAAAGGGGGTGAGGGCGGTGCTTTGTTCCTCAAAGAGGATTTCTTTTTGCGAGTCAAAAAAACGCCCCTTGAGGCGCACTAAATAGTTCTTATTTTGCGCCATGTAATAACTGCGTAGGCTTGGTGTAGCCGAACCTAGAATCACCTGGATGGGCATTTGGCTAGAGAGATACAAGGCGGCATCGCGCGCATGGTAGTAGGGGGCTTGGTTGGATTTGTAGGAGTGATCGTGTTCTTCATCTATGATGATGAGTTTGAGATGGGGGATGGGCAAAAATAGCGCGCTTCTAGTGCCCACCACGACACGCACTTGCTGGGTGTCAAGCTGACCTAACAGCTGTGTCTTTTGCGCGCTCTTGAGTTTGCTATGCCATAGCCCCACTGAATCCTTAAAGCTCTGTAAAAGGGCGTAATACACTTGGGGAGCTAGGGCGATCTCTGGGATCAACACTAAAGCGCAACCCTCTTTGAGGGCTTGGGCGATCAAATGCCTATAGAGGTGTGTTTTGCCACTGCCCGTATCCCCAAAGAGTAGGGCTTGGGGTTTGGATTGCATTTGCAAAAGAGCCTGTTGTTGGGGGGGGGGAGAGGTGTGGGCTTGTTTAAAGGGGTAAAATAGGGGGGCGATCGTGCCTAGTTGGGCACAGTAGTAATGCGCGATAAAGCGCAACAGGAGCATTTGGTGGGCGTTGAGATAGTGCCCTGTGGGGGTGGCTAATTTGCACGCAAAATCAGGGCGCGCGCATGCCTCTAGCACTACCCCTAAGATGTGGCGCTTTTGCAAGGGGATCTTCACTAGAGTCCCGGGGGCTAGATTTGGCGCGCTGGCATAGATCAAGGGCTTGGTGTTGGCAAAGGGGATAATGGTGTAAAACAAAGCAAACCTTTTAGAGGACTAAAGCCCCAAACAACTCCCCACCCTAAGCACCTCCCCCTTAAAATACACCCCATCTTTTTCTAGGCGCAAGTTTAGGGTTTCTCCACTAGGGGGGATCAAGCTGGCTTGGGGGGGAGTGTGGTGGCGGTAGTGGGCGCACACAAACACGGCAGCCATACCCGTCCCACAAGCCAGAGTGATCTCTTCTACCCCGCGTTCATAAGTGGCTAGTTTAATGGTGTGGGGGTCTTGGATATGGGCGATATTGACATTGGCATCAAAGCGCGCGCGCAAATCCTGCATTTGAGGGGTCTTGTGTGTGGGGATTTGGCTAGGATGATCTACAAAATGCACCAAGTGGGGCACGCCCGTGTCTATGAAATCCCACACCTGCCCCTCTAATTCCAAACTCTCTAAGCGCTTAGGGTTGCCCAAATTGCTCTGCACCACACCTCGATTGCCCTCACACTCCAGCACTTCTACATGGATCACCCCAGCTGTACTCAAAAACGCATGTTTTCTGGGGGCTAAACCTTGTTGGTAGGCATACAAAGCCACGCAACGACTCGCGTTTCCACACATGGCTGCACAGCTCCCATCGGCGTTGTAAAACTCCCATGTATAAGCATACTTGGCATGGGGCAAGAGCACCACTAAACCATCGGCCCCAAAGCCATAATGGCGTTTACAAACCTGTTTAGCTAAAGCGTGGCGATCTTTGGGGCTAAATTGGTGGGTGATCAAAAAATCATTACCACTGGCGCAATATTTGTATAGATGCATGGTTAGCCTTTTTGGGTATTATAATGCAAAACTATTTGGGGTTGGCATGCGCCCGGTGTATTTTTTTTGGTTGCTCTTTGGCGTGGCGTTTTATTGGATGATCTACCTCTATGAGAACTTTCTTATGGACTTGCTCATCGCCGGGCTTTTATGCGTTACGATTTTTTGGCTCAAAGAGTTTTTAGACAGGCACATGCGCAATCTCTTTAGCGCGCTTTTGTGCGTGATCTTACTGCTAAGTTTCCTAGTCGTGCCCCTGTATTTTTTAATCCACAAGAGCACGGACTTTATCTTCCATCTCAATTTAGAACAGGTTTCTTTCTTTCTGAACAAATTCAAGGCTGATTTACTGGCGTTTTTGGATCGTTTCCCGGCCAATGGGGAGGCTAAAGCCTTTCTTTCTAATATTTCTGCGCATTCTTTGATGTCCTACGCCCTACGCTTTAGTAGCGACATTGGCAAATACAGTCTAAAATTAGTGAGCGACACTTTTATGGTGCTGGTGTTCTTGTTTCTATGCTTTTTTTATGGGCAACATTTCTACCACTATATCCTAGATATTCTGCCCTTTGAGCGCCACCACAGCCAACACATCTTCAAGGAAGTGGCCGGAATTTTGCGCGTGGTCTTGCTCACTTCTATTATCAATGTGGTGTTGCAGGGGTTGGCTTTTGGGGCGTTGGTGGTGTGGTTTAATCTAGATTGGCTCTCTTTGGGGATTTTATACGGGCTAGCTTCGCTCATCCCCATCGTGGGCGGAGCGTTGGTGTGGGTCCCCGTGGTGATCTATGAAACCTACCAAGGTCATAGCACAGTCGCCATTGTGATCGCCATCTACTCCATCGTGCTGATCGGAGGGTTGATTGACAGCCTCATCAAGCCCCTACTCATCGGCTTTATTAAAGGTCATGTCCTCAAGATCACGCTCAATATCAACGAGATTTTGATCTTCTTTTCTATCTTGGCGGGCATTAGCAAATTTGGCTTTTGGGGCATCGCTGTGGGTCCTACCATCACCGCCTTTTTCATCGTGCTTTTAAGGCTTTACGAACAATCTTTTATCAAGTCCAAAACCCTTAAGCACGCGCATCCAACAGACTCTCCTCAAAGCCAAATAGGGGCTCAATAGGGTTTATAGTGGCGATCAACACGCTTTCAAAGCCCTTTAGAGTGTGTTGGTGGGCTAGCAATAGATGTTGCACACTCTCATAGGCTACGCCCAAGTGCAAACTTAGCCCGGGATCGTGAAATAGGATACTCCCCTGCAAGGGTCCTAAATGCGGGTAGAGCGCGTAAAAATCTAGGCGTTGTTGCTTGCCCTTTTTGAATTGCACAAGAGCTTGCTTGTGGCGATCTTGGATCACAAAGCTAGCCACTTGGTGTTGCAAAGAGAGCAAGAGATTTCCTAGCAGTAAAAAATCCTGCTTGGTTGTGGCGTGGCTAAAGTGCTGGACTAGCATGTCCTTATAACCCTTGAAGTCTTCTTGACCTAGCAGACTGGGCAAGTCTTTGATCTCTAGCTTTAAGGGCGCGTCTTTGAGTTGTTCTATGATCTTGGGCTGGGGGGTTAGCTTGGAGAGTTGGATCGCCCCTACTGAGCTTTTTTGCATCAAAGCCCAGTAATTTTGCCCGATACTGAGGGGTTTTTGACTCTTGGTTTCTACAATTTGGTTGCCTAGTTGCAAGAGATACTTTTGCGCCCCCTTTTTTTCTAGCACCTTGAGTAAAATGGGGAGGGTGGCGTTGAATTGCTTGGGTTGATCTTTGAGCAATTCTTGGAGTTGGTTTAAGCTCAACAGCGCGCTAATGGGATTGAGCATGGGCACTGCTTAGTATTTTGGCATTGGCACGCACATCACCCTGCCAAAGCGCGCTGATGAGGGCGATCATATCCGCATGCTGGAGTTGGGCGATATTTTGGGCATTAATCCCACCAATGGCACAAATAGGGATTTTTAAGCGCGCCTGCGCGCGCGCTAAGACTTCTAAGTCTATGCAGGGAGCATGGGGCTTAGTAGGAGATCTAAAACATGCCCCAAAGGCGACATAATCTGCCCCCTGATCTTGGGCTTGAATGGCGCGTTCCAAGTCCCCATAGCAAGAGACCCCAATCACTCCGCTAAAGCGTGCGCGTGCCTTACTTAAAGGCATATCTTCCTCCCCTAAATGCAACCCCCATGCGCCACACTCTAGGGCTAGGCAGAGGCGATCGTTGATCACAAATCCCACGCCCTTTTGGGCGCATAAATCCTTTAATGCTTTAGCTAAACCTAGCAACTCGTTATGACTACTCTGCTTGTCCCGTAGTTGCAAGAAACGCACCCCCCCCTCAATGGCATATTCAGCCAACTTAAGTAGATGAGAATAGGGAGTGAGTTTGGGATCGCTGATCGCATACAAGCCTTTAAGCTCTATTCCCATTCAATGGTCCCCGGGGGTTTAGAAGTGATGTCATAGACCACGCGGTTAATCCCGGGCACCTGATTGATAATGCTATTAGCCACGCGTTCTAAAAACTCAAAGGGCAAGGGCGCACAATGCGCGCTCATCCCATCGCTAGCCTGCACGGCTCTAAGCGCGATAGTATTATCATAGGTGCGCTTATCCCCCATTACTCCTACAGAAAACACATTGAGCAAAACACAAAAGGCTTGCCACACCTCATTATATAGCCCCTCTGTATGCAAGGCTTGTATAAAAATGTGATCGGCTTGAGCCAAGAGTTCTAAACTAGGTGTATTCACCTCGCCTAAAATGCGGATCGCCAACCCGGGACCGGGGAAGGGGTGGCGGGCTAACATCTTTTCAGGTAGTCCTAAACGCGCTCCTAGTGCGCGCACCTCATCTTTAAAGAGTTCTCTTAAGGGCTCTAAGAGTTTGAGATTCATCTTTTCAGGCAACCCGCCTACATTGTGATGAGATTTGATCACCGCTGAGGGACCCTTAGCACTCACCGACTCAATGACATCGGGGTAGAGCGTGCCTTGAGCGAGCCATTTGATCGCCCCCTGCTTAGAGAGTTCTTGTGCTTTTTGTTCAAAGACTTCAATAAAAGTATGCCCGATGATTTGGCGTTTTTGCTCAGGCTCCACCACCCCTTTAAGACGGCTTAAAAATAAATCTTGTGCCTCTATGACATGCAAGGGGATTTGCAAATCTGCAAACATGCTTACCACTTGATCACGCTCGCCCGCCCTTAGTAAGCCGTGATCGACAAAGACCACCTCTACTTGCTCTTTTAGCGCGCGTGCGCACAGCGCAGCAACCACGCTTGAGTCCACCCCCCCGCTCACCGCGCACAGCACCCGATCGCTCCCCACTTGATCTTGGATGCTTTGGATTTGCTGGGTTAGAAAATCGCGCATATTCCAATCGTGCCTGCAACCACACAGACGCGCGAAATTGCTCAAAATACGCCCCCCTTGCGCGCTATGCGCAGATTCGGGATGGAATTGCAAGCCATAAATGGGCTTATGTTTGTGCGCGATCGCACAAAAGGGGGCGTGCGCACTCTTAGCTAACACCTCAAAATCAGCAGGCAGGACCTCCACACGATCCCCATGGCTCATCCACACCACGCTAGATTTTTCAATCCCTGCTAACAAGGGGTGATTTTGCAGATTCTCCAAATGTGCGCGCCCAAATTCTTGAGAGGACGCACGCGCCACGCGCCCCCCCAATGCGTGCACCAACCACTGCATACCATAGCAAATCCCCAAAATGGGAATATTGAGATCGAGAATCTTAGGATCGCAGTGGTAGGCTTGCAAATCATAGACACTAGCCGGTCCCCCGCTTAAAATGATCCCTTTGGGGGCTTTGGTGCGGATCTGATCTAGAGGAAGATTATAGGGGTAAATCTCTGTATATACCCCGCATTCGCGCAAACGCCGCGCGATGAGTTGGGTGGTCTGACTCCCAAAATCCAAGATCAAAATCTCCGGGGTTGCCATTTTTTGCCTTTTTAGGGCTATTATAGCGCGTTTGCGCGTTTAAACCCCCTTAAACAAACTTTGCTAGCATGGGGCTATTTACTCTCAAGGATGCCAAGCATGCCTCCCTCTGCTAAGAAGATTCCCTTTAGCCGCTCATGGCGTTTTAAGCGCTATTGGGGTTATGTGTGTATCAGCCTTTTATCTATTCTCATCCCCTTTATCCATGTGGGCGATGGGCAAATTTTCTTGATCTCTTTTGAGCACCACCAGATCCACCTATTAGGCAAGATTTACAGCGCCCAAGAGATGTATTTATTGCCCTTCTTGGTGATCTTTTTATTCATCTTTATCTTTTTTATCACCTCCATGCTGGGGCGGGTGTGGTGTGGCTGGGGTTGCCCTCAGACGATCTTTAGGACAATCTTGCGCGATCTCATTGAAACCAAGTTATTAGGTTTGCATGCCAAAATCGCCAATAAACAACGCCCCACACCCCCCACGATGGCTAATAAGCTCAAAAAGGTCCTAGCCCTGATTCTCTTTGCCCCCATCCCCCTAGCCTCTATGGCGGTGTTGCTCTTTTATTTTGTCCCGCCCCTAGAGTTTTTTGCCTCCCTGGCTAACCCCCAAGATCACGCCTTG
This sequence comes from Helicobacter labacensis, assembly GCF_003660285.1. GTDB lineage: Bacteria > Campylobacterota > Campylobacteria > Campylobacterales > Helicobacteraceae > Helicobacter > Helicobacter labacensis. The sequence continues at coordinate 18,640 of NZ_QXQQ01000004.1, read as the reverse complement.
TTATTGGGGATTTGGGTGGCTTTAAGCGCGATTGTGTTCTTAGACATCGCTTGGGTGCAAGAGCGCTTTTGTATCTATCTATGCCCCTATGCGCGCGTGCAAAGTGTGCTCTTTGATGAGCATACTCTAAACCCCATTTACGACACGCGCCGCGGGGGGGCGATCTATGATGAATCCGATGTGAAAATCCCCCTCTTACCCCAAAAGCGTAGCCCTAGAAACGAATGCGTGAGTTGCAACCACTGCGTGCTCGTGTGCCCGACACATATTGACATCCGCAAGGGCATGCAATTAGAATGCATTAACTGCCTAGAATGCGTGGACGCGTGCACAATCACCATGGGCAAACTGGGTAAAAAAAGCCTCATTAACTGGTCCTCAAGCCAAGCGCAAGCCACAAAAACCCCCGTGAAGTTATGGCGGACCAAGACTGTAGCCTATGTGGGGGTGTTGTTAATCGTGGTAGGCGCGCTGGTGGTGGGCGCGCTCAATAAGGCTAGCATGCATTTAGACATCACGCATGGGGGGCAGCTGTATGCCCTGCATGGCAAGTTTGTGGACAATAGCTATTTGTTTTTGTTCCAAAACACTAGCTCCAAGCCCCATGCCTACACCTTCAATATAGACGATCCCAATGTGAGTATCTTACGCCCCACCGGCACGCTTAACATTGAACCACAGGGCAAGCTTAAAGTTGTGGTGATCTTGCGCATGCCCATAGAAAAAGCCAAGCAAGCCTACATGGCGCACAATGTTACCCAAGCCAAGCGCGGGATTCTCCCCATCACCATCAAAGCCTATAGCATGGACGATCCCAATATCGTTTTGGAACAAAAAACCTTCTTTATGGTGCCACATTTTTAAGATAAAAGGCGGGGGAATAAACTTTTTATCTAGTTTGCTTGCAAAATTAGCTCTTTGGTTATATCTTTAGTTAATTTTACTCTGTATGATCCCTAGCATTGTTATTGGCGAGGGCATCATGAATGTGTTAGAAACTCTCAAAAGCAAGAAGTATTTTGTGTTTTGGATTTTTGTGGGGGGGTGTGTGTTGGGGGTGTTTTTGAGTGTGTTGACCGTGCAGGCGGTGGAGTGGACGGCTGATGATAAATTCTGTGGGATTTGCCACATCATGACCCCCGAATTAGAAGCCTACCACGCAGACAGGCATGGGGGGCATAACCATGTGGGTTTTAAGGCTAGATGTGTGGATTGCCACTTGCCCCATGACAATGTGGTGCATTACTTTGTGAGCAAAACAATTTTAGGGATAGAAGATGTCTATGGCAACACCCTCAAAGACCCTAAGAAGTTTGATTGGGAGAAAAACCGCCGCCGCGCTAGTGAATATGTCTTTGATTCGGGCTGCTTGCATTGCCATGACAATTTGATGCGCGCTAGCGCGTCCAATATGAAGTCCTTTTTGCCCCATCGCGATTATTTTGAGGGGCTTAGCCATAAAAAATGTGTGGAGTGCCATATAGATGAGGTGGGGCATAAGAATTTGGGTCTACACCTAAGGGAGTATCTCAAAGATCATTACCAGCCCTACCCTAGGGAGTTTGTAATGGAGCAAGCGCGCCAAATTAAAGAGGCGATCAAGGAGTGAAGATGTCTAAAATTCGTGCAAAGGAGGCAGTATGTTAAGAGGCTTGTTGTTGCGATGGGGGCTTGTGGTGGGCTTGGGCGTGGTGGGCTTGGGCGCACACCAAGGGGGGGGCACGAGTGTGGACAACGCCATGGATGTGCAATTACCCTTGAAAACTTTCAGGGACATGAAAGCGGAGGCTAAGGGCTGTATTGAATGCCATGCCAAGAAAACCCCGGGCATTGTAGCCGATTGGAGGATGAGTCGGCATGCCCATGCGGGGGTGAGCTGTATTGACTGCCATGGGGTTACTAGAGATAGCCCCATGCTCACAAGAGATGGGCATGAAGGCTCTAAAATGCCCATTTCTGTGTTAGTCTCCACCAACACTTGCGGGAAGTGCCATGAAAAAGAAACTACAGAGTTTAGACATAGCGGGCATGTGAGGGGTGCTGTGCAGGTGTGGTCTAAGGCGAGTATGCGTGATTTAATGGAGCTTGTGGAAGGCAGAGGGCATCCGGATTTAAAACATGCCCCTGAAGCCACTGGGTGTATCCAATGCCATGGCTCTATTATCAAATTAGACAAGAACAGACGACCCACCCCAGAAACTTGGCCCACCTATGGCATTGGCACAGCCTTCCCTGATGGCTCAGTGGGTAATTGTGCGAGTTGCCACAGCGCGCATAAATTCAGCCTAGCAGAGGCTAGAAAACCTGCCGCCTGCGCAAGTTGCCACTTAGGTCCTGATCACCCCGATATTGAGATTTATGACAACTCCATGCATGGGCACATTTTCAACGCTGAGGGGAATAGCTGGAATTTTGATGCCGCGCCCGGGACTTGGAAAGTGCCCGACTTTAGAGCCCCCACTTGCGCGACATGCCATATGAGTGGCAATTCTAAGAGCGCGGTAACCCACAATGTGAGCCGCCGTTTAAAATGGAATCTCTTCTTGCCTTTGAGCAAGCTTAGAACGGGAGGGTATGAAACCGCCAGCGATGCCTACAAAGATGGTTACAAACTCACGCATGGCAATCCTTTGGCGGGCAACCCTAAGGGTCCAGAAGCCGCGCGCGCGGAAATGAAAGCGGGCTGTATAGACTGCCACAACTCCACCCACATTGACAACTTCTTCCTCATGGCTGATAAGAATATCTTGCTCTACAACGAGTATTGGAAAGAGGCGGTGAAGATGAAGGAAGAATTAGCCAAGAAGCATTTATTAGGCAAGGACATGTGGGCTGATGACTTCCAAAATGTCATGTATCACCTCTGGCACCATGAGGGTCGCCGTATGCGCCAAGGTGGGATCATGGGCGGACCAGATTACTCCCACTGGCATGGGGTGTTTGAGGTCCAGCAAGACATTAGAAAGTTGCGTAAAATTTACGCCAAGCGCTTGAAAACCAACCAAATTGAGGACTAGCGCGGTGTAAGCCCCCCTTAAGTTGGGGAGGCTAGCATTGAGCTCTAAACACCACTAAAGGAGTCGCATGGAAGATAAAACACCTGCACGAATCGAGCAAGACCCAGAGGTCAATCAAACCCCTAGTGCGGTTTCCTTTGGGTTTATGGGATTTAGCCAGCCCACAGAGGGTGCTGTCATCATCCACGAAAGCGTGAGCGTGAAAGTCAAACGCACTTACCAAAAGGGCGATATCAAAGAGGTGCATGAGGAAGTGCGCGAACAAAAACGCGTGATCGAACAGCGCGCGCCCAGCTCCCAAGACTCCCGTCCTGCTTGGTTTAAATCTCTACTCCCCTAAAACCCCAAGGGCGCGATCGCGCGCCTCCTAGGCGTTACCAAAATCTACAGCACTTTTTGGCTTCCAGTGGAGGAAACTCCTTAAAAATCTTTGCTATCTTTAATTGCGTGTAAAATGGCTTTATATCTCAATATAAGGAGTGGCTAATGCCAGAAGCCTACCAAAAATCCATCCAAGCGTTTAAGGAGTTTGTGTGTTTGCGCAACAAGGTCTGTTGGGGGTTGTCCATTGTGGTCTTTGTGTGTTATTACGCCTTTGTGCTGGGCATTGGGTTATTCCCGCAGGTGTTAGGTTACCGCTTAGGTCCAAGTGCCATCACTTTGGGGATCATCGCTGGGGTTTTCCTCATCGTGCTGTGTATCGTGCTCACAGGGCTTTATACTTTTCTAGCCAATGAGCATTTTGATCGCACCCAAGCTGAGATTTTAAAGCAATTAAAATCTAGTGGTGCGCTTGAGGAGATGCAACATGGCGCGCATTAATTTAGCCATTCTTATCGCGCTTTTAGGGGTGGAGGGGTTGTGGGGAGCTAGCTTAGAATCCATGCCTGTGAGCACGCAAAAATTTAACCCCATTGCGGTGTCTATGTTTGTGATCTTTGTGCTGAGCACTCTGTGTATCACCTATTTTTCTAGCAAGAAGAGTCAGAGCGCGAGCGGGTTTTACACCGCTGGGGGGAGTATCACCGGGCTACAAAATGGGATCGCCATCGCTGGGGATTACATGAGCGCGGCAAGTTTTCTAGGGATCACGGCTCTAGTCTTTACCAACGGCTTTGATGGGCTGATTTATTCGGTAGGCTTTTTGGTGGGTTGGCCCATTATCTTGTTTTTGATCGCGGAAAAGTTTCGCAATCTAGGCAAATTCACCTTTGCAGACATCACGGCTTACCGCTTAGAAGCCAAACCTATCCGCGTGATTTCAGCGATCTCCGCTTTGAGTGTGGTGGTCTTCTATCTCATCGCCCAAATGGTGGGTGCGGGGCAGTTGATTCAACTGCTCTTTGGACTGCCCTACAGCGTGGCGGTGATCTTGGTAGGGATTTTGATGATTTGTTATGTCGCCTTTGGGGGCATGCACGCCACCACTTGGGTGCAGATTATCAAGGCGATCTTATTGCTCTTTGGCGCGTCCTTTATGGCGATCATGATCTTGTATCTCACCAAATTTGATCTAAGCTACTACTTCGCCCAAGCGATCAAGCACCACCCTAAGGGCGAGGCAATCATGGCTCCGGGCACCTTTTTACCCAACACCACCGCGGCGATCTCTCTAGGGCTCGCCCTCATGTTTGGCACGGCCGGATTGCCCCATATTTTGATGCGCTTTTTCACGGTCAAAGACGCTAAAGAGGCGCGTAAATCGGTCTTTTATGCGACAGGTTTCATTGGGTATTTCTACATTTTGACTTTCATTATTGGCTTTGGGGCGATCGCCCTGCTCTATGCCCACCCGCAATTTGTAGGTCCTAATGGGGTTTATAATGGGGTGAAAAACATGGTCGCCATTAATTTAGCCGGGGTCGTGGGGGGCGATGTGTTTTTGGGCTTTATTAGCGCGGTGGCTTTTGCTACGATTTTAGCCGTAGTATCAGGGCTAGCCATCTCAGGGGCAGGGGCTATTAGCCATGATCTCTTCGTGCATGCCTTTAAAGGAGGGGTGTGCGATCCCAAATTAGAAATGCGCGTTACTAAGGGCGCGACTATTGGTTTAGGGGTTTTGGCTATCGTGCTAGGCTTGGTGTTTGAAAACCAAAATGTGGCTTTCATGGTAGGCTTAGCTTTTGGGATTGCCGCTAGCGTGAATTTTCCCATTCTCTTTTTGAGCATTTATTGGAAAAATCTCACCACTAGGGGGGCGTTTTGGGGCGGGCTGGTTGGCTGGCTGGCTGTGGTGTGCATGGTGGTGCTCAGCCCTAGCATTTGGGTGAAAAGTCTAGGGCATGCTCAAGCGATCTTCCCCTATGATCACCCTGCTCTTTTTTCTATGCCCTTGACTTTTATTCTTATTTATCTTATTTCTAAGGCGGACAAAAGTCCTAGGGCACAAATAGATAAAGCGGGCTTTGGCGCGCAGGATTTTCGCGCCCAAAGCGGGATTGGCATTTCAAGCGCGAGCGCACATTAAAGGAGAACAGATGATTTTAGTGAGTTTGGCAGCAGAGTTAGGGGCTTCTAAGCAAGGGAGCAATCAGGGCGTGCAAGAGCTCAGGCGGGCTTTAATTGACTCTTATCCTGAGATCACCGAACACATGGTGCTCATCCGCCAAAAGCAATGTTTGTTAGACACTTTCTTTAGATTCGCCAAGAATTTTGAAGACTACTTTGTCTTTTGTAGGGACACCTTGATCCCCAAAATGCACGGGGTGTTTAAAAGCAAGAATTTCCCCTTGATCTTGAGCTCAGAACATGCCAATGTCTTTGGGATTTTGCAAGCCTTGCGCGGAGTGCACCCAGATAAGAACATCGGGGTGCTATACCTAGACGCGCATGCGGACATCCACACCGCTTATGACAGCGATACCGGGCATTTGCATGGCATGCCCTTGGGGATGTTGATTAACCAAGTCCACTCAGGGCATAACCAACTCAATGCTAGAGAAGAGCACTTTTGGCAACAACTATGCCACTTAGGCATAGAGGGGGGCGCAAAAGCCTTTGATCCGCGCCATTTGGTGTATTTTGGGGTGCGTAGCACGGAGCCTAGCGAGGATGCCATGATTGCCACGCACCATATTCCTTTATTTAGAGTGCCAGACATCCAAGCGGACATGGAGGGGTGTGTGCGCCAAGCGCAAGCGGCGTTAGCAGAAGTGGACTTGGTGTATCTGAGTTTAGATTTAGACATCATGGATGGCAAACTCTTCCACTCTACGGGGGTGCGCGAAAATGGAGGGCTACGCCCCGAAGAATTAAAAGCCTTGCTGGTGTTGCTCCTAAAACGCTTTGCGCCCAAATTAGCCGCCCTAGAGATCACCGAATACAACCCTCAAGTGGGCATTCAAGAAGACGCGCCGGTGGTCTTAGAGATTATCCACAGCGTGGTTAAGCATTTGTGCAAAAACGCCAAGGTGCGATCGAATAAAATCTGTAGTTATTGCTAGGGGGGGGTGTATGCTAAGTGTGGGTTTACCCAAAGAGAACATGGATTTAGAGGCGCGTGTGGCACTTGTGCCAAAAGATGTGGCTTATCTTATCCAAAACGCGCCCATAGAGTTATGCGTGCAGGAGGGGGCGGGGGTGTCAAGCGGGTATGAGGACACGGCTTACGCGCGCGCTGGGGCGCGCCTTGTTAGCAAGCAAGAGGCATGGGCGCAAAGCGTGGTGGTCAAATGTAAAGAACCCCTAGAGGAGGAGTATGCGCTTTTACAAGAGGGGGCGACTTTATTTAGTTACTTGGATTTGGCTTATAACAAACCCCTAGCCTCCATGTTGGTAGAAAAAAAGATTCTCTCTATCTGCACAGAAACTATCGCGGGTCCCAAGCACAATTACCCCATCTTAGCCCCTATGAGTGTGCTAGCTGGGCAATTAGCCGCGCATTTGGTGCAACATTATTTGCTAGGCTTAGAGCATTTGCCCGGGGTCTTTGGGCTCGGAGTGATGTTAGGCGGGTTGGCTGGGCAGGCGCGCGCTAAGGTGGTCGTTGTAGGTGGGGGCGTGGTGGGGCTAGAGGCGGCTAGGGCGTTGAGTCTGATGGGGGCGCGTGTGGTGGTGCTAGAGCTCAATTACGCCAAATTACAAGATCACCCCTACACCTATTTGCACCATTTAGAAGTGTTGAGCGTGAATGAGGAGAATATTCTCTACGCCCTAGAGGGAGCGGTAGGGCTTGTGGGAGCGGTGTTACAAACCGCTACAGCCACGCCTAAAGTGATTTTAAAACGCCATTTACAGAAGATGCAAAAGGGCGGGGTGGTGATCGATGTAGCTTGCGATTTGGGCGGGTGTGTGGAGAGCATCCGCCAAACCAGCCACTCTAATCCGCTTTACTTGCAAGAGGGGCTTTTGCACTATGGCGTGCCCAATATGCCCGGTGTGGTGGCTAAAAGTAGCTCGATCGCCTATAGCCATGCCAGCATGCCCTATTTGCTCTATTTTCTCCAACATGGCTTAAAGGGATTTTTGCAGGCTAACACCCCCATCGTGGCAAACACCCTAGGGGGCTTGAGTGCCTATCAAGGCTATCTTACCCAAGAGGGGATCGCGCGGGCTTTCAATTTGCCCTTTAAATCCCCCCATGCTGTACTAGAGCAACTTTAAAAGTTGTAGACATAGTTAGCAAAGACGGCGATCACACGGCGGAAGGCAAAATCCACCTTGACGCTGTCCTTGATATGGAGTTTGAAGATGGGATCATTGATGACAGGGACGCGCACGCCCACTTCAAACCCGTTGTGCTGACTCAAATTGGCGCGTAGCCCGAAGTTAAAGATGAACTGCACCCAGTTGTTAGAAAAGCTCGCCGTGTTGCCATTGCGGTTATAGCTGTCCGCCATAGCCTTGAGTTGCTTGTTCACATTTTGGCAAATCATCTGCCAGCTCCCAGAACTGGCGAACTGTTGCCCCACACAGCCCCCATGGACGCGACCATTCCCCATAGACCAAGAACTCCCCCCAATCATCGCGCCCCCAAAGACCCCGACTACATAGTCCTTTTTCTCAAAGAAGTTCAATAGCACATCCACACCCGCGCCATAGAAATAATTAGAGAGAGAACCCCACACAGCAGGGGAGAACGCGCTCCTGTAATTGCCTCCCTGCCCGCTAAACAAGCCATAGTAGCGCAACCCAAAACGCTTTTTCTTCCCAAAGAACTGCTTGTAACCCACTAGCACATCCATCCCATAGAGGTTGCCCGAATAAGTGCCCTTGTTTTTAAAAAGCGTGCTAAGCAATTGCTGTTGGTTTTGTTGGCAATTTTTCGGAGCGGACGCAGTTGGACCGCTGATATTACACAGCACATCTTGATCTAGCGCATTAGGATTAGTTGTGGAGTTGGTGATGGGGGTGCTAGCCATATCAGAATACTGGAAACCCGCCGCGGCAAAGGCTCCATTGCGCTCCGCACTCAAGGGGGCTAGGCTTAAGAGTGTAAAGGCGGTGGTGGTTAAAAGTTTGCGACTCGTGCTTGACATGAAACTCCTTGTTTCTATTAAAATAAGGGCTCTATTTTAAAGAAAAATAAAAATGTTGTCAAGAGAGGAAATCTGTTATACTAAAGGCATTTTTTAATCAAGGAGTGGCATGGATTGGCGTTTGTGGTGTGTGGGGGTTTTGGGTCTTTGGGCTTGGGGGTGCATGGGCTTTTTTCCCTTCTTTGCGCTCTCTTCACTCTCTTCAAATAATCAAGATCAACTGAGCGATTTTACGGTTTCTAAACAGGGCGATGTAACTTACTACACCCGCCTAGAACCCCCCAGCTTTGATGACATCCCTCAAACCCCCGCGCAACCAGATATAGGGCTCTCTTCTCAAGACATCCAAGGCACGCCCATCCCCAATAGCGTTGAAATCCGCCGTAGCGACTTACTAGCCGAAGTGCAGGACACGCAAGCCCAAGAGGCTAAACTCCCCCCACCAACCCAACAATCTTTCCATACCCTATTGAATAATTGCGCCAAAAACGATCTCTTCAACCAACTAGGCGCGGGGCTAAAAATCAAAGCTAGCGAACAAGCCCAATGCGCGCGCTTGCAACAGCGTTATTTTGCGACCCTAGAGGAACATTACAGCCATTTAACCCACTCCCACACCACCCTTTTACAAGATATTCTAGGGGCTTGCCACACCCGTATTAGCAAACAAGCCGTGCTGCAAAGCGCGTTTTTCAAACGCCTAGAGCCCACACTAAAGGGGCGCAAACAACGCGTCTTGCTAAAAGAGCTCACACAAGCCAAGCCCTTGAGTCGCCAAAAACTCCACGCCTTGCTCCAACAACCTAATTTAGGCGAGCGTTTTTATCGCTGCCAATACTTTATCCACGCGCGCTAGGATTCTCCAAGAGGTTTTCTATGACTTCTATATGCGCTTGCATGCTTTTTTTCAAGTCAAATTGTTTAACCCGTTTCTTCCCCCTAGCAATGCAAGCAGCGCGCAAAGACTCATCTACTAGCGCGCGCTCTAATTGTGTGGCGATGTCTTGGACACTATAGGGATCGCAGTAAATACCCGCATCGCCTAGAACTTCTGGCATGCAAGAAACATGGCTGGCTAAAACCACCAAGCTCGCCTCCATCGCCTCTAGCATGGGCAAACCAAAGCCCTCAGCCAAACTACCATACCACAATACCCTAGCGCTCTTATAAAGACTAGCAAGGAGCGCATCAGATACAAAGCCTAGATCTACAACAAAGCTTTCGCCCACCATTTCTAAAAAATTTTCATCTATATTCCACTCCGTGCCCGTTAGTGCAATTTTGTAGCGCGCTTGTAAATCTGTGGGCAACAGTTTAAAGGCATTGATGCAATTTTTGAGGTTCTTACGCTTACCCTTAGCCCCCACTGCTAGAATAAAGCCTTGTTCTTTTAAAGCAGGAGGCAAGGAGCAAGGTGTTAGAACGCTGTAATTTCTTAGTCCATGGGGGATAACATGGATTTTAGCCCCCATGTATTGCGCGTGGTTGAGAATGTCCTGTTTGACACAGGCACTAAAGCAAATAATCTCACAACTGCGTTTAATGAGCGTTTCTAAAGGCATCTTTAGTGAGGCTTGTGTTTGTGCGTCCAAGCACCATTCTGGGCTAAAGGGGACATCGTGGATAATCCCTAAGATCTTTGCCTCAATGTGCGCAAGGATACTTGTAGATTCATCGAGCAATTTAGGCTCTATGTAGAGAGAGAGAGAGAGAGAGAGAGAGAGAGAGAGAGAGAAGAGAGTCGGGCTAGAAATGCGGTCTTTTTGCGTTGCAAATGGCGTTGTAAATAGGCGTGGTAGTGTTTGGCAAGAAAAGTCCTCAAAATTTTACGCACAACCCGATTGAACAAAGAAGATCTGGAGGCTTCTAGGGCTAATTTTGCTATTTCTAGGGCTTTAAGCCTCCTCGGCAGAAATCCCACTCGTCTTTAGCGGGTGGGATGAATGCCACTAATTCGTGGTATAATGCTCTCATACATTCGTATCTACGGCAGGGAGTGTCGAAAGTTACGCCTTTGGAGATATGATGTGTGAGACCTGTAGGGAATGCGTTGGAGCTCAAACTCTGTAAAATCCCTACTATAGGGACATAGAGTGAGAACCAAACTCTCCCTACGGGCAACATCAGCCTAGGAAGCCCAAATGCCTTTAGCATTTGGGCACTTCACTACTTGGATAGAGTGTGTAATCTGCATAGAAGTGCAACACAATATCCTCTCTATTTTGAAAATGCTCTTCTAGCGCACGCGCCAAAGCACAGGAGTAAACCCCAATGCCTGAGGGGTGTTTTCCATCAAGGACGATGCGTTGATGATGAGGTGTTTTTTCATGACTCTTCCTTTGTGAGGCGTTTTTCTCTAAGTTGCCCACAACCAGCCGCGATGTCCTGCCCCTTAGAAATGCGAATGGTGCACAGCAAACCCTTTTGGTTGAGAAAATCTGCAAAGGCTTGCACTCTCTCTAACTTTGGGCGTTCAAAGCGAGAATGGGGGGTAGAATTGTAAGGAATGAGATTGATCTTAGCCTTAAGCCCATTGAGCAGTCTTAATAACTCTTTAGCGTGGCTTAGCGAGTCGTTGGTGTCTTTAATCATCAAGTATTCAAACATCACCCGCTTGCGCTTGTCTAGGGGAAAGGCTTTAAGCGCGCTAATCAAGGATTCTAAATTGTAAAGCTTGTTAATGGGCATCAGTTTGGAGCGCAGAGTGTCATTGACTGCGTGCAAAGAGATCGCCAACTGCACGCCCAAATTGAGCGCGCCTAAAGTCTGCAAGGCAGGCACGACCCCGCTTGTAGAAATGGTGATGCGTCTAGGGGCAATATTGAGCCCCTCATGGGTGCTTAAAATCTCTAGTGCGCGCACCACCTGCTCAAAATTATGCAAGGGCTCGCCCATGCCCATAAAGACAAGATTGATTCCCTTTGTGGGTTCTAGCTGGTGGGCGCGCTTGAGGGCGACCACCTGTTCTACAATCTCGCCTGCGTTTAAATCACGCACAAAGCCCCCCTTAGCGGTCGCACAAAACACACAGCCCACCTTGCACCCAATTTGACAACTCAAACACAGCGTGATCTTTTCTTGTGCGCCCCCCTCTTGTGCTTCTCTCATCAGCATATACACGCTCTCAAAACTATGCCCATCAAAGGTTTTAAAGAGGTATTTCACACTTTTATCTGCGCTTTGTTGGCACTCTAGCACCTCTAAGGGGCGCACCTCAAAATCTGCATGCAATGCCTCTTTAAAGGCTTTGGGGAGATTGTGCATTTGATCTAGGCTAGCATAACGCTGGTAAAGCCACGCGTAGAGTTGTTTAGCCACAAAGGGCTTAAAGCCATGTTTTGTGCAATAATCTTGCCATTGCGCTAAAGTGAGCGCATACAAAGAGGGTTTGTTTTGCATTAAAAACGCCTGAAGAGGAGATTAAAGAGGTGGTAACAACACAGACGGGTTTTTAAGACATAATTACACAGACGCAACCACAATGAGAGGTCTTTAAGCCGCCCTCTAAAATGCTGGGTGCTCGCATGGGGCACTTGAGTGGGGATATTTTCAACCAGCAGAGCGTAGGATTTTAGCGTGAGGGTTTTAGCATGGTGGGTGTAGTGCGCGTCCATGTAAGTGTCCACGGGCAAAACCCATTGGGGCGGGCAGGCTTTTAAGAGTTTTTGTGCGCCCTGTGGGCTTAAAATATAGCCCTGTGTGCCCATCCCCCCATAGGGGCTAAAAATCCAATCAAAATAATGGGTGAGCGCGCTTTTGATTTGATGGTGCTTGAAATAGAGCGAAAAGAGACGCACAACTTGGGCTTGTCCAGTATTGATCGCCTCCAAACTCAAAGCGCACTTTTCATAAAAATCAAAAGTAGGTAGGACATCATCTTCTAACACAATGATGGGCTTTTGCAACTTGACACACTCCTGCCAAAGCAAAAAATGGCTAGCAAAACAGCCTAGTTGCCCCAAACTCTGAAAATTCACCCGCATGCGCAAGGCAAGGCGCATAAGTTCTAGGATTTGGGCGCGCTTAGGGATACTGGGGGCAAAGTCATTAAGCACGGGATGGGTGTGCTTGAGAGTGATCCCCCCCTTAGCAAAATCCTCTTTACCATTGACTCCCTCAAATAAGGCGATCTCAAAGGCATCAGGGGTGCGTGATCGCTTTAGCAGATAGTCCAAATGCCATAGCAAAGGCGTAACATCTCTGCTACTCTGGCTCAAGTGGATGATATAAATAGGGGTCGCGCCCATCACTCTACAGTTACACTCTTGGCTAAGTTACGCGGTTTATCCACATCTAAGCCTTTGAGTTGTGCCATCTCTAGGGCAAAAAGTTGCAAGATCACCAGCATGTGAAAAAACTCGGGCATGTAGTGATCGTAGGCGCGGGTTTGGATTTGAAAGGTAGCCTCTTTAAGCTTAACAGGACTGAGGGCAAAAATGAGCGAATCGCGCGCGCGCAACTCCTCTACATTGCTTAAATTTTTGGCAAATAGAAGGTGTTGGGGGAGTAAAGTGGTGCTAAGCAAGCTAGAGTCGGCTAGGGCGATGGGACCATGTTTCATCTCTGCGCTAGCATAACCTTGTGCGTGCACATAGGCGATCTCTTTGAGTTTGAGCGCGCCCTCTAGGGCTAGAGGGTAAAAGACCCCCCTACCCATGAAAAAATACCCTTTTAAGTCCCGCTCCAGCATTTGCGCGCTAATCTCACGCACGCGCTCGTGCAACTCTAGCCCCTCTTGCATGGCTTTTAAACTCCCCTGCACGGCTTTAATTTCTCTGCTTAGGGTATCTGAGCTCAAGGTGTGGCGCGCTTGGGCGAGTTGCAATGCCAAAAGCCATAAAATTAAAACCTGACTGGTAAAGGCTTTGGTAGAAGCCACGCTACGCTCCAATCCGGCATGGGTTAAAAGCAAGCCATCCGCCATGCCTGCCATGCTCGAACTTTGGGTGTTGCAAAGGCTAAGGGTTTTTAAGCCCAAATTTTTGGCTAGGCGCAACGCCTCTAGGGTGTCCGCACTCTCTCCACTCTGTGAGATGGCTATAAAAAGCTCGCCCTCTTGGGTGGCAAAATGCCCATAGCGGTATTCGCTGGCTAATTCTACCTGCACTTTCACCCCGGCTAAACTCTCGATCAAATACTTGCCCACTAGCCCGGCGTGGTAACTTGTCCCACACGCGCTAATGCTAATACAGCTCACCCCCTCTAAAAAGCCCTTAGGCAATTCCAAACACACGCGATCAGCGCAAAGTCGCCCTAGCAAACTTAGCACTTTGGGCTGCTCGTAAATCTCTTTTTCCATGAAAGTGCTAAAACCCTCTTTATCGCTCTGTTGGGTGGTGCTAACTGGTTGCACCTCTCCTAAGGCTTTTAAGTCTAGGGGCTTGGTAAAATCCAACACCCCTACACTCCCCTCCTCCAAGCGCACCATGTAACTTGCATGCCCACAAAGCGCATTGGGCGCGCTAGCAAAATACACCCCGCCCTCACCCGTGGCAATGAGCAAAGGCGAGTGTTTTTTGGCATAAAAAATACAATGAGGATAGTGCTCACAAATAAGCAAGATCGCATACGCGCCCTCTAGCCTAGCGATCGTTTCTTTAAAGACTTGTAGGGCTTGTTCTAGGTTGCTAGGGGGGTTTTGCTCTAAATTCTGCTCAAATAAATGCACCACCACCTCGCTATCAGTTTGGCTAGAAAAAACATGCCCTTTTTGTTCTAATTGCGCTTTAAGCGGGGCGTAATTTTCAATGATCCCATTGTGCACGATCGCGCTGGAGCGGTAGGCATGCGGGTGGGCGTTTTGCGTGGTGGGTTTGCCATGGGTTGCCCAACGCGTGTGGGCGATCCCCACCCCTAAGCCCTGTGTGTGCACCCCCTGCACTAAGTTTTCTAGTGCGCTGATTTTGCCACTGGTTTTAAATACCTGCAAGCGTGCGCCCTCCCCTAGCAAGGCTAACCCCGCGCTATCATAACCCCGATACTCTAACTCTTTAAGCCCTCCTAGCAACAGCTCTACTCGCTCTAAAACGCCCAAATAGCCCACAATCCCACACATGCCAAACCTTTAAAAAACTAACATTTCTTTTTTGTATTTATTGAGCGCGTTAATACACTCCTTAAGCTCCTCCACATGCTCGCTAATTTGGGTGTAAAAAGCCATGTCCAAACTCTGTGGGATGTCTAAACTCCCGCGCTTCATCAAAATAAAATCGCTTAAACTCACATTGGCTAGCTTTAAGAGTAATTCTACCTCCTCTTTGGCGTTTTCAATATCTTTAATGAGTTGTTCTAAGCGTTCAAACATCGCTACTCCTTGATGTCTTTAAGTCCTAAGGCTAGCAAAGCGTGTAAGTGCACCACCCCTAGCACTTTTTTATGCGCGTCTAGCACGATGAGTAAAGAGATTTGGTGGGTTTCTATGAAGTCTAGCGCGTCTAGCACTAACATATCTGGGTCTTGGATGGTTTTGGGCTCTAGGGTCGCAAAGGCGCGTGCGGGGGCGCAGCGATCAAAGTCTGCCTGCAGGAGCGCGCGCCGAATATCCCCATCGCTTAGCACCCCTACAAGTTCTTGATTTTCATTGAGCAAAAGCGCGTTGCCCAAACCCTGATGGGTGGCTTCTAGAAGGGCTTCATGCAAAGAGGCTTGTGCGCTCACTAGGGGGAGGGCATGGGTGCGATAAATGTCGCGCACGCGTAGGTGCATTTTTTTACCCAGCAAGCCCCCCGGGTGGTAGCGCGCAAAATCGCTTTGGGCAAAGCCCTTATATGCCATCAAGCACACCGCCAAAACATCGCCTAAGGCTAGGCTTAAGGTGGTGGAGGTGGTGGGCACCATGTTAAAAGCACAGGCTTCTTTGTCAATGTTTAGGCTTAAGTGGTGCTTAGCCAGCTTGCCCAAGGAGCTATTAGGGCTTTTGCTCATCGCCACCACGCCCCCACTTTTTATAAAGCGCAACGCCTCTAAGAGTTCCACACTCTCGCCCCCATAGCTAATGGCTAAGATGACATCTTTTTCCCCCACGATCCCCATATCTCCATGCAGGGCTTCAGTGGGGTGCAAAAAGATCGCCCTAGTGCCCGTGCTAGTGAGAGTAGCCGCGATCTTGCGCCCGATATGCGCGCTCTTACCCACCCCCATCACCACCACTAGGGGCGCGTTGGCTAGGCATGTGATCATGGGCTCTAATTTGGCATGATTTAAAGATTCTTTAGTGCGTGTGAGCGCATCTATGGCTAGATCGAGTGTATGAGAGGCAAGCGCGCCATAATCTAGGGAGCGCATTAACGCTTAATCTCTTGCTTAACTAAGGCTTTTTTGAGCATGGGCACTAAATAGCCATAGCCCTTAGCCTCCATGTCCTCTAAGGGGATGAATTTGAGCGCCGCACTATTGATACAATAGCGCAAGCCCCCCAACTCTTTAGGTCCATCCTCAAAGACATGCCCTAAATGCGCCTTGCCTACACGGCTACGCACCTCAGTGCGAATCATCGCATGGCTACTATCTTTTTCATACCCTACCACCTCTTTACTAATGGGTTTAGCAAAGGCGGGCCACCCACACCCGCTATCAAATTTGTCTGTAGAGAGAAACAAGGGCTCGCCGGTGGTAATATCTACATAAATCCCGGGTTTAAACAGAGTGTCATACTCATTTTCAAAGGGGCGCTCAGTGTAGCTCTCTTGGGTTACCTTATATTGTAAATCTGTGAGTTGTTTTTTGAGCGTGGCTTGATCGGGCTTGTGGTAGTCCTTAGGGTCGATCACCACCTCATCAGCCTTTTTGAGATCAATATGGCAATACCCCCCCGGGTTTTTCTTCAAATAGTCTTGGTGGTATTCCTCTGCGACTACGAAATTTTTAAGCGGTTCTAGCTCAATGCGCACTTTTTGTTTGTAATGGCTTTGCAAATTGGCTAGGGCTTTGGCGATGATGGGTTCATCTTTAGAATCGGTGTAGTAAATCCCGGTGCGATACTGCCTGCCCCTATCATTGCCCTGTTGGTTTAAACTGGTCGGATCGATCACCTTGAAATAGTAGAGCAAGAGTTTATCTAGGCTAATCTCCTTAGGGTCAAACTCCACCTTCACCGTTTCAGCGTGGTCGGTGTTATGCAATTCGTGGTAGTTGGTTTGATCGCTCTTTCCATTAGCATAGCCCACTAAAGCGTCTTTCACCCCATAAATGCGCTCCATATACGCCTCTAATCCCCAAAAACACCCCCCTGCTAAATAAATTGTGTGCATATTTCTCTCCTGTGCGCTCTGTAATGCCCCCATCGCCAACAACACCCCTAATACCCACGCTCTCACAGCTTTAACTCACAAAAACATGGCTGACAATAGCCGGGTATTTCTTGGTGTGCTTGAAAAGGGCTTTACGCAAGAAATGCCGCACACTCTCATCTAAGGACTTGTGATTGCCCAGCACATCTTGGCGTAGGGCTTTGATATGCAAGCCTAGAGAATCTTGCAAATCCTCTAAAAAGTGGCGTTCTTCCTTGAGATTGACAATCCCCACACTGCTAATTTTAGAATGGGGCATCAGACTTTGAGCCTCTTTGGAGATGAATAACACCGCGCTCAACAAGCCAGCACTAGCGATCTCCAAGCGCTCATCTACGATTTTTTGCTCAATGCTGACATTATTGGTATTATCCACATAGTGCTTACCACTCTTAATACTCTTAACCTTGCGCATAAAGTTAGGATTGACCTCCACTTGATCCCCATCCTCCATCAGATAGATATTTTTCTCCGGGATTCCGCACGCCATCGCGGTTTCTTTATGCTTGGCGACATGGTTATACTCCCCATGCACGGGTAAGAAAAACTTAGGCTTGATGAGGCGCAACATCAGCTTTTGCTCCTCTTGGGCGGCATGCCCGCTCACATGGATGTCAAAGGCATGGTGCACCACTTGGGCATCTTTTTTCATCAGCAAGTTTAAGATACTAGAAACGCTGGCTTCATTACCCGGGATCGCCTTAGCCGAGATGATGACTAGATCGCTAGGCTTAATGCTAATGTGGCGGTGCTCATCGGTTGCCATGCGATAGAGCGCGCTCATGGTTTCTCCCTGCGAGCCCGTGGTTACAATAAAGACCTCATGATCGGGGAGTTTTTCTACCTCATGGGCTTCAATGAAAACCTTAGAGGGCAGATGGATATAGCCTAACTCTCTGGCAATATCTAGGTTTTTCTCCATAGAACGCCCAATCACAGCGACCTTGCGGTTATGCTTGAGGGCGTGTTGAATTGCCTGATACACCCGGTGGATATTCGAAGAAAAGGTGCTCATAATCACGCGCCCCTTAGCGCTCTTAAAAAGGTTTTCAAACACAGGTCCCACGCTAGTTTCACTAGGGGTAATGCCCGGTTTGTAAGAATTGGTGCTATCACTCAGCAACAACATCACCCCCTGCTCGCCATAATAAGCAAGCCTATAGAGATCGCTGGGCAAATTATCCACTGGGGTGTGATCGATTTTAAAATCCCCGCTATGGATGATTGTGCCCACTTTGGTTTGGATGGCTAGCGCGCTCGCGTCAATAATGGAGTGGGTGATGTGAATCCACTCCACAATAAATTCGCCAATTTGAATGGGCTGGCGTTTTTGCACCATTTTAAAGAAACTCTTAAACTTCTTGAGTCCATGTTCGTCAAATTTATTGCCGATCATCCCCAAGCTTAAGGGTGTGCCATAGAGAGGGAATTGCAATTCTTTAAAGAGATAGGGCACAGCCCCGATGTGATCTTCATGGGCGTGGGTGATGAGCACGCCTACAATCTTATCTTTAATGCTGTGCAGATAGCTAAAATCTGGGATGAGAATATCCACCCCATGCATGTCCTCACTAGGGAAACTCATGCCCACATCAATGATAATCGCTTGGTGCATGGTTTCAATGACCATCATATTCCCCCCGATCTCGCCTAAGCCCCCTAAGGGGGTAATTTTAAGGCGGGCTTTGACATTGAGATCGAGTTTATAATGGGGGTTTAAATGGTTGATGTGAATCTTATTATTGGTTTCTACCCCGGCTTTGAGCTCTTTGTGAAAGCCTAAATTGCCCCGCTCATTGGCTTTAGTGATGTTTTTCACCCCGGCTTGCTCAGGGTGCTGGGCATGGTGGTGTCCCCT
>NZ_QXQQ01000049.1 GCF_003660285.1 Helicobacter labacensis | reverse complement strand
CTAGGGGTGGGGGGGATGGGGTAGGGGAGGGGTGTTGGTTTAAAATCGCTAAGGGCTTGTTGGGCTTTTGTAGCGGCTGCTTGCGCGCTGGTAGCGGCTGCTTGCGCGCTTTGTGCGCTGGTGATCGCGCCAGAGGCGATGCTTGCTTGCGCGCTAATGGTTGGGTTAGTCGCTAATACAATGTTTGAACTCTGTTGGGTTTCTGTGCTCGTTCCAATGATGCTAGCCACTTGTTCAGAGTTGAAAGCCAAACCCCCTAAAAAGGTGATGTCGCCATAACTAATATGTTGGCAACGATCAAGCCCGATCCATAGCGGACCCCCTGAAGTGCAATAGCCTTTAAAGGCGTTGTTTTCCTGTGTGTTGGTGGGGCTTGGGGTGCGCCCAAGCCAGTATTGGTTTTCTTCAAACACGCCTAACATGTAGGGGATCATGCTAGAAGTGTAGTCCTTAAGTAGGCTTTGGGCTTGGGCGATATTGCCACTGCTAAGGGCATCGCTGAACATGGTATAGAGTTTAGAATTGGTAAAATTGCCCGCAAAGTTAGAGGGGCTTAGATACGAATTGAGATAGGCAAACTCTTGTTTGATAGCCGCTTGGGCTTGGGCGTTGTTGGCAAAGTAGGGTTCAGCCCCCACATATTGGCTTGCCCCATACTTGCTTAATTGCGCCACATTAAAAAGCGTGTTCCACATTTCAGATAGGGTAAGCCCGGTGGGTAACTCAGGCGCGCTAGGGTAAGAACTCCCACAATTATGAGGACCTGCAGAGCTCATATTGCCCGCCACGATATTAGGGATAATGCATGTGCGCCCGCTATTGGCGTAAGTGAGGTTATTAATCCCTGTGGGGCTTTTGCCCCATTTTTCCCCTACGGCGTATTGCATCCACTGGTTGTGAAAAGCTTGTCCTAGAATCTGGGCTATACCCGCGATTTGGCTGAGTGCCTTTGTGTTAGCGGTTTTAGCAGCAGTGGCTGCGCTAGTGGCAGCAGTTTTAGCGGCATTGGCGGCGTTAGTGAGCTGGGCGACCTTATTGGCGTTTTGCAGGGCAACCCCTTTATCCTTGTTGCTAAGCTGGCTAATATCCGTGCCAATGGTAGAGGTTAGGGTTTTGATGTCGCTAGCTAGGGTGTTGATGGCTTGGATCACTTGGGCGGGGGTGAGCGAACTGATTTGAGAGCTTTGCACGGGGGGGGTGATGGGGGTGTAGGTGATCCCTAATTCTTTAGCCGCTTGGGTGGCTTGGGTGTTTAGAGTGTTTAGAGTGTTTAGGGCTTGGGTGAGGGTTTGCTGGTTATCCTTATTGACATTACCTAGCGCACTCTTGTATTGCGTGATACTCTCTTGGGCTTGGGTTAGGAGGGCTTGGTTTTTGGCTTGGTAGCTACTTATGAGCTGGTTTAAGTAGTTTTGGTAGCTAGAGGTGTCTTGTTCTAGCCCTGTGAGGGCTTGGACATGCAGGGCGCGCGTTAGGCGATCTTGTAATGTGGCTAAAATCTGGGCAATTTGGGTGGAGTTGGGGTTGAGGCTGGCAAGTTGCTGGGCGTATTTTTGTAATTGGGTGAGGGTTTGGGCTTGGTTAGCCTTAAGCTGGGTTAGAGCGTTGTTATAGGCTGCTAGATTGGCTTTGTAGGCGGCGATTTTAGCAGCGTTGGCATTTGGGGCACTACGCACACTCTCTAGCGCGCTACCTCCCCCCACATCCATGCCAAAGGACATAAAAGCCCCGTCCAAATAGGAGGCAAAGGGGTGCGCGCTCGCGCCACAACACAGATACAGACTAAGGCTTAAGGCTTTTTTCATGGATTTGCCCTAGAGCTAGATTATGAATGGTATGCACAAATAGTAACATAAAAAAGCCTTTTTGCCTCTGATCTGGCTAGAAAATCGTAACAAAATTTAAGAACAAATCCGCGCTCTTGTAATTGTCTAAGAGTTTGATCGTCTCTGTGCCATCGTGGTTAGCTAGATTGATCGTGCGGTTGGCATTAGCCAAAGGGATATGCACGCCTAACATCCACTTAAAGCGGTTGAAACGCATGCTAAACCCAAGGGTAGCATCCACATTGATATTATTGCGCCAAACCCCTGTATCATTGCCTAAGAAGGTGGCGTTCCACAGATTGAACAAGCCTAGCAAGCCTGCAAAAAAACCATAGGTTTGGATTGAGGGCTGTCTTCTATACTTGCTCTTTTTGATCTTGGTGTAGACATTAAATAAGAGATTGCTCCCCAGACCCGCGCTGTAGCGGTTGAGCGCGTTCACATTGCTATCTACAATGAATTTTTTCATATACAAGTAGCGGTAGCTAAAATACCCATAGGTAGAGATTCCAATAAAGGGGGTGAAAAACTTTTGGTAGCCTAGTTCGCTCTGAAACCCCACTTGCAGGGAGTGTTCTTGTAAATTGCTAGTAGAAATGCTCACCATGGGCATTTGGGGCTTTTTAATGGGGGGCAGGGGGGCGGGA
>NZ_QXQQ01000048.1 GCF_003660285.1 Helicobacter labacensis | reverse complement strand
ACCACAACCCCAAAACACCGCACACACCAACACACCCCCCAATGACAATACCCCACAAGTCAAACCCTTATGGAAATACGGGGCGAACACTTTGCAAGCCTTTAAAGATTACATGAAAGCTAAAGACTTGGGGAGTGCTGAAGCGTGGTTAGAGTTAGGCAAAATGGCAGTTGATGGCATTGTTGTCTGCCCGGATAACAATGTCGCCATGCGTTGCTTTGAAAAAGCCATAGAATTAGGCTCAGTGCAGGCGATGGTGGAGCTAGGCAAGCTCTACATGGAAAATGGGGACACACAGGTGTTAGAATACAATAGTGGTGAGCTGTTAGAGGGGGTCGCTGTAGAAAAGGGGCTTGCCAATTGCGATGATGAAATCGATGCCGATGTGGAGAGTTATAAGGAGTTTTTAGAGCACTGCCATGTGTTTGCGGATAAAAAGGTGAAAAATTGCCACCAAAAGGCAAAAGAGCTTTTTGAAAAGGCAGGGGAGTTAGGCGAGGGGCGTGCTTACCGCCATTTAGGCGAGCTATACCGCCAGTATAACAATTTTGGCGAAACAGAAGAGGGCTCTAAGGCAAAATCTTACGAATATTATAAAAAAGCCGTGGAATTATTAAAACGCCAAGCCAAGCAGGGCGACATAGAAGCACACGCAGAGATAGGGCAAGCCTTTGTCAATCGGCTTTGGTTGGCAGAGGAGGGGGATTCAGACTATCAAGATGAAAACTTGGTAGAAAAAGCCATAGAGGCGTTCCAAAAGGCAATAGACCTTGATTGCCATGCAGGGTGTTACTATTTGGGGAGATTCCATGAAGCTATCAAGCACTACGATGGGCATGAGAGTGAGCAAGAGAGTCAAAAATCCATCCAAGCCTATAAAAAGGGTATCCAACTAGGCAGTGGGCTTTGTGCTAGGCAACTTGCATGGGATCACTCCACGCCCCCAGACTTCAACCCCCTTATGCTCTCTCTTATGGAAGGCAAATCCAAAGCAGAAATCATGCAACTTTACTTTGATTTCTTTGATCAAAATATCAAGTGGCTAAAAATGGCAGTGTCTTACCGGCATTATAAAGCCCTGCCCGATCTCTTAGAATATCTAGCCACCCAGCCCTATTTAGCCAAAGAATACGGCTTTGAGGAGGAGGAGCAAAAACGCTTAAATCAATACGAACGGGATTACAGCACTTACAGCCAACTCACTAGAGATTTAGGTCCCAAACATTGGCATTTTTATCGCTACTGGGGAAGTGCTTTTGATCCCAAGCAGTTTTTAGAGCATGGCGTGAGTGGTTGGCGTTTGATTACGGGGACTTTGGGCTAGATTAGCGAGCTAGTAGAGGAGGGGTAGAAAATTCCTAACTAACCATGTATTCCGTTCTTACCTCTAAAATCTGCATCTATCTAATTAACAACATTAAGCAAGCAGATTTTCAACAGATAAGCCAATCTTAAAGACATGCTCAGTAGCCAAATGCGGCTATATGCCCGGGATAGGGGGAATCCAAAGGCTTATCAATGGCAATGTGGATGCGGCTCAAAGAATCATCCACCAAACAAGCACCCCGCAGCAACAAGCCGCCCTAAAGGACTTGTCAGAAGCTTTTGGAGGGGGGGCTAAGTTCAACACCCAGCCCAGCGCGCTAAGCAACAAGGCAAAAGAAGTCTTTGGGGAGGATTCTACAGCCTTTAAGGCTTACGACACCATTGCCAACATCTTAAGCCTACCCAAGCACACCCAAAGACAAGAGGCGTTTATAAGGGCTATTAGAGCCGATGAAAGCGGGCATCTAGCGGCTTTTTTGGCTGAAGCGGCTAACTCTAGCGTGCAGGCACAAAGCACCCTAAAGGGGATTTTAAACCAGACCACAAGAAACCTCCAATTAGAGCTAGAACGCCTCAATTTAAACGCGCAGGACATTAAGGGCGTGTTTGAGGACTTAGACAGGGGGACTAAAGAGTCTTATAGCGATGCGATGGAGCGCGTCATAGGCGAGGTGATGGGGGATGAGTATAAAGTAAAACTTGATCCCACGCCCTTCAACGCCCTTAAAAGGGACTTGAAAGATCAGGGGCTAGAAGAGATCGCCAAACCCTTTTTAAAGGGGTTGGAACACCTATTGTATAACCCAGATGGGGTAAACTTCAAGCAATTACATAAAAGTTTGAATCTACTCAATAGCTATTACAAAGAAGCCAAAGACCCCAATTTTAGGGATCATATCCAAAGGGCATTAGAGGGCTTTATTAGAAAAGATATTAAAAGCGGGGTGGATGATCTCTTTGCCCAATTGCCCCCCCAAGTGGCTAATAAATACCAGCAACTCTTTTCTACCGCGCTCAAAGATTACGCCCAAATGAAAGCCACCAGCAAGCTAGTTAAAAAGCTAGGGTTAAGAGACGCGCACAAAAGCGAACAAGAGGCGCTAGATAGCTTGATGAAGTTTGCCAAAGGGCAGGGAGATAATTTAGATAATTTTAGCCAACTTACGCGCTCTCTTAGCCCACAGAATCGCCAAGTC
>NZ_QXQQ01000047.1 GCF_003660285.1 Helicobacter labacensis | reverse complement strand
GGGCGTGTATTTTGGCGCACGCTGTGCGCGCCTTGAGAATAAGCGCGCGCAAACCCTCATTGCGGGGTGTAAAGTAGTTTCGTGTTTGTGCGCGTTTATACCCCCCCAAGCGTGGGCTTTAGCGCGCGCTGTGCGCGCCTCCCAAAAGAGCGAGGCGTGGTAAAAAGAAAAGGTTTTAAGCTTGGCGCGCCGCGCCAAAGCTCCCCCCCCCCCCCCCCCCCCACTTCTTTTAAGAAGCCCTAGAAGTTGTAGACATAGTTGAAGAAGACAGAAACATTGCGCTTGTAGGCGATAGTTTTCTCCACGCCATCTAACTCGCCCTTGAAGTAGTAGTTCACCGCTAGAGGGATTCTAAGCCCGATCTCAAAGCCATTGTGCCTGTTGATATTGGTCCTAAAGCCGATGTTAAGAGGCACTTGGAAGTAGCTGGTGTTCATTTGCGCGCTACCTCCAGCGGCCTTAATAGCGTTCATTCTGCTGATCCACGCGCTAGCTCCCTTCACATTCCAGCTAGAGCCTGCTAACATAAGCCCTGCAAAGAGCCCGCTGGTGTATTTGGCGTCTTTGCTCTCATAGAAGTTGTAAAGCGCGTCCACACCAGCCCCGTAAACGAAGTTGTCTAGCTCGTTCACATTGCGATCCATGAAGGTCCCATGTTGCCAACTAAAGCTAGCATAGTAGCGCAAGCCCCAGCGTTTCTTTTTGCCAAAGAATTGCTTATAACCAAACTGCACATCGATCCCATACATGTTCCCATTGGAGTTGTTAGTAACTGGCATGGGCGTTTTGGTGGCTACCACGCTATAACCAGAGGATTTCATCCATGCGTCCATCTTGCTATAGCCCGCTTTGGCGTAGACAAGAGCTTGGTTAACCTGTTGCAAAAGCCCAGAGAGTTCTCCCTTAGTCATGCTTTGTAGTTGCATAGCCTGCACCTTAACCTTAGCCCCTGAGTCTAACACAACAGCCATGCCTCCCATCTCCACAGAAGCACCTTGCTTGACAATGGGCGAAGTCATGTCCACACCCGCCACATTGCTCAAAGAGGCGAGCTGGTTCACCAAGTTGGATTGCAGAGTTTGCAAAGTGCTAATCAAATTCCCCAAATTGTTAAGGGCTGTAGCGTAGTTGATTTGGGGATTAGCCACAATTTGTTGGTAAACCGCTTGCACGGCTGTGTTGGCATTGCTCACAGAAGTGTCTCCCGTGTTAGCCAAGTTTTGGCTGGCTAGGGTTTTGAGCGCGTTTAGGAGGGAGCCCACAGTGTAATTGCTATTTTGGGAGAGCAAATACGCTTGGGTGTTGATCACCTGAGTTTCTGCCTTGACATAGTCGCTAGCTGTCGCATTAGTGGGCATCCCTGCACCAGCGAGCGCGTTAAGAGCGTTGGTGGCTATAGAACCATTGCTTGTCATCTGGTTGATCATGGTGGCTGTTGCATTACCATTGATCTCTGTTTGGTAGATGTTGACCTGATCTTGCTGGGTACTCATCGCGCTCAAGAGTTTTTTGATAGTGCTGACATTGGCCGCGCTAAGCGATCCGCCCTGGATGGCGATGTGTTGTGGGTTGGCTGGGTTTAGCATGCCATTGAGATTGCGCGCGCTCAAAGCATTAGCCAAAGCGGTCGCTAGCACTTTGCTAGCGGGGTTGCTAGAATTTAACATCCCTGAAAGCGTGCTCATCGCACTTTGGTAAGTGCCCGCATCGCTCAACACCCCAGCTATCGTGTTGGTAACTAAGTTGTCTTGCATAGTTGTGCTGGCCATGAAAACTTTATTGCTAGCAGAACCAGAGGTGAGAATCGCGCTGATGGCTGCATCTAGCTGGGCTTGCGTGGCACTGCTGATCGCCTGTCCCACAAAGCTTGCCCCTGTTACGGGTGAGGCTCCTTGGGTCAACTGGTAGGCGATGAGCTGGGCTAAAGTGCTCGCGTCAGTCGCACTAGCGGGGATAGTGCTCGTATTGGGCGTGCCAGAAGTGAGGCTTTGAGAAAGGGCGTATTGCAAGATCGCCTGGGTGGGGGTAGCATAAGTGCTACTAGAAGAAGAAAGCGCCTCATCTGTAAAGATATTATTAGCCGCATCCACGATCTTAGCAATCGTGTTGTATTGCGCGCCGGTAAGACCTTCTAAGCCTTTGATCTGGGAGCCTGTCGCTGCTTTTGCAGACACGATAGCATTGTTAGCCTGTGTCAAACTTTGCGCGACAGTGTAGGCGTTGTTGAGCAAAGAGGAGACATTGAGGCTGATGTTAGAGTTGATAGCCACAGGGTCTTTGAGATTGTCATTGATGGTTTGCAACCCCCCAGAATTGCCAATGAGGGTGTTGATCGCGGTTAAGAAAGTTAGAGCTTTGGCTGCATCAAGGGTGGCCACATTGCCACTGCCCCCAGAGAGTGCGCCGGATTTGACTGTCTGCGCTGTGCCCCCCACGATACCCGCAATGACACCTTGCACCTGCGCTGCCTGATCTACAGTGAGCGATTTAGGCAAATTAGCCAAAAGTGCAGAGGTAGTCTGGTTGCTCTCTAGCGCGCCCACCAACTGGTTTAAGAAAGACACCGCGTCCGTGCTAGTGATACCAGTGATGCCCGTGCTAAGATCAGAGATAGAGCTAAAAGCCCCGCCTCCAGCACCGGTAAAAGTGGTGGTTATTGCGCTAATTTCTG
>NZ_QXQQ01000046.1 GCF_003660285.1 Helicobacter labacensis | reverse complement strand
GAATCCGCCCCAGGACAACGCGTCTAAGCAAAATACGCCTCCAAGCGCAAGCCAAGAGAGTCCCTTGGAAAATACAGCCCAAACCCCCACCCCGCCTGAGATGAAGCCAGAGACAACTCCCCAAGCCAAACAAGCCACCCCCCAAGCCACCCCTCCTCCCACACAGATGCCCCTCCCCAATGTGGGTATGGGTGATTTGCAAGAATTTGCTTGTGGGACTTGGAGCTATGATGATGCCAAATTGGAAGCCACGCGCCCAACTATTGTGCGCAGCTTGGATAAAGCCAGCGGGCAGTATTTGGATTTAACCCCATGCAATTTACAAAGCGATCCTAGCACCAGCAAGAGCGGTAAGATCACCCTAGCCTACACCCCATTGCCCGACAAAATAGAAACTCTAGGTCCTACACAAACCACCCACACCTTTAGTCTCTCCAAAGCCAATTATTCCCAACGCCTGTGCTATAGAGCTAAAACGCGCCAGTGCTTGCGCATTGATCCCAACACCACCCAAGAGTGGACCAGCACCTACTCCACCACCACCATTAAAACCACAAAGACCTACGAACGCCCGCTCCAAGTAGGCGCGTCCACCCCAACCTACTATGTGCAAGAACTCACAGAAAATAAAGCCGAGCGCACCACCAGTGTGCAAAAAAATGGGCTCAATTTAGACGCGGATTTTATGCAGTTTGTAGAAGTCTATGAGGGAAAATATTTAGACGATCAGATCAAGAATAGCCCGGAATACAAAACATGGGTGGAAGCTGTGGTGCGCCCTAACCAGGGCACTTGTAGCCAATATGAAGTAGAGGAACTGCTTAAGGGTAAGCGTGTGCTCCCTAGTATCCACAACACCCGCATTGTGTGTGTCAAGAGTGGAGATTATGTGTTAAAGTAGGGATTCAAACCTGTGTGCTGTAGTAGTTTCTTAAGCGTGGGGTTTATGCTTAACTTCGATTCCTCGGGCTCTCCATAGTTAAAGCTAGAGGATTCTAAGCGGAAATTGTGGCTTTAAACAAGAGCGATCTATTTAGGGTCTTATGTTTTCCCTATTGCGGTTGGTTGATGCCCCAAAGATTATCCCTTGCTTGGTGAGCAAGCTTGCGCTACTAGCCAACCACCCCCATAGCTTAGTTGCTTGCAGGCTTTAGAGCGGGCGTGCACAAAGGTTTGCGTTTAGCACATGGCTAATTTTAATCGATCCTTGTTGCTATGGCTAAAACACCCAGCCGTAATTGAAAAACACATTGAAGTGCTCCACCCCCTCCTTAATCCCCAAAACACCCACCAAAGTTTTGGTGTTGATTTGGGCACGCACATTTTGCTGGATTAGGGGCAGGGCTATGCCTATGCTGTATTTAGAATGTTTGTAGCGGTAATTAAAGCCCGTAGTCAGGTCTAAGTTACCACTATTGGCAAAACCTATACCCAAATCGTAGCCTTTCCACAACGCCCGAAAGCCCAAGAAACCCCCAAAGGCACTTTTAAGTTTGCGCACAGCGTATGCCCCTCTTTTCTTAGCGCGCAGGTGGTAGGTGCTATAGCGGGTTTTAAAATCAATGAGCGCGTCCATTCCCACCCCTAAAGCCACTTGGTTAATGGTGTGCACAAAACCCATTTTTTTAGCAAAGTTGTATTTTAAAATCCCGTAATAAGCCAAGCCAAAATAGTCGTTAAAATACTGTTGGTAACCCCCCTTGATGTCAAAACCCACCATTGCTAAGGCGTTAGAGCTATGGGTAGAGAGAACGCCTTGTAAAGCGCGCATAAAGGCTGTGGGATAAACAGGAGTGCTTTGGCTAGCAAGCTGGTTGTAATTAATGGGCAGTTTCCCCGCCTTGCCAAGTTGGGTCCACACATCTACACCGATACCTCCCATGCCTGCTTGCACATACCGACCATCGATTTTATAATACTTCCAGGCTGCCTGCGCCCCGTCTTTTGATTCGGGGGCTCCAATTGAGGGATACCAACCATTTTGGTAGGTCATGTTACCATTATGACTATACCCATTGACATGCCCAAATTCATGCATCACCGTGATGATAGGCCATGTGTTGCCATTTATATTATCTGTGGACAAAATTTTGGCTGTGGCTGGATTGATTAAAGAGCTTTGAATCCCAAAGACTCCGGGGCTTCCTAGACCTTCGTAGGGAGCTTGGGGGGTTAGGGTGTCGATCACGATGGTTTTTTTACCGATGTATTTGTCATAGACCTGTTGCTTGTTTAACACATACTTTTGGTAAGCTGGGTTAGTGATTTGTCCTTGTGCGTTGGGGACCACATTGGGCTTAAAGTCTCCCGGACCATTCACTAATTCAAAGGGGGAGTTTAAAAGCGCGTTTTTGAATTGGGGGGAGCTTAACATGGCAGTGAGATTAAAAAATGTCTCCACTAACTCTTTTGCCTGTGTGGGCGTGGGGATAGCCCAAGTAGTGTTACCTGCAGCCCCTGCTTGGGCGATTTTGCCCTCAATATCTACCGTGATTTTAGCCAAATTGTCTAAAACCTGTGTGGTGGTGGGATCTGAAGAGCTAGAGGGAGCTAGACTGAAGATAGAATTGGCATTGCCCCCCAGCTTGGCAATCTCTGGAAGCAAATCCTCTGCGAGCACACTTTGGGTAAATTGGGGCAAATCCTTGATCATGCCTACCTTGACTTTTTGGCCATTGGCTGTGTCCATGTAAATATCTACATTGTGTAGATTGTAGGGTAGAAAACTCTCCACATGCAAACCCTTCTGGGTAAGTTGTATCTTTACTGGAGCGGTGGTATTAAAGGTAATGGGATTTTTCCTATTGTCTAGGGCTGCTTGGGTGAAAGTGGGGGTGGCATCTTGCATATATTCTTGGCTACAGATGATGCCAAGCGGGCAGGGGGGTTTTGCATTAATGTCCTCACGGGTTTCTAAAAGTCCCGTCATCAGCCCTCCTTCCACAAAAAAACCATCTTTGGGATGGGCATTTAAATTTCCCAACACACCAAGCAACACCAAAGAGAAAAAACGCTTCTGCATGTATCCACCTCAAAAACCCGCGTTATAATAAAACTGGGTTAACTTGAACTTTAAGGAGCTTGGGTGTTAGCAGAGTCAAGCATGTTACTCCCCATTTAGCCTGCGCGCCCTTGGGTGCAAACTCTTTAAGTTTTGCTAAAAGCAAGATTGGGCGCGCATTTGTGCTACTCCCACCTGTAGCACTAGGCAGTCAGGATTGTAACCACCCTCATATGTAAAAAAATTAAACCTAGAGTGATCTTACACTGAGTGGCATACACAAGCTTTAAAGGCATTAATGTCTGCTTTTTTGTCCTCATTGCTTTTAAGCACCTCAAGGATTTTTGTGCGTTGTTCTTGTGTTTCCAAGAAGTTAGTCGCATTAAAAAGGTGGTAAAAGTATAAAAAACTCTCTAAATCTTGCTTTTGTAAAATCTTTTCTAAATGCACTTCAAAAAAGACTTT
>NZ_QXQQ01000045.1 GCF_003660285.1 Helicobacter labacensis | reverse complement strand
AGTCATCCGCTGGTCAAGACAAGGTGGGGCGAACGCGAGTGGTAATATCCGGAGGTAGAATCAAAGCACGGGATCAGGCATACCATATCTATTTTTAGAAGAGTAGGTTTCTAACTCCTTATCCCTGTCCTTGTAATTAACCATCTTAGTTCTATCCACACCACTCAGCCCAATCCTGTATTCTCTTTTGTAGACATCTGCCACTAATGCAGAGTGCATCGCCATCGTTTTATTTAAAAACAATAGTTGGTTAGTGATTTCTCGCAGATAAGCAAGGGTAAGAATTTTAATCTTCTGATTATAGTCTGCTAGCACTTGGGATTGAGCATCCTTATCCTTAGCCCCTGCTAGAGCTTCTTGAAACTCTTTGGTAGTTTGATCTAGCTCATTAGAAAGCTTGTCTCTAGCAAGCAAGATAGGCTCACAAGTATTGGTGTCTGGATTCTCTTTACAATACTGAATTTGTTGTTTGTTATCATTAGCATTCTTATCTGTTACACCTAAATCAGCCTTGAGTGTGTCCAATCTTGCAATCAGGGGCTGGATTTTTTCATTGAGCTGTTGTTCTTGTTTGATTTTCTTTTTGAACTTAGCCACAGCCCTTTTAAGTCTTTCTTGATTGGCTGCTGTATAATCCCCCTCTAAGATTGCCTTAGCTTCTGTAGTGTAGGAATTATCCATATCCACTTCATCACGCACTTCATTGAGACTCTGACACACCATAAAGCCATAGACCTCCCCGTGATTTCATCCCTCAAATTCTGATAAGTGGAAAAGGTGCTATCATCACTGAGGGCGTGTAGTAACGCCTTAGCGTCCTTAACCAACATTGTCTCTGCACCAGTGCCTACAATCGCCTTGCTTAAATCAGTTGCCTTGTAGCTCAGTTTGTTAATATCCAACCACGGACACTCTTTTTGTAGATACTTGTCTCTGAGCTTGTCTCTAGTCAAAGTTCTCTACAGCCTGTTTCAAGTCTTCATAATTAGCCTGAATGCTAGCAATTTGGCTTTTGAACTGATCGAGCAATCTCATAGGATTGGCAATGGTGATCGCAGAACCACTAATAAGGGCGTTTGCCTTGTTCATAAGATCATTGACTTTGTTTAATTGAGCGATTTGCTCTTGGGCTTTAGAAATCATCTCCTCGTATTTTCTAATCCCATCTACCATCTTGCCTATCATCGTGCTCTGTTGGCTATTAGTGGTGGCTAAATGCGCATTCGCTTCTGCATCATAGGTGAGCATACCAGCAGCTAGAGCATTAGAGACAAGAGTGCTAGAGAGAATAAGGGAAAAAAGAGGTTTGTGTGTCCATTGCATTATCTTGGCATTATAGCCTAGCTTTTCTTAGATTGTTGAGCTTGTAAAAGCGTGTCAAATACACAAGCGACCTTTTTGTTGTGTTCTTGGGTGGTGTGGATGTGTGGATATAGACTTTCGTAGAGAGGAGGGATTTATGCCCTAGAGCTCTGCTAGTTAGGACCAAATCCTGTGTCTCTTGGTAGATGAGTGTAGCAAAGCTATGCCTAAAAAGGTGTAAGCCCGTGCCGTATGTCTGATAATGCTCAATCTGAGAGCGTTTGAAAATCTTGGCAATGAAGTTTTTGAGTTGGCAAGTCCTTTGGGATTGTGTGGCTTTTTTAAAAAGAAACACTCCATTGAAGTATTGTAGTCTCTTGGGGTCATTCATCCAAGCGTGCAAAGCCTACTCTAAGATGGATTTTCTAATGTAGGCTTTTCTCTCTTGCTTGTTCTTGCCCAGCACGAGGATAGAGTAGTTTTGCTCATCAGGCTTGATATTTTTAAGCTCCAAATTAAGCACTTCGTTTTTTCTAAGACCGCCCAGTATCACAAGCAACAAGATACATTTGTTGCGTTTTTCACAGCTAGAGTGGGGTTGATACTCTAGTAGTGTTTGGATAAAGTTTCTTAAGTCTTGGGCATTCAAGTGTTTGGGCAAGGCTGGGTTGTTTGTGCAAAAGCAAGGTTTTTTAGAGGGAAATCAAAAAGTTGTATCCGCGTTTTCTATCCAAATAGTCAAAGAATTGTCTCAGATACATCACATACTTAGCCATAGAACTTGGTTTTCTGGTCTGGGCTAGTCCAAAGAGAAAGCTAATCACTTGTTCTTCTGTAAGGCTTCTCAAGCTCTTTAGCTTGATGTGGGCTTTGAAGTGTGTGAAAAACAAGAACAAGATGCGCATCATCAATATATGCTTGATTCCTTGATTGTAAAGAGCGTGGCACAGACTCTCTAATGTGCTGATGTGTTGGCATTTCAACATTTCCTCTTGGTAACAGATCACCTTAGCCATATCTTCTAAAGCCTGCACGGGTGTGAAACTTTTGATCTTGTAGTGTAAAAATGCCCTGATATTCTCAAAAAGCTCTCTTTGTGTCTTGCTCAAGCGTAAAGCTGGATTAGTTGTTATTTTTGCCATTTTCATCTCCCTTATTGAGTTTGTTAAAAGAATACATCCAAGAGTTTAAAAAAGACAATCAAGATTTAGATCACACCTTGCAAACCCATCTCATCGATCTGAGCGATCCTAGTGTGTTGGGCGATTACAAAGCTTTTTTAAAAATGCGGGCTAGGGCGATCATGGGCAAGATTAAGCAGATGACTTAAGAGTCTAGGTCAAAACTATCAGCAAAGTAACCCCCACTTAGAGCAAACCCTAGCCACCCATTTAATAGACTTGAGCGATTCGCGTGTGTTAGAGGATTATGACGCGTTTTTATCTATGCGCGCCAAAGCCATTTTAGATCAAATCCGCGTTCTAACCTGAAAAGGCAGAATTCTAATGCATGCCTTTAAAGCGCGTTGATGGGGGATTTAAGCGCGCCCAATGCGTAAAATCTAGCCCTTCCCCTAAATGAGAGCGAAATACAAGAACTTCTAGATCAACTAAGTAGCGCGCTCTAAAAGGAATACACTTGTGAAAACCCCCTGCGCTCTCCATGTTCTTAGCGTTATTGGCGTGGATTTAACGCTCGCGTTTTTGCGCCTCTTGTGCGCTAGGTGTAGCACCCATATTAGCTTAATGGTTGGGCTTGGACGCGTAGCGTTCACCTTAAGATGCTGGCGCGCTGAAAGTTACGCGCAATTTCTAAAGGCTAACCCCACGCGCCCACTAGTTGCGCGCCTATTTATACTATATGGACGCTACGCGTCTAGCGCATTAATAGGGCTAAAAGTGGGCACTACTTTAACGCCTATTGCACTAATAACAGGGGGTGCACACCCCCGCTAGACTGGGGTTGCCGCTGTGAATTACAAATGTGGAGCGAAAGACAATTAGAAAGAAAGGGGCACAAGGTAACGCCCCAAGAAAAGCGCAAACTCACGCCAGTGGACGCTATGCATCCAGCGCGCTTAAAGCGCAAAAACGCCGGGCTAAGCCCACACCAACAAGACTTTCAACATGGGCGCGCGGGCTATGAAGCTAATGTCTACCACTTTCTAGCCCAATTCTTCAACACCAAGTTACAAAGATACTCCCAAAACCCCCAAGCCACTAGCCTGCTTAAAAATCTCTTGCAAGACATCAGCGCAAAAAAAGGCGCGCTTTAAGGCTCTTGTTAGGCTATCTAAAAACCCCCACAATTCTATGCGCTTTGCAACCCTTAGCCCACAAGTGGCACAAGATTTAGGTATCAAACCCCTTATCGCGCTTAGAGGAGCCAGCCTAAAGTGCCCATTATCTTCCTTTCAATAGGACTGGAGCACATCTGCAGGGACTTCCCCCTAAAGCTCTAAGCTGGTTGATTTGTTGCTCCAAGAAGGTTAATAAAACACTCTGATTTTCTGCCATTCTAGCGGCGTTCTCCTCCCTACTTCTGAGCTTGAGCGCGCTTAAGTTCTTGGCGTCCTCTATGGTCTGGTTTGTGGTTTTCCCCTTATTCATCGCGCGCGCTAGAGAATAGATGTATTGGTTAATGGAGTTATCTGTCTGGGCTAGCTCTAGGTCAATGCCTACCACTCCCCCGGTTTTTTGATTAAGCCACCTTTTAAAGCCATTCCACTTCCCGCTATTGTCCTGCACCTTGTGGATAATATCATCCCCTTTGCATACATTAGGTTTATCCACCACTACACCAACACACATGGTTTGACTCCAGATTGTTTAAACATGGATGAGATATGGCAAAACACAGATAG
>NZ_QXQQ01000044.1 GCF_003660285.1 Helicobacter labacensis | reverse complement strand
TCCCCCGCATCACCCTACTTTCCCACCCTTGCAAAGGGCAGTATCATCGGCGTTAGAGAGCTTGACTTCCAGGTTCGGGATGGGACTGGGTATTTCCTCTCCACTAGGGACACGGGGAAAGCAAAGCTTTTTACAAAGCCTTCAAAAGCTCTGCAACTTGTCAAAGCCTTGAGCTTACACCTAAAGGATTGCCAAATGCCTAGCAAGGCTCAAGGGGTTAACTTGCCTTTAAACTCTTAGTCAAACAAGAGATTTTAAAGTCCCAAGTCTGCGCTTAAAGCTAAACCTAGCCAAGTAAGCCAAAGTGCCTAGAGGTTGAAACCCTAGAGCTTAGCAACCTTGCTTAAAGCCTGAATGTTAGGCTAGCTCAATGAAGAGCAAGTCAACTCACAAGGCTTTAGCTAAAACCTTTAATGCAAGCCACTAATACAAGCCACACAAGCAAGTTCTAGCTAGGGATTTAACCCTAAGTTTGCTTGCAAACTTTAACCAAAAACGCCATTCTAGCACCCTTGTTTTAAAAAAGCAAGCACAAGGCTTAAAAGCTTTGCTTTTTGCCAACAACCTACGCTCTGATATTCTACAAAGCTTTGATTACACTCAACAAGGCGGTGATACCTTATCAACCAAACAAGCCGAACGCTCTATTAGTAGTGGTTAGCTGAATGCATTACTGCACTTACACACCCACCCTATCAAACATGTAGTCTTCATGCGAGCTTCAGGGAAAGCTCATCTTGGAGTTGGCTTCGAGCTTAGATGCTTTCAGCTCTTATCACAACCATGCGTAGCTACCCAGCGGTGCTCTTGGCAGAACAACTGGTGCACCAGTGGCATGTCCATCCCGGTCCTCTCGTACTAGGGACAGCTCTCCTCAGCTTTCCTACGCCCACAGCAGATAGGGACCGAACTGTCTCACGACGTTCTGAACCCAGCTCGCGTACCGCTTTAAATGGCGAACAGCCATACCCTTGGGACCTGCTCCAGCCCCAGGATGCGATGAGCCGACATCGAGGTGCCAAACCTCCCCGTCGATGTGAGCTCTTGGGGGAGATCAGCCTGTTATCCCCGGGGTACCTTTTATCCTTTGAGCGATGGCTCTCCCACACGAGAACCACCGGATCACTATGACCGACTTTCGTCTCTGCTTGACCTGTTTGTCTTGCAGTTAAGCTAGCTTGTGCCATTACACTCAACTTAGCGATTTCCAACCGCCATGAGCTAACCTTTGTAAGCCTCCGTTACTTTTTAGGAGGCGACCGCCCCAGTCAAACTACCCACCAAGCATTGTCCTGCTTATGGATGACATAAGCCAGTTAGCTAACAAAAACGCCAAGGGTGGTATCTCAAGGATGGCTCCACAAGAGCCAAAGCCCTTGCTTCAAAGCCTCCCACCTATCCTGCGCATGGCATTCCCATTAGCAGTGCTAAGCTGTAGTAAAGGTCCACGGGGTCTTTCCGTCTTGCTGCGGGTAGGAGGAATTTTCACCTCCACTACAATTTCACTGGATCTCTCTTTGAGACAGCTCCCATCTCGTTACGCCATTCATGCAGGTCGGTATTTAACCGACAAGGAATTTCGCTACCTTAGGACCGTTATAGTTACGGCCGCCGTTTACTCGGGCTTCAATTCAAAGCTTCGCCGTTGGGCTAACCCATCCTCTTAACCTTCGAGCACCGGGCAGGCGTCACACCTTATACTTCCTCTTACGAGTTGGCAAAGTGCTGTGTTTTTGGTAAACAGTCGGGAGGGACTCTTTGCTGAGACTACTTAGAGTAGGCACACCTTATCGCGAACTTACGGTGCTAGTTTGCAGAGTTCCTTAAAGAGAGTTCTTCCACGCGCCTTAGAATACTCATCTCATCTACCTGTGTCGGTTTGCGGTACGGACAATTGCAACTAAACTTAGAGACTTTTCTTGGCACGATAGTATCAGTGATTCTCTTATTAACCCGAAGGTCGCTAAGAGCCTGTCAGGTTTCAAATACAGGAGCGGATTTGCCTCTCTCCCAATCTACACCCTTCGACTAGCACTTCCATCAGCTAGCTCACCTAACTTTATGCGTCCTCCCATCGCGCGTTACAATTGGTATAGGAATATTAACCTATTTCCCATCGCCTACCCCTTTCGGACTTGGCTTAGGACCCGACTAACCCTACGATGACGAACATCGCGTAGGAAACCTTAGATTTACGGCGGATAC
Source organism: Helicobacter labacensis (assembly GCF_003660285.1). GTDB lineage: Bacteria > Campylobacterota > Campylobacteria > Campylobacterales > Helicobacteraceae > Helicobacter > Helicobacter labacensis. Next base: position 1,972 of record NZ_QXQQ01000044.1, on the reverse strand, counting down.
GATTCTTACGCATCTTATCGCTACTCATTCCTGCATGCTCACTTCTGTGCGCTCCAGCACTCCTTGCCGGTATGCCTTCAACGCTGCACAGAACGCTCTTCTACCACTGCTCTAAAAGAGCAATCTACAACTTCGGTGTCTATCTTAGCCCCGTTATATTTTCAGCGCATGATCACTAGACCAGTGAGCTGTTACGCTTTCTTTAAAGGATGGCTGCTTCTAAGCCAACCTCCTGGTTGTTTGAGTAACCACACATCTTTTTCCACTCAGAATAGAACTTGGGGACCTTAGTTGGTAGTCTGGGTTGTTTCCCTCTTGACGATTGATTTTATCACCCACCGCCTGACTCCCAAGATACAACAAAAGGTATTCGCAGTTTGACAGGGTTTGGTACTGCGGCGAGCAGCCCTAGCCCAATCAGAGCTCTACCCCCCTTTGCTATCACTTGAGGCTATACCTAAATATATTTCGAAGAGAACCAGCTATCACCAAGTTTGTTTGGCCTTTCACCCCTATCCACAGCTCATCCCAGCCCGTTTCAATGGGCACGGGTTCAGTCCTCCACAAGCTGTTACACTCGTTTCAACTTGGCCATGGATAGATCACTTGGCTTCGGGTCTGCAGCGTCTGACTAATGCGCCCTATTCAGACTCGCTTTCGCTACGGCTCGTTTTCACTTAACCTTGCCAGACACCACAACTCGCAGGATCATTATGCAAAAGGCAGTCCATCACCCTTGTGGATCCCTTTGAAAAATTGAAATCTTTATTTTTGGTTGGTTGTTTTTAACTGCTTTGGCTAACTTGCACCCTTAGGGTGCAAAACGGCAACATTCCTTAGACAAAGCTAAAGTTTACCTGCAAACTCTACACCAAGACTGGTTTCTGAGCGTGCCATTTCCCATATCCCGATAGCCGAAACCACTCAGGATGGGTTTTACCTGCCCGCAGTGTGGACACTTCCGCACTGGCTCGCTACCATTATAGCCGTCAGCATTAACGACTACATGGGGAGGTCCTATAAAAAACATGCAAGCTCCTTTCAAAAAATATGAAAGCCTCTCTAGGGTAGACCCACTAGAGAGAAAGGTCATAGCATGCCAAAAGGCATATAAAAAAGTGCTTAAGCAATTTTAAAAAACCAACACCAAAAACCTCAAAAAAAGACCCAATCCCTCAAAGGGACCCACAATAGGGCTCTGAATGATTGTAAGTAGATGGTTTCAGGTTCTATTTCACTCCGTTACCCACGGTTCTTTTCACCTTTCCCTCACGGTACTTGTGCGCTATCGGTGTAGTAGTAGTATTTAGGGTTGGAGAGTGGTCTCCCCGGCTTCAGCCCGGATTTCTCGTGTCCTGGCCTACTCTGGATACGGCTATCTAGGGTGTATCTTTCGCATACAGGGCTATCACCTTCTATGGCTTGCTTTTCCAAGCAACTCTGCTAGATAAACCCCTTGAATGTTGCCGTCCTCAACCCCGCGTGCAAGCACGCGGTTTGCCCTTCTCCCCTTTCGCTCGCCACTACTGAGGGAATCTCGTTGATTTCTTTTCCTCTAGCTACTGAGATGTTTCACTTCGCTAGGTTCGCTCTCTAAAAATAGAGTAACTTACATTGCTGTAAGTTGGGTTGCCCCATTCGGAGATCTACGGATCAATGCTTCTTGACAGCTCCCCGTAGCTTATCGCAGTCTAGTGCGTCCTTCATCGCCTCTACTACCCAAGGCATCCACCATCTACTCTTAACATCTTGTTTGTTTCAGTTAGCATATCCGCTAAACTGCCTTGATAAGATTTCTACCGCCTTATTGAGTATAATTCTTTGGCTTTGTAGTTTTTACCTTTAACATAGGCTATTGACAATGAAAAGTCAAAAAACATTAAGCAAACGCTCTTTAAGCAACACCATCCTAAGAATGCATCCCTTTAGATAAAAGCCTCAAAGACGCGTCCTATTGGTAAAACTTTCAAGC
>NZ_QXQQ01000043.1 GCF_003660285.1 Helicobacter labacensis | reverse complement strand
AACCCCTACTTCATCCCTAACCCAGCCTTGCTAGTGCCTCCAACCCCCATCCCCCCACCACCCACTTACCCCAATTACGACTCAGACCCTGAAGTGCGTAGATTAAAAGAACAAATCCGCGCCCTAGGTCAAACTCCCCAAACCCAACATTACTACTCTAAAAAATACATGGAAAAGCATTATAAAAATAGGGATTGGCGCTTCAAGGCGCAGAAGTTAGAGAGTTATAGCATCGCCAAGGAAAAGAGTGGGTTCTTTTTAGGGGGGGGGTTTGGGGTGGGAGGATTGCAAGAATCCTATAGCGGGGCGCAGGTTCTAAGCAGTAGTCTTGGTATTAGAGTGCCTAATGATGTCTTTAATCGCGCCATCACACTGAAAAACACCATTGGCATGTTCAATGTGGAATTGGGTTACCAGCAATTTTTTAATCTCTATTTTGGGACGCGCGTCTATGGGGATTTATTGCTCATCCCCGGGTTGGCTAACATTGACACTCTCAATGGCAATAACAATTCTCAAGGCTTTGGCAAACTCTTTTATGGCTTGGGATCTTTGAATATGGATGCGCTCATAGACATCCCCTTGGATCGCGCTAAAGAGCATTTTATTGGCGCGTATGCGGGCTTTGGGGTGGGTTTGATGATCTTGCGCGATTTTAGCAATAAGGCGTTTAATCAGGTGGTGGCAAATGGGTATAAAAGTCCGGATATCTTTTGGAAAATGTTGATGCAGGCAGATTACACGATCAATTTAGGTTTGGCTTTCACTTATAAAAGGCATCTGCGCTTGGAGTTGGGCACTAAGATTCCTTTAACCTACTTGCGTTTTGGCGCGGAAACCCCGGCCACCTACGCCAACGCGCAATCTAGCAAGACTTTAATCAGTGGGAATATCGGCTTCAAGCGCACGAGTTTTGTCGTGGTGAATGTGCTGTATGTCTTTTAAGGGGCGATCGTGTGGCGTTGGATTGTGATGGTAGTGCTTTTAGGGTGTGGGTATTTGAGTTATAATTATTGGATCAGTAAGGACAACCAGGGGCGCATTAATTTGGTGATGAAGGTTGTCAAAGAGGGGGGCAAGAAAACGCCCACGCAGGCTTTGAGCTTTGAAAACCCCACGCATTGGAATCTCAAACACCCCATGATCATCACCATGCAAACTCCCGCTAAAATCCGCTCCTACCATGTCAAGGTTTTCACTAACGACAACTTGGTGGTCTATGAGAAAAACCAAATTGTGCTAGATGAACCCAGCCGCTTGCATGTTGATCTACCCAAACCCCCTATCCAACTCAACGATCAAACCACACTCCACTATGAGATTAGCATGTGCGATTGGAGCAATGCTAACTTTTTTAGCGGGAATACCACGCGCAAGAGCTTTGATCTCCTATTGGACACCACCCCCCCCACAATCCACACCCTAGCCCAATCGACCAATATCACTTATGGGGGGAGCGCGTTAGTGGTGTTCAAAGTCGAAGAAGAGGCGTTGCAAAAGGTGTGGCTGAATAATGGGAGTAGGGATTTTCAAGCCTTTCCCTTTATGAAAGACAAGCATTACGCCGTGATTTTACCCTGGTCTTTGCAGCAGCGCGCTTTTAGTGCCACCATCATCGCTCGAGATAAGGCTTTTAACACCACCACCCTCCCCCTTAAATTTATCCAAAATACCCGCACCCCCTATATTGATCGCAATGTGGAGATGAGCAAGAAATACCCCACAAAAGCCCAAGCGATTCAAGAGTTTAAAGACGATCTGCGCTCAGAGCGCGCGAGCATGCGCACCAATTTAGAAGAGATTATCGCCAAAGACTTGAATAACACCCCCATCCATGAAGCTTTGCACCTGCAGGTTTTCAACCCCTTAGGCGTGAGTAAGCCTAGGGTCTTGGTCCCCTTTGGCACTAAGAAACGCTACCTATTCAAGGGTGATGTGTTAGGGGAATTTTTGCACTTGGGAGTCGATCTCTTTGGGAAGCGCTCTAAGATTCTAGCCAGCAATGAGGGGCGCGTGGTGCTTGCCGAAGAGATACAAAGTTATGGCAAGGGCGCGCTTGTGTCCTATGGCTTGGGTTTGCACGCGCTATATGGGAGTCTCTCAAGCTTGTTGGCACGCAAGGGGGATTTAGTGGGACCTAGTGGCATCTTGGGAGTGAGTGGCAAAAACGCCTCGAGCAAATTTGACCACCTGCATTTTGAAGTGTTGGTGCAAGGCGTGTCGGTGCGCCCGCGTGAGTGGATGGATACAGGTTTTATCCAGCGTTTCAACGATGTGCTAGATCAGGCACAACGGCGCATCCAAGAACAAAGGTGAGCGGTGCTACAAACCAGACAAAAGCAGGTGCGCTGTTTTGAACTCAGTGTAGCCAATAAAGAGCAATACCTGAACTTCATCCACAAAAACGCCCCTCTTTTGCAAGATTACCTACTCTTATTCAAAGCCCCCCCGCCATTAGAAGTTGTAGAAGCCCTAGAGCATTACGACTTAGCCTATAGTGTGAGCACCAAGGATCTCAAGGGCAAGCCTAGCGATCAAATTGTGCTTTACGAAGCCTCTGACGCGTTGCAAGCCTCTAAAACCCCAACACCCCTAGATCAGGTGCAAATTTTTGAACGCCACATCCGTAGCGGGGAGGAGATTGACAGCGCGTCTAGCTTGATTTTTTTGGGGAATATCAACCATGGGGCTAAGATTGTTTCAGAACAAAACATTAGTGTCTATGGGCGTTGTGAGGGGATTATTATTTGCATGGGAGTGTGTATGGTGCTTAAAAATGTCTATTCTGCGCACATCACTTTTCAGGGGGAGATTTTAAGCGATGCCTTACTTGCACGCCTTAATGAGAATGACAGGTTAAAATTGATCACGAGAAATGACGATATAATCAAAATAAAGGACATTGTATGAGAGAGAGAACCATAGCAAGACGCGTGGAGGTGGTAGGGATTGGGTTGCATAAGGGTGTGCCTGTGAAAATGGTGTTAGAGCCATTAGAGGCAGGGCGTGGGATCGTCTTTGCGCGTTCGGATTTGCGTATAGAGCTCCCCTTGTCTTATAGGAGTGTGCTAGACACCACGATGGCGACCACTTTAGGACTTCAAGACAACCCAAAAATGCGTATTTCCACCGTGGAGCATTTGCTCTCAGCCGTGAGTGCCTATGGAATTGACAACCTTAAAATTTCTGTGGACAATGAAGAGATTCCCATTATGGACGGTTCGGCTATCGCGCATTGCATGCTCTTAGATGAGGCAGGCATTGTGGAGCTAGACGCTCCTAAGTCCTTCATGCGTATTACCCAAGAGGTGGAGGTTAAGGACGGACCTAAATTTGCCAAAATTAGCCCCAGCTCCTCTCTTTGCTTTGAATTTGGAATCAACTTCGCCCACCCCATGATTAGAGAACAACACTACCGCTTTGAGTTCTCTAGACAACAGTATAAGGAGCAGATCGCGCGTGCGCGCACCTTTGGCTTTTTACAGGAGGTAAATTACTTGCGCTCCATTGGGTTAGCTAGGGGGGGCAGTTTGAATAATTGCATCGTGCTAGATGAACATGGCATTGTGAATCAAGAGGGTTTGCGCTATGAAGAGGAGTTTGTGCGCCATAAAATTTTGGACGCTATGGGAGATTTAGCATTTTTAGGCAAGAATGTAGTCGGGGCTTACCACTCCTACATGGGAAGCCACAAGCTCAACGCCATGCTAGTGCAAAAAGTGTTAGAAACCCAGAGTTATGAAGTGGTGCACCTCTCCCCTACACCCCAAAAGCAAGACACGCCTGCCGAGTCTAGGGAAGTGGTGATCGCTTATAGCTAGAGCGTATGCAATCTTGCGCGCTGGGGGTTTTGGCTCTGCAAAGCCCGGTGCAGATGGGTGTTTATGTGCACGGCGTGTTGCGCTACTCTTTGGTTTCCTCTTGTAAGACAAGCGAGGCGTTGGGGGTTTTGTTCGCGCGCGTTAGGGCGTGGATGGCATGCCATGGCTACAGATTAGGGGCTATTTACTATGCGGTGGGACCCGGAAGCTTTATGGCAATGAAACTTGTGCATGTCTTTGTGCACACTGTGGCTAGTGCGCAAAATCTCAAACTGTATGGGGCTTTGGGCTTTGCTTTCAACGCCTACCAGCCCATTAAAGCCTTTGGCAATAGCTATTATTGCTACCACCAAGGCACGATTTACCTAAGTCCTCTATCCAACCCTACAACCCAGAACATGCGCTTGCCCATCTTGCTTAAAAGCCATATCTTTGGCGTTGATCCAAAACCCCTATACCTTTTGCCCCCTATTTAGGCGCAATTAGCATAAATTAGGCTATAATGCGCTATCAAAATTTAGGAAACGATTTGGTTGTCAGTGTGCCCGCCACCAGCGCAAACTTAGGACCGGGGTTTGATTGTTTAGGGCTTGGTTTGAATCTCAAAAACCGCTTTAGTGTTGTGCCCTCTGTCTTCACTAGCATTAAGATTCAAGGCGAGGGCGAGGGGTTTTCTAAATTCTTAGTGGATAATGTCTTTGTCAACCTCTTTAAAGGCGCGTTGCAAAAACAGGGTATAGAGCAGAATTTTGAATTTCTCTTTGACAATGCGATCCCCATTTCTAGGGGGCTTGGGAGTAGTTCGGCGGTGGTGGTGGGCGCGTTGAGCGCGGTGAGCCATTACTTGCATGGGCACATTGAGAAAGAAGAGGTGCTTCATGCTAGCTTGGTTTACGAATCCCACCCGGATAATATCACCCCGGCTATCTTTGGGGGCTTTAACGCCGCTATGGTAGAAAAGCTCCCCAGTGAGGTGAATCAAAACAAGGTTTACCATTTGCGCGTGGCAATCCCTGATTATCTCAAAGCGATCATGGTGATCCCCCCTCATAGTATTTCTACCAAACTCTCACGCCAAGCTTTGCCCAAGCGTTGCAATTACACAGATGCGATCTACAATCTTGCGCATGCCAGCTTAGTGTGTATGGCTTTTAGCCAAGAGAAATGGGACATACTCAGGGTGGCTTCTAGGGATCGTTTACACCAAGATCGGCGCATGAAACTCTACCCCGTGCTCTATGGAGTGCAAAGAATGGCTTTAGAGCATGGCGCGTTGATGAGCACACTCTCAGGGAGTGGTTCCTCGTTTTTTAATCTGTGTTATGCTGAAGACGCTCGAGCTTTGCAAACCAAATTGCAACAGAAGTTCCCTAATTTTAGGGTATTGTCGCTAGATTTTGACAATGAAGGAGTCCAGATTGAAGATTAAAGCCTTTGTTTCTAAGAATGCGGTGCGCACTTGTGTGTGCTGTAGGCAACGCCTCATGCAAGCAGAATTATTGCGTTTTAGCGTGCGGGAGGGTAAAATTGTGGCTTTTGAAGGCAGTGGGCGTAGTTTTTATTTATGTGGGGCATGCGTGCATGCTAAAAACGCATGCAAGCAAGTTTTAAAACTCAAGCATGCCCCCAAAAATAAACACTACATCGAAGCGTGGTTAGAAGAGGTAAGAGCGTCATGAGTGGAATCGCACTGAAAGACTTCGTTTTAGAGTTAGGTAGAACTGATGTGAAGATCGTGATTAAAGAAGCCAAAGAGATCGGTCTAGATCTCAAACCCACTTCTAGTTTAGATGAGCAAACGGCCGCTAAACTCTATGACTTCATCACTAATAAACTCAACGCGCGCATGCCAAAGAGCGCGAAAAAACCCCCAGCACCTAACAAGACGCAGGCAAAACCAACCCCTCCCACAGACCCCCAAGAATCCAAAGTGCCCACTCCCACGCGCAGTGTTTCTAGGAAGCGCTCTATTGAGATTGTCAGCACCACGACCCCTCTAAAACCCACCCCCCCTAAAGCCCCTATAACCCCCAAGCCTCCTAAG
>NZ_QXQQ01000042.1 GCF_003660285.1 Helicobacter labacensis | reverse complement strand
TGTCTAGATGGTTTTCGTCTAAATCGCGTTGTATGACCCCTTTATGGGGCTGAAAACATTATATTTGATTTTTGGTGGATTGTGGGGTGTTTGGTTTGTCATTTTATGCTCTAAATTTATGAAATTCGACTCCCAAAGAAATGAGATTGGGTAGAGATCCAAGAGTGGAATGTCTTTGGGTTTTGAGTGGGGTAAAATTGGGATTTTGTATAAATTGGGAGAGTTTGAGTTCAAATATAGTGTTTAGATACTCTATGAGGCTCATAGAGCAACAGATTGGGGACCAAACATCCCTTAGGGGTTAAAACGATTGTAGGGCTTTCTAGGAGTGTTTAAGGCTAGGTCTTTATGGCATGCGTTGAATCACTACGCCTACTCATCTCTCAAAATTGAGACAAAGAAAGTGAATGGAGGCAAATGGTTAATCCCCACATAAATACTCCCCATCACACCACCAAACATCGTCCCACCAATAGACAGTGCTCCCGGGAAGTGTGCCAAAACGCATGCGCAAATACTCTTGATTCTTTTCTGCATCCCATCGGCATTTATTCTGTGCGTTATAGGCATCCACTTCTTTGTTGTATGCTTTAATCCACTCTTTAGAGCCTTTCTCAGCCACTCTTATTCTCCAATCTTTAAAGATAAACTCTGACTCTGCAGTGTATCCATTTGTGGTAAATAGTGCTACAAATGCTATAGTGCAAGAAAGATAGAAACCCTATGGTAGAATAAGGGCTTTTAAGAGATACTCAAATGAGGGTGTGCATGACCTTTGAAGAATTTCAAGAAAATCATATCCAAGACAAATCACCACAAATCAGAGATTCGTGTTAAGAAAAACAGATACAGAAAATGCCTTTGAAAAAGTAGATTTGTGGGATGATTTTTCAAAAAAAGATGGGTCAGATCATGGGATTGATATTGTGATCACCAAAAAAAACATCAAAAAAGGAAAGTCAGGAATCTCCATCTTACACTGCTGTGCAGTGCAAATACAATAAGGAAGAAGTATATTTAGGGGAAGCTAAGAAATTTGCATCTCCCTTACAAAGTGGCTTGAGCGATGGGCTAAAGTTCTCAGAAGGGATTTTCATTGCCTTTAATGGGGTGAAAAAAGACTAAAAAGCATTTTGATACCATCACCAACAATAATGGCTTGCCTATCCGCATCATTTCCCAAGATGACTTTATAGTCGCTGATATTGATTGGGAAGAATTGATAAAAAAAATAAAAATTCCGAACTATCCCAAAAAATCCTAGATCTCATCAAAAAGAAGCTATTGCAAAAGCCCTTGCGCACTTCAAAGAGAATGAACGGGGCAAGATAATCATGGCTTGTGGCACGGGCAAGACCTACACAAGTTTAAAGATTATGGAAGCAATGGTTAAACCCGGAGATTGTGTCTTGTTTTTAGCCCCAAGCCTAGCCTTAGACAGACTTTTAGAGCTTTTGAAATAAACCGTGATCTGACAAGCCCTTTAAATCTTGCATTATCTGTAGCGATAAATCTGTGGGTAAGGATGAGGATAAGTTTGCAGAAGAAAGCATTCATGCCAGCACAAAACCCGAACACCTTATCCAAGCCTACAAAGAAGCTCAAGAGGAGAACGAGTTATTGGTAGTGTTTTCTACTACATGATGGTGTGGCAATCAGTCAGTAGCACAGAGATGTTACACTGCGAGATTGCTAGATTTGTAGGTAGCTATACAAGCTTTGGTCTATGTCATTGAAAGCATCAAGGATTCTCCCTAAATGCATCGTGGTAGTTGTCTCGATTCTCAGATTGGGGACATTCGTTCTTAATTCCTTTTAGAATTTCACAAAAAACTCTTTCAAACTCTTTCAAGACACCCGTATGCGAACCGAGATCAATATCAAATGAATATTTCTGTTTGTTACCCTCTTTATCACCCTCTGCATTATCTTTTGTTTTTGTAAGAGTAATGGTGGACCCTTCACTATCTGCAAAAACAGCAAACTCCTTAGTGCCAAACTTAATACCAAATTGGCGACTCCTCCTATTATTTTCATAATCTAAAACAATCTTTACTTCTCCTTCCCCATTCTGTTCACTCCTTTCGTATTGTTTGCAATAACAATAAAACGCATAACCCAAAAGATCTCTCGCCTGTTCCGAATCTTTTTTTGCCTGAAGGAGATAAACTCTTTGAAGTTTATTCTTACGATCCCTTTCAAACTTAATCCTCCCACACTCCTGCAATTTGTCTTTGTTTCTCCAATTAGCAGTGTTAATGAATTCAAATAATTCTTGTTGTTGAAGTAAAAGCTGTTCCCACCAACTTCTTTCAATGAGAGGGCACGAAATTTGTGAAGGGTAAACTCCTTGAGACTTGGTGTAATTTTCAACGATGTCTTGCATCTTCTCTAGTAGTTCCTCTTTCTGCATTGGCTTGTGAGAATTTAATGACAAAAGAGTGTCCAAAAGTCTTTGGAAATAGGGTTTACCCTCATTAGGTTTTTTCTAAATAATCTAAAAACAAGTTCTCTAAATCTAAATAACCCTGGCTTGAAAAGGTTACCAAAAAATTGGTTGGTTGCGTCAACACTATAATCCCCAAAACACAAGAGTGCCCTTTGGAATAGACCTAGATGAGATAAACCGGGATCTTTAGTTTCTGTTTTTTTAAAAAATGTATCCAAAATCCCCATGGTTAATTCAGCATATTGGACAAATTTCTCTAAACTCTCCTCACCATTCTCCATGCTAAAATCTAGCAAAAAACCTACATAACCCCTTAAATAATCGTGGTCACTTGTTTCGTTTAAAATCTTTTTTCAACCTTGGGCCTTTTCATCATATACACCGTCGTTATAGATAAGTTTAGCTTTTCTTTTTTCTAATGCGTAAACCTCTCCATTAAATTCGCTTTCTAATTCTTCAAAACAAGACAAAAATTCATAAAATTCATTTTCCTTTCCCTTCTCAACAGCACAAGCAATGATGCCTTGAGAAATTTCCTTAAGGAGCCTAAAAAAACTCTTAATATCCCTAGCGTTATTCCAATCATGGTTTTCTATGAAATGTTGGCACACTCTCAGATAATCTTCGACCACCGCTGTATCTACACATTGTCCCCTAACTTCAAACAAAAACAAGAAGGCAAAGAAGTGGCAAATACCTTTTCTACCAAGCTTGCCTTGCTTGCCTTCCTCCATCTCCTCTCGATCTTCTTCATCCTCCTTATATTCTTTGCGTTTCCGTTTTCCAAAAAACTCAGGTCCTTTAATCTTAAGATTTTTTAAAGAGGTCCATTTTGGCAATTGTGTGATCGCCTCATCCAATTTTTCCAGATTCTCCTTGTTTTTTAAAAATCTATAGGTTTGATCAATGGCACGCTCCGTTGAGAGGAGTAATGCAATGTCCTCGACACTCTTCTTCGATCCTTCTTCTAATTCTTTTTTTAGAGTAAATTCTTCTTTTAGAGCAAAAAAGACATTGGCATAATGCAGAAAGTTAAAGAACCGCTCATCAAAATCATCATCAAAATCATCAGGGTCACTGGCTACAAAAAAATAATCACTCCATTGATTATCTATGGCACTTAATATTTTTCTAGAGATTTTATTCCTGGAGTTTTTAGTTCCATCCTTGATGTCCTTACCCTCCTCATCCTCTATAAAAGCCTTGAGTTTTTCACATTTGAGCAAGGGTCTACCTCTAGCATTCATTTTGATGTAGAGATCTTCGCCCAATCCAAAATCTTTCATGTCAATAACATTAAAAGAAATGCATTTTAATCTTTTTATGAAGCTTTCCGTATCTTTACCATTCAGTTTTTCATGGATGAGATCGAGCATGTGGACCATGGCTTGAACAGTGGGATCGTCGCCACGATCCCCAGATGTTGCTCCTACCAAAAAAATGGTCTGGCTAGGTTTCTTCTCGGGTTGAAATTTCTCTTCCATTTCTAACAATTCTTTGCAAAAATCCTTAGAACTTCCGCGCATGTTGTAAACAAATCTAGCGAGTTTATCTTTAATCTCATCGATTCTTTGAGACTTCTTGTATAGGAAAAAATGTAAGAGCCATAGGGTAGTGACGCGTTGCTGTCCGTCTATAAGTTTAAACACTCGTTTATCTTGATAGCCATAGATTAAATCCAAGTGTAGTTCCTTCTCCTTCTCCTCCAAGGTGTCAAAGAGCGCATTCAAAAAAGCTTTCGCTACATTCTCACAATTTTTAGATCGTCTCCCATGTGCATAATCCCTTTGGAGTCTAGGCACCTCTATTTTCTGCACACCACAACTAGCTCCGTTTTCCTCTTTCAAAAATTTTAATTCTAAAAATTCTAAAAAAGTATAAGACTTCATTCTTTATGTTCTTGTGCATTGCAGTTATCTATTTTTTTTTAAATACTTTTCCAAACACCCTCTGATAGCTTTGAGATAACTTTCCCGATCTTTTTTTTGTAAAAAAAGCTCCTATTTTTATCAGTATCATCATCGGCAGAAAAAACCTTATTAAACACCTCTCGTGTACAAGTAGGGACAAGTCTTTGCTGCTCATCAATCTTTCGGATTTTACCTTGTTTTCTAGAAAAAATGAGATTACCTATTTTTTTGTTAGAATTTTCATCTAGTAGAGTAAGATTTTGCAAGTGGTGCAGATCATCATCCCTTTGAAAAGCTTCATCTGCTTTTTTTAGTAAGCCATTTAATTCTAAGTCCTCAAAGAAACCTTTATATTTTTTCTTCTTCGCCTCTCTTAAAAAGTTCTCAATATCCACCTTAAGCGTACCATTGTCTGGGTGATCCTCTACTTCAAAGTGGTCCTTTACTTCCCGTAGCCATTCCTCAGGCTCTTTAGCAAGCTTCTCCTCTATGCTTGGCAACAACTCGCTCGCAAATTGTTTAAGAAACTCCTCATTGTTGTCTTTTGTTTGTTCAAAAAACTCAACGATCATCTTATGAATTTCTTCATTCGTTTTTGAATTTTTTGATGGATTCTTCCAATCCTTTAGTTTCTTTCTAATATCTTCAACAACTCGCTTTTCCATATTTGACAATAATTCTTCCAATTGTTTGGGGAATTCTCTGCTACTGCAATGCTTCGTTTCCTCTAAAAAAGACTTAATATCTTCTTTAAAGGCATTATTTATCTTGCTTCTTTTCGATGAATTTTTTTTTCAACTTATCTTTCATACCACCAACATCTTCCTTCTCACTTTCAATATCCACCCTCAACTTATTTAAATCTTCTGCGCTCTTTATTGCCTCTCTTAGTTTCGATAAATTGCCTTGCTCCTTTTGCGACCATACACTTTCAGACTTTTGTGCATAAATGCGTTCCAAATTCCACTTCTCTAGTACAAAGCGATTAAACTCAAAAGGTTTTAAAGACTTTATCTTCTCCATAAGATACTCTAAATTAAAGAGTAAAAGAACAGCTTGTAAGGGTTTTCTATCCTTATCTTTATTATATGTTAAGTCATCTATTCTTTTGATATAGGGTTGAACATCCTTTTTAACCAAATCCCCAAGACAAATTGCAAACGCCTCTTTATTTCCAACATTCAACCATTTTGTGTATAGATCATTAATTTTGTATCTTTTTTGTAATATCAAAAAACCAAGATAGTGAAAAATCTTTCTATTTATCTCAATTTCAATGTCACTATTTTTATTGTTTTTGTTAAAAACCCCCGAAGCAAAATCAGAGAGATGCCTAATTGCCTTATCAAGTTTTTTCCATTCGTCATCCATGCTCTCATCCTCGTATTTACGATAAAAATAGTCAAATAAGTAATTTTTCTTCTTTTCACAAAGCACCGGCTTGTAAATTTCTTTCTTCTTATGAAACATAATTGCTTTGAGGTAAACTCCAATTCTTTGGACATCATCGGATAGAACGGACCACTCTTGTTTTCCCTTTTTTATAGACATGATGTCACATTTATCTATGTATTCTAACACACAATAAATGAAGTCTCCGTTCTTTCTAGCCTCTTTCTCAGCACTATACCATCTCTCTGCCCTGCTCTTATTCTCTTCCTCTTTTTGTTCTATCTCTTCTTCCGTTAATCCATCGGTTTGGTTTTGTGCTAAAAACAATGCCTTAACATTTTCGACCTCTGAAAGAGGGATTCTCCCACTATTCAAACGCACAAATACTTTTGTTTCCTTATCCGGACTCTCATGCCAGAGCACTTCGCACTTCTCACATAGGCTTTCTAAAAAATCTTTCTTCTCGTCACATTTGTATTCTTTAAAAAATCGACGAATAGTCTTGTAGGCTACTCTAAAGTGCCAAGAATCTATGGTCCCATCGTATTCCCGATCCTGTATATTCTCTAAAAATTCAAAACTCCTCTCCCTTGTTTCGTATTTGATGACAAACAAGTTATCACCCTTTTTGACTTCCTCGCCTTCTTTTCTCGCAAGATACCTCACATTCCCACCTTTTTCACATTTTTCTCTCACGACATACCTCGTAAGATATTTGACGATCAAAAAAATGGTTGTAAGGCGTTGTTACCCGTCAATGACGCAGTAGACTTTGTCTTGACCTTCTACTTTTGCCTTGACTACGATAGGTTGTAAACTACAACGCTGGCGATCATTTGACTTGCTTTTCTTAATGAAATCCGCAATATCCCTAAGTAAGATTTCTACCTCTGCTGTTCCCCAACGATACCCTCTCTGATAAGAAGGGATTAAAAAATTAAAATGCTCCAAGTCACCCACAGAACGCAAACAACTAAAACCACCAGCAGACATAATAAACTCCCAATTTATCTACAGTGAAGCACCCAAATGCTAAAGACATTCGGGCTTCCTAGGCCGATGTTGCCCGTAGGGAGAGTTTGGTTCTCACTCTATGTCCCTATAGTAGGGATTTTACAGAGTTTGAGCTCCAACGCATTCCCTACAGTCTCACACATCGTATTTCCAAAGGCGAACTTTCGACACTCCCTGCCGTAGATACGAATGTATGAGAGCATTATACCACTTTTTTAACATCAAGGGCAATAACTCGGGCAAGAGATCGGGGCGGATAGGTCCAATTACCTTTAAGAGTTCGTTCCAATGGCTAAATCTCTCGTCCTTACTCTCT
>NZ_QXQQ01000041.1 GCF_003660285.1 Helicobacter labacensis | reverse complement strand
GGCAGAGCAAGCGATGGAATTTGTAGATGGGTTGTTAGAGCCCATTAGACTATTTGAGTTTGTCGCGCTCACTTGCAGACACCATAGGGTGTTGCCTTGTCTGATGAAAATGCTCAGTCTTGTCAGTAAAGTGAGCGACAAGGCGGGCTTAAAGAGAGTCATGCGTTATAAAGAGTTCCTAGACCCCGCTTACAAGTATTTTTATAAGGTTCTTATGCACCCTGATATGGAGTTTGCCACGAGTTTAGGGGAAGTGTTTTGGGCACAATGCAATGATGGTTGGGAGTTTGGACTTGGTCGCAATCGCTTGAGGGCATTTACAAATCCTGCACGCGATAATTATTCCTTTGTCAATGAAAATGGAGAAATTGATATGGAATAACTAGCCTTACACTGGGGCTTGCCCTAATGCCCAGCCCCCCAAATCCCCCCAAAAGAGGTGCGCAAAACCCTACAACTTTGCTTAGGGGGCAAAACCCTTAAGCCTAGATAGATTTAAGCCAAACCCAAGGGACAGAAAATGCCCGCGCGCCCTGCGTTCAAATTCCAGTGTTTTGGATAGCGCGCAAGGTTAAATGCGTTACAATGCCACAAACACAAAGGAGCCACCATGCTAGCAAGTATTACATGCCCTCATTGCCAACACACTTTCAAAATAGACGACCTCTTGTCCGCGCAGGTGCAACAAGAGATCGCCAACAAACAATTAGAATACCAAGAAGCCTTAAAACAACTCAATGCCCAAAAGCAAACTGTGCAACAACAGATTCAAGCAGGGGTAGAACAAGCGCTCCACAAAGAGCGCGCCCAAATGCAAGCCCAACTGCAACAAGAACAAGCGCGCTTGCAAGCCCAAAACACCGCGCAACTACAGGCACACACAGAGGCGATAGAAAAGACTCTGCAGGCTAGGATTCAAGAGGAATACGAACTCAAATTCAAAGCCCAAGAAGTGCAAAGAGAGCGCTTAGAAAAGGCGATCCAAGAAGCCAATAGAAAGGCGCAAGCCAATATTTCTCAGCAATTACAAGGGGAGGTCCAAGAATTGGCTATTGAGGCATACCTGCGCGACAAATTCCCCATGGATCGCATCCAAGAGATCAAAAAGGGGCAAAGGGGGGCAGATTGTCTGCAAGTGGTGCGCGATAGCAGGGGACGAGATTGCGGTGTGATTTGTTATGAGAGCAAGCGCGCCAAGGATTTTAAAGAAGAATGGGTTGAAAAACTCACACAAAACAAGCGGGAAGCAGGGGCGCATATAGGGGTGCTTGTGAGCACAAACTTACCCAATTCTATGGAGCGCATGGGGCTTTATAAGGGCGTGTATGTCTGCACTTTCCAAGAATTTAAGGGTCTTTGTGGGATTTTACGCGCGATGATTGCCCATCTGGTGTGGGCGCAGAAAAGCCAAGAAAACAAGGGAGGCAAGATTGGCGATCTCTATGACTACTTGATAGGTCCAGAGTTTGCTAAGGAGGTGGAAAACGCGATCGCTATCTTTAGGGAGATGCAGGAGGATTTAAACAAAGAAAAAGAATCCATGACAAAACTCTGGGCTAAGTTTGAAAAACAATGGGCTAAACGGGCTAAACAGATAGAGGGGCTTCATTTCATTGTCGCGCGTGCGCGCGGTTGCATTGAAGGCATTGCTGGCAACACCATCGCACCCATCAAAGCTTTAGAATGGGGTTTAGAGCAGGAGGGGCATTAGAACACTAAAGGTTGGGTGCTGTCTTCTTGTTCTAGGTCGTCTTGCAGGGGTGCGCTTTGGGTGGAGTAGTAGGTTTCGCCATTGATCTTTTGGACGATCACGCCTTGGGGGATGGGAAAGTGGCGTTTGAGCGCGGGGTTAATCTGGAGGGCATGGCGCATGAAGTCCGCAAACACGGGCGCGGCGATCACCCCCCCGGCCATGCCACGCCCGATACTGCTATTGTCGTCCCTGCCAAACCACACAATGGCTTGTAAACTAGGGCTAAAGCCACAAAACCACCCATCTACATAATTATTAGAAGTCCCTGTTTTGCCCGCTACTTCCATGCCCGGCACGCGCGCGTGTGTGCCCGTGCCCCTCTCCACGACTTCTTTTAAAATAGAGAGGGTAAGCCATGCCTGCGCCCTGCTTAAAATAGGTTTGGGGGGATTTACTTGCAAGAGTTTGGCTTGCCCCTGTGCATCGATCACATCAGAGATCAAGCTAGGTTCTAAGATGGTCCCGTAATTGGAGAATAGGGAGTATTGCATGCTCGCCTCTAGGGGGGAAATCCCAAAGCTGCCCAATGAAATAGACATGTTTTTGGGCAAATTAGAAAAGCCAAAATCCTGCAAGCCTTGGTAGATGGTGTCAAAACCAACAGTGTCCACTAGGTTGATGGTGGCTAGGTTGATGGAGTTGACTAGGGCTTTTTTCAGGGTGATGAGCCCGGAGAATTTGCGGTTGTAGTTCTTGGGTCGCCAGTTTCTAGAACCCCCTGTGCTAAAGGTGCGCGCCACATCAGGGATCAAGGACGCGCTAGAAAGCCCGTGTTCAAAGGCAATTTGGTAAATAAAGGGTTTGATAGAGCTGCCAAATTGGCGTTTAGCCTGTGTGCTACGGTTAAACGCGCTCTTGGCATAGTCTACCCCCCCCACCATCGCCAAGATATGTCCGGTGCGCGTGTCGGTTACCACGATCGCCCCATTCAAACTGCTGTCGTGATCCTCGCGCAAACGCTCTAACGCGTTCTCGTAACCACGCACCAACGCCTCTCTGGCTAGGTTTTGGTAGTCTAGGTCAATAAAGAGTTTGATGGTGTAGCCCCCTGTCTTCAAGTCGGGCAAGAAACCCAGAGTGCGCACCACCTCGTCCACCACATAGGGGGCGACATTTTGAGTCGTGGTGGTGCGATAAACCTTAGGCACTTGGGCTAGCGCGCTTTGCATTTCTGCCTGGCTAATCCAACCTAAATTAAATAGGCGGCGGATAATGCTATTAGCCCGCGTGAGGGAAAAATCTAAATGTTTAGTGGGATCGTAAAAAGAGGGGGCGCGCGGGAGCGCCATAAGCATAGCGATTTCTTTGAGGGTAAGGGCTTTGAGGGGTTTTTTAAAATAACCCAAGCTGGCGGTTTTCACCCCATAAAAACCATGCCCAAAGAAAGTTTGATTCAGGTAGCGTTCCAAAATCGCTTCCTTGCTCAATTTTTGCTCGAGTTTCAAGGCTAGCACGATCTCTTTGATCTTGCGATCCAAAGTCTTTTCGCGCGTGAGGAGCATGTTTTTGACTAATTGTTGGGTGAGAGTGCTCCCCCCTTCGCTGTATTTTTGGTGGCGTAAATTCTTTAAAAAGGCGCGCATGATCGCATCTAAGTTGATCCCATTGTGCTCGAAAAACAAGGTGTCTTCAACGGCTAATAAAGCCTCTACCATCTTGGGGGGAATCTCTTTAAAAGGCGCGTAAATGCGGAATTCATTGTCATAGAGATTGGCGATCAAGCGCCCCTTCGTGTCTAAAATCTTGGTGGCTAGCGCGGGTTTGTAGTGCACGATTTTTTGTACCTCCCCTCCTGCCTCACCCCACAAAAACAAGATGTATCCCCCCCCCACAACCCCCCCGATCAACACGGGCAAGATGAAAAGCACCCATAGGATTTTCTTAAGGATTTGCATAAGACTCCTAGAATTTTTTCTGGTTGGCATCTTGGAGAATGTCTGAGCTAATTTGATCGATGCGATGCCCTACGGCTAGGGAGGCTTGTGCGGTTTGCAAATTGGCTTGCGTGTCCGCCTTGAAGGCTTCTAGCGCGCTGTTAATGCCCTCCACATACTGGGCTTGGGTTTTGATGGATTGGGTGGTGTCGCTGATACTCTGGGCTAGCACATTGATATTGCTCTCGATCTCGCCCAAGGACTTTTGGGTGCGCTCGGCTAATTTGCGCACTTCATCAGCCACCACCGCAAATCCCCTGCCATGTTCACCCGCGCGTGCGGCTTCAATGGCGGCGTTTAGGGCTAATAAATTAGTTTGATCGGCGATGTCCTTGATGATCTGCACGATGTGTTTGATGTCCTGTCCTTGGGCGATCATCGCCTCGCTCTGCACGCTGATGTCTTGGATCGCGCTTAAGATCGTGGCGATGGATTGGGAGGTCGCATTGAGGCTTTGGCTTTGCTGGCTTGCGCTCTCTTTTAAATTGTCCACACAGCCCTTTAGCTGTTTGGATTCTTCGCCTAGCGCGCTGGCAAAGCGCAGAGAAGTTTGTAGCATTTGTTTGATCTCAGCGCCTAGCGCATCAAGGGTGCGCTCCATCTCTCCTGAGGGGTTGGGGATGCCTTTAGAGAAGTCTAGGGCTTGGTAACGCGCAAAGACGGCATCGATGTCTTGGATATGCAGACCTATGCGTTGTTGCAAGAAGGCGATCATCTCATTGAAGAATTGTTTGAGCGCGATGAGGTCTTGGCTGGCTGGCGTGGCTGTGATCTCTTGGGCGAAATTGCCCTGTTTGATTTCTTGCACCACTAAGGACACATCACGCATACAAGCTGAGTCCATTTTAATGCGCTCTTGGATTTTGAGAATATTCTCATTGATAGAGTTTTGCATGATCCCAATTTCATCGTAATGCTTGACGGGCATGATGGTGATCTCTTGGGTGTTTTGCTTATTGAGGAGGCTAAAGAAAGCACCAAGGGTGTTGGAAAGCGTGGCGATGGGTTTGGCGATGAGGTAGCGCATTAAAAGCAGAGTGATGACCACAATCATGAGGATGATGAGAATGGAGGCGATGAAAATCAAGGTGTAGACTTCGTGGGTGGTTTTAGCGATATTGCTTTGGGCGATGTGGCGCGCCACCACCCATCTAAAATCATCACTATCGCTTTTGATATTGGGGCACATCTTAAAAGAAGTCGCCACTAAAAGCGCGTCCTCAAAGTCGAATAACCCGGATTTACGGTTGCGCACAAATTCTTGGAGCGCGCGCGCGCTGGGGCTGGGGTTGACTTGGGCTAATAAATGCCCTTTGAGTTTGGGGTCTTTTTCTGGGTCGCCTGAGGTGAGCAACAAGCCATCTTGTTGCAACATGAAGGTGTCTTTATTCTTCCTAAAGGTCAGGATGAGAAGATTGTTGATGTCAAAAAACACGCTGATCGCCCCGATCACTTTGTTGCTCTTCAAAAGGGGTATAGCAAATTCGAATCCAAAAT
Source organism: Helicobacter labacensis (assembly GCF_003660285.1). GTDB lineage: Bacteria > Campylobacterota > Campylobacteria > Campylobacterales > Helicobacteraceae > Helicobacter > Helicobacter labacensis. Next base: position 2,706 of record NZ_QXQQ01000041.1, on the reverse strand, counting down.
ACTTCTTCCCCCCGATCTCTTCAAAGAATACATGACTCTTGTGCATCTGATGATCCCGCATCACGCGTTCTAAAAGCGGATCTTGCAAATCTTCTTGCTTGGGGGTTGCAAAGCTGGTGTCCTGCCTGTAATAAATCTCTGTGGTGCGTGGCGCGCTAGCGTAGCGAATCTTAAGACGCTTGACATTGGCGGTATCAATGAAGAATTTCTTGATGCGCTGGAGTTTTTGGGCATCTTGGCTAGGCTCAATGGTGGCTAGGTCCTTAGAAAAGCCTTCAAAACCGGCGAACATGCGCCCGATCACGCGTTGCAAACGCGCGGCGATCTCACCCGTGCCCTCCTCAAGCTGGGTGATGGCGCGTTCCTTGATGGCTTCTTGGACTTTTAAGCCAATGAGCCAACCCAACACCCCTACAGAGATGACAACCACACCACACACGGCTAGGGAAACTTTTACTCCAATCTTAGCGTGCCTTAACATACATGATTCTCAGCGCGCATTAGAAGTCTTTTTTCAAAATTTCTTCCACTTTTAAAATGGAGACGAGTTTGTCCTCTCTTTTACCAATCCCAAAGATGAGTTGGTTATTATCTACTAAGGTTTCGGGCACAGGGTCGATGTCAGATTGTTTGATTCTAATCGCCTCTGTAAGACGATCGATGTAAAAGCCCGCGATTTGATCGTTATGGCGCACCACCAAGTAGCGCATGTCCTTATTGAGTTTCTCAGGGGGCAGACCAAATTTGAGGCGCAAACTAATGAGGGGGAAGACATTGCCCCGCAGATTGAAGACTCCTAGCACATAATTGGGAGTTTCTGGCACACGGGTGTAGCCGATGGGTTTGACGATCTCTAGGATATTGAGAATAGGGATGGCGTATTCCTCGCTCCCAATGATAAACCCAATGAATTGTAAAATCTCTTCGGTGTCCTCTGCTTTGATCTCGTCCTTGTTTTTCTGCTTGTCAAAGATTTCTTTTAAAGCCGCCGCGTCTTTCATATTCTTCCTTAATTTTCTAGTTTAATGCTGCGTTTGACGACATTGGCTAGGTATTCCGGGCTATAGGGCTTGGTGATGTATTCTGTCATGCCACTCTCCACCCCGCGGATACGATCGGTTTTGGTAACCCGTGAGGTAACCGCGATCAAGGGCAAGTTTTTAAACTTATTATACTTGCGCACCTCAGAGGCAAAGGCATACCCGTCCATCTTAGGCATTTCAATGTCTACCAACACCGCATCGGGCACTTTGTCTGCGTTTTTCACCATTTCCAAGCCCTCTAAGCCATTGCTCGCCTCGATCACGGTAACACCTAAAGGCTTTAGGGATTTGCGCATCATCGCGCGATCCGTGTTGCTATCATCAATGGCTAAAATCACATAATCGCTAGGCGCGCTTTTGGCGTTCGAGTTATGCGCTTGGTCTATGAGATTGTTGACATTGACTTTCACATTTTTAGCCATCTCCATCATCGTGCCCACATCCACGATCAAGGTGATCTTGCCATCTCCGCGCACGGTGGCTCCGGCAATCCCCTTAGTGCTTTTGAGATAATAGCCCAAAGACTTGATCACCACTTCCTCTTGCCCGATCAAGTAATCCACGATCACCCCGATTTTTTGATCGGCTAGACCGATGATCACCACATACACCTCCCTAGAGGCTTCTAGGATCGCATCCACCTTAAAAATGTCTGCCAAGCGCACCAAAGAGAGCACCTCATCGCGCAAGCGCAACACGCTTTTGCCATCCACGCTATAAATCTCATCTTGGCTGATGCGCACAGTTTCTAGCACAGAAGAAAGAGGGATCGCGTAGTATTCCTCTTGCACGCCCACCAACAAGGCTTGGATGATCGCCAAAGTCAAGGGGATTTTGAGTTTTTGGGTGGTTTTAACCCCCACTTCTGATTCAAGTTCGATGATCCCATTGAGTTTTTCAATATTGGTTTTGACCACATCCATCCCTACGCCCCGCCCTGAGACATTGCTCAAAGTCTTGGCAGTAGAAAAGCCGGGTTTGAAGATAATATTCAAAGCTTCTTTATCGCTCATCCCTGCGGCTTCTCTTTCGGTGATTACGCCTTTTTCTACGGCTTTTTCTCTGAGCTTTTCGGGGTCTAACCCAGCCCCATCGTCTGTAATTTTAATGACGATGTGGTTGCCCTCATTGTAAGCACTGAGTTCCACGCGCCCGGTTTCTGGTTTGCCTAACATCTTGCGATCTTCGGGTTTTTCAATGCCATGGTCGCAGGAGTTGCGAATAATGTGGATGAGCGGATCGCCAATTTCCTCCACAATGGATTTATCTAGCTCGGTTTCCTCCCCATCAATGACAAGCTCAATACTCTTGCCTAATTCGCGGCTCAAATCGCGCACCATGCGCGGGAATTTGTTAAACACCTTGCCAATAGGTTGCATGCGCGTTTTCATCACGGCAAGCTGTAAATCCGTGGTTACGGCTGAGATGGAAGAGACCACCTGATTGAGCTCCTCTAAGAATTTTTCTCCATCATAGCGTTCCTCCACATCGCCATAAATGCGAATCAAGCGGTTCTTGCCTAGCACCAATTCCCCAATGAGATTCATCAAGTGATCCAAACGGCGCACATCCACGCGCACGGTCTGCTCTACCCCCAAAGCGACAGATTTGTCTTGATCTTTCTTTGTGCCTTTGGGGGTGGCTTGGGGGGTGGGTTTGGCTG
>NZ_QXQQ01000040.1 GCF_003660285.1 Helicobacter labacensis | reverse complement strand
CACATACTCTAACACCCCTAAGTCCTTATGCGGTCTGCTAGGCTTTTGCACATTGCAAGGTGTGGGCACGAACACATCTTTATACACCACTCTAGGCGCACACCCTAGTAAGAAAAAGGCTAAAAGGATTAATCTTTTCATGAAGTCCTCTAAAAGCCTCTACAATTCACACTAAAGCATAACCACTCGATCGATCAAATCTGCCAAATTGTTCGCATCTAAGTTGTCTAATGCGAAGTAATACGCCATGTTCATTCCTTTTTTAAAAATTCTCTCATCCGTGTAAAGCTTCCTATCTAAGCAAATATTAAGTATTTTTTCTATAGGCTCAATTGGATGGTTTCAACGATGCGTCTAAGTAGGACCCGTGTTTAACCACTGGTGGACCTGCGCTATCTTTGAGGTAGTCGTATGTAGTTACCATCTTTAAAATCTAACCCTTGTTCTAATTTCCCATGTTCTTTGTACATCGTTTTTAAAGTTAATCGGTTATTCTTTTTCCCCACAGCCTCCACCACAATAGCGTATCCGTTGGTTTGCTTACCAATTGTGATGGTGGTTAAATCATTATGCTTTACAACTTTCATCAAGTCCGCATTATTCACAATCTCCGGATAACTAGCTATATCCTCATGTGTTACTGCTGGTTGCTTACTCTTTTCTACTAAAGGACTACCCTTCCCATGCCTTTTTTCAATGTGCTTTAACGCATCCCCATCAAAAAGCATTTTCACAGGTCTATCACTCTTAAAGCCCAAATGCTCCAAAATCTGCGGATTCGTTAAATCCCCAATCCACACCTTAACATCTTTACGCTTTTTAACCTCCTCTAAAAACTCAGGTGTTACCTCCTCTGGGCTAATTTTTCTTAAAGGTCTCTTAGGGTCTAGCAAATCATCACTACTAGGCGGTTTCTCCCCTCCATTGCCCCCTCCTGCCCCTTTAGATTCCTTGGGCGTATACTTAGCTGGGAACACCGCATTAGCCTTTTGCCCATGCATTTTCTCCCACTTGGCAATGAGCTTTTCATACAAGTTCTTAATTTCTAGCAACTCCTTTTCTTGTTGGGCACTGAGTTCTTGCATGTGCGCTAAATCCTGGCGCATTTTAGGGGTTACCCCCTGTGGGTCTATTTTTTCTATCTTTTTGATAAGGCTGTTGAGTTTGGCTAGTCTGGGGCTTAGATTAGGGTAAAAGTGCTCTAAAAGCCCTTCAATACCGATGTGTTCATCAAGTTTTAGACCTATCTCTTTAGCGGCATCAAGGTTCTTATAGTAATACTCTTCCCTATATTTTATCTCCTTAGCGATTTTGTTATAAGCATCGCTTCTTAGCTTCTCTTGGGTGTTGCTCAAAGTGGCGTGGAACTGCGCTTTTAATTCAGCATATCCCCGGCATTCTTTCTAAACTCTTGGGCTTTTTGGTATCTAGCTAGATATTTTTTAGCCCTCTCAATCTCTCTTTCATAGCCCTCTATGATGCGCTTGTGTAGGTCTATGTCTCTTGCGTCTTGGTTTGCCTCTAGCTGTTCGTAAAGTTTTTGTCTTTGTGATCTAGGAGCCTTGCTAAGTTTCTCACTAATTGCCCTTGCCTGCTCCTCTAAATCCCCCCTTTGGGCGATCTCAATCTTTTTCTTTCCATCCTCTATGAGTACAGGGTGGTTGGCTATGGTGTGCTTTGCATCCCAGATACTTCTTTGACTAAAGCGTTCTCTTAATAGATCGTGTATCTGCTCGGGTTCTAGTTGCAACTCTGCTAACTCTTGGGGGGTTTTAAGGGGGGGTGTGGTAGTATCCTCTTTTGAGTTTAAGGGCAGAGTCTCGCCCTTAGTCAAAGAGTCAGAGTTGCGACCTTGACTCTTGCTCGCTAGACTTTTAGAATTGTCATAAGCTGTTACCACCCATCGGTTATTGCCGATTTTAACGCCCTTTTCATTCCACCCCTCATTTAAGCCCACTTTGTAGCCCTGATAAAGGATGTTATAGCCATTGTGGGTTTTAACCACTTCCCCGTTATGGATGATGTCCCTTATGCCATTGCCTAACTTCTCTTCTGCATTCTTTCCTGCAAACTCCTTAAAGTCATCAAGGTGTTTTTCTACAATCTTGCTTAAGCCATGACCTTGTATCTTGCCCTCTTTGTTTTTCACTGCCCCCCACACCAAATCAATATACCCCAACCCCTCTTTATAAAACGCCCCGGCTACTTGCCCGCGTTTTTCTTTTAAAAGCTTTGCTACAGCTTGTGCGCCTTTGCCTGCATATTCGGCAAAGTTCTCCCCAAAAGCGGGGTTAGCTTCAAGTTTAGAGGCTTTCTCTGTGCTACTAACTTCACTTTTAGAGGTCTCCTGCTTTTTAACTGGAGGCTTTTGCGCGCTCTGCTTGGGCGTATACTTAGCTGGGAACACCACATTAGCCTTTTGTCCATGCGCTTTTTCCCACTTGGCAATAAGCTTTTCATACAAGCCTTTAATTTCTAAAAGCTCTTTTTCTTGTTGGGTCTTGAGTTTCTGCATGTGTGCCAAACTTGCACGCATACCCGGGCTAACCGCTTGTGAATCTAACTTTTCTATCTTTTGGATCATCTCCTCCATTTTGGCAACTTGTTCGTACATGAGATAATCGTTTGCTCTTGCTAGCCCGGGTTCTATGTTCACAAGTGTTTCCTTGGAGAGGTTGTGGATAAAGTCCTCATCATCGATGTAGTTTTTCAATGTGGCGATGAGGCTTTGGTTATTTTCGCCACGCGCGGTATAATCATGGATGATGTTGTCGATAAACTCGCTTTCAAGGGCTTTTACTTGTTTCTTTCTAGGCTTAGAAGTGTCTTTAAGGGGGGTTGTGCTATCTTTAGCTTCGCCCTTTTGAGCTAGATGCCCATGCTCAAACCCTTTGGGGCTTGTAGATTGGTCGAAAGTCTCTACAGGGGGGCGTTTATACTCGTAAGCCGTGATGACCCAATGATTATCCCCCTCTTTAAACCACCCTTTAGACAACCCGACTCTAAATTCCCCTTGTGCTGTGGGTTCAAAAATGGTTTTAATGCCTGTGGGGCTAGTCCTAAGCGCGCCATTTTGGATTAAGTGCTCTAGCCCATTAACTAATTTTTCTTGGGGTGTATTGCCCTTAAAGCCTTTAAAATCATCTACATGCTTTGCTAGGATTTTCTCTAAGCCTATACCCTTATCTTTTGCTCCCCACACCAGATCAATATACCCCAACCCCTCTTTATAAAACGCCCCGGCTACTTGCCCGCGTTTTTCTTTTAAAAGCTTAGCTACCGCTTGTGCGCCTTTGCCTGCATATTCGGCAAAGTTTTCGCCAAAGGCGGGATTGGCTAGAATGGCTTTTGATCCACGCTGATCTAAAAGCATTTGCCCGCCTTTTTTGAGCGCGTCATCTACCTTTTTAAAGGTTTTAAAATCCCCAAAATGGGCTACATGCCATAAACCTTCTTTGTCCTCTCTCAAGTCTACAAAAGTCTTTACCCCCCACTTTTCTTCTCTAGCAAACAAATACCCTTCCTGTGTTTTAAGCACCACACTAGGGCTATCTAAAACATTTCTTAGCCTTAAAAACTTGGAATAATCTCTGTGATAAACTTCGTAAAGGGCTTTTTGGGAAAGTCTTGGCGTGTTCTCTAGTGCATTGCTAGGGGTGTAGTAGCCCTCATGGCGTTCTAAGGCATAAGTCTCTTTTAAGTTATTATAAAAATTCTCCTTGTGTCTTAAAAGGTTTCTAAGCTGTTCTGTTTCTTGTAACGCTCTTCCCCAACTTGTCCGAATAGGCACATAGGGGAACTTAATTTTTGCAACCCTAAACTTAGGCGCAAGCTTAGGATCAAGCTTGGGGGGCTCTTTGGATTCAATTTTAAGCGCTGTTGTGCTATCTTTGATCACACTATCTAAAGGCTTGTCAATGGATTCATCTATTCCCTTACCCCCGGTTAAAATCTCGTCTTTTTGGTTTAATACAGAGTCGGGGCGGTTGTATGCTATATCTGCCCCGGGTGAAGAAGGCATGTTTGAATTTGACTTTAAGGCTAAATCTTGGGAGTCGTTTAAGTCTATGGAGGACTTTCTGACTAATACAGACTTTTCAGAAGTGGCGTTTTTATCCGAACTCAAGGCAAAAGAAGTTAAAGCATTGATATCTAAATCTAAATCTTGAGCGATACGCTGACTCTCTCTAACTAACTCTTGTATTTCTTCCTTGCTCAAAGTCGGATTAACTGCTTGTTCTCTTAAAATGTGATAAATCTCGTCTAATCTTTTCTTAATATCCCAACTTTGGGCGGTGTGTAATTGTATTTCACTGCCTACCCCATTGTATTCAAATTGCACATGGATACCCTTGTATCCACTCTGGCGGTGGTGTAGCTCTGTAATAGGGGTGATACCCTGACTCTCTAAAGTGTCTAAAATGCGCACCAACTGGCTATCTAATTGGCTTTTATCTGGGGCAATAATAGCCCCCCTCAAATAATCATTAATGCCACTTATATCCCCCCTCTTACGCTTAATCTTGCTCTCAATGCTTTCTACACTCTTTACAATATGGCTAGCCTCTAACTGGCTACTAGGCTGGGCTAACCCCTCTAAGAGTTGTTTAAAGTCTGCTTCTTGCTCTTGAGCCTTGTTAAAAAGCGCGCTGGCTTGGGCTTGGTATTTTACATCTTTACTAGGCGCGCTTGCTTTTAATTCCTCTGCCTTAAGAATAGCGCGCTTTATCTGCTCGGGGCTTAAGCGCGTCGCTCTGCCCTCCTGTAAAATTTGCGCTGCGCTTTTAATATCCTCTTTGGAAAAAATACGCTGTTCCACCCCGCTTTTAAAAGGCAAAGCTAGGGTGATTTGCTCCCTCCTCCACTCTATCATCTTTAAGGCTTCTTTAGAGCTCAAGCCCTTAGCGTGCGCGTCTTGGACTAGCTGCGCCGTGCTCTTATACTCTAGCAATTTAGCCGGGTCCAACACCTCTACATCTATAATCTCCACCTCTGTGGGCTGGGTGAAAATCTTTTGTGTGGGTCTGCCCTCAATGCGGGTTAAAGTCCTCTTTCCTGTGTCCTCCCCAAAGAGTGATGGGGTCTTGGTATCTAGGGGGGGCTCTTGTTTCAACGCCTGTGCGCTTCTGGCTTGTGTTTTCTCTTGGGCTTGAATCTTGGGATTGCTCGCTAAAGCTAATCGTGCCTGACTTGCCTTTTTTTCTAATCGGGGCAAAAGCCCTAACACCCTGCTTAAAGCTTGTGATCCCTCTGCATTGCTTAATAGTGTATAGGCAAAGTCCCACATATTCACATCTTTTAAAGCCTTTTGCGCGGGCAAGTCTAAGTCCCCAAAAGCTAGTCTGGGTCCAAAGAGTTCTTTAAAGGTGTTGGGCAAGTTAGTGAGAAACTCGTGTAAATTTTGGCTAGGGTTTTCAAGGCGCACAAAACGCGCAAAACCTACGCCTAGCAACTGGGCTAAAGCGTCTTGATACACCTCTGGGTTTAACTCTTGGACAAACTGGTTAGTTCCGTCCTTCTTGGTGGTGTTGATCAATCCAACAGACTTTCATAGAGATCGTTTAGGTTTTCATGGCGTGCGCCTGCTAGCACGCTTCTAGCTGTGGAATCTATGGCTTGGGCTAGATAGGGAGCAATGTGCAAATTAGCTAGATTGGAGTCTCTGGCTAGTTTGTAGAAATTGCTCGCGTTTTTGACAAACATATCTTTTAGCTTGGTGAACTCCTCAACACTTAGGAGCTTTTGGGCGTTGTTTAAAGCTTGGCTTAGGCTGATATTAGGCGTGTTGCGCGCTACATGGGCTAAAAGGGCTAGATTAGCCCCTTCAATGTCGGGCATCTGGGCTTGTTTGTCTAAATCTTTGGCGATATAAAGGGCTAGAGAGTCCACGCTTTCATGTTTGTTGGCGACAATCTTATCTATCTCTGCGGGGTTGATGTGCGCATCGTATTTACCTAGCGCGCTCATGAGTTTGTCCCCATAAGTGTGCGCGCGCTCTTTATTGCTCGCGGCTGCTAGGTTGATGATCTCCTGCTTGTCTAGCTCTTGGCTGGGTGTGCGCATTAATAGTTCGCCCTCTTTGAGTTGCACCCCATAGTTATCTAAGATGGCTTGCTGGTAAGCGCGCTTACTTGAAGGGCTAAACTCTTGCATCGCCTTAGCGCGGTGGTTGCCTGCTAGCACCTGCCCATCGCTTAAGATCACGGGCAAATCATCAAAACCCCCTCTATTAAAAATCATTCTGGGGTTGAAATGTTGGGCGATCTGTTCTATGCGCTTGGGGTCTACTTGGGTGCGCGTTTGTGTGCCTACCCCGGCGTTGAAATTGGGCTTAATGTCATCTGCCCTGACTATAACAAAATCTAAAGGGTAGATGTGGGTGTCGTCTAGGCTAACCGCGCTTTTAAAGCCCTCTAGTTTTTGCATGGGAATGCTTTTGCCTAGCTCTAAATTCTTTTCATTCTCTTTCCCCCCTGCTTGGGCTTGCTTGTTCTCTAGGGCTTCTTGTTGCTCTTTGGCTCTCTGCTGGGCTAAAGCCTCTTGTTTAGCCCTGTTAGCTTGCTGCTGCTCTAAAGCCTCTTGTCTTTGGCTCTCTCTAAAGGCTAGTGCCTGCTCTCTAGGGCTTAAGGGGGGTGTTTGGGGGGATGTGCTATTCTCTTTTAAAGGAGTTTGTATGTTTCCATTGCCTGAAGATAAATTAGTGTTTTTGTTCAACACAGAATCTAAACGATTGTATGCGCTCGCATCGTTTAATGGTGGCGGTTCTTTTGAATTTGATTTTAAACGCAAAATGTGGGTTAAATTCCCTTCTGTAGCCTCTTTTAGAGAATTTACAGACTTTGCAGAGCCTGAGAACTCTGTAGAAATCACCTCAAAAGAGGCAAAATCCTTAATATCTAACTCTAAAGCCTGAGCTAGTTGGCGACTTTGGGCTCTAAGTTGGTGGATTTCTTCTTCTGCTAATGTCGGATTAACTTCTTGCTCTCTTAAAATATGGTAAATCTCATCTAATTGCTTTTTAATCTCCCAATTCTCAAGCGTGTGTAATTGTATTTCACTCCCTACCTCGTTATAGTTAAATTGGATATGCACGCCCTTATACCCGCTGGTGTTTTGCTTATACTCAATGCGGTGGGGTATGCCTTGGGTTTGCAAGTGCTGGGTAATATCCACAAGTTGGGAATTTAGGTGTTCTCTACTGGGCGCAATCACCGCCCCTCTTAAAAAGTCATTGATAGCCCCTATATCCCCCCTCTTGCGCTTAATCTTACTCTCAATGCTTTCTACACTCTTAAGTAAGTTGCTAGCCTCTAGGCTATATTGCCCGGGTATGCTCTGCAATAACCCCCTAAACCCGCTTTCTTGCGCTTGGGCTTTATTAAAAAGCTCCTTAGCCTGCTGCTTAGCTTGAATTTTAAGCTCTGTGGGAGTAGCATATTCTGTAGCGGTAGGCAGTTTAGGACTGTAACCGCTTTGGTAATCTGTAAAATTGCGGTTACTATAAAAATCAAAAACCTTTTTCCCATCGTTAAACTCATCCACCACCACCCTTAAACTCACGCCATCTTTTTCTTTAAGCGCATAAGCATAACGCAGGGCATCTTTTCTAAGCTCAAAGCTTGTGGCATCTATTTCCCCATTGCGCAACACAAAACCTATATTTAAGAGTTCTGCGCTATTGAGCCCTCCGGTCTTTTCCTCCCCAAAGTGTTTGATAAGAATTTTTCTAGCCCCTATTTTGCGGCTGCCTGTTTCTAGGATATAGAGCTCTTGTAAGTCTTTGCCCTGTAGAGTGGTGCTAGGGATTTCTCCCTTAAAGACTTTTAAAATCTCTTGTTGTTCGGGGTTTAGGGTGCTAGGGTCTATCTTGTTTAATGCCTCTTGGGCTTTATGATCTTTAGTGTGCTCTGCGCCCTCTTGAATTTTAAGCTCTTGGGTGGTAGGGTCGGCTTGGTGGCGACTGATAGCGTCTAAGGGGAGGCTCGCATCTGTTGCGACTATGGACTTCCCGCTATCTTTAGATAGTCGTATATTCTCGCCACCTTTAAACACGGGGCTATTTTCTAGTTTCCCCCCCTCTTTATACATCGTCTTTAAGATGAGTTGCCCATTCTTTGCGCCCACAGTTTCAACGACTATAAAATACCCATCAATCTGCTTTCCACTTATTAAAGTCCTAATATTATTGTGTTTTTTGATTTGGATGATGTCCGCGTCATTCACCATATTTGGATAGTTGGCTATATCTGCAATTTCTATAAAAGGTTGCCCTCTTTTGGCGTGTATAGAATCCTTGCCATGTCTGCTTTCTACATGTTTGAGGACATCACCCTCAGCGATAAATTTTAGCGTTTTGTGAGGGTCTAACTCCAAATGCTCCAAAATTTGCGCATTAGTTAAATCCCCCACCCATATTTTGGCATTAGTTTCTTTCACCCTCTCTAAGAGCTCTTGTGTGATCTCCTCCGGTCTAGCTTTTCTTAAAGGCTTGTTAGGGTCTAATAGATCACCACTACTAGGCGGCTTATCCCCACCCCCATTCCCTAAACTTCCCCCATCTCCACCTAGAGGCTTACCCCCTCCATCTTGAGCGGGGCTTGTCCCCTCTGGGGGCTTATTGCTTCCTGTGGGGGATTCTCTTGGGGGGAGTGCTGCACTACCTGAAGGGGGCACATCATCTGGGGGCATTCCCCCCTCAATCTCTCTAATAAGGGCTTTGGTGGCGTTGTCAAAGTCCTCTCTGCTAGCTAGAGCGCGCAAGTGGGTTTTAAACTCGCTGACACTATGGGACTTGTGCAACGCGCTTTTTAGATGATGCCTTAAAGCTGCTCCGCTCACCTTATCGTTTAA
>NZ_QXQQ01000003.1 GCF_003660285.1 Helicobacter labacensis | reverse complement strand
AGGCACGGGCTTGTTGCATGTCTTGGATTAAACTAGGGTTTATAGCCCATAGGGGGCTGATGAGTAGAAGTATGCTAATTAGGCGAGTCATTAAAATCCTTGCATTGGTGTTTGGCATGGATTATAGCACGCTCCAACAAGATGGCAGGCTTTTGGCTATAGGCGCGCTAACCCCCTCCAATAAAAAGTAAAGCCATCTCACCAATCTTAATAATTTGGGCTAGATTCTGCGCGCAGGGCTTTCAAGCCCCCCATCACGAGGCTAGTTATGCGCCCCTTAAGCATTTCTTTATTTTTACCCTCCTAAAATACCCCCTTTCATTTCTATAAAAAAGGATCACCATGTCTAACCTTGTGCGCCGTGCGGGGGGGGGGGGGGGGTAACTCTCTCCAACTCTCTTACTTCTTTTTTAGCCCGTGTTCTAGGGGGTTTTTATGAAACCCTTTAAATCTTGTTCTTTAATCCTTAGTGGGTTTTTGTTGGCCCCAATGCTTAGTGGGTGTTTGGGAGAGTTATTGGGAAGTGCAAAACCCCAAGAAACGGGGCTAGAAGCCTATAACAAAAAAAAGCAAGAGTGGCAACAAAAGAGGAAGGCTGAGGAAGCCAAACAACGGCAAATGCAAGCACGCATAAATGCACGCATGTCGCCATTTGGAGTAGAACCGCCCAAAGAAAGAACGGCAGACTCGCTTTTTAAATACGCTCTCCAAGCCTATCAAAACATGATCAAAAATGGTTGGCGTGATCCGAATAATCCAATGGGTTTTCATTCTCCGCTAGACATCCTAGGGCTATTTGAAAATGCCGCTAAAGCGGGCAGTGTGGAAGCGTATCGTTATATGGGGATCTTGTATCTTGGCAGACCCAATGGCGTAGGGCAAAGCTATAAACAAGCCATAGAGTACTTTAAAATTGCCATAGACAAGGGGAGCGTGGAGGCTCTTGTGAATTTAGGGCAAATGTATTTACTTGGTCCGGGAGATTCGTGGGGAGGAGGGGGTGTGGCTAAAGACCCTGCTAAAGCGATGGAGTACTTTAAAGAGGCAGCCCAAAAAGGGAGTGCCCTAGGGGCTTATGAGGCAGGGGAGCTTTATGCTAAGGGTCTTGGCGTGCCTAAAAATTTAGCCAAAGCCAGAGAATACTACCAAAAAGCGGCCAGTGAGGGCTTGCCCATCGCTCTTAATGCCGTGGGTGAAATGTATGCCAATGCCCAAGGTGTCCCCAAAGACTTAGCCAAAGCCAAAGAATACTTCCAAAAGGCTGGCGATGGAGGGGAGCTTAAGGGATATTATCATTTGGGCTTAATCTATTTTAAAGGCGATGGGGGGGCTAAAGATTTGGCTAAAGCCCTTGAGTACTTCCAAAAGGCGGCCAATGGGGGCGATGCCAATGCCTGTGCTTATTTGGGGGAGATGTATCTTAAGGGCAAGGGCGTGGCTAAAGACTATGAAAAAGCCTTAAAGTATCTTGAAGATGGAGTCAAGGCAACAGATACGGGGGTAGCTGGTAGGGCTTATTGGAATTTAGCGGCCATCTATGCCAAGGGCTTAGGCGTGCTGGTGGATAAAAACCAAGCCCAAACCTACTACAAACAAGCGTGTGATGCAGGCTATGAGCAAGCCTGCACAGCTTTAAGCAAGTAACAAAGGAGGCAAGGGATGAAAAAAGACTACCTAGAGATTGTCCTAGCCGTGCTCAAAGAGGCAAAAGCCCCCGTGTCCATCTATGAGCTTTACAACAAAGCCCAAGAACTCAAAGAGGCGGGCAAGATTAGCCAAATGTTTAGCATGGCCAAAGAGAAGGCGTATTACCCCGTTTGGCTTGCCCTAAAAAATGAGCAAGATTTGCCCTTTGTGAAAGTCTCTGATGGCCCTTTAAGCATTGCCCTTAAAGAGTATGCCACTCCCCAAAGCTTAAGCCCCCAAGAGCCCCAAAAAATAGAGACGCACCACGAACGCCTATTACACCCCCTAGTGGCTCACTTTGCCCACCACAAATGGGCCGCACACACCAAAACTATTTACCACGAAAAGGCCCTAAAAGGCACAAAGGGCAAGAACTCTTGGCTGTATCCGGACATGGTAGGGGCGAGCTTTGCCTACCAAAACTTCGAGCCCACCTTGCGTAAATTTGTGGAGCATTTTTCTAGCCTGCCCTTAAAACTCTTTTCTTTTGAGCTTAAAAAAGAAATCACTTTAGGCACTTGTAGGGAATACTATTTTCAAGCCATTAGCAACAGCTCATGGGCACACGAGGGCTACTTAGTGGCAGAGAAAATCAACACAGCCGACAACGATTTAATGGAGTTGTTAAAACGCTTGCACGCCAGCTTTGGCATTGGGGTTGTGCTGTTAAATGTGCCAGACATCCCAAAAAGCCAAGTCTTGTTAAACGCCAAGCGTAAAGAGAATTTAGACCACGCCATGCTGGGCGAATTGTCCCAAAATTCCCCCGATTTTAAAGACTTTCTAAACGCCTTGACTCTCTACCACGAGGCGATCAAGGCAAACATGAGCGAACAGACCAAATTAAAAGCCTTTGATGGCGTGCTAGACAAGGCGGCTTTGCAACATTACATAGAATTAGAGATTTTGGGGAAAATGCCTAAAGAGGCTTAGGGGGAAGTCATGGAAATTGACCATGTAGAGCAAGAGGGCACTAAAGTTTGTGCCTACGATTCAGATAACAAGGTGCTTTTTAAAAAGCCCGGAGAATTGGTGTTTTATATGAGCGATTATGTGCTCATTAGGCGGGGGAATAAGATATGTAAACTTGATTCTTATGGCTATGTCCTAGATTCTAATTTTGACTTAAAAAAAATTGGGCGTGTGGATTGCAACAATGGCAGCGTAGATGTTTATGATGAAGAGGGTAATAAACTTTTTAGCGAACCCGGGGAACTTGTGGATTTTACAGAATACTTGGTGCGTGTCAAACAAGGGAAAGAGACATACACATTTAGCTCTTATGGCGAGATAATTGAAGTTGAAAAACCCATGGGCTGTTTGGGATGGTTGATGCTTATACTTGTAGGGCTGGCAATCATTATTGGCATTGCTTATTGCTCTGTTAAACAACATGCCAATGAGCAAAACACACGCTATGTTTTCACCAAAGATTACAACCAACGCGCCCAAGCCTTCCACGATGCGATGGAGCTCTTTACAGATCAAGAATACAAACAAGCCCAAGAGCGTTTTATTTGGCTCGCCCAAATCAAATACCGCCCCGCTTTTAGCTCTTATATGGCGGGACAATGCGCTTATAAAGAGAAACGCTACCAAGAAGCCATTAAATTTTACAAACAAAGCCTAGCGATTAAAGAACAGGCGAGCTACACGAGCATTTTATTAGAAAATATGGCTAACGCCTATAAAGCCCTCAAAGATGAGAAACATTACACGCATTACAAGCACCTTTTAGAGCAACAAAAAACGCAAAATTGACACCACAAAGGCGGCTTACCCCCCCCCCCCCCACACAATTACCCCTCTAACTTCTCTTTTAAAAGCGCGTTGAGCGCGCTAGGATCCGCACCTTTCATGTTTTTTAAAATCTGCCCTACAAAAAAGCCCAAGAGTTTAGTTTTACCCCCCTTATATTGGGCGACTTTATCAGGGTGTTGCGCCAAAATGGCTTCAATGGCGCGCGATAACTCTTGTGTGTCCTGCACTTGGGCTAAGCCCAGTTTTTCAATGAGGGTATCTACATCACTAGGCTGGCTTGCGCTTTGGCTTAAAAGCGCGTCTAAAATCTCTTTGCCTGCCTTGCCTGAGATTTTTTTGCTATCGATGCGTTGCACTAAAGTGCCTAGAGTTTGCGCGCCCACTTTGCAAGATTCTAACTCTGCGCCCTCCAAACGCCCTAATAATTCTACACATAGCCAAGACACGCTCGCCTTTACACTTGCTCCCATGCCCATCATCTCTTCAAAATACTCTGCAATGGCAACATCGCTCACCAACATAGACGCGTCTTCAGGTTTGACTCCTAGCTCTATGTAGCGCGCTTTTTTGGCATCGGGCAATTCGGGGATCACCTGCTCTAAAAAAGCTTTGGGGATATGCACGCGTCTAAGATCGGGATCGGGAAAGTAGCGATAATCTGCTGAGCCCTCCTTATCGCGCATGGATTGGGTGATCCCCTTAGTGGTGTCAAAAAGCCTAGTTTCTTGCACCACTTCGCTAGCATAAGTGCCCCGCTCAAAGGCTTCGCTTTGGCGTTCAACCTCATATTCAATGGCTTTTTGGATGAATCTAAAGCTATTGAGATTTTTAATTTCTACGCGTGTGTAGAGTTTGCTCTCCCCTTTGGGGCGGATGGAGACATTAGCATCACAGCGAAAATTGCCCTCTTGCATATTGGCATCAGAAATGCCCAAAAAGCGCACCAAGGCATGTAATTTTTTAAGATAACTAATCGCCTCTTGGGCACTGCGCAAATCCGGGCGGCTGACAATCTCTAGTAAAGGTGTGCCTGCGCGATTCAAATCCACCTTAGAAAACTCTCCTTCATGGATATTCTTCCCTGCGTCCTCTTCTAGGTGGGCGCGCTCAATGCCAATGCGTTTTAGCCCGCTCTCTGTGTCAATATCCAAATACCCCGCGCTCACAATGGGGATTTCAAACTGGGAGATTTGGTAAGCTTTGGGTAAGTCGGGGTAAAAGTAATTCTTGCGCGCAAAGATGGAGTCTTGATTAATGGTGGCATCAATCGCCATCCCAAAGGCGATCGCCTTTTTTAAAGCCGCTTCATTGAGCACGGGCAGAGCCCCGGGCAAGCCTAAACACACCGGGCAGGTGTGGCTATTGGGAGCGTCTTTAAAGCTGGTGGAGCAAGAACAAAAAATCTTGGTCTGGGTGTTGAGTTGGGTATGCACTTCTAGTCCGATTATGGTTTCAAACATCAAAATCCTTTAAACTTAATGCCAAATATTCTTAAGATAATGGCTACCAGCGCGATCACTAGAGCTAACCCCAATAAAATAACCACCGCATGGGCAAAAAAGAGCAGCACTACCACAACAATCACAAGCGCAAGCCCGATTGCAAGCGCAACGATCAAAAAGACTCCCGATTCGATTAGCAGATCAAAAAGCACCGGAAACACGCCCACAAGCCCCCCTAAGATCAAAAGCCCCAGCAAGCAAAGAAGAAAAGTCCCCATCGTAATGAGTGCTCGCTACTTAGGCTCTACGGGAGCCATTTTCTCCTTACGGGCTGCTTTTTGGGCTTGGATTTTGGGATCCATCGTCAAAATGCTAAAACTCAAATCCGCCACCTCTGGGTGGGATTTGATATAGGCGTTGATCTCCTCTAGCTTTAAGTTTTTAATGCGCTCTAACATGATCTTATCGTAGTTGAGAGGCAAACCTAAGTAGAAATTGTGGAATTTGGTGTTCAGGCGTTTGCCTAGAGTTTCATTGGCTAAGGGTTCAGAACCTAGCAAGAATTTCTTAGCCCCCTCCAACTCCTCTTGGGTCATACCCTTGTCTATGAACTCTTTCACCACCTTTTTAACCAGTGCGATACTCTTATCTTGGTTTTCTAGCTTGGTTTGCAAATACCCGGTTGTGCAATTAATAATGCGTGAGAGTTGCACGCGCATGTAAGCACTATAAGCCAAGCCCTCTTTAACGCGGATAGTGTCCATCAAACGCGAGCCAAAGCCACTAGAACCCAACACAAAGCCCATCACTTTGGCTAAGGGCAATTCTTTTTCTAAATCTTTCATGTAAAAGGGCGATCCAAAGTAAATATAGGCTTGTTGGGTGTCCTTGTAGATGATCTTTTCTTGGGCTTTTTGGGCGGTGCCAAAGTGGGGGGTGAAAAAGGGCTTATTGGAGGGCAAAGCCTCTAGCAGGGGCTTGAGTTGTTCTAGGGTTTTGTTCGTGTCCAAATCCCCCCCCATCACAATGATGAGTCGCTCAATGTCTAGCGCGTCCTCAAGGCGTTTTTTGACATCCTCTAGTGAAATGCTTTGGATACTCTTGGGTGTGCCCACAGCCGGGTGGGCTAGGGGAGTGTTAGCAAAGAGGAGTTTGTTGAGCTCAAGCTGGGCGATGTAGTCAAAATTGCTCATCTTGGTGAGCGCGTTGGCGACCATATTCTTTTGCACCTTCTCTAGGGCACTGGGAGTAAGGTTGGGCGAGAGGAGTAGATCGTGCAGATACCCGATCGCCTTTTGTTGGTATTCTTTGAGAAAACCTAGATCGATGTGCAAAGACTCCAATCTAATATCGGTGTCTAGAGTGATCGCCAGCTGTTCTAATTGTTCGGCAAACTTGACACTCCCCAACTCTTTCGTGCCCTCGTTTAACATCTCTGCGCTGAGTTTAGATAAACCGTATTTGTCCTTATCGCTCAAATTCCCCCCCCCAATAAACATCAAGCGAATCGTCCCCATGGGCAGTAAGTGGTTTTCCTCATAGATCACCGGGATTTTAATCCCCTTGATGCTAAAATACTTAATGCCCTCTCCAGTTTGATCGCGCTTGATGACTCTGTGCGCACTTTGTTCCTGAGTTTGTTTTGTTTGTTCCATCCATGCTCCTATCATGATTAAAGCTAACACCACAATGGCTAGCAACAGTGCGTAACGCACGCCTTTGACTTTCGCGCCCATCAATACCTTTCTAAAATTTCATAGGCAGTATTGCGCTTGGCAGCGCGCCCACCCAAATCGCCCACTAAGGCGATCATCTCCTCTTGGCTCATGCAAAAACTCGTGCCCGCTGCCTTGACGACATTCTCCTCCATCATCACACTCCCTAGATCATTGGCTCCAAAGAGCAAAGCCAACTGCCCGATCATCGCTCCTTGTGTAACCCATGAACTTTGGATATTTTTAATATTATCCAAAAATAGACGGCTACAGGCTAACAAGCGTAAATAACGATTGCTACTTGCTTTTTTAATCTCCGGTCTTTCTTGTTGCAAAGGGGTGAAATTGGGCTGAAAACTCCACAAAATAAAGGCGCGAAACCCTCCGGTTTCATCTTGCAAGTCGCGCACCCTCTGCAAGTGCTCGACCACATCTTCAGGGGTGTCTACACTCCCAAACATCATGGTTGCCGTGCTCTTGATCCCGCATTTGTGCGCCTGCCTATGCACTTCGATCCAAGCATCTGCGCTAAGTTTCTTGGGCGCGATCACCTTGCGCACCCGGTCGCTTAAAATCTCCGCACCCGCCCCCGGGATGGAGCTAAGACCGGCGGCTTTGAGGCGTTCTAAAACCTCCACTAAAGAGAGCCGTGAGATTTTGGCGATATAGTCAATCTCTACGGCTGAAAAACCATGAATGGTGATAGTGGGGAATTTTTTAGCGATGTGAGAAACTAAGCTTTCATAGTAATCAATTTTGAGTTGGGGATGCACCCCGCCTTGGAATAAAATCTGTGTGCCTCCAATGGCTAAGAGCTCCTCGATCTTGGCATCGATGCTCTCAAAGTCCAAAATATAAGCGTCCTTGTCTTTGAGGGTGCGCTTGAAAGCGCAAAACTTGCAATCCACAAAGCAAATATTGGTGTAATTGATATTGCGATCCACAATAAAGGTCGTGGTGTTATCCGGGTGCAGGGCTTGTTTTTTAGCCAAAGCTAAAGCTCCTAGCTCCTTTAGGGGTTTGTGTAACATCCACTCCAAGATCGTAGCCCTGTCTAAGCGTTGCATGCCTCTCCTTTAAAAACGCGTGCCCATAGAAAACTCAAAGCGTTGGGTGAGATCGCCCATGTCTGTGTTGAAATACAAGCCCTTCTTGCTACTCCAGTCGTTGAAAAAGGCGATGGGGAAGATGAGCACCAAGGGACCCATGGGCGAAATCCACTCGATTTGAATCCCGGTGGAGGCGCGCCAAGTGCCATGTTCATAGCCCGCCCCGATCACGCCATAATCTTTAAAACTCACATCGCTAGTGGTCAAAGCGTTGTGCCAAAAGCCTCCCATTTTGCTAGCGGTTTTAAAGGTCAAAAAGCCCCAGTCAAAAAACCATGCCACACGCATTTTAGCCGCTTTGAGTAAGCCATAACTAAGCTCCACAGAGCCGGTGTAGATCCCATCGCCCCCAACCCACATGCCCTCTGCATTTCTGGGCGTGATCGAGCGGTTTCTAAAGCCCCTCACCGTGGTAACGCCCCCTAAGTAGAACACGGAGTTAAGAGGGAGATAATCCTCTGTGTTGTAGCGGAAGATATAGCCCCCTTGGGTTTTGAAACGCGCGATCAAGTCGATCAAAATGTATTTTTGCAGGTGGTGGTAGGCGGCAAATTTGCCATAAATCTTGGCGTTACGCACATTCCCGCCCAAACCATTCCACGAATTGAGCGTATTTGAGGAGGGCAAGCCAGCCATTGTGGTGTAATTGGCAAAAGTGAAGCCATTTTTGGGGAAGTAATAGTCGTCCGTGTTGTCAAAATTGGTGCTCAAGGTGAAAGAGCTGGTGGTGGGGGTGTGGTAATCGCGATCCCATAAGCCACGCAAGGGCTGCCCATTGGGTCCAAGGGCTGGTTGCCCATTGGGGTAGCGGATAATGGTGTCCTTGCTGCTATAAAACATTTCATAAAGGGGGCTAGAAAAGCCGATGATCTTGTTGATGCTGTAGTTATAGCCCAAGTTCATGCTAAAGGTGTTGGTGATCATGCGCCCTACAGAGGCACTAAAACCCCCACCCTGCTGGATATAGTTGTAATTGATGATGTATTCAGCAAAGAGACTAATCGAGGAGCTATAACGGCTGTCAAAAATTCTAGGGTTTCGAAGCGTCAAGTTTCCAGAGAACATGCGCCCGCTCCCTCTAATGCCGTAGTTGCGATTCCCGCCCCCTGTAGAGACATTAGCATACAAGCTCATGCTCTGCCCTGTCCCAAAGAGGTTTTTCTCACTCACGCTCCCATTGAGCATGAGCCCCCCATAGCTCCCATAACCCAAGCCAAATTGCAACTGCCCCGTGCGTCCCTCTTCAACATTGACTAACAAGTCCATCAATTGGCTATTGACCCGTCTTTCCTCAATCTTGACCTTAGAGAAAAAGCCCAAACGGCGCAAGGCGTTTTCGGAGTTGGCGACTTTTGTCAGGCTATAACGCTCTTTGGGGTTGAGCCACACCTCACGGCGAATCACCCTATCGCTGGTGCGCTGGTTGCCTGAGATAATGATGTCATTGATATAAACCATATCCCCGGTCTCAATGCGGTAAATCACCTTGACCTTGCCATGTTGTTCGTCTTTATCCAAGTCAGGTTTAACCACCGCAAAGGCATAACCCTTGTCGGCGACCTCGCGCTTGAGTGTTTGGGCATCTGCGCGCATGTTTTCAATATTAAACACCATGCCCTTTTTGATTTTAAGCCCCTTGAGGAGTTTGGGGATGGAAATCACCGGTTTACTAATTTGAATCTCGATGCCAGAAACGCGGTATTGAATCCCCTCTTTGACCTTATAGTAAAGCTTAGCTTTGTGGGTAGCAAAATTGGTGTTCAAAAAAGGTGCAGACACATTCACATCCAAGAAACCATGGCGTAAATAGACATCTTGGATACGCATGGAGTCGTATTCTAGCTCGTTGAGGTGCAATTTCCCGGAGTTCAACCCCCACATCCAGCCCATAAAATCGCGCTGCTTGTTCGCGCTCAAGCTCTCCACAACCCTAGGCTTAAGCTGCTCGCGCCCCTCATAATTAGACTTGGTGATGTAAATGTGGTTACCCCGGTTGACATGGAAGACAATGCGGTAAGCCCCCCCATTGGCTAAGCTCTCTGTTTGCGTCTCAACCACACTCCCATAAAAGCCCTGCTGTTCTAGCGCGGCTTTTAAAATATACTTGGCGTTGTCTAACTTGTTCTCATCGTAGGTATCTCCCTTTTTGATCCCCATTTGGGTGTAGAGATTTTCTTTCTCTTTCTCTGTGCCATAGCCCTTGATCTCCACGCCGGCAATGCGGGGCTTTTCTTTGAAGTGGAAGACTAAATCACCGTTTTTAAAGGTGGCATAAACATCTTCAAAGTAGCCCTGGTTGTAAAGAGCTAAGATGGCTTGATCGATTTGTTCTAAGTCTAGGGGATCGTTTTTCTTGAGTTTGACAATCTCGCTAGCGAGCATGTCAGACATGTAAGAGAGATCCTTATACTCTATGCTGGTGATTCTAGCTTCCTCAGCGTCCACAGGCACAAACAACTGCCCCGCGCACACCAAGATCATTGTAAGAAACTTTTTAATGGAACACCCCTGATTTTGCTTGACTAACACGGCTTGGATTATAGCGCATTTGAGCCTTAAGTGCCATAAAAAAACAGCCTAAGTAAACAAAAATTTAACAGATCACCACACTTTGAGGGTATTATATAGACTATCGCGCTCTACTGGTTGGAATTGCGCGTCTTTGATCTGGGCGATCAAGTCCTCTTTGGCGACCCCCTGCGCGCTTTGTGCGCCCCCAGCGGATTGGATTTTTTCTACCCCAATCGTGCCGTCCAAATCGTCTGCGCCAAATTCTTGAGCGACTAAAGCTAAATTTAGCCCCAAAGTCGCCCAATAAGCCTTAATATGGGGGATGTTTGCAAAACAATACGCGCAATAGCGATGGTTTTTAAAATCTCCACCGCGCTAGGGCTACGAGGGACTTTGAGAAAATTATTATCTCTTTGGTAAAGCAAGGGGATAAAAGCGTTAAATCCTCCCTTTTTCTCTAAAGCGTTAGGGTTTTGAGTGGCCTTGAGGCGCAACATGTGATCTAAGCGATCCTGCTTGCTTTCAATATGCCCAAATAACATCGTGGCGTTGCTCATTTTACCCAACGAATGCCAATACTGATGAATTTCTAGCCAACGCGTGGAACTCACCTTCCCCCCACAAATGCGCTTTCTAACCCCCTCTGCAAAGATCTCTGCTCCACCCCCGGGCATGCTATCCACCCCCGCCTCTAACATGTCCTCTAACACTTCTTGGTAGGCTCTATTAAACTTGGTGCTTAAAAAATGCACCTCCGCAGCCGTCATCGCCTTTAAATGCAAATCAGGCATGCTTGTCTTAATGAGTCTAAAGAGCTCTAAATACCAACTATAAGTGTAATTAGGATTGTGCGCGCTCACTACATGCACCTCTTTAACCCCCGCCTTATAAGCACTCTCAATCTGCTCTAAAATTTCTGTGTGCTCCATTTGGTAGGGGTTGGGGTTTTTACGGCTGGCTGAAAAGGCGCAAAACTTACAGCTATCTGCGCAAATATTGCTAGGGTTGAGGTGGCGGTTGGTGTTGAAAAAGACTTGATCTTGATGGTAGTGCGTGCGGATAGTGTGGGCTGCCTCGCCCAACGCATAGAGATCGTAATCATAAAGCTTGGCTAGACTTTCTGCGTCTAAATCCTGTGAATCTAAAGCCTGTGTGAGTAAATCCATTTAGCCTCCAGTTTGATAAAATGCGCGCTCAGAAATTTGGTAAGCCCCACTCCAAAGATTCTTTTCTGGCTTATTAGCCACCGCCTGCCTGAGTGCCTCTAACATGCGCGCGCGCTCCGTGCTCAAAATTGCCTCTTTAGCATCCACGCTATCTTGGTAATACAAGCAAGGGAACAAAGTCCCATCTGCGCTCACGCGCACGCGATTACAACTCTTGCAAAAATCCTCTTTATGGGGAGCGATGATCCCAAATTGGTAGCCATTCTCTAGGGTGTAGATTTGTGCCGGTCCTAGCTCTTTTTGGGGCGCGCCTACGATCTTATAACGCTGGCAAATTATCTCTAAAATCTGCGCCCCACTCAAGCCTTGCAAGCGCGCGCTCGCATGGGTATTCTCCATAAACTCAATGTAACGAATCTGCGCGCCCTTTGCTTGGGCAAATTCTAGGAGGTCTAAAATCTCATCGGCATTGATCCCCTTGAGAGCGACCATGTTGAATTTGAGTTTTAAACCTGCTTGCAGTGCCGCTTCAATGCCCCTTAATACAGAGGGCAACGCGTCCTTTTTGGAGATTTGCACCACGCGCTCAGGTTTAAGCGAATCTAAAGAGATATTCACCCGACTTAAACCCGCCTCTTTGAGCGCGTGGGCGTGTTTTTCTAGTAAAAACGCGTTAGTGGTGAGCACTAATAAGACTTTGGGGTTATAGGCATGTAAACTTGCAATGAAGGGCACTAAATCCTTGCGCAACAAGGGTTCGCCCCCGGTCAAGCGGATTTTTTCAATCCCCTCATCAATAGCAACTTTGAGAAACTCTAACATGCGATCTAGGGGGATGACTTCTTCACTAAAGTCTAGGGGGGTGGTGGGCATACAATAGGCGCATCTAAAATTGCACTGCTTGGTGAGCGAAACTCTTAGGTAAGTGATTTGTCGCCCAAAACCATCAATTAGCATCGCTAGCCTCTTTGTGTAGTTTTTCTTAACATAGCAAATTTGGGCTGAATCAGAGCGAATCAGCCAAACTTTTAATCTAGCATGCTAGGCTAGGGAAATGAAAAACACCCTCCCTTTTGTAATGTTTATTTGGATCACCGATGGGCAGGGGTGGTTTAGTGCCAGAAATAAACTAGAAGAAGCCTATCAAAGTGTGCGCATTTGTAATTTAAGTCAATTGGACAACTTGATAGATGAGTTATGCCATGCCTAAGCCTATTTTTGTGAGTGAGGATTCTAAATTCACGCTTTATCACCATGATTGCAGGGAGGTTTTGGCACGCATGGAGGGGTGCTTTGATCTCATTTTTGCTGATCCACCTTATTTTCTCTCTAATGATGGCTTGAGCATTGAGAGTGGCAAAATTGTGAGTGTGAATAAGGGCGCATGGGATCGCGCGGGAGGAATTGATGAAATCCATGCCTTTAATATGGAGTGGATCACTCTAGCCCAGCGCGCGCTCAAACCCACAGGCGCGATCTGTATCAGTGCCACCCAGCATAATCTATTCTCTCTAGGGTTAGCCCTGCAAACTCTAGGTTTTAAACTCTTGAACACCATCACTTGGCATAAGAGCAACCCCCCGCCTAATTTCTCATGCCGCACACTACTACACGCTAGCGAGCAAATTCTATGGGCGCGCAAAAGTCCTAAACACGCCCATATTTTCAACTACCAACGCATGAAGGAGTTGAATCAAGGCAAACAAATGCGCGATGTGTGGACTCTCCCTGCCATTGCCCCTTGGGAAAAGCATTTAGGCAAACACCCCACCCAAAAGCCCTTAGGGCTACTCCTGCGTTTGATCTCAATGGCTAGTCATAAGGATAGCTTGGTGGGCGACCCCTTTAGTGGCTCGGGCACAACGGGCATTGCGGCTAATTTACTAGGGCGATCCTTTATAGGCATCGAACAAGAAAGAGAATTTATCAATCTCTCTATTGCGCGCAAGAAAGATCTAGACGCGCGTTTTAGCGAATTTGCCAAACGCGCCCAGAAAATGGGAGTGATGGCTTAATGACAAAACTAAAAATCCCCTGTGTGATCCTAACTGGGGGCAAGAGTGCGCGCATGCGCGTGGGGGGACAACAATGCGATAAAGCGTTATTGCCCTTTGGCAATTATCCTAGCCTTTTAGCCTACCAACACGCCAAAATGAGCGCGCTTTTTGAGCGGGTCTATATTAGTTGCAAAGAGTCCTATAACTTGCAAGTGTATGCGTCCTATATTTTGGACTGCCGATCCGATTTTAGCCCCTTGCTAGGCATTGTGCGCTCTTTGTATGCCCTCCAACAAACGATCTTTGTGATCCCGGTGGATATGCCCCTAGTGTCAGTCCAGAGTATTTTAAAACTCTGTAACCACGCCCACGAGGCGGGGGTGGTGTATGCCAAAAGCTCGGAGCGTTTTTACTTGCTAGGGTGTTGGCAGATGGGCATGGCAGATGCGCTAGAGGACACTTTGGAGAGTAATGGTTCGGTTGCTTCTCTTTTGGAGGGAGGTTTAGCTGTAGAGGTGCCAGAGGGTGTAGAGTTTAGCAATTGCAACACCTATAGAGAATACCAACGCGCGTTGAAAATTTTAAATGGCTGAAGAAGAAAAGACCGAACTCCCCTCCGCCAAGAAGATCGAGAAAGCGCGCGAAGAGGGCAATGTCGCTAAAAGTTTAGAGGTGGTGGGGTTTTTGGGGTTGGTGGCAGGTTTTGGGGGGGTGATGGCTTTTTTTAGCATGTGGTTAGATCATTTTGAGAGCATTTTTAGGCAGAGTTTGCGTTGGATCGCCCTAGATTTCACTCCCCACAATCTCCACTTGCTTTCTTTGCAATTGCTCAAAGATATCGCTTGGGTGCTCTTGCCCTTTTTATTTTTGGTGTTTGTGGTGGCGTTTTTGGCTAATGTGGTGCAATTTGGCTTGCTCTTTAGCCCTAAGGCGATTGTGCCCAAATTTTCTAAGATCAATCCTATCAATGGGCTTAAAAATCTCTTCTCTGTAAAAAGACTCTTAGATGGTCTGCTCATCAGCGCTAAGGTGTGCTTTGCCTTCATGCTAGGTTTTGTGATCGTGAGTGTGTTCATCGGGGAGTTAGCCAAGATCGCGCGCATTGACATCAGGGATCAAGCATTGTGGTTTGAACACAAGGCGTTACTTCTCATTGCCAGTTTATTATTCTTATTTCTAGTAGCCTCTTTATTAGACTTTCTGCTCAAACGCCGTCAGTATATCAATTCGCTTAAAATGACTAAGCAGGAAGTCAAGGACGAATACAAACAACAAGAAGGTAACCCCGAGATCAAAGCCAAAATCAAACAGCTTATGCTCAAAAACTCCATGAGTAAGATGATGGCAGCCATCCCTAGCGCGAATGTGGTCGTTACAAACCCCACCCACTACGCGGTCGCGCTCCGCTTTGAAGAAAAGGATGTCGCTCCGGTGGTGGTGGCTAAGGGGATCGAACACTTAGCGATTCGCATTAAGGCGATTGCTAGAGAACATGACATTGAGATCATTGAAAACCCTAAACTCGCACGCGAGCTCTACAAAGAAGTGGATGTAGACGAGGTGATCCCTAAAATGCTCTTTGAAGCGGTGGCGATCGTCTTTGCCCAAGTGGCGCATATCGAGCAGATGAAAAACAAGCGTTAAAGACCTTGGTGTTCTAGCCATTCTAGCATAAGGCGCAAGGCGCGATCTTTATTGGGTTCATCAAAGATTTTATGCCTAGCTTGGGCTAATAACTCTAAGGACACTTGTTTAAAGCCCTGCGCGCGCAAGGTGTGGTAGGATTTGATCACCCCCACCCCAAAGCCCCCGCACACATCCTCTAAACCACTCATGAGCAAAATAGGCAGGTTTTTACCCCCATAAGCATGCGCGCTAAAGACCAAGTGCGCCCCCTCTAACAAACAGGCAAAACTATTAGTGCTGAAGGCAAAACGGCTAGCCTTATCTAGGCTATAAAATTTAAGCACCTTAGCATCCTGACACAGCCACGCCCCCCTAGCCCCCATCGCGCGCACTCTAGGGTGCAGGCTAAAAAAGGTGTTTAGATTCCACTTGAAAGGGCAACCCATCGCGCGCAAGAGTTTTAAAACCCCCACACACAAACCCAAACCCCTAAAGGGAGTGGGTGTGCCTGTGAGAATGAGCGCGTCTAGGGGAGTGTGAGCATGTTGGATTAAACGACGCGCTAGTAGTGAGCCCATGCTATGCCCTAATAACACCAGCTTATACCCCTTGCAAACTCCGCGCACTAGAGCGACAAACTTAGCCAAGTCCAGCACGGCGTGCTCAAAGCCATTTTCGCCCATCTCTCCCCAAGCGATTTCAACACTGTGTTCTAACACGCTCTGCCCGTGCCCTCTGTGATCGAACACAAAGACATCATAACCCAGCGCGCACAACTCAGTGGCTAGCCATATATAGTGTTTGCGGTGTTCTGCCATGCCTGTGGCAATGAGGAGGGCGACACCCTTAGGGCGAGCGGGCACATAGTGATCAAAGTGCAAATCTAGGTAAGTAGGGTGCTTAGAACTCAGGCGTGCGGTGTGGATACGCATAGTGTTTAAGAAAACCTTAGGGCGTGGTAGCGCTTGG
Organism: Helicobacter labacensis; assembly: GCF_003660285.1. Lineage (GTDB taxonomy): Bacteria > Campylobacterota > Campylobacteria > Campylobacterales > Helicobacteraceae > Helicobacter > Helicobacter labacensis. The sequence goes on along the minus strand of NZ_QXQQ01000003.1, from coordinate 102,954 downwards.
GGATCAAATGGGCTTGGGTGTTAAGGGGGGTGGGATAAAAACCATGCCTAAAGCCCAAGTTAAACAAGATGTCTAGGGCTTGGAGTTGTTTAGAGCTCAGTTGGCACGCGCTGGCATTGGCGTAGAGATCAAGATAAGTAGCAAGGTGTTGTGCGCCCACGCGCACTAAGCCGCGTTCTAAAAGCATAGAAGAGAGTAGTTTAGAGTGGGCTAAGGCTAAGTTAATGGCTTGGGTTAACTTCTTCTCTAGCTCGATAGCCTGCACTAGGGGGATGGATCGGCGCAACACCATTCCGCCCAAAGGCAGAGGCAATTCTGATTTAGAGAGCTCACACCACACCTCCCAAATCTCTTTTTCCACCACTAGATCGGGGTGAAAATCTAAAATACTCTCATGGATGAGCACTCCCGCATCTACCTCCCCGCTCAATACCGCCTCTTCGATCTCTAAGAAATTTTTATAGATCACGCGCGCGTGGGGGTAGTGGAGTCTAAAGAGCAGGGCGTTAGTGGTATAACGCCCGCTCAAAGCCACCTTGAAATTTCTCTTTAGTTTGGTGGTTTTTTTGCGCACCAGCTTAGGACCATACCCCTCCCCAAAGCTACTTGCGCACTCCAAAAGCGCGTATTGATCGTTAATGAGGGGATAAAGCCCAAAGGAGATCGCGCTGATGTCGTGCACGCCCTGCAGGGCTTGGGTGTTGAGGGTTTCAATGTCTAGGGCGTGGTGGGTGAAAGGTCTGTTTAAACCAACCCACCCAAAGGCGATCGCATAGAACATGAACACATCATCGGCATCTGGACTATGGGCGATGCTTAACATGGTTCACCTCTGTGTTTTTCAGCGATTCTAACTTACTTTGATAAAGGCTTGCCCACAAAAACTAGAACAATTTTTCCCAAGTGGTGGAAGTGGGGGTATCCATCAAGGTGATGCCCTGTTTGGCTAGTTCCTCTCTAATGCGATCGGCTAGAGCGAAATCTCTAGCCTGTTTGGCTTGGGCGCGCAGAGCGATTTGTTTGCTGATGTGGGCTTTGAGCGCGTCATCTACACCTAGTTGGAAATACACAGCGGGGTCCTTACTCCCCAAACCCAACAGGCTGTCCACAAAAGCCAAATCCTGCAACACCTGTTTGGCGTTTTGTTGGTTGGTTGGCTTGTGGGGGTGGTTGAGTTGGTCGTTGGCAAGGTGCAAATACTCTTCTAACACGCTGAGAGTTTTAGAGATGTTCAAATCATCGCGCATACCCTCCAATAAGGCGTGGGTGAAGGGGTTGCTTGGGGGGGGCAAATCTAGAGGGGAGGCTAGTTGTAAGGCACGCTTTTTGAGGCGGTAGAGTTTGTCTAGGCGTTTTTTAGCCATGCATAAGTCTTGCTCATTGAAATGCAAAATCGCGCGGTAATGCACCCCCAAGAGGTAATTACGCAGAATTTCGCCATCATAGACTTTTAGCGCATCCTTGATGTAAAAACTATTGCCTAAACTCTTGCTCATCTTTTGCCCGGAGATATTCACAAAACCATTGTGCACCCAATACTTGGCGAGTTCTTGGTTAAAAGCGCAACGGGTTTGGGAGGCTTCGTTTTCATGGTGGGGGAAAAAGAGGTCTGATCCCCCCCCATGGATGTCAATTTGGTAGGCTTGATCGCGGTAAGCCAAATTGGCAAAGATCATCGCTGAACATTCAATATGCCAGCCGGGTCGCCCCTTACCTAAGACACTTTCATAACCCAAATCCTGCGCGCCCTTATAGGCTTTCCACAGCGCGAAGTCCTTTTCATGGCGTTTACTAGGGTTGTCATCTAGGCGACTCACGCTCTCTTGATCTAGACTGTGCGCGCTCAAAGTCCCATAACTCGAATCGCTACTGGTGTCTAAGTAGATGTCCCCATTGCTGGTTTTATAGGCATGCCCTTTGTCTAAAAGGGCTTGGATCATGAGGGCTATGGCTTGCAAATGCGCGCTGGCTTTGGGCTCTAGGTGGGCGCGTTGCACACCCAAAGCCTGCATGTCAGCTAGATAGCTTGCTATGAAGCGCGCGCTCAGAGTGGCGGTGTCTAGTTGCTCTTGCTTGGCTTTAGCGATGATCTTGTCATCAATGTCGGTGAAGTTTTTCACCACCTGCACCCCATAACCGCTTAATTCTAAGGTGCGCTTGAGCAGATCAAAGGCGATCGCGCTTCTAGCATGCCCTAAATGGGAGTAGTCATAAACGGTGGGACCACAGATATAAATTTTAACCTGCCCCTCTTGAATGGGTGTAAAGCGCACCTTTTGCCTTTGGCGGCTATCGTAAATGTAAATGGGTTGCATGTGTGCCGTTCCTACAGACCTATAAATCCTATAAAACTTTGCAAAATCCTACAAAGCTAGGATTTCTGCTGTATTCTTTAAGTTCATCCATGCCTGCTCTTACCAAAACACAAGGTTTTGCCCTTTGGTTTTGTTGTGTCAAGCGTTGCGCATGCCCGCAAGCGTCAATTGGGCAGGAACTCTGCCTACTAAAGGCGGTGCTTATTTTAGCAAAAATTTTGGTTTTTGTGGCAAGAACAACCACACAAAAAACTCATAGAACTTATGTTATTGATTTGTGCCCTTAACTAAAGATAATACAGTGTTTGCTTGGCTTGTAGACACCACAAAAAGGCGTATAGCAAAAGAGTTTCTAAGGCAAGTAAACCCGCCAGCCACCCCCCCCATTGCCAAGAAACCATGCCCAAAAAGCGCTTAAATCCAAAAGCTCTAATGTTCAAAAGGCATAGCAACCCCCCGCTAAGACTGCTGGCTAGGGCTAGTCCGCTAGCCTGCAAGTAGCGCATCCCTAAGAGCGCGCTGGCAAACCCAAAGAGTAGGGAATACAAAGTGATCTTAGCCGCTTGGAGTTGCTTGGAGCTAGCATAGAGCCAAAGCGCAAAGATTTTAGAGAGTCCAAAGGGCAAGAGACCTAGCAGATACATTCTAAAGACAGCCGCGCTCTGCAGGGTGTCTTGAGGGCTAAATTGCCCGCGTTCAAACAACAGGGCTACAATGTATTCACTCAGCACCCACCCCCCCACACTGCAAGCTAGTAACATGCAGGTCAAAAAGTGCAAAGCCTGTTGCATGTGCGCTAAAGCCTGTGCGCTTTGGTGGTTTTTGATCGCTTTGGCGATGGTGGGGAAAAGCGCGCTGGAGATGGCGATAGCAAAGAGGGCTAGGGGGAGTTGGAAAATACGGTTAGCGTAGTAAAGATAAGAAATGCTCCCCGCACCCAAAAAAGAAGCCAATAGCGTGTCCAAGAAAGCAGAGAGCTGGCTGGCTGAATTGCCTAGCACACTGGGGAAAAATTGTTTGAAAAAACTTTTAAGCTCACTGTTTAGGCTGTGTTTACCGGGCATTTTGGCACGCTTGAATCCATGTTTAAAGCCCAAATAAAAGAGTTTAAAAAACCCCAACACATAAAGGGGGTAAAAATGCGCGCACACTTGGGCTACCCCCCCGCACAACACCCCATAGCTCAAGTAATACACCACTTCTAAGGAAGTCTTGTCCTTGCCTAGGAGCAATCCAGCGATCATGCCCGCATTGAGCAAGATCGTGTTGTAGGCGCTCACAAAGAAGTTATTTTTGTATTGCAATAGCGCGCTAAAAAAAGTGCTTAAAAAGACCAAGAGGAGATACCAAAAATTCAAAGCCACGATGTCTTGGGCGAGCGCGATCACGCGGCTATCAAAGCCATAGGCTAATAACTTGGTAAAAAAGGGCGCGTTATAACGCACCAGCAAAGACAGCGCGATGAGCAACGCGCTGAAAATCCCTAGCACACTCAAGCTAAAGCTAGCCTTGTGGCGGCTGTGGATAAAGGCGGGCATAAAGCTTTGGCTAAATGCCCCTTCGGCAAAAATACGCCTGAAGAGATTGGGGAATTTGAACGCCACAAAAAAAATATCGCTATAAACCCCACTCCCCAAAATGGACGCGCTCAATAAATCGCGCACAAATCCTGCGATCCTAGAGCACAAAATCCCTGAGCTATTGGTAAAAAAGAATTTTTTTAACACGAGAAACCCCTGCTTAAAAGAGGATTCTAGTCTAAAAAGATTAATCAGTGTGGTGTTTTTTTAGCCAGTATGTATTAAAATACGCGCAGACGACACAAAGGAGTCCGCTTTGGCGAGTGAGTTTTATTCTAAGGTAGTGTTAGATTGCGCTGACATCCAATTGGAGTTGGAGAAGGTGGCGCAAGCGCACGGGATCGATATGGAAGACCTATGGTTTGATCTACTGAAGGTGCACACTTTGGTGCGCACCAATCCTAAAGATGTGTTCAAACTCTTGGAGGAGAGGGAGGTTAAGCGCATTGATGATGATGTGTTTTTCAACGACAAGCAGGTCGAGGTGATCCAACGCTATGACATTTGCATTAGAAAACGCTTGTTTACCTATTTCTTTGAGGTGGAGCTCTCTAAGGAGTGCGATGAACTCTATGTGATCTTTGAAAGCCCCTTTGTGATCGTAGAAGATGAGGGTTTGTTCAAGGAGATCTGTGCGCGCATAGAAACTGCTATGGCGCACCAAAAGATTTTATTGCGCCAAATGGAAGCCCAGCATGCCGGCCTGCACAAGGAGATCGAGCGTTGCATTAAAATGAATCTACAGCCTGAGAAGATCTTACTCAAGCGTGCTCTGTATCGTCCTAACAAGCAGGGCTATGTCAACCTCATCTTAAAACAAGTGTGGGAGGAAAAAAACGCCCAAAAAGCCCCGGCTAACTCCATCTTTGGCGCGGGTGTGGGGGATGCTGTCTTGGAATATGTCAAGCCCATCGCGGGGGCTAGCGGACCTAATCTCTTGGGGCAATTCATCAAAGTCAAGGAAGAAAAACCCATCTTGCCCGTCTTTGAGTGCAGTAGCGATGCCTTTGAGCTCAAAGAGAACTCTAAAAAGATGGTGTATTTCTCTAAGATCGCTCAGTATGTGGTATTGGTGGGCAACACGCTCAAGAGTTACACTAAGGATAGTTTTACAGAGATGAAGAGCACTAACACACCCATGTTTTTAGGCGGGGTGCAAAATGGCATGGTGCTCTACATCGGGGCGAAAAACGAGATCGACAACGCCATTGAGAGCAATTTGCGCATTGAGGCTAGGGAGATCCATGTCAAGGGCAATGTGGGTAAAAATGTCAATTTGGTGGCTAAGAAGGTGATCGTGGAGGGGCAGTTGCACAACGATAGCAGTGTGGAAGCCGATGAAATTTTTGTCAATAATAACAAGGGCACTTGTCAGGGCAATAAAGTCATTTGCAAATACGCCGATAGGGGCACGATCATCGCGCAAACCTGCGAGATAGACGCGGGCAGTGGGGCGCAAGTCTTTGCTAGAGAGATTAGCATGCAACAACTCAAGTCTAATAACACCTTTTATTTTTCGGGCAAATGCACGGTGGATCACATCGATGGGAGCGAAAACACCTTTTGTTTTTCCGCCTTTGCCGATCCACAAAGCAAGCGCATTTTAGAAGAAACCAAAGCTGAAATGGAAATCTACAAGGAAAAAGCCCAGAAGGTGATGACCCAATACCAAAAACTCAACTTCTTTTTGCAACAAAAGCAGGCTACTATTGATCGAATCAAGAGCGCGGATGCGGCTACTAGAAAACTCTTGATGGAGGAAGAATCTGTCCAGCGCACTTATTATGACTTCATGGACTGCCTGCGCCGCATCAAGATTTTACGCCTCTATGTGCTCAAACTCCAAGAACTCAATCGAGGGTTTGTGGATCGCTTGGTGTCTTTGGAGTCGAACATGCGCGATACACGCTTGTTTGCCAAGGGCGCGTGGACGGCGTTTAACACGATCACATGCAATCGCTTCTACACCGGACGCTCCAACCAGAGCCTGCAAACAGAAAGCGGCGAAATGGTGGATTTTAAATTAGATGGGATCTCTTTGGTGCGTGCCAAAAGGCAGGTAAGCTTTGAGGATGGCGCGTGATTGTAGGGCTTGTGGGGCGCATAGAGAGTATAGAGCCCGCGTTTATCACTGTGAATGTAAGCGGGGTGGTTTATGGGGTGCATGTGAGTTTGCGCGCCAGCGCGCTATTGCAAGTAGATCAAGAAACGCGCTTGTTTACAACCCCCGTATTCAAAGAGGACGCGCACCATCTCTATGGGTTTTTAGCCCCTGAGGAGCGCGCGCTATTTGAACGCCTGCTTAAGATCAATGGGGTGGGGGCTAGGATCGCCTTGAGTGTGCTCTCTTTATACAGCGCGCAGGAATTTAGTGCCCTGTTGAAAGCCCATGATCTCAAGGGTTTACAAAGGGTGCCCGGGGTGGGGGGCAAGCTCGCTGGCAAGATCATGCTAGATGTGGAGGGGTATTTAAACACGACCCCAAGCCCCCACAGCACAGAGGCCACATTGGCTTTAGAAAGTTTGGGTTTTAAGAGCGCTTTGGTGCATAAGGTCTGTGCGGCTTTGCCCGCAGGGCTTGACACCCAAGAGATTATCAAACAAGCGTTGCAACAGTTGAGGTAGATATGCAGACATGGCATGCGCGATCATGGCGTAATTTTCCCATTTTACAACAACCCGCCTACCCCGATTTAGAGGCGTTAGAAGCGGTGGAAAAAACCCTAAGAAGTTACCCGCCCCTAGTCTTTGCTAAGGAAATCCGCACTCTAAAAGAGGCGCTCAAAGAGGCTAGCAGGGGCAGGGCATTTTTATTACAGGGGGGGGATTGTGCAGAGAGCTTTGAAGCCTTTAGCGCAGATGGGATCAGGGATTTGTTCAAGGTGATCTTGCAAATGAGTGTGGTTTTAGCCTTTGGAGGGCGTTGTCCGGTCATTAAGGTGGGCAGGATCGCCGGGCAGTTTGCCAAGCCCAGAAGTCAAGAGAGTGAGCGCATTGAGGGGGTGGAAGTGCCTATTTATCGTGGCGACATGGTCAATAGCATGGACGCATGCGCGCGCCAAGCCGATCCACAAAGGCTATTGCAAGGTTACCACCAAAGCGCGGCTACCTTGAATTTATTGCGCGCTTTTGCTAAGGGGGGGTTGGCGGATTTGGCTGAGATTCAGCGCTGGAATTTGGACTTCGTGAAGAATAACGATTTTGGGCGGCAATACGAAGCCCTAGCCATGCAAATCACGCAAGCCCTAGATTTCATGCAGGCTTGCGGGGTGGCTAACCTACCCACTCTCAAAGAAACCGACTTTTACACCAGCCATGAAGCCCTCTTGCTCCACTACGAGGAAGCCCTAACCCGCCAAGATAGCCTCACTTCCAAATGGTATGGCTGTTCGGCGCACATGCTCTGGATTGGGGAGCGCACTAGGGGCTTGGATCAAGCCCATGTAGAGTTTTTAAGAGGGGTGGATAATCCCATTGGGGTTAAGATTGGTCCTAATAGCACCTTAGAACAACTCTTAGGGCTTTGTAAAACACTCAACCCCTACAACCAGCCCGGGCGCTTGAGTTTCATCGTGCGCATGGGCGCACAGTTGCGCGCCAAATTCCCGCCCCTTTTAAAGGGTATCTTAGAAGCGCGCCAAGAAGTCGTGTGGGTGTGCGATCCTATGCATGGCAACACGATCAAGACCAAGAGGGGGGTTAAAACGCGTTCGTTCGCGCACATCTTGCAGGAAGTCAAGGAATTTTTTGCTATCCAACACGCGCTAGGCAGCTGTGTGGGGGGGATTCATTTGGAGATGACCGGGTGCAATGTAACCGAGTGTATCGGGGGTTCGCAAGCCATCACAGAAGACGCTCTAGAGTCCAATTACCACACCCAGTGCGATCCTAGACTCAACGCCACCCAAGCCCTTGAATTGGCGTTCTTGCTAGCCGACATGCTAAAAAGCAATAGCCAAGTGGCGCGCCATTAGGAATTTTGGCTACAATAGAAATTATTACATTAAAGGATTTGGTATGCGTTGGTTGTTATGGGCTGGAGTGGTGGTGCTGTTTTTCAATGCGTGCGCGGAAACTAAGGCGCAGATCCTAGAGGACGAGAAAGATTACAAGCCCTCAGAGAAGACGATCTGGCAACCCGAGCAAAAATAGCCCTAAGGGGCGGGGTCTAGCAAGCTAGCTTGCTGGGCGTTGGCGCAATCGCGCTTAAAAGTCTTGGTCATCACATTGATCTTGAGTGTGGAGTGGAACGCCTCTTGACAACGCCTTAGCATTCTGGCGCGCTCTTGGGGGTGGGCGCGGTAGTGCTCCACAGAATGGGGTAAACTCATGTGGAATTCCATGGGAGGCAGGCGTTCGCTCTTATCCCCCATACATTCATCGCTACAATAACCACTTTGGGCATGCGCGCCCACTAAGATCAAACCTAAAAGCATCATCCATCGCATTGTCATCCTTTCAACTATTCTAAACTCAAGCGCTTAACCAGCAACCAACGACTCCCCAAGTAAAGCGCGATCACCTTGCTACTCTCTAAAAGCCAAAACCACACCATCGCGCGTGTTTCCAAAAAGGGGAGGCTTAGGTAAAACTCCAAATACCCATAATCTAGACTTTGTTGGTAGAATTGGTAAAGCCAGCGCGTGGGGATGTCTAGGATCACGCTCAAAAGCACAAAGAGGACTAAGCCCGTGAGCTTGGGTAAGAACTTGAGTTTAAAGGCGTGCAAACAAGATAGCACTAATAAAATCTTCAAATACAGTAGGGCAAAGAACAGCAATAAAATCAAGGCATGTTTACCAAAGCGCACGCAGTTTTGGCTAATCGCGCTCAAAAAGGCGCTCAAGAAATTTGGACCATTGTTGAGCGCAAAGGAGAGGGCAAGGGCTAAGAGCAAAAAAAGTAAGCCTAAGACAATCCAAAAGAGATTGATAGCTAATTTGGGGAGTAAGATTTGATCCACGCTCAAGGGCAAACTCCAAGTCAGATACGCCTCTTTGCCAAAGAGTTTTTCAACGATGGATCGCAAAAACGCCAAAGCCAAACACAGGACTAAAATACAGCTCCCCAAAAACACCAGCACCCCGCCCAAGAGTTCTAAAGCCAGCCAATCCGCGCTCACCAACACCATGCAAGCGCACAGAAACGCTTGTGTACCCACAATGCTAGGGTAACTCTCTAAAAAATCGTGCTTGAAAACGCGCTTCATTGCATGCACTCTTTATAAAGGGATTCTAGATCAATCTCTCGATCCTTGATGGAGTGGCAAGCCACCAAACACCCCTGCTTTAAAAACAAGGCGATGTCTAAATGCGCTTGGACATCGTGCACTAAATGCGTGGAGAGTAAAACACTAGCCTGCGCGCATTGCTCCAAGATAAGGGTTAAAATCTGCGTGCGCGCGATGGGGTCTACCCCACTCAAGGGCTCATCAAAGAGGAATAGTTGGGCTTTGCGCGCCAAGATAAATAAGAGTTGGAATTTCTCCTGTGTGCCTTTAGAAAGCACTTTGAAGGGCTTTTTAAGGGGGATTTCAAAGCGATTCAAAAGGGCTAAAGCGCATTGGGAATCAAAGTCTTCAAAGAAGTCGCTAAAAAAAACTAACATCTCTTGCGCGCTGGCATGGGGGGGGATGTAGCTGTATTCAGGGAGGTAAGCCACATGGCGCTTACTCTCCATCCCCACGCTTTGCTTGGCGATCAACACCTGCCCCTCATAGCGCACACACACCCCCGCTAGGATTTTGAGCAAAGTGCTCTTACCCGCCCCATTGGGTCCTAAAAGCCCGATCACCTTGCCCGCAGGGAGTTCTACACTCACCTGGTTGAGGGCTAGGTGTTTACCATAGGATTTGCTGAGATTATTGAGCGTGATCATTAGTAAGAAAACTTCGTAAAGAGCACCAGCGAGGAGTTGCCAATATTGCTCACCACTTTAGAGGAGTAAGAATAGACATAACCAATGCCCGCATCTAGGATCATCTTTTTATACTGCCACACCTTGTAATTTGTCATGAGCGAATACTCTTGGTAAATCCCATAGGCTAACATCAAATCCACCCTAACTTTGCTGGTTTTCATGCCCCCAAAGAGATAGCCCGTATAAGTGTCATTAGCAAAATAGATCGCGGGCACGCCCACGGAGTTGATCCCCCTTCCATAGAATTTACTCTTATCATCAAAAGACCAAAAAAAGCCCCTCTGCCCGGAGGCAGGCACACCATAAAAGCCCAAACCGAAATTAAAGATTTTATACACAAAGGTTTGATCTATCCAAAACAACCCCCCTTGGGCTTCCTGCTTGATCCCTCCGGTGGCACCGTATTGGTAGATGCCATGCACAATGGTGTAAGACTTGAAATTTTTAGGTAAATCGCGCTGGTATTGCACCTTGAAACCTAATTGGAACAAAGAACCCAAGGCTGGTCCAGGGAGTTTGGTGTCTGCTAGCAAGAAGGGGGAAATTTGCACGCCCTTGTCGTTGTTATAATCCATGCCAAAAGCCACGACTTCGCCCCCTACATACTTTTTCTTAGACACCGGATCGTAGGAGGCTAGCGCGTTGATGCTTGTGGCGATCCTTGGACCTTGTAAGTCATTGCCTTGGTAGCCATTATAGAGCATGGAATCCATGAAAATGCCCCAGTATTTGAAATCGTTGCGGTGGATAAACAAGCTCCCACCCTGAATATTGCCCTGAATCCAATCAAAGTCTACAAAATTCGTGTTGAAACGCCCCATGGCAAATTTGAGCCGTTGGGTGTCAAATTTGACATACGCGTCCGAAATATCCCCCATACTCAAATAAGGGCGCATATTGCTCTCCACACTCCCCAAGACATTCCCCACGCTCACAATGGGTTGGAAACGCTTGTTACGGCTATAGACATTCCACGCCCCAATCGCCCCAATCCCAAAAGCCCAGCCATTGTTAAAAGAAAAATTCGTCCCCACGCGCGCATCAAAGCCCACATAACTATGCGGGCGGTGCTCAAAGCCTTGGTTATAGATCATCCCCAAATACCCAAAAGGGTCCATCACAATCTCGGCTCCTAGCAAGGGTAGACATCCCATTACAGCGGCTTGAAAAAAACGCTTCAAGTTCAACAAGACAAATCCCAAATCTATCGAGATGTCCCTATTATACCCAAAAGATGAAAGAGTTTAAGGGTTTTAAAGTTAGAATGCGCCCTAAGTCCTCGATTCTAACACAAGGCGCAATGGATGAGCTTTAAAGAGAAAATTGCACTGATGTTAGTTGTGGTGTTGGTGTTGAGTTTCATGACCTTTGGCATGTTTGTAGAACGCTTTACTAACAAAATCGTGGTGGAGAACACTCAGGAACACTTGCTTGAAATTGTCAAAGCTAATGCTAATTGGATTGTCGCATGGAATCAAAACACCCGTAGACTCTTTGATGCGGGCGCGCAAGAGATTCGCGCGCATTGGGAAAGCCCTAAATTAGACACCAAAGCTTTGGATCGAACTCTCAAGTATGTCGCAACCACTTTAGACGCGCTGAACACCTATGTGGGGACAGAAGATGGCGCGATGTATTCTAGCTTAATGGCTACCCCAAAGGGTTATGATCCTAGAGTGCGCGATTGGTATAAGAATGTGCGCGCGCAACAAAAGACCGTCGTTTCTGAAATTTACAAAGACGCTTACACCAGCAAGCTCATTATTAGCTACTCCACGCCCCTAATAATCAAGGGGAAGTTTTTGGGTGTGATTAGCACCGACATCGATTTAGACTTCTTTGAAATGCATGTGGAGCGCATCAAATTTGGCAATGGCGGAGGGTTGGACTTGATCGATAGTAGCGGGCTGGTGCTAGGCTCTAATAAACTCAAAGCCGGGATCGATCTAGCCGATGAGAGTTCGTTTTTAAAAGAGATCGCGCCCAAAATTTTAAACACCCAAGAAGGGATGATCCGTAGCGATAAAGAGCACCACAAATTTTTATTAGTCTACACCACGGTGCCGGGTTATAATTGGAAAGTGGTCGCGCGTATCCCCACCCAAGTGGCGTTTAAAAGCATTGTGCGCTTGCGCGCCTTGATGCTTGTGATCTCGCTGATGGCGCTTTTCATCACCTTGAGTGTGATGATCTCTTGGATTTACTACCTCATGCGCCCCTTAGATCGCTTGAAACGCTTGAGTGTGGATCTCACAACGGGGAATCGCGACTTAACCAAACGCCTGCCCTGCAAAGAACAGACTAAACGCAATGAGATCGTGGCGATCACGCGCAATATCAACGCTTTCATAGAGCAAATGCAAAGCGTGGTGCGCCACTTCAAAGAGATTAGCGATCAGCGCACGGGGGTTTCGAGCGCTCTTATGGAGAGCACAACCAATGTCCACACCAGTGCCAACCGTGCGATTGTAGTGGTAGAAAAGGCGGTTGAGCGTAGCCAGCACAATATAGACACGATCTTAGAACATGTGAGCAATGTGGAGGACAATAACCAAAAACTCAACCAAACCGGCGCGTATTTGGGCAGCGCGCACGATCAAATGAGAGAACTCAACACGCGCCTAGAACACAACGCCAGCCAGAGTGTGGAATTTGCCCACAGGCTAGAACAAACCGCCAAGGGCACAGAGAGCATTAAGGAAGTCTTAACCATCATTGACGACATTGCCGCGCAGACGAATTTACTCGCGCTCAACGCCGCCATTGAAGCCGCACGCGCGGGCGAACATGGGCGCGGCTTTGCGGTGGTCGCTGATGAGGTTAGAAAATTAGCCGAAAAAACCCAAAGCAGTTTGGTGAGCATCGATACAACCATCAATGAAATGGTGCAAGGAGTGCAAGACATTAACCACCATTTGGGGCAAAACGCTAAGGAACTCAGCCAAACTTCAGATCTAGCCACCAGTGTGCAACATGTGATGCAACAAAGTGTGCGAGGGATTGAAGAGGTGATCGCGCGCGCGCGCCAAGACACGCAGAGTTTACAAGAGGTCGTGCAGGATAGCCATGACATCAGCCAAGAAGTCAAAGAACTTAGCACCCTTGCGCACGCAGAGCAAAAGGACATTGAAAACATGCGCACTAACCAAACTTCCCTAGACGGTCTCTACAGCGCGCTGGGCACAGAAATCGATCAATTCAAGGTTTAATATGTGGAAAAAAATTCTCATCACTTTACTTTGCTCTACCCTCCCCGCACATGCCCTAGACTATTTCCAAGCCCTCGATCAAGTCAAGTCGTGGTCTGAGGATTTTGTGCGTGGGCTTAAGCACTCCCAAGAGGGGAGCTACACTCTTTATTCTAAAGCTACGGGGAACAGCTTTGTGGTGGGCAAGCAAAATTACATGCTACTCTATGTCATCAATGCCACCAAAGATCACACCCGCCCCTCTGTGGTGTGCACGGGGATTCTCTTTAAAGAGACACTCTACAAGGGTTTTTGTTTGCAAGGTTATGAAAAATTGAGCATGGAAAACACGCAGGATTCTCTACTCATCAAATTGATCCAAACCCCGCAACACACCCCCACGGCTAACACCCACGCCCAAACCCTTTTGGCTTTTAAGGACATTAGGGGCACTTTTTATCTCACCCGTTACGCTAAACAGGCTTTAGATAGCACCCTTTTTCCTAGCGCAGCCCCCAAGACTTTCTATGAACAAGAGAACACGACTTACGCGATGGGCGATGTCAACGACCAACTCTTAAAGAAATTGCAAAACCAGCCAAGCAACCCCACTAGCGCCTCTAGTCCATGCTCCAATACGCCTAACTCTAGCGATTTTAGCCCCTGTGCCCCCAAGTATAAAACTAAAAGAGAGGATTTGCTCTCTTTTAGCGCGGATAACGATCACTACAGCTTTAGCAAACGCACCACCTACTTAGATGACCCCAAGAATCCTAGCTCTGTCTGTGTGCTGACTCGCCACAATGGCAAATTACTCAGCCGCACCCTTTGTATCCAACAAGGGCAGGTGGACCTAGCCTACAAATTCCCCTACCTGACCTTTGAGATGGGGCGATACGACACTTCTGCAGACAATATCTACACCAAGCTCTATGTAACTTTTAAGCTGGTGGAAGGCACTTTCTACCTGCACCAATTCAGCCAACAATTCTTTAGAGTGGGGAGTAATGGAGATAGGCAGGTGGTGCGCACTTTAATTTTTTACCGCCAAAGCAGGGACGATCCTAAAAAGCGTCATCTCCTCTCTTTAGATAGCTTAGAGCCGGGCTTTACGCAAAAATTGCAAGCGCAGTGCTTTGATAGGGGATATTGCATAGACTAACAAGCGGGGGGTTTGAGACAAAGTCAAAAAAATCACCTAGCACAGACCCCCCCAGATAACTCAGTGCAAGCTATCCTCACTTTGCATGCTGTGGATCAATTTGTCGATGACGCGTCTTTGTGCGGAGCTGAAGGTGTATTGTAATTGCACGAGCTCTTTAATGCGATCTAGCACCTTAGTGTCCACCACAAAAAGAGCGACCACTCTATCATAGGAGGAGAGGGTAAAAAAGGTCTTCTCTTTGAAAATCTCTGGGGTGTCGATCGCCTTGTCAATGCAAAGAAGTAAAACACTCTTCAAATTATCCGATTTGAGGTGTTTCCTGTCCAAAGCCCAACTGAACTTTTGGTAGATGAAGAAAGCGACCATGCGCCTTGCGTTAAAATACGCGCTCTCTCTAGCCTCTTCCCCACTGGTGGTGGTGTTATTCAACCCATAGCCCATCAAAAAGTGCTTGGATTTGATCTTGGGAGTTTCAGAGGGGATGGGGTTGACAGATTCCCAGAGCACATCAGGACTCTCATCAGGTTTGGGCGGAGGGGTGCGTTGGGATAGCTGTTTGTCTAAATCCTGCATTTTCTTAGCGTTGGCTTCTACAAGAGTGCTAAGTTGCGCGAGCGTGGCTTGTAAGGGTGCTAACTCTTGCTTGATGGGATCGATCTTGGGCTTTTGAGGCTCTTGGGGTTTTTGCTCCTCTTGGCTTGTTTGGGCTTTTTTATCGTGTTTATGGCGTTTTTGCTCTGCCTTGAGCCTTTTAATCTCCGCTTTTTCTTTGACCTCGGTGGGGACATCGGCGCCTTGATATACACTGCACGCGCCCAACAACACACATAAAGACAACGCCCCCCACAAATACTTCTGTTTCAAGCTAGCTCCTTCACAAACGCGCATTATAACAAAACCCGCTAGACTTTAAACTTATTGAGCTCATAGTCAAAGACATCGGCGGTCTTACTCAAAGAGATGCTTGCCTGTGCGACTGCTTGCACGCTCTCTTGATTAGAAGTGCTCAACGCCCCGATCTTTTGGATTTCGCTCATGATGTCTTTAGTGAGTTGGGCGACCTGTTTAAAGGCTTGCGCGTCTTGGATGGTGGTGTTGATGATGCCTTGAATCCCCTGCACATTGCCATCCACCACTTCTTGCAAATTGTGGGCAGCTTGGGAAACCTTGACGATCTCTTGGGCGTTGCTATGCAAATCTTTACTGATGTTATCTACGCTTTGTACCACGCCTGTGATGGTGGAGTCGATCTCATTGAGGCTAGATTGAGTCTTCTCGGCTAATTTGCGCACCTCATCGGCGACCACCGCAAAACCCCGTCCGTGTTCGCCCGCCCGTGCGGCTTCAATGGCAGCGTTTAAAGCCAATAAATTAGTTTGATCGGCGATGTCGGCGATGATGGTGAGCACTTTTTTGATCTCTTGGGTGTCATGGGAGGCGCGCTCTAATCTATTGGAGTATTCCACGCCCAAGTGGGCGTTATTGCTCAAATTCTTGCTAAAGTCTTCAATTTGGCTACGCACTTCCCCTAAGGTGTGGCTGGTATTCACTAGATTGTCGCTATTGTTGGCTGCGTTGTCAGCCCCGCTTAAAATATGGCTTACCACGCTTTCTCCATCGCGCACCACCACTTGGATGCGTTCTTGCTCCTCTTTGGCGTTGTTAGAAACCGCCGTGGAGCTATCTTGCAAAGTGCGCGCGATCTGGGTGTTTTGCGCGCTATTGTTTTTGATCGTGGAGATGACGCTGTGGGTTTTTTCTAAAAAGGCGTTGATACTCTTAGAGATGGTGGCGATTTCATCCTTACCTTTGACCACAACCCTTTCGGTCAAATCGCCCTCTTTAGACAAAAGCGCTTGGATGAGTTTTGTCAAGGTGATGAGGGGTTTGAAGAGAATATGCACGATCACAAAGAACAATGCCAAACAAAGCACCAAAGCCACAATAGAAACAAGCAAAATCGTGTGTTGGATGATATACAAATCCTTGAGCGCGAAGTCCTTATCACACACGGCTAAGATTTTCCAAGTAAAGCCGGGCACGGTGGTATAAACATAATACTTCTGCACCCCATCTACCGCGCTTTCAATCACGCCACTCTTATTGGCTAGCATTTGTTGGAAAATGCCTTTTTTCTCGGGAAACACATCCAAGAAACGCTTGCCCTGTTCTAGAGGTCCAGAGCCTAGAATAAAACTTTGCTGGTCTAAAAAATAAATGCGTTTTTGATCCATAGAATGTTCTCTAGCTGCATCTTCTACATAGGTCAAAGGGATGTCTGAGCCAAGCACCCCCTTAAACACCCCATTTTGGTAGAGCGCAATGCTATAAGAGACCACAAGGCGGTTGGTGAAGAGATCCACATAGGGGTGGCTCACCACTAACTTTCTACTAGCCTTAGCCTCCTTATACCAATCCCGCACGCGTGGATCGTAACCCGTGGGGATTTTGCCCACTAGTTTGATGATACTCCCATCTTCAAACCCGATATGGATGTCTGTAGAATCCATGCCATATTGCACATAATTCAACACGCTATGGATGGTTTTGGTGTCGTGTAAATCCATTTTTTCTAGTTGTGTGGCGGTTTTGAGAAGGGCGGTTTTGATCGCATCGTCCCAGCCTTTCAAAGAGTAAGAGAGCATCTCTACGGCTTCTTGTAAATCTTGTTGCGCTGAGAAGGTCATTCTGGAGTAGAGTCTATAACTCAGAATGCCCGCAATGGTAGCAAAACTCACCAATAATAACGCCGCAAAGGTGAGAGAAATCTTGGTTTTAAAGCTCATGGTGTAACCTTTTCTTGGTAGCAGTGTTACGATAGACCTGAAGAGATAATACCGACCGCCAATACTAGCATAATTCTAGGCATTTTTAGCCAATGATTCTCAATCGCGTCCAATCTTTGGGACACAAAGGGCGTAACTAAGGTGTCTTGGAGCTTAAGAAGTTCTTCTCTAACCACTCCCCCCCCTCAAACTCTTTAACCCAGCTTTCTATCACGCGCGCTAATCTCTCTTTTTGGGGAGCGGCTAGGTATAACACCTCACTACTGGGCAAAAGGGCTTTAGCGCGCGCTTCATCTAATAAGACGATTTTATGAAAACGCCTAGCATTTAGCGCATTGCTATCGCTGCTCAAATAATCCATGATGCAACTTTGCGGGTCTAAGGCTTTGATCTCAATATCTATACCTCCAAGCTTACGATCAAAACGGCTATGACAAGGCTTTAAAATATTTTCAAAAAGCAATGGATATGGGGAGCACAGAAGCGTATTTAAAGGCAGCAGACATGGGGGAGCCTGCAGCTTACAATAATTTGGCGATCATGTATGCACATGGCAAAGGTGTCAAGCCCGACAAAGAAAAAGCGCGCCAATACTACAAAAAGGCTTGTGCTATGGGTGTAAGTAGTTCTTGTCAAGCCCTAAAGGAGCTAAAGCACAAGAACTATAAGGCTTGCAAATGCTAAGGTTGCAAAGTCTCTAGCAGATTCAAACCAAAGCCCCTCAAAGCCGTATATTCGGGATTATCCTGCGTAGTGATGAGCTTAAAATCTCTAATACCCAAACTCTTTAAAATCAACGCTCCCACACCAAAGCTTTTCATCGTGTCCGTCTTGGCTTGTGGATCAATGAAGACGAGGTAACCCCCTTGAGCGTGCAGTGTTTTTAGGGCTTTTAAAAAGAAGTTATATTGCTCAGGCTGACTCAAAAGGGCGTAGTCATTTTGCACCACATGGAAGCGCACTAAAGGCACAACCGGGTTGCCAAATTGGTAAACATGGTGTTCGCGTTGGAGATGATCCACAAGCTTAATGTAAGTGCAATGGTAATCCATAAAGCACGCCGGTGCTTTGTAGACAAGGTGCACGAGATTTTCAGTTTGGAGACGATAGCTGACTAAATCGGACACATACAAAATTTTAAGTTGATGCTCTTGGGCAAAATCTAGCAAAAACTTATCCCCGCGTTGCGCCATAGACCCATCTTCTTTCATGATCTCACAAATTACGCTCACTGGTTTTAATCCGGCTAATTTACATAAATCCACGCTCGCCTCCGTATGCCCTGTGCGCACCAACACCCCTTCATCTTTAGCCACTAAAGGGAAAATATGCCCCGGGCGCACGAAGTCTTGCGCGCTGGTATTCTCACGACATAACAGTTCAATCGTCAAAGAACGCTCATAGGCAGAAATGCCGGTTTTAGCTTGGCGCGCGTCTATGGAGACCGTAAAGGCTGTTTCATGTTTAGAGTCATTGTGAGACACCATAGGTTGCAAATCAAAGCGATGGGCAAGCTCCTTAGTGAGCGATACACAGATCAATCCGCGCGCGTGTTTAGCCATGAAATTGATTTTATCGGGGTTGCTAAATTCGCCCGCCATCACTAAATCTCCCTCATTTTCGCGATCTTCATCGTCCATTAGAATAATCAAATGCCCCTGTTTGATGGCATCAATCGCCTCTTGCACTCTTGTTAACACGCCTTGCATCCTATCCCTTTTGCATTGATCGCGCCATTGTAGCACAAAATGAAAACAACACTCAGAGTTTAAAAAAACCATGTTAGAATACGCGCCTGGCAAAGGATTAGTATGGAAAAAATCATCGGTGTGATGGGCGCGATGGCTGAGGAGATCGCCCCCTTTTTAGCCCTCTTTGGGGCGCATACGCAGGAAAATATAGGGGGCAATGTGTTTTATTTGATCCCCTTTAAGGATATGCGTATCGTGTTAGCCTATAGCAAGATTGGCAAGGTGCATGCCGCCACCACCGCTAGCACGATGTTATTGCGCTATGGGGTGCAGGCTTTGATCTTTAGTGGGGTGGCTGGCGGGCTTGCACCACACCTACAAATTAACGACCTTTTGTTAGGCACCAAGCTCTGCCAAGCCGATGTGAATTTATGCGCCTTTGGGCATCCTTTGGGCTTTATCCCTGAGAGCGCGGTATTTGTGCAAAGTGATCCCCAATTAAACGCCCTAGCCCAAAGCGTAGCCCAAGATTTAGGTATAGAACTCAAAAGTGGGGTGGTCGCCACCTGCGATCAATTTGTCAGCTCCAAAGAGCGTAAGCTAGAATTAGTGCGCGATTTTGGGGCGGATGTGGTGGAGATGGAGGGAGCAAGCGTGGGCTTTGTGTGCGCTAATTTTGGTGTGCCCTTTTGTGTGTTGCGCAGTGTGAGCGATAACGCTAATGGAGAAGCCCCGCAGGATTTTGATCGCTTTTTAGAACAAAGCGCAAAGACCAGCGCGCGTTTTGTTTTCAATATGCTAGAAAAGATGGCTACTTGACAAATAGGTAAAAAAAGTATTATAATCAAAATTTGTGTTAGTGCTGGCTTAGCTCAATTGGTAGAGCAGCTGCCTTGTAAGCAGCAGGTTGGGGGTTCAAGTCCCTTAGCCAGCTCCGGTGAGATACTCAAGTGGCCAACGAGGGCAGACTGTAAATCTGCTGGCTTTCGCCTTCCGTGGTTCGAATCCACGTCTCACCACCAGCGCGGGAATAGCTCAGTTGGCTAGAGCATCAGCCTTCCAAGCTGAGGGTCGCGGGTTCGAGTCCCGTTTCCCGCTCCAGTTGCCCATATAGCTCAGGGGTCAGAGCACTTCCTTGGTAAGGAAGAGGTCGGCGGTTCAATTCCGCTTATGGGCTCCAGTAGCTATCCCTATAGGCTTTAAAATTTATATACAGGAGCGCAAATGGCAAAAGCAAAGTTTGAAAGAAACAAACCCCATGTCAATGTGGGCACCATCGGGCATGTTGACCATGGTAAAACTACTTTGAGCGCAGCGATTTCTGCCGTGCTATCCCTAAAAGGTTTAGCCGAACTCAAAGACTACGACAATATTGACAACGCCCCCGAAGAAAAAGAAAGAGGCATCACCATTGCCACCTCTCACATTGAATACTCCACAGAAAACCGCCACTATGCCCATGTTGATTGCCCCGGACACGCCGACTATGTCAAAAACATGATCACCGGTGCGGCACAAATGGATGGCGCGATTTTGGTTGTCTCAGCAGCTGATGGTCCTATGCCCCAAACCCGCGAACACATTCTGCTCGCGCGCCAAGTGGGTGTGCCCCATATTGTGGTGTTTTTAAACAAACAGGACATGGTAGACGATCAAGAACTCTTAGACCTCGTAGAAATGGAAGTGCGCGAACTCTTGAGCGCTTATGACTTCCCCGGGGATGACACTCCCATTATTGCCGGCTCCGCGCTCAAAGCCTTAGAAGAAGCCAAATCTGGTAATATCGGCGAATGGGGTCAAAAAGTCTTGGATTTAATGAACCATGTAGACAACCATGTGCCCACCCCTGAGCGCGACACGGAAAAAGCCTTTTTGATGCCCGTAGAGGATGTCTTCTCTATTGCAGGGCGGGGCACCGTAGTAACCGGCAGGATTGAGCGCGGTGTAGTCAAAATTGGGGATGAAGTAGAAATTGTGGGAATTAGAGACACCCAAAAAACCACGGTTACCGGCGTGGAAATGTTTAGAAAAGAGCTGGATAAAGGCGAAGCGGGGGATAATGTGGGCGTGCTTTTAAGAGGCACTAAAAAAGAGGAAGTCTTTAGAGGCATGGTGCTTTGCAAACCCGGATCCATCACTCCCCATAAGAAATTTGAGGGCGAAGTGTATGTTCTCTCCAAAGAGGAAGGTGGGCGACACACGCCTTTCTTTAATGGCTATCGCCCCCAATTCTATGTGCGCACTACCGATGTAACGGGGTCTATTAGCTTGCCTGAAGGCACTGAGATGATCATGCCCGGGGATAACACTAAGATCGTGGTGGAGCTTATCAGCTCGATCGCGCTAGAAGTGGGCACAAAATTTGCCATCCGTGAGGGGGGTAAGACCGTGGGCGCGGGTGTGGTTACTAAAATCCTTGAGTAGGGATGGGCATGAAAGTCAAGGTTGGTTTGAAATGCGCAGATTGTGCGGAAATCAATTACAGCACAACCAAGAATGCCAAGACAAATACGGAGAAACTGGAGCTCAAAAAGTTTTGCCCTAGGGAAAATAAACGCACCACACATAAAGAGGTCAAACTCAAAAGTTAGGGGCGTTTGAGGGGGATAGAGGTCAGTAGCTCCAATGGTAGAGCACCGGTCTCCAAAACCGATTGTTGGGGGTTCGAGTCCCTCCTGACCTGCCATGGTGGCAAGAGAAAGTTGGTGGAATGAAAAAGTGGTTATCCCAGTATAGATTGACAAAAGAGGAGCTATCAAAGGTGATCTTCCCACTCAAGGAGCAGATTCGCAATGCCCTTGTGTCTGTGGTGGTTGTGGTGAGCATCATCACCTTATTTTTGGCTTTGATAGATTTTGTTTTGTCGTCCTTTGTCGCTAGCATTCTATAGGGGGTTTTGATGGAATGGTATGCGATTCAAACCTATTCAGGCAGTGAGCAGGCAGTTAAGAAAGCCATTGAAAACATGGTGCGTGAAAACAATATTGGGGATCGGGTGCAAGAAGTGATTGTGCCCACAGAGGATGTGATCGAGCTCTCTAAAAAGAGTAAAAATAAAGTTACTGAGCGCTCCCTTTACCCCGGGTATGTGTTTATCAAGGTGGATTTAGACACGGTGTTATGGCATAAAATCCAATCTTTGCCCAGAGTGAGCCGTTTCATTGGAGAGAGCAAAAAGCCCACGCCTCTAAGCGATGCAGACATTGGCAATATTTTAGAGAAAATGACTCACCGCGCCGCGCCCAAGCCCAAAATTTATTATGAGAGGGGCGAGGTGGTGCGCATCATTGAGGGACCTTTTGCCAATTTTACCGCGACAGTGGAAGAATACGATGTGCAACACCGCAAATTGAAACTCAATGTCTCGATCTTTGGGCGCAATACCCTCATTGAGATTCTCTACTCTCAAGTGGAAAAAATCATCTAAGGAGCATGTATGGCAAAAAAAGTTGTCGGTGAGATTAAATTGCAAATCCCAGCAGGAAAAGCCAACCCCTCTCCGCCCGTAGGACCAGCTTTGGGGCAAAGGGGGGTGAATATCATGGAATTTTGCAAGGCGTTTAATGAGAAAACTAAAGACATGGGGAGTTTTAATATCCCTGTGATCATCACGGTGTATCAAGACAAGAGTTTCACTTTTATCACCAAAAAACCCCCCATGACCGATCTCATCAAAAAAGCCAGCGGGGTGGCTAAAGGGGCGGACAACCCTTTGAAAAATAAAGTGGGTAAGCTCACTTTGTCCCAAGTGGAGGAGATCGCTAAAAACAAGCTAGAAGATCTCAACACCACGGATTTAGAGGCGGCAAAGCGCATTGTGATGGGTAGCGCAAAAAGCATGGGCATTGAAGTAGAAGGATAGAGATGGCAAAGCTAGCAAAGCGTTTGGAAAAATTAGCAAACAAGTTTGAAAAAGACAAGGTCTATAGCCTTGAAGAGGGTGTGGGCGTGGTGAAGTCCCTAGCCTCAGCTAAATTTGATGAAACTGTAGAGGTGGCTTTGCGCTTGGGTGTGGATCCAAGGCATGCCGATCAAATGGTGCGCGGAGCGGTGGTCTTGCCCCATGGCACGGGCAAAAAAGTGCGCGTGGCGGTTTTTGCCAAAGACATTAAACTAGATGAAGCTAGAGAAGCAGGGGCTGATGTAGTCGGGGGTGAGGATTTAGCCGAGGAAATCAAAAATGGGAATACTAATTTTGACATGGTGATTGCCACTCCGGATATGATGGCTGTTGTGGGGAAGGTGGGGCGCATTTTAGGACCTAAGGGCTTGATGCCTAATCCTAAAACGGGCACCGTTACGATGGACATTAAAAAGGCTGTGAGCAATGCCAAAAGCGGGCAGGTGAATTTTCGCGTGGATAAAAAGGGCAATTTACATGCCCCTGTGGGTAAGGTGAGTTTTGAGGCGGCACAAATCAAGGAGAACATGCTAGAGTTGGTGCGTGCGATCAACAAACTCAAACCAAGCACGGCTAAGGGGAAGTATATCCGCAATAGCGTGGTGTCTTTGAGCATGTCCCCGGGTGTGCGCTTAAATGCCCAAGAATTGATGGATGTAAAATAGTTGATCTTAGACTGAAGAAACAAGGGCGGTCGCTTAAATCACTCTTAGAGTGTCCTTGTGGAAGTTGAAGTCGGAAAGGAGGAAACATGCATAGAGAACAAAAACAAGAGTTAGTCGCTATACTGAAAAATGCCTTTAGCGATATGGAAGCCTTAGCGGTGTGCGACTATAAGGGCTTGAGCGTGAAAAATCTAGAAAAATTGCGCAACAGCGCGCGCGCGCAGGGTATTAAAGTGCAGGTGATTAAAAACACCCTAGCCAGCCTCGCACTCAAAGAGGCGCAACTACCCGCCCTAGAGCTCAAGGAAACGAATTTATTCGTTTGGGGTGGCGATCAAATCGCGCTTTCAAAAGTAGTGATGGGCTTTGCTAAGGAGCACAAGGAGCACTTTAGTGTGAAGCTTGGGCTATATGAAAAGCAGGCTGTAGATGGTGCGCACATTGAGGCGATCTCTAAATTGCCTAGCAAACAAGAGCTCATTGGGATGTTGCTCTCTGTTTGGAGCGCGCCAGCAAGGTATTTTGTTACCGGCCTAGACAACCTGAGAAAATCAAAAGAAGAAGCATAAAGGATCAACATGGCAATTAGCAAAGAGGAGCTATTAGAGTATATCGGGGGCTTGAGCGTTTTAGAACTCTCTGAGTTGGTGAAAGCCTTTGAGGAAAAATTTGGCGTGAGTGCAGCTCCTACTGTGGTGGCTGGAGCTGGGGGCGGGGCTGTGGCTGAAGTGGTAGAAGAGAAAACCGAGTTTAGCGTGGTGCTGGCTGAAACTGGGGCTGAAAAAATTAAAGTCATTAAAGTGGTGCGTGAGATCACCGGCTTAGGGCTTAAAGAGGCTAAAGAAGCCACAGAGAAAACTCCCCATGTGCTCAAAGAGGGCGTGAATAAAGAGGAAGCCGAAACCCTCAAAAAGAAACTTGAAGAAGTCGGGGCGAAGGCTGAAATTAAGTAAACCGTCTTTGGAGGGGGAAAGCTATTTTAAGGGGATTTCCATGCGTATTTGCTAAAGCAGGCATTTTAGGTAAATGCGCGTGGCTATTTATCTACAATGCCAACTTTACACATCCCACAAAGGTTTAACATGCAACATTCAAGCTTGAATCACCGCTTGCGTGCGGATTTCACCAAAATGACTCAGGATTTGGAAGTTCCCAATTTATTGCTTTTGCAAAAAGACAGCTACGAGGCGTTTCTCTACCCCAAAGAAGGCAAAGAAAGCGGGATCGAGCGGGTGTTTAAATCTGTTTTCCCCATCCATGATACCCAAAACCGCATTAGTTTAGAATATGTGGATTGCGAATATGGCAAGAGTAAATACACGGTGCGCGAGGCGATGGAGCGGGGCATCACCTATTCTGTGCCCTTGAAGATTAAAATCCGTTTAATTCTATGGGAGAAAGACCCCAAAAGCGGAGAGAAACTAGGAACTAAGGACATCAAAGAGCAGAGTATTTTTATCCGTGAAATCCCCTTGATGACGGATCGCACTTCCTTTATCATCAATGGGGTGGAACGCGTGGTGGTGAACCAACTCCACAGAAGTCCCGGGGTGATCTTTAAAGAGGAGAAATCCACCACCAGCGCGAACAAACTCATCTACACCGGGCAAATCATCCCCGATCGGGGCTCATGGCTTTATTTTGAATACGATGCTAAGGACATCTTGCATGTGCGCATCAACAAACGCCGTAAGGTTTCTGCTACTATTCTCTTCCGCGCTCTGGGTTATAGCAAACAGGACATTATCCGTATTTTCTATCCCCTATTAAAGGTGCGTTGTCATGAGGGCAAGTATCTCATCCCTTTAGAAAGCATCAATCTCAATGAGCGAATCGAATTTGACATCAAAGACGCGCAGGGAAATTTATTGGTGTCAGCCAATAAAAAAATGGGGAGCAAAAAAATCAAAGACCTTAAAGAGAGTGGCATCGAATGGGTGGAATACCCCAGCGATATTTTACGCAACCGCTATTTGGCTGAACCCATTTTAGATGCCCAAGGGGAGGTGTTGCTAGATAGTCTCAGCTTGCTAGAAGCCCCCAAATTAGAAAAAATCCAAGAAGCTGGCGTGAGCGAGTTTGTGATCGCCAATGATCTAGCCAGCGGGCATGACGCGGCGTTGATTCACTCTTTTTTAGGCGATGCGGACGCGTTGCGCCTGCTCAAACAAAGCGAAAAAATTGAGGATGAGAGCGCGTTGGCTGCAGTGCGTATTTACAAAGTCATGCGCCCGGGCGATCCTGTAACCCCCGATGTGGCTAAGGCTTATGTGCAACAACTCTTCTTTGATCCTGAGCGCTACGATCTCACTATGGTGGGGCGCATGAAGATGAATCACAAATTGCATGTCAAAGTGCCCGACTATGTAACCGTGCTCACCCATGAGGACATCATCGCCACCATGAAATACTTGATTAAAATCAAGAATGCAGAGGGGCAGATTGATGATCGCGATCACTTAGGCAATCGGCGCATTAGGGCGGTGGGCGAGCTTTTGGCTAACGAATTGCATGAGGGCTTGATGAAAATGCAAAAGACCATCAAGGACAAACTCACCACCATGAATAGCGCGCTAGATTCTCTTATGCCCCACGATCTTGTCAACTCTAAAATGATCACCAGCACGATTTTAGAGTTTTTCATGAGCGGGCAACTCTCCCAGTTTATGGATCAAACCAACCCCCTCTCAGAAGTAACCCACAAACGCCGTTTGTCGGCTTTAGGGGAGGGCGGGTTAGTTAAGGATCGCGTGGGTTTTGAAGCGCGCGATGTCCACCCCACCCACTATGGGCGTATCTGTCCTATTGAAACCCCTGAGGGGCAAAACATCGGGCTCATTAACACTTTATCCACCTTTACACGGGTGAACGAACTTGGTTTTATCGAAGCCCCCTATAAAAAGGTGGTGGATGGCAAGGTGAGTCAAGAGGTGATCTACCTGACGGCGATCCAAGAAGAGGGGCAGGTGATCGCCCCAGCAAGCACGCGTCTGGATTCGCAAGGCTATATTGTAGATGACTTTCTAGAAACACGCGTAGGCGGAGAAATTGTCATGCGCGAAAAACACAAAGTAACGCTGATGGATTTGAGCTCGCGCATGCTCGTGGGGGTGGCAGCCTCTTTGATCCCCTTTTTAGAACATGACGATGCCAACCGCGCCTTGATGGGGACTAACATGCAACGCCAAGCCGTCCCCTTGCTCAAATCTGAAGCTCCCATTGTGGGGACGGGTATTGAGAGCATTGTGGCGCGCGATTCATGGGGGAGCATTAAAGCAACACGCAGCGGGATCGTAGAAAAGGTGGATTCTAAGAATATCTACATCTTGGGCGAGGGGGAACAAACCTACATCGATGCCTACTTACTGCAAAAGAATTTGCGCACCAACCAAAACACCTGCTTTAACCAAAACCCTATTGTCAAAGTGGGGGATCGTGTGCAAGCCGGGCAGATTATCGCCGATGGTCCTAGCATGGACAGGGGAGAATTGGCTTTGGGGAAAAATATCCGTGTGGCGTTCATGCCTTGGAATGGGTATAACTTTGAAGATGCGATCGTGGTGAGCGAGAAGATCACTAAGGAGGATATTTTTACTTCTGTGCATGTCTATGAAAAGGAGATCGAAGCTAGGGAACTCAAACATGGGATTGAGGAATTTACCCCGGATATCCCTGATGTTAAAGAAGAGGAGATCGCCCATTTGGATAGCGGGGGGATTGTCAAGATCGGGACTTATGTCAGTGCTGGGATGATCTTAGTGGGCAAGGTTTCGCCCAAGGGTGAGATGAAAAGCACCCCAGAAGAGCGTTTATTGCGCGCTATTTTTGGAGACAAGGCGGGGCATGTGGTCAATAAATCGCTCTATTGCCCCCCCTCTTTAGAGGGGATTGTCATTGGGGTGCATATTCTGACTAAAAAGGGCTATGAAAAGGACGCGCGCGCCATTAGCGCCTATGAAGAGGAAAAGGCGGGGTTGGATATTGAGCATTTTGATCGCCTGACAATGTTAAACCGCGAAGAACTCTTGCAAATCAGCACCCTTTTTTCCAAAGAGCCCCTAGAGGAGAGCGCAACCCTCAATGACACCACCTATCCCAAAGGGGGTAAAATCCCTAAAGAAGTGGTGATGGAGATCAACCGCTTTGGGCTGGCTTCCTTAGCCAAGAAATACCAAAAAAGCGTCCAAGATCAATTCGAGCACATTAAAGTCAATTTTTTGGAACAAAAGAAAATCCTAGGCGAAGAGCATGAGGAGAAACTCTCTATCTTAGAAAAAGACGATATTTTGCCCAATGGCGTGATCAAGCAAGTAAAAGTTTACATCGCCACCAAGCGCAAACTCAAAGTGGGCGACAAAATGGCAGGACGGCATGGCAATAAGGGCATTGTTTCTAATATCGTGCCCATAGCCGACATGCCCTATACGGCTGATGGTGAACCGGTGGACATTGTGCTCAACCCTCTAGGTGTGCCAAGCCGGATGAATATTGGGCAGATCTTAGAGGTGCATTTGGGGCTTGTGGGCAAACAACTAGGCGCACAAATTGATGCGCTTTTAAAAGAACACACCCAAGACATGCTTGCCAAATTGCGCGCCAAAATGCTAGAGATCGCCCATGTGGTCAATGTCCATAACGATAGCCTAGCTAAAATGTTAGAAAATTGCCCAGATGAAACCTTGCTGGCTTACGCGCGCGATTGGAGTGCGGGGGTGAAGTTTGCTATCCCCGTCTTTGAGGGCATTAGTGAGGAGCAATTCAAACGCCTCTTTGAGTTAGCCCAAATCGACCCAGATGGCAAGGTTGAACTTTTCGATGGGCGCACGGGTGAGAAGATGAAAGAGCGGGTAAATGTGGGCTATATGTACATGCTCAAACTCCACCACCTTGTAGATGAAAAAGTGCATGCTAGAAGCACGGGACCTTATTCTTTGGTAACCCAACAACCCGTAGGGGGGAAAGCCCTCTTTGGGGGGCAACGCTTTGGGGAAATGGAGGTGTGGGCGTTGGAATCTTATGGAGCAGCCCACACGCTCAAAGAAATGCTCACGGTGAAATCCGATGACATTAAGGGGCGCGAGAACGCCTATAAAGCGGTAGCAAGAGGCGAACATGTGGGCGAATCTGAAATCCCGGAGACTTTTTATGTCCTCACTAAGGAATTGCAATCTTTGGGACTGGATGTAAATATCTTTGGGGATGATGTGGATGAGTTTGGCGCGCCCAAGCCCATTGCGATCAAAGAGGACGAACGCCCCAAAGATTTTAGCTCTTTCCAACTCACCTTGGCTAGCCCGGATAAAATTCGTGAGTGGAGCTATGGGGAGGTTAAAAAGCCAGAAACAATCAATTATCGCACCCTCAAACCTGAGCGCGATGGACTCTTTTGCATGAAGATCTTTGGTCCTACTAAGGATTATGAATGTCTGTGTGGGAAGTATAAAAAACCTCGTTATAAGACTATTGGGAGCTGTGAGAAATGCGGTGTAGCCATCACCAGCTCTAAGGTGCGATCTTTTCGCATGGGGCATATTGAGCTAGCTACCCCTGTGGCGCATATTTGGTATGTTAATTCTTTGCCTAGTCGTATTGGCACGCTTTTGGGCATTAAAATGAAAGACTTAGAGAGGGTGCTTTATTACGAAGCCTATGTGGTGCAAGAGCCCGGGGAAGCCTTTTACGATTTAGAGAACACCAAACCGGTGTGCAAATACGACATTTTAAACGAGGAGCAATTCCAAAACATCGCACGCCACTACGAAAATAGGGGCTTTGTGGCGCACATGGGCGGAGAGGTGATCAAACAACTCTTAGAGGAGCTGGATTTAACCACTTTGCTCAAAAGTCTCAAAGATGAGATCAAGGCAACTAACTCTGATGCCAAGAAAAAGAAACTCATCAAACGGCTTAAAGTCGTAGAAAGCTTTTTAAATTCAGGTAACCGCCCTGAGTGGATGGTGCTTACCGCCTTGCCCGTCCTACCCCCGGATTTGCGCCCCCTTGTGGCTTTAGATGGGGGCAAGTTTGCCGTGAGCGATGTCAATGAACTCTACCGCCGGGTGATTAACCGCAACCAACGCTTGAAAAGACTCATGGAATTAGGCGCGCCAGAAATCATCGTGCGCAATGAAAAACGCATGCTACAAGAAAGCGTGGATGCGTTGTTTGACAA
Organism: Helicobacter labacensis; assembly: GCF_003660285.1. GTDB lineage: Bacteria > Campylobacterota > Campylobacteria > Campylobacterales > Helicobacteraceae > Helicobacter > Helicobacter labacensis. The sequence goes on along the minus strand of NZ_QXQQ01000003.1, from coordinate 73,572 downwards.
CGGGCGCAACGCCAATGCCGTGAAGGGCGCGAACAAACGCCCCCTAAAATCTCTTTCTGAGATCATCAAGGGTAAACAGGGACGCTTTAGACAAAACTTGCTAGGTAAGCGCGTGGATTTCTCAGGGCGCAGTGTGATCGTGGTAGGACCCAATTTGCAGATGGATCAATGTGGCTTGCCAAAAACGATGGCGCTAGAACTCTTCAAGCCGCATCTGCTCTCTAAATTAGAAGAAAAGGGCTTTGCGACCACCCTCAAACAAGCCAAGCGCATGATTGAGCAAAAAACTAATGAAGTGTGGGAATGTTTAGAGGAGATTGTGCATAATTACCCGGTCTTGCTCAACCGCGCCCCCACCTTGCACAAACAATCCATCCAAGCTTTCCACCCCAAGCTCATTGATGGCAAGGCGATCCAGTTGCACCCACTGGTGTGCTCTGCCTTTAACGCGGATTTTGATGGGGATCAAATGGCAGTGCATGTCCCCTTAAGCCAAGAGGCTATCACTGAGTGCAAGGTTTTAATGCTCAGTTCCATGAATATTCTCTTGCCTGCAAGCGGGAAAGCCGTAGCCGTGCCTAGCCAAGACATGGTGCTAGGGCTTTATTATCTCTCTTTGGAAAAAAGCGGGGTGTTGGGCGAGCATAAGCCCTTTTCTAGCGTGCATGAAGTGCTCACCGCTATCGACGCTAAGGAATTAGACATCCATGCTGAGGTGCGTGTCTTGCAAGGTCAGCACATCTTAAAGACGACAGCAGGGCGTTTAGTGCTCAAATCCATTTTGCCCGACTTTGTGCCCCCCCATTTGTGGAACAAGGTGATGAAAAAGAAGGACATCGGGGCGCTAGTGGATTTCGTGCATAAAGAGAGCGGAATCGGACAAACCGCACGCTTTTTGGACAACTTGAAGATGCTAGGCTTTAGATATGCCACTAAGGCGGGCATTTCTATTTCTATGGACGACATTATCACGCCCGCGCACAAGCACCGCCTAGTAGAAGAGGCTAAAGAAAAGGTCAAATCTATCCAAGCCCAATTTGAAGCGGGTAGTTTGAGTAGCCAAGAGAGAACCAACAAGATCATTGACATTTGGGGGGAAGTCAATGAGTTGACGGGCAAAGAGATGATGGACACCATCGCTGCAGACAAACAGGGTTTCAACTCTATTTACATGATGGCAGATAGCGGCGCGCGCGGTTCCTCCACCCAAATTAGGCAACTAGGTAGCATGCGCGGGTTGATGACTAAGCCAGATGGCACGATCATTGAAACCCCCATTATTTCTAACTTCAAAGAGGGGCTCAATGTGTTGGAGTATTTTAACTCCACACATGGGGCGCGCAAGGGGCTAGCCGATACCGCGCTCAAAACCGCCACCGCTGGATATTTGACGCGCAAACTCATCGATGTCGCCCAAAATGTCAAGGTGGTGCAAGAGGATTGTGGCACGCATGAGGGCATTGAGATCACAGACATTACTGTGGGGAGTGAACTCATTGAACCCCTAGAAGAGCGCATTTTTGGGCGCATTTTGGTAGAGGATATCATCGATCCGCTCACCAATGAAATCCTACTCAACACCGACACTCTCATCGATGAAGAAAAAGCCAGAAAGATCATTGAAGCGGGGATCAAATCGGTCACGATTCGCACACCTGTAACCTGCAAGGCGCATAAGGGGGTGTGTGCTAAGTGTTATGGTTTGAATTTAGGTGAGGGCAAGATGGTTAAACCGGGTGAGGCTGTGGGGGTTGTTGCAGCCCAATCCATCGGGGAGCCCGGAACACAACTTACTTTGCGCACCTTCCATGTGGGTGGGACTGCATCGCGCAGCCAAGAAGAACGCGAGATTGTAGCCAATAAGGAAGGCTTTGTGCGCTTCTTTAACATCAAAACCTACCGCAATAAAGAGGGCAAGGACATTATCGCCAACCGCCGCAATGCGGCTATTTTTGTGGTAGAGCCCAAGATCAAAGCCCCCTTTGATGGGGTGTTAAAGATCGATCACAGCCATGAAGAAGTGATTATAAGCGTGGTGAGTGGGGATCAAGAGGCGCGTTTTGTCTTGCGCAAAAGTGATGTGGCTAAGGCTAATGAATTGGCTGGGGTGAGTGGCAAGATTGAGGGGAAAATTTACTTGCCCTATGAAAGCGGGCATGCCGTGCACCAGGGGGGGAGTATCGCTGATATTATCAAAGATGGTTGGAATGTGCCTAACCGCATTCCCTATGCCAGCGAGATCGCCATTCATGACAACGATCCTATCACCCAAGATATTTATGCCAAAGAAAAGGGTGTGGTGCGCTACTACAACTTAGTGGGCGATCATTTGGAGCGCGCTTTAGACATCAAGGCGGGCATGATCGTAGAAGAAAAGGGGTTATTCGCGGTGGTGGCTGATGAGAACGATCAAGAGGCGATTCGCCATTACATCGCGCGCGGTTCTCTTGTGAGGGTGGAGGATAATAGCGCGGTGGAAAAAGAGAGTCTATTGGTGGAAGCCAACCAAGAGGCGAAGAATCTCATCGCCTCTTGGGATCCCTATAGCACTCCTGTGATCGCCGATGTCAAAGGGATTGTGCGCTTTGTGGATTTGATCGTAGGGGTGAGTATCACCACTAAGGAAGATGAAACCACTGGGGCGATCTCTACAACTATTAACGAACATGTCCCCAGCGATCTAAAACCCCGCCTATTCATAGAAACCCAGGGGCAAGAGGGCGTGTTCTACTCTCTAGAGCCCAAAACTTCCATCGTGGTTACAGAAGGGGCACAAGTGGAAATCGCCGATGTCTTGGCTAAAATCCCCAAAGCCACCGCCAAATCTAAAGACATTACGGGCGGTCTACCCCGGGTGTCCGACATCTTTGAGGCGCGCAAATCTAAACCTAAGGACACCGCGATTCTCTCAGAGATCGATGGGGTGGTGAGTTTTGGCAAGGCGGTGCGTAATAAAGAGAGAGTTACTATTGTTGGCTCAGATGGGCGCAATGTGGAGTATTTTGTTGACAAGGGCAAACAGATTTTGGTGCACCCTAATGAATTTGTGCATGCAGGAGAGGCTATTACAGAGGGCGTTGTGAGCAGCCATGACATCTTGCGTATTAGCGGAGAAAAGGAGTTGCACAAATACATTGTGAGCGAAGTGCAACAGGTTTACCGCCGTCAGGGGGTGAGTATCGCTGATAAGCACATTGAAATCATTGTTTCGCAAATGTTGCGCCAAGTGCGCATTTTGGACAGCGGGGACACCAAGTTCATCGAGGGGGATTTGGTGAGTAAGAAACACTTTAAAGAGGAAAACCAACGCATTTTAGCCCTTAAAGGAGAGCCGGCCATCGCCGAACCCGTTTTACTGGGAATCACGCGTGCGGCTATTGGGAGCGATAGCATTATCTCGGCGGCTTCTTTCCAAGAAACCACGAAGGTGCTCACAGAGGCAAGTATTGCTATGAAAAAGGACTTCTTAGAGGACTTAAAAGAAAATGTGGTCTTGGGGCGCATGATTCCTGTGGGCACTGGGCTTTATAAGGACAAGAGAGTCTGCCTCAAACTCGAAGAACAAGACTAATCCCCACTTTTTTGCCCTCTTTAAGGGGGCTTTTACTCCCCCACCCCCAAAACCTCTTGACTCTCTCTCTCTCTCTCTCTCGCTAAAATGGCACTCTATTTTAAAATGCGAGGAGCAGACATGTTTATCCAAGATTTGAGTGTTGAACAACAACAAGTGTTTTTGTATTTGGCTAGAAAAGTCATTGAAGCCGATGGCGTGTTGCATGAATTGCAACTAGGCGCGCTAGATGTGATCAAAAAGCAATGTGAATACGGCATTAGTGAAAAAGAAGTGCCCCTCAGTGATCTGGGCAAACTTTTCACCACCAACCACGCTAAACATGCCGCGCTTTTAGAGTTAGTCTCTGTAGCACTCGCGGATAGCCGTTGGCATGACAATGAGAGGGACACGATTTACTCTTATGCCAAAGAAATGGGCGTATCCACCCACAAAGTGGATCAATTCAAAGACTGGGTGGTGAAAAATTTTATGCTTTACCAAGAAGCGGTAAAGTTGTTAGATTAGGAGGGAGAGATGATTAAAGTTTTAACTGGTGCAGTTGTTGGAGTAGGGGCTTTAGCCGCTATGGCACCTCTTACAGGTGCAGCACTTGCAGCGGGCGCGGTGGCTGGAGCGGTGGCTGGATCAAAGAAAAGTTAAGGTTTTTAACAAGCGCAAAGGAGAAAATGATGGCGATGGGTACTGGACAGGCGATCGCTGGGGCGGTTCTTGGAGTTGCGGCTTTAGCTGCTATGGCACCTCTTACAGGGATAGGTATTGGCGCAATTCTTGCAGGTGAAGCACTGGGGGCAACAGCGGCAGCGAGTGTTGCCGGGGGAGCTGTTGTTGGGGCTGTGAGCGGAGATAAAATGTAGGAGGTGTGGTATGAATTTTTTAAAATCAATGCATAAGGTGGTTGGAGCGGCACTAATACCAGCAAAGATTGCGGGCGATGTTGCTTCAAGTGTCCGTGCCCATATGGGCGAGCAAGTGGATGCGCCCGCAATAGGTAGCGTGGTGAGGTGCTATATTTATGGTGCTGAACACACAGGAATTTATGTAGGCGATGGCGACATTATCCACTGGACGCGTCATAGCAAGGTTGAGAGATGTCCAAAAGAGGACTTCAAATCTTTGTCTTCAATGAGTATTTATGTCGCTTGCAAAGGCACAGAGCCGGTAGGTTCTCCTCAAGCTGCCAAGTATGCGATTAGCAAAGAAGATCAAGGCGAAAAAGAGAGGGGTAAATACAACGAAACGACTAATAACTGCCACATGTTTGTTGTGGAATGCTTGACTGGCAAAAAATGCGAACCGCGTTGGGAAGAGCCAAATGAGTATTGCAAGCAATACTTAGGCACGGATAACTGGCGCGTGTGGAAAAATACTTAATGTTAGTGTTTAGGGATGGATAGGGCGTTGCCAACCTTAGTATCAACAATAGGTGGGCTATTTAAACAAGGAGACCAACATGGGCATTTTTGACTTTGTGTCGGGATTGGTGGGGGGCACTAAAGCACCAAGCCCTACAACCCCAGAAACCATCACCATTGATGAGGAGATCGCCAAACATGTCAAGGGGAGTGGGGATTCTAAGGCGAGCGATTTTGGCTATTCCTCTTGGCTTGCCTACTACAAAGAAAAACGCTACCCCAAGAAATCTAAAGAGGAACGCGCAACAATCACCTTGCCCTGTTGCCAATATGGATGTTCGAGCGATGCGGATAGAGGGGCGCATGTTAAAATTGAGGGGTATGGGGAGAAATGGTGGATTGTCCGTATGCCCTAGCCACAACCCACCCACAAACGAGCCCTTTAATGTCAAAGCAAACACTCTAGCCGTAAGACACCCTAAAAAGTGATTTTTACACCAAGTTGGGCTAATGATATGGATAATCCCAAACCCCCCAAGGTCCCCAAGCCCTTAGCTGGTTTTGCCATTGGGGGCTTTTTGGGTTCTATGATCCCTCTAGTGGGCACTTTGGTGGGGGCAGGTGTGGGGACTGTGGTGGGGGGGTTATTAAGTCTCAAGGACAATGAAGAATAGTATTTCTTCCAACTTCTTTTAGGGTCATTCCCTTCACTTTCCATAATGATCGTTTAAACTGGCTTTGTGCTTATTCTCTGCTAACATCACCACCAGCATTAAAACAATAGCGCACACGCCCCCGCCCACCATCACATAAAAACCCCCATCCCAACCAAAGCGATCGGCTACAAAGCCTATCAAGGCTGAAGCAGACACAGTGCCCCCCAAATACCCAAATAAGCCGGTAAAGCCGGCCGCTGTGCCGGCTGCTTTTTTGGGAGCTAGCTCTAGGGCATGCAAACCAATGAGCATCACAGGACCATAGATGAGAAAACCAATGGTGGTCATCAAAATAAAATCTAAGAGTTGGTGGGGGTTGTTATACCAATGGGGATAATGGGCAAGTTGGTCTTTGGGCGTAGCCGGGTTGAGCCAGAGAGCTAGCACGGCTAGAGTGGTTAAGATCATAAAGATCAAGCCGGTTAGCCCCCTTTTGCCCTTAAAAATTTTGTCAGACACAAAGCCACAAAGCAGAGTACCCGGAATGGCGGCTAATTCATAGAGAGTATAAGCCCACGCCGTGCCCTTGATATTGAAGTGTTTGACTTCGCCCAGATACACCGCGACCACTTCAACACCCCATAGCGGATTAAATACACAAAGACATTCGCCAGCGCGATCGCCCATAAGAGTTTGTTTTTGAGCACATAGGTGATAAAAATCTCTTTGGTGCTGAGATTGTGTTCGTAAGTTTTTTCATTGTAGTTGGGAGGGTAGTCGTTGCGCCATTTTTCTATGGGGGGTAGCCCGCAAGATTGGGGCGTGTCTTTCATCACCAAAAACACCGGCACAGCCATGAGCATGGCTAAAATACCCGGGTAATACAACGCCTGATGCCAGATGTCCTTCGCGCTTGCCTGCACCCCATGTTGGCTAAAGTAAAGCGCACCAGCTAAGAGGACCATCATACCCGGCACCATCCCGCCCACATTGTGCGCACAATTCCACACAGACACCACAGACCCGCGCTCAAGGCTAGAGAACCAATGTACCATCGTGCGCCCACAGGCAGGCCAACCCATACCCTGAAACCAGCTATTTAGAAAGATAAGGACAAACATGATCGCCACACTAGAAGTCGCCCAAGGGGCTAACCCCATAAGTGTCATGCACAAGCCCGATAACAATAACCCGGTGGGTAAAAAGACCTTAGGGTTGGAGCGATCCGAAATGCCAGCCATGAAAAACTTGGAGAGCCCGTAAGCTAGACCCATGCCCGTGCCAATGATGCCTAGCTGGGTTTTGGTGTATAGACCTGCTTCAATGAGCCCCTTTTGAGCCAAATCAAAATTAGAGCGCGTGAAGTAATAGGCGGCATAGCCAAAGAAAATCCCTAAAAACACCTGATAGCGCAAACGCCGATAAGTGGGATCGATCTTATCTGCCTGCAAGGGGGGTTTGTGGGGGGCGTTTTTGAAGGGACCAAACATGCAAGCTCCTTTGTGTTAGCCTACCAAATAAAAGCTATTTGAAGGGTTAGGCAGAGAGGAAAATAGGACTTGTAGTCTGATAAATGCGTTAAACTTGCTATAATTCTACAAACCAAACAAAGGATGTGCATGTGGCGTGAAATGCGTTTTGGAATTTTTGTGGGGGTGTTCGTGGTGGGGGGGCTTTGGGCGGCTAGCCACCACAAGCAAGGAGATGAGCAGGCGCAAACAAAGCAACCTCTCATAAGCGATACACAGATTGGGCTACGCAACACCCCTCTAGAAGACGAAAAGGATTTGAAGTTGCGCTCCTATGATTTCCACAAAAAACCCCCGGGGGAGAGCCAACGCTTTGAGCGTGCCTATGAGAACGCCCCACCCATGATCCCCCATGACACTACGGGGCTTTTGCCCATCACTAAGGAGAATAACCAATGCTTGGGTTGCCACATGCCAGATGTGGCTAGTAGCGTGGGCGCAACTCCTGTGCCCCCCTCTCACCTCTTTGACTTCCGCAACAACCGCCCCACTAAAAACAAGAGTGTGAGCGATGCGCGTTTTAATTGCACCCAATGCCACGCTCCCCAAGCTAACGCCCAGCCCTTGGTCAAGAATAATTTCAAGCCTGTTTTTACCAATAAAGCCCTAGAGTTTCGCTCTGATTTTATGGATGTCGTGGATGTGGGGGTAAAAGGGGCTAATCCTAAGGGTAAATCTAAACCATGACGCGCACGCATAAGTCATTACTGCCCTTTGGGGTGATCGCGCTGTTGGGGGGGTGCTGGGTGGGCGATCCTAGCGATGTCAACCCCAATCTCCCCGATGTGGACACCCTCAATGAGTGCGGGGAGATCAAAAATGAATGTGTCGGCAATAAGGACGGGGATATCCCTGATGAGAGCAAACCCAAACGCTACGGGGCTTTCCACACCATCTCCCTAGCCGGGGTAAAAATGGCGCATGGGGGTAAGTTTGCTATCTCGGCTCTACCTCCTTCTGGAGGGGGGTATATGCCCTACTACCCTATGAATCCGATGATGTATCCCATGATGTCCCCCTATGGCATGTACCCCATGGGTATGGGTCCTATGGGGATGGGGATGTATCCCTATGGCATGTATCCCATGGCGATGGGCATGCCCATGATGTATGGACCTTGGTGGTAGTTAGTAAAGCGTGATGTGCTCGGGTTTGCAAAAGAGCACTAACTCTTTGTCATTGTCTAAGTGGTAGAGTTCAATAGAGCCTTGATCGAGCACAAAATCCACACTACAATCATTCAGGGACACTTCGATGCGTTGCATGTTGGGCTCTTTGCGATCGGCTTTCATGCTTATGATCACCCCATTAAAAGCCATCGGATCCAATTTCAGGCGTTGGCTGAAGTTGGGGATCAACACCTCTATCACTTTGAGGATAATCGTAACATCATCATCCACATTGCAATTTTCCACTTCGCTCTCAGAACACTTAGCTTGCACCACCACTTGGTGCGCTTCAAAATGCACTCTATACTTCCCCTGCCCTCTTTCGTGCAAAGAAATCTTGCCCCTAATGCGGTTCTTGACATAGATACTCATAACTCTCCTTGTGTGCGCTAAAAATCTAAAGGGGTATTCTAGCACAGAAAACCCCCGCTACAACCCCTTTAAATCCCCCCAGTTAGGCGCGATAGCCGTGTGGCACTCTAGGGGCACTTTAAGAGGGTAAATGTTTTCCATGAGTGCCTTGATCTCTAGGGCGAGATCGCCTGCTTGATCGCAGGGGGCTTCTAAGATGATTTCATCATGCACCTGCACTAGCATTTTTACTCTAGGGTATGGAGCGATGTGGGCGTGGATTTTGAGCATGGCTAATTTCACTAGATCGCTAGCGCTCCCTTGAAAGAGGGTATTCACGCCTTCGCGCAGGTATTCGGCTTGGAGCTTGGGGGTGGCTTGCGCAAAGTCAAAATAGCGTTTATGCCCTAATAGCGTGGTGATCTCTCCGGTTTGCAAAAGGCGTGCTTTGAGATGTTGTAAAAAATCTTTGATTGTGGGGAAGGCGTTGAAGTAGCGATCGATGTAATCTCTGGCTTCTTGTTGGCTGATCTTAAGGGTTTCGCCCAAGCGTCTAGCCCCCATGCCATAGATCAAAGCAAAGTTGATGCTCTTAGCCGCGGCGCGTTTATCCGGATCATTAAATAGAGCCAAAGCGGTGTTAAGGTGGATGTCTTGTCCTTGCAAAAAGGCTTGGATTAATTGGGTATCCCCGCTAAAATGGGCTAAGAGTCTAAGCTCAATTTGGGAATAATCAACCCCTAGTAACACTAAATCGCGCGCGCTGGGGATAAAACCGTGGGCGATTTTCTTACCTAAGGGGGTGCGTATGGGGATATTTTGCAAATTAGGATGCGCGGAGCTCAAACGGGAGCTAGCGGTGGTGTTTTGGTAAAAGATAGTGTGAATCTTGCTTTGGGTGTTGCAAGAGAGCAGGGGTTGTATGTAGGTGGATTGGAGCTTGAAAATCTCGCGGTATTGCAAGAGCGCCTCTAAGAGCGCGTTAATATTGACATTGTGGATTGTCATGCCCGCATACGCGTCTTGCAGGGCTTTTAAACTGGCTTCATCGGTGGAAAACCCGGTTTTGATCTTCTTTACACCCTTGGCTTGTAGCCCCAAGTCTTGGTAGAGAAAATGCGCCCATTGTTTGGTGGAATTGACATTAAGAGGGGTGCGGGCTAGAGCGTGGATTTGATCTTGCAACGCCTTTAGAGTGTCTTGAAACTCTATGTGTAGACTCCCAAAATAATCCAAATCCACGCAAACCCCATGTGTCTGCATGTCTAGCAAGATTTCTAGCAGAGGGTATTCTAGAGTGTGAGCCAGTTGCCAAAGGGCTGGGCTCAAAACGCGTTGGTAATGCCTATAAGCGGTGGCGATTAGGCGCGTGTTGCGTTCTAACATCAAGGCATCTAAAGGGGCGTTAGGCTTGCTCTCAAAAGCCTCTAGCCCCAATAATTTGCCCAGCGCGCTAATTTGGGGTTTGATCTCAGAATCACACAGCCACGCCAATAGCGCGACATCTTCAAAGCGGGGCAAACAAGGGGGGGCTAAAAAGGCTAAAACTTCTTTAATTTGGTACCCGATGAGTTGGCATCGCCATAAAGCCTGTTTATCTATTTGGGGATTGTAGCAATCTAAAAGCCCAAACGCCCCACTCTCTATGTCTAGGATACCCAAAGTGGCGTTTTGGGGTTCTAAATAGATCGCGTACACGCTAGAGGTTTCTAGGTGTAAATCTTGGGATTTGGGGGGGCTTTTGGGGATGGGGGTAGGGGTGATCTGTTTGAGTAGCCCAAACATTTCGTAGTGCTGCAAGGCATCTGCAATACGCAATAAGGGGTTTTCTTGGGGGAAGGGTTGCAAGGTGGGAGGGTGTCTAAACAGCGTGGTGTTCAGGGTAGCAAGCTGGCGGCTTAAAAAGGCTTGTGGCTTGTCTTTGAGAAGCGCGCGTTGCAATTTGGAGGGGAGTTTAAGCTGTGTGATCCCATGGGTTTCTAGGGTGTCATAGAGATTTTCTAAAGTGCCAAAGGCTCTAATGAGTTTAGCTCCCCACACCGCCCCCACACCCTCCACACCCTTATACCCATCGCTACTATCCCCCACCAAAGCTTGGTATTCTACGAATTGGTGGGGGTAAATGCCGTATTTCTCCAAGCACTCTTCTATGCCCCTTAGAGTGTTGCTTCCTGGATCGCATAGCAAAATGCGCGGGCTGACTAATTGGTAAAAATCCTTATCCGCGCTCAAAATACGCACCTGCGCTTCTTCAAACACAGCGCACAAACTTGCGATCACATCATCGCTCTCATACCCGGGCACGCTAAAGACATCTAAGCCCATGCGCTCCATCCACTCCAAGATAATGGGTAGTTGTTCTTCTAGTCCGGGGGGAGCGACTCGATTGGCTTTGTAAGTGGGGCTCAATGTCTTGCGCTTATTTTCTTTACCCTCTAAGGCAAAGACCAAGTGATCCCCTTTGAGCTTATAAACCTGTTGGACCACGCGCACAAAAGCGCTCAGCCATGCGGTATTTGTGCCCGTGGAGGTGCGCAAATCCTGTAAGTGGTAGTAGAATTTAAACAATAGGCTAAAGGTGTCTACAAGTTGGAGTTTCAGCGCGCTTCCTTTAAGCACGCGCTAAAGAGGTATTGGTGATCTTGGGGTAACGCCTCATAGATCGCAAAGGCGAGTTGGCGAATCTCCCAAAGGGCTTTGCTGTCCGTGCGCAAAGAGAGAAAATTTTGCAAGCTGCGCGCGTTCAAACTGAAAGCCAAGCTGGTCTTATAACTCTCAGGCATGGCAAATTTGGCGTAGTCGTTTTTGACATGGTTGCTAATGAGTAGGCGCAAATTTTCTAAAGCTTGCACACTGGCGTGATCCACTGCCTCTATTCCCGTAAACACCAAAAACTTTTGGGCGCGCTCAAGGTTTTGCGCGCTCAAGGGTAAGAAACTCTCTTGGGTTTTGAGTTCGCTCAAAGTGTAACGGCTAGATTTGACTGAAAAGCTCGCCATTCTGTGGCGCGCAAGTTCTTGCAAACACGCCCGGCTGATTCCAAGTATTTCAAAATTATAGAACAAATGCTCTAAGGTGGAGTTATGGCGGTATTTATTTGCCACGCGATCGATGAGTTCTAGATCCTTACGCCCGCCCCCATCGCTGTAAGCAAAACTCTGGTAACAGGTGCGAATCGCTTCGTAGCAACAACTCAATGGGGTGGCGTGTTTTAAATGCACTTGCACTAGTGTCCTTTATTCATCGCTTGATTCTTCAAGCAAGAGGGGGGAGCTTGGCGTGCGCGTAGGCAATAAGAGAGGCACAAAACCTAAGCCTTTGGGGGTGTAAATGGTGTTGGTGTAGACGATCTGCTTGTTTTGCAGGGGTTCGCTAAAGTAGCGTTGGGCAATGTGGTAGGTGTCAGCTAGCATGTGCTCTAGGGCGTTGACACTGGTGTAACCCACCCAGTCGTAAGCCAAATTCACACCCAAAATGGAGGCATATTGTTCTAAATAGGGGTTGATCTTGCCAATCGCGCTGGTGAGGTAGAAATGTTGGCGATCGCGTTCTTGGGTTAGCATGAATAAGGCTAAATTGAAATTGATTTGCGAAGAAAGGAGCATTTTAGGGCGTTTGGCTTTGGAGAGCAGCCCTATTTGGGAGAGCAACAACCCGGTTTTGACAATGGGGGTGTTGAGCACCACAACACCCTCTTTAAAATAGGGAATCTGCGTTCTGAGTTCATGCGAAAAGGTGCTAGCTTTTTTAAAAGTGATGGTGTCTTGGTAGAGAATGGGCGCGCCCAAGTCTTGGATACTCTTGCCCAGCATCGCGCCCCTAAAGCTATCATCATTGTAAAGCACTAGGGGTCTATGCTGGCTTAAATCCACAAGCATGCTCACCTGTTGGCTAAAATCAATCCCCCCAAAGATCAAAGCGGAGGGCAAATCTGCGCGCTTTTCTAGTTGATCTTTGTGCGCGCTGGGCACGATGGTGGGCAGACTTAAGGGGGTTTGGCTAATCAAGTTCAACACCCCATTTTGGGTGAGTAAGGCGATCACAAAGGGGAAATGCTCCTGGACAATCTCCTCATAAGCCTGCTTTAAACTCTGTGGGTCTTCTTTCTTGCTATCAAAGACTTTAAAGATGAAATTTTGTTCTTGGAGCGCGAGATAGGCTAAAATAGCGTTAATAGCGGTGTTGCTATACTTCCCCACCACATCTTTAGGCACTAGGAGCGCGACTTTTTGCACAGCCCCCTGTGTGGGTTGTGCCTTGTCTGGCTTAGTGGCTACAGCTAGGGTGGGGTTGAGCAGATCGTTAATAATGACATAGTCATCTTTTAATTGCGCGTCCTGACTAGAGACATAGCGCGCCATAAACGAAAAGATCTGCCCTCTCGCATAGAGTTTTCTCAAACAATCATCATTGCAGGGCTCTAAGGGCATGACAATCTGTGGGGCTGGGGGGATGGGGGAGAGTAAGCGCGGGCGTGCGGGCGTGTGCGCGCCCAAAATGCTACTTAGCAAAAACAGAAGGAACGCCCACCTCAAAGCTAGTCTTTGTGCTTTTTGAAAACATGGGGGCTCACCATGTTTTCAGGCTGGAAGATCTCAGCTAGTTGTTCTTTGGTGAGAAGTTGGCGCTCTAGCACAATCTGCTGGACGGACTTGCCCGTGTCTAGTGCCTCTTTAGCGATGGAGGCAGATTTTTCATACCCAATATGCGGGTTGAGTGCGGTTACAATGCCAATACTATTGAAGACATAGTCATGGCAAATCTTTTCATTGGCAGTGATTCCATTGATACATTTTTCTACCAAAGTGCGCATAGCGCGGTTGAGCATTAAGAAAGAGTGGAAGAGCTTGTAGGCGATCACAGGCTCAAAGACATTGAGTTGCAACTGCCCTCCTTCAGCAGCCATTGCCACGGCTAAGTCATTCCCAATTACAGAAAAGCACACTTGATTCACCACTTCGGGGATCACGGGGTTGACCTTGCCGGGCATAATAGAGCTCCCCGGTTGCATTTTAGGTAAATTGATCTCATTGAGCCCCGCGCGCGGTCCTGAACTCAATAGGCGCAAGTCGTTGCAGATTTTAGAGAGCTTGATCGCCACGCGCTTGAGTGCCCCACTCACTTGCACATAAGAACCTGTGCTTTGGCTAGCTTCAATGAGATCATGGGCGATGGTGAAAGGTCTACCGGTAACTTCTTGGATTTTCTTTTCTACAATGCGTTTGTAATCGGGGTGAGAATTAATGCCCGTGCCAATAGCCGTGCCCCCTAAGTTAATCACACGCGTCCAGCTACGCGCGTCTAAAATGTGTTGGATATCCTTTTCCACCATGGACACAAAGGTTTCAAACTCCTGCCCTAAAGTCATGGGCACAGCGTCTTGGAGCTGGGTGCGCCCCATTTTGAGCACATGGGAAAACTCTTTAGCTTTTCTAGCAAACGCGTCTTTTAGCACTTTCAGCACTTGGGTCATGTGATCCAGGCGTTCGTAAATGGCAATTTTAAGCGCGCTGGGATAAGCGTCATTGGTGGATTGGGAGCGATTCACATGGTCATTGGGGTGGCAATATTGGTATTCGCCCTTTTTGTGCCCCAGATATTCTAAAGCCACATTGGCGATCACCTCGTTCATATTCATATTCGTGCTGGTGCCCGCCCCGCCTTGAATCATATCCACCACAAATTGATCTTGGTATTCCCCATCAATGATTTTATCGCAGGCATGGCAGATCGCATCGCTGATCTTGATGTCAATGAGCCCTAGCTCGGCATTGGCTAGAGCAGCAGCCTTTTTCACCTGTGCAAAAGAGCGGATAAAAATGGGGTAATTGAACAGGCGATCATGGGTGATATTGAAATTTTCCACCGCACGCATGGTTTGAATCCCATAGTAGAGACTATCATCAATCTCCATTTCGCCAATAAAATCATGTTCTTTTCTGGTTGCCATCGCTTGTCCTTAGAGTAAAATTGAAACGCACTATTGTAGCCACTTAAAATTAATAACACTAGAATTTGGGCATCACAAGTTGGCGTTTCCAGCTAGCCGCTACAATGAGAAGCAAAGTGCCCGCCACAAAGAAGTAGAGAAAACTAGGGATGGGCACAGGATCGCCTGCGGCATAGCTGTGCATGCCTGAGAGGTAGTAGTTGACTCCAAAATAGGTCATCAAAATGGAGTAAAAGCCCACCACACTCGCGCTAGCAAAGACAAAGGGCATGAACTCAAAACGCAAAAAGCGCAGGTGCAAGATCACAGCGTAAACCGCAATGGAGATCAATGCCCAAGTTTCTTTAGCGTCCCAGCCCCAATAACGCCCCCAAGATTCATTAGCCCACACGCCCCCTAAGAAATTCCCCACACTCAACAATAAAAGCCCTAAGATCATGCCCATTTCGTTGATCGCGCTCAAGGAGCAGATCGTGGTGTCAATATTGGGGCGTTTGGGGCTTCTTAACACAAAGAGCAGGAGGGTTAAGATTCCCAAAATAAAGCACAAGCCCAAAAAGCCATAACTGGCTGTGATGATGGACACATGGATATTGAGCCAATAGGATTTGAGCACGGGCACAAGATTGCCAATTTGGGGGTCCATAAAGCCCAAGTGCGCCACAAAGAGGGCGATTCCCCCCAAAAAGCTAGAAGCGCAAAGGGCTAAGTTAGAGCGCAAGATGAGTCCGGCGACAATAGCCGCCCATGCGATGTAGAGCATGGATTCATAGGCGTTGCTCCAAGGGGAGTGCTCGCTCACATACCAGCGCAATAAGAGCCCAGCCGTGTGCGCTAGGGCTAGTAACAAGAGCGCGCCATAAAACCCCCAATGCACCCACGCCTTAGGGGGTTTGTTTTTGAAGGTGGCTACCAACACCACCCCTAATAAGAGCAAACCTAGCAAAATATAGGGCAGAGTGAGCATGTTAAAGAAATTGCTATGGTTTAAAAAGATCTCCGCGTTGATCTTGGCTGGGCTTAAGACTAGAGAGCTATGGGCACGCTGGTAGGCACCCAGTGCGTCCAAGGTTTGATTCACCTTGTCCCATTGGTTAGAGTCCACTCCCGCATCAAAGCCCACAAAGAGAGCGCGTAAAAATTCCCTAGCTTCTTTAGCCAAAGGCGCATCGCTACTCTTGATCGCATCAGCTGGGGAGAGCCAAGAGTTAGAGTTTTTCTCTGGGAAAATTTTCAAAATCGCCCCACTAAAAATGGTGTAAACCCAGTTGACTCGTTCGTCTACGCGCAAGATGTCCTTGTCAAATTCATCGCGATCCTTGGGGGCTTTTTGGTTGATCTCCTCCACATAGTTTTGGAGTTTGTAACCATGCGGACCAAAAATGTCTACAAAAGCCACGCGCGCTTGGTTAGGGGGCACGCCTAAGATGCGGCGCAATTTGTGCGTGGAGGTGTAGATCATCTTGATACTCTTGTAGTCATCTGGGTAGAGCATCATGCCTAACATCACTTGGATATTGTCCATGCCCTTGAAGCCATCGTGGTGGGTGATCTTGTGGATCAAATCCATGCTCAAGGTGTCCAAAGGCTTAATGCGTCCATCAAAACCCTGCACTTGCAGGCGTTGGAATTTGCCTAACTTGCCCTTAGAGTGCGCTTTGAGATTTTTCATGCGCTGGATGATGCCCGCATGTAAGGTGGCGATCTTTTCTTTTTCTAGGGCAGCCTTACCCATGTCATTTAAAGGGGTGGCTTCAGGCTTGCCCCCATGCATGTCAATTTTGCCTGCTTCGGCGCGCAAATGTGTCCCTCCCAAAGCCAGCATGCCCAACAAGAATAACCCGGCAATGTTTTGGGATTTTAAAAAGAGAGATAGCCTCTGGAAACGCCCGCTACGCCCAAAGAGCAAAGCGATCGCTCCTAAGATCAAGCCCGCATAGCCTAGGTAAGTGATGGGTTTGCCCGGATCTTTGTTGACAGAGAGGATCGTGCCTTTTTCATCGCGATCGTAAGAACTTTGGAAAAAGCGATACCCTCCATAATCTAAGACATGGTTCATAAAGATACGATAAGGCTTGATGAGCTTGCCTTGATTATCTAAAATCTCCACCTCAGAGGCGTAAGAAGAGGGGCTCATAGACCCCGGGTAGCGTTCCAATTCAAAGCGTTTGAGTTTGAGGGCAAAGGGGAGTTTCTTTGTGGTAACTCCCCAATTGATCGCGATACGCACCCCTTGAAAATCCGCGCTCACATCTTGGCTTTCAATCCCGGGTCCGCCTACAATAGCGTAGATATGGCTTTGCCCCTGATAACTAACCTTGAGTTGCAAAAGGGCGTGGTTGTCCTTTTTATCTGGGTTTTGCTTGCGCACACTCAAGGGCTCTAAGAGGAGAGGTTGGTCAAAGACACTGAGTCTTTGTTTGGGCAAGTGTCTAGAAAAGGGTGAAAGCGCGCTTTTGAGCGCGAAATGCAGGGGAGGGGTATCTGGCTTACTAGCTTGGATATTCAAATAGGTGTCGCTAGTGGTGATCGCGTTGCTGGTAGCGTCCTCTCTAATATGCATGGTGGCTTCAAAGCCAAAAAAGCGCGTGATCCCCGCTCCCACGATGATCACCACCAAAGAGAGATGAAAAAAGATGCTTATCCAACGCTTGCGCTGGAACGCCCTAGAGCTAATGAGCGATCCGATGATGAGAATCAACAAATACGCGTGCAGAGCGTTAAACCACCAAGTGTGGTAAACCACCGCTTGGGCAGCAGGTGTGCCATAATCATTTTCCACAAAGGTCGCTAGCGCGCAAGCGGTGGCATAGGTGATCATCACCGGGATTGCCACCCAAAACGAACCCAAGAAAAAGTAAAGGAGTGTTTTAAGCCGCATTGAGCTCCCTAGTGCGCTTCAAGATATAGGCGCGCAACTTGCTGATAAACTCTTTATTGTCCTTAATCCCCTTGTGCAAGCCCTTGCCTACAAACTCTAGGACGGCTAGGAATTGTTTATAGGGCATGTAACCGGGGAGCTCGTAAATGGTTTTGCCATCTGGGTTGGCAAAGACAATCGTGGGTGTGGAATTGACATCGTAAATAGAAGCCAATTCGGCGGTGGGGAGCTTAAACTCTCTGTTTTTGTGCGGACCACCCACTTGGAAATTGTGCATTTTGGAGTAGCTGATATTGATGTAGTAGGCGCTGTAATGGGCTTTGATGAAATTTTTGAGCGCGTCATGTTGCTTGATGTCCTGCTTGAGCAATTCGCAATAAGAACAGCCATTTTTGCCAAAGACAAGCAACATGTACTTGCCATGCGGGGCGATGGTGTTGGTGTCTAAAAAGACATCTTCTAGTCCGGCATAACTTAGCTTGTCTAGGTTATTGGCTTCCTCTAGGGCTTGTTTGGGGCTAGTGCTCCCTGAGCTAATCATCTCTTCGTTGATGGCATCATCATTGGCATGGGCTAGGGCTAGCAAAGTGAGTAAGCACAAAAAGAACCTATGCATATCAATCCTTTCAAATGAGATAGGGCTCTCATTGTAGTCTTATAGAGTAAATCTAGCTTGGCTTGGTGCGTTGATTATCTAAAACTTCTAAAATGGCTTTGGCAAAATCGAGGTGATCGTTCAAACAAGGGCAGACTAAATATTCTAAAACCCCCAAACGCTTGGCATCCAAGCGGTATTGGATTTGCAATTCATACAGGGTTTCAGAATTATCAATGCTAAAAGAGAGGGGGTAAATCACCAATTTGCTCTTACGGTGGTGTTCTATCATCGCCTCTGTGCTAGGTTCTAGCCATTTCATAGGACCTACTTTGGATTGGTAAGCCAGCTCTACATGCTTAAAAAAAACACACGCGCGCGTTAGGGCTTGCTTGAGTAAACTCACATGGTGGATACACTCAGCTTGGTAGGGATCGCCCTGTAGGATCACGCGCTCAGGTAGACCATGCACGCTAAAGATCAACACAAACTCTTGGGGATCGCGCCCCTTTAAAGTCGCTATAATGCTTTGCACAATGGCTTGGTTGTAAAGCGCGTTGGTGTAAAAGCGATCGATGATGTTTAAAAGCGGGGTGTAATTGAGACTCTTAAGGGCGTTGTGCGCGTCTGTGAGCGAGGAGAGAGTGGTGGTTGTGGAGTATTGGGCATACATGGAAAAGAGGGTAATATGCTTGATCGCGCGTTGTTGGAGTTGTTCGAGCACCCCTAGGGCGTAGGGGGGGGTGTAGCGCATCGCGTAGGTGTAATAGCGGCTAGGATCGAGAGCGCATAACTTTTGGGCAAGTTGCGCGCTCAAAGAGGCGATGGGGGATTTACCCCCAATGCGCGCGTAGATGGCGCGCGATTTAGAAGCACGGCTTTTGACAATGCATTTAGCCACCAATTGGCGCAAACGGGCGTTTTTAATAGAGAGGATACAGGGGTCATTGAACATGTTATGCAAGAAAACTTCCACTTCTTGTAAGTGGTTGGGTCCGCCCATATTCAATAAGACCACCGCTTCTTGAGAAGGTGTAGGGTTCAAAAATCATCCATTGTTTTATCCATAATGTTATCATAAAACCTGCCAAAAAAGTGTTAAAGTAGAGGCATGCAATTTAGTTACCACCCTAGTGCCGGCCAAGTAGAGCTTGTTATAGAAGGCGCGCTTCATAGGCATTTGTATGCCAGTAGGCGCACGCAGGTTCAAGAAGTCTTGGCTTTTAGAAACCTTGTTGATGACATGCTCTATCTCTATGCCCAGGTGAGCGTGCACAAAAAACACGCGTGTTTACGCCTGCTAGAGAGTCGTTTTTCTCCCAAACGCCCCGCACAACAAACCCATTTGATTTGGGCTTTGATCGCGCATAGGGAGATCGAAAGAGTCCTGCCCTATTTGAATCAAATGGGGGTGGGTAAGATTAGCTTTTTTTACGCGCAATACAGCCAAAGAGAAGTCTTTGGGGCGCGCCAAATGCAACGCTTACAAAAGATTTTGATCGCCTCTAACCAACAAAGTGGGCGTGGCGACTTGATGATCTTAGAACATTTTGCCAACACCCAAGCGGTATTACAAGCCTATCCACGCGCCAAAGTGCTAGATTTTCATGGGAGCGATGGATTAGCCAGTCTAGAGGGAGGCATACTCATCGGACCTGAGGGCGGGTTTTCCAGCCAAGAACAACAGCTATTTAAGGACAGAGAGATTTACAGCGCGCCTAATTGCTTTATTCTAACAAGTGAGGGGGCGGCTTTGTGGCTTGGCGCGCTGGGAAGTTGCAAAGCCTAGTATTTAAACACGGCTGTAATTTCTTTAAAGAGCGCGTTTTGGGTATCAAAGAGGGTATCAAAGAGGGTATCTAGATCATGGCTGATGTGGAGTAGGCGTCCGGCTTGTTGGGGTTTGAAATAATGGGGCTTGTTGTGCAGATAGTTGAGTATTTGTGTGTAGCGGCTAAGAATCAAGCGGGTGTTGTTGTGCACCAAGACTTGGACTTCTTGACAAAGGGGGGTGTTGTAGCAATACTCATAGAGGCGGTAACTCAAGGTGTCTAACACATCTAAACATTTGAGCGCGCGGAAGAGAGATTGGATACTCTTGGTGTCAGAAGTCTCGCTACGGGCGTGTTTCAAACAGAGCTTAAACTCGTTGTATTGGTTTAAAAAATGGCTTTGGATGTCTAGGGCGCGGGGGTTATGGGGCTTAAGAGTGAGGCTGAGTAGGTTTTTTAAGGTGTTGAGTGCACCTTGCATGTGCTGGATAAACGCGTCCTTATCGTATTTGGGCCACAAGAATAAAAACACGCTATAGACAATGGCGATTCCTAGCGCGATGTCTGTTACTCTTGAGACCACAATATCCATAAAATTGTGCGTAAAGAGTGAAAAACATAGCAAAAAGGCGAACATCAAGGCGCTCGCCCAAGTGGTGTAGGAATACACCTTGAGATAAATAAACAAGAACACCCCCAACCCCAAACAAACATAAAACACCCAAGTGTCTGCAAAAAGCCACACCACCAACAAACCGGGCAATAACCCGACAGCCGATCCCTTGACAAATTCTAATTGGGTTTCCTTAGTGCTCCCTAGAGACGAGCGCGAAACAAGCAGGGTCGCCATCGCAATCCACATGCCATGGTTAAAGCCAAAATAACGCGCAATAAAGACGGAAATCCCCATGGCGGTCGCGTATTTAAAGGCGTATTGGAAGATGGGGTGTTTGAAGTGCAGGGCTTCTAAGACACTCTTAAAGGAGGGGGGTGTGCTGGTGGGGGGTCTTAAGGGCATTTCTCCCCCGATTAAAAACACCTCCATTTTGTTGTAAATGATCTCAATGGAGTGGCGCACGAGTTTATCCACATGGGGGTTAAGATGTTGCAAAGCGTCCATGTGTAAGGGGATATTCTTTTGGCTAAATACCCCTGCTAAAATTTGGAAATTCAATAAGAGCTCTTGGCGCACTAATTCTAGGGTTTGGGTGTTGAAATAGCCATAGATAGAGTGGATGGAGTGGTAGATTTCCTCTAAGGCGTGGAGCTGAAAGAGACTCCGTTGGAGATTTTGGATGGTATGGGGGTCTTTGATCTTACTGGATTTGGAGTTTAAAATCCTCTTGGTGTTTTGGATTTGCTGGAGCACTTGGGTCTTAATCATGGCGTAGTCGTGCGGGTGGTTGGCGTATTGCAACATCAATTCCATATTAGAGAGCAGAATACTAAAACGCTTTTTGGTGAAAGCGCTGTATTTGGAGACAAAGACAAAATACTGCAGGAGGATACTGAGTATAGCCAATAAACTCACCATGCCTAAACTCTGGGTTAGATTAATAGGCGCGTGCGCGTCTAGGTATAAGCAAGTGATGAGTCCATTGGAAAGAGCGGTATTGCACACCTTGTGTAAGTCCATGCTATAAGCCATAGAGAGCCCCACAAAAAAAGTGATGCAATATAGGGGTACGCACAGCCACACCCCAAAATGCGCCACCGGATACACCAGCATGATGATCGCACAACTTATTGCCACAAAGCTCAATAGATAGTGGATCTCATGATCCTTGTCGCTAATGAGCACACTTAAAAAGTAAATGAAAATCGCCTGAAACCCTGCCCAAATGGTGATAAAGGGACTAAAGAAAAACGCCCCCAAGACGGCGCATAAAAAAGTGGTAAAGGTCGCCTTGAGCGCGTAGATCAGGCTAAAGTAACCCGGATCATAGAGGTGAACAGCGCGTTTGAAAGCGTTAAACACTAGCGGATCGTAGGTTGAATTTCTTTGTTGGTTGCCAACTCTTCGCGCGCTACTTTGGCTAAAAATTCTAGGAGTTTTTCGCTAGCTTGTTGGTAGGCAAGACTGACCGGGGATTTAGGATTGAGCACACTAATGGGTGTGCCCTTATCCCCTCCCTCTCTAACCTGCATTTCTAAGGGGATGCGTGCGAGTGCTTGGGTTTGGTAAGCCTCTAGGAGCGCGCTCAAGTTATCCTTGCCAAAAATATCGCTAGTGTGCGCGCAATGCGGGCAGACAAACCCGCTCATGTTCTCAATCACGCCCGCAATGGGAACATGCAATTTGGCAAACATGTCTAAAGAGCGCGTGGCATCATCTAGGCTTACTAATTGGGGGGTGGTTACACTAATGCCTGCACTAATGGGCACGGCTTGGGCTAGAGTGAGCTGGGCATCGCCCGTGCCCGGGGGCATATCCACAATGAGAATATCTAGCTGTCCCCATAAAATATCGGTGAGCATTTGCTCAATGGCGCGCATAAGCATGGGTCCGCGCCAAATTAAACTCTGCCCTTCTTCATAGAGTAGCCCCATACTCATGGTTTTGACATTGTAGGCTTCTAGCGGGATAAGTTTTTTGCCACTAGGATCGCTCATGGGGTCCACGCCCACCAAGCCTAACATTCTAGGAATATTAGGACCATAGACATCCGCATCCAGCAAGCCGACTTTTTGCCCAGCTTGGGCTAGGCTAATGGCTAAATTAACACTGGTGGTGCTCTTGCCCACCCCGCCCTTACCCGAGCTAACCATCACCACATGCTTAATATTGGGGGCTAGGTTTTTGTTGCTGGTGGCTTGTTGGGGTTCTTTTTTAGGGGGAGTTTTGATGTCTAGTTGTAGCGCGCTGATGCCAATCTCTTGCATTTTGGCGCGCACTTCCCTTTCTAAAGTGGCTTTGACCTCTGGGGAGCTAGAGGGGATTTCTAAGAGTAGCCCTAAACGACTCTCATGCAAGGTGATATTTTTGACAAAGCCAAAGCTGACAATATCGCGCTCAAAATTGGGGTAAATAACGCTTTTGAGCGCGTTTAAGACCTGATCTTGTGTAATCATTTTTATCCTTTTGGGTGTATTCTTAGTCTAACATGGCTTATTCGCATTTTTCTTAATGTCTGTGCGCGGGGGTTTTGGGGGGAGATATGAGGGTGGGCGTGAGATACTGGTTTTTAATGAGCAATTGCACAATCTGCTTAAAAATGGGCGCGGCTGTTTGGCTGCCATAATACTCTTCACTCCCCAAAGAGCCAAAAACCACGACACCAATCCCATAAGTGTTTTGCTTGTCCCTAGCAAAGCCAAAAAATGAGCTATTATAAACATCAGTGTATTTGCCCTTGTTGGCAATGCGTGCTGTGCCTGTCTTGCCCCCGATGATAAGCCCACCCACCTGCGCGCTCTTGCCCGTGCCATGGGTTACGACTTTAATCAAGAGTTCTTGCATTTTGCGCGCGCTCTCCTTGCTGATGACTTGTTTTTTAGGGGGGAAATTGGGGATATAAACATCGCCATTGGAGGCACTAAAGCGTTGCACCAAGTGGGGAGTTACTAAAAATCCCCCATTAGCAAACACCCCGTAAGCGCGCAAGAGTTGCATAAAGGTGGTGCGCAAGCCATAGCCATAAGAAACACTGCCCTTATACACTTCACCACTGAGCAGGCGCACACTGGGGAGTAGCCCCGTTTTTTCATAGGGCAAGTCAATCCCAGTAGGCTCACTCACCCCAAAACTTTTCAAACCCTGATACATTTCTGGTCCACTCAGCCGTTTAGAGAGTTTGATCATGCCCACATTGCTGGAGCGCACTAAAACATCTTCGATTGTGGGGTTTTTGGGGGGGATGAGATCGTCTCTAATGGTGTATTTGCCCAGCTTGTAAACACCATGGCTTAAATCAATGGGCTTAGTGGTGTCAATGCGTTTTTTATCTACCAGCAGGCTATAAACAATGGGCTTAATGGTGCTCCCGGGCTCAAAGGAGAGTTCGATCGCATCTACATTCAATGCTGAGTAATCGCTCTTTTGGATATTATTGGGGTTAAATCTATTAGTGGTCGCTAGGGCAAGGATTTCGCCATTATTTGGAGAAAACACGCCTGCAATGATCTGCTGGGATTTATAATGAGTCTTTGCCCTGTCTAAGAGGTGCTCTAGATCGCGTTGAATCTTTAAGGGGATACTCAAAGTGAGATCAAAGCCATCCACGCGCGCGATACTCTCAAAACTCTTATCCTCAATGAGATTAAAGCCGATGTCGCGCTTGCCCGTGTCCTGCCCGTCATGTTTGGCAACAAGCATTTTATTGTCAAACTTTTCTAAGCCCTTGACCCCCTGCACCATTGTGATCTTAGAGGTGTCGATCTTTTTGACATAGCCCACTAAGGGCTCAAAATTATCTTTATAAGGGTAGTTTCTAGCAATCCCGCTCACTTCAATATTGAGCCCGATCTTAGGCACGATTTTTTTACTATTGTCTTCATACTCCACAAAGACATTATAGGCTAATAGCTTGGCGTTGAGCTGGCGTAAGCTTGCTGCCGTGTTGGCGTTGATATTATAAGAGAGGGTAACATAGCTATTTTGGGTGCATTTTTCAGCGATGAGGGAGCGGGGGATATTGGTGTAAATGGAGAGCAAGTCAATAAAAAAGTCGCGCTTGTCTGGATCAATGGAGAGAGGGTTAAAACTCACCTTAAAGAGTTTTTGACTGCTAGCTAGGCTAAAACCATCTTGGCTATAAATGCTACCCCGCGTGGCGATATTAGTTTTTGTTACCACAAAAGCGGGCATTTTGCGAGGTAAGATCGCCTTAAAAAACATCACCACCACAAAGAGGAGCAAACAGCCCCCCACGACTAAGAAGATGAGTAAAAGCCTCTCAGTGCGTCTAGGGTCTAATTCAGGGTTAGGGAGGGGGGGGGTAGCAGGGCTTGGCTCAGTGCTCATAAAAGCTTCCTAGCACAAGCAAGAGGTTAAATCTGTGTCCTTAGCAACTCTTTGTAGGCACTAATCGCCTTGTTGCGCACCTCTAGCATAAGCTTCATGCTAGTTTCGGCTTTGCCAATAGCAATCGCGGCTTGGTGCAGGTCTTTAACTTGCCCGGTTGCCATGTCTGCGAGTGCCTTATCGGACTCCTTTTGGGTGTTGTTGAGTTCATCAATAGAGTGCTTGAGCATCGCAGAGAACTCCCCCTTCTCCATTAGATTCTCATGCGCCTTTGAATCTAAAGGAGTGCTAGCTTTATTCAACCCTATATCAGTGTATAAAGTTTTCATGTTGACTCCTTGCATCTTGTCCACCTATATCGTCTCTTCTAGCGAATCTTTAAGCGCAAAAGAGAATCTCCTTTCTTTAAATTAAGCTTGTAGCATGCCAATGGCATTAGTTGCCATGTTCTTAGTGCTTTGAAACGCCGCGACATTGGCTTGATAAGCGCGCGTAGCTTCAATCAAATCTGCCATCTCCACCACGGGATTGACATTAGGGTAGGACACATAGCCATTAGCGTCCGCGTCCGGGTGGGTGGGATCGTATTTTAAAAGAGGTGCTTTGTCATCGCGCACGATCTTTTCAATATACACCCCCATGATGGGTGGGTTAGGTTTTTCAATGTCATCGCTCTCATCTAAGGGGTCTTCATACTCCATTAGATTATTATTTTCTGCAAGTTTTTCGTTTAACACCTTGTTGAAGTCAAAGGATTTAAAGATCGCTTCTTGACGGCGGTAAGGTCCGCCCTCGTCGGTGCGCGTGGTGTTGGCGTTAGCAATATTAGAAGAAATGAGATTAGCGCGCACTCTCTGGGCGGATAATCCATAACCGCTGATGTCAAAACTAGATAAAAACATGGTTGTCCTTTCCTCTAAATATTCTTGGCTGCGTCAATGGCGTAATTGACGATGCTTCTGTGTTTCTTAAGCGCGGTAGTAAGAGCCAAATACATGGTAGAATTTTTTCCCATCTCTGAGGTCTCAATATCAATATCCACGCTATTGCCATCATTCTTAGCCAAGTGCCCATCCCTAAAAAAAATGGTCGCCTTGTTGTCCTCATAGTCCTTAGGCTCTAAATGCCGTGGATTGGTCTCTGCAAGCTTTAAACGCTTGTCTTTTTGGTGATCAAACACCTCTGCCTTTTTATGGGCTAGCATGGTTTCAAAATCCAAATCCTTAGGGCGGTAAAAAGGCGTGTCCACATTGGCGATATTGCTTGCGATCAAATCCTGCCGCAAGGCGCGATAATCCATCGCCTTATACACTAAAGGATAGGCTTTAGACAAATCCATAAAAACCCTTTCTTAGAGACTTAAAAGCAAGGAGTATTCCACAACCCCAAAAGCCAAGCCTGCAAAATTTTGTATAATTATAGCATAGTTTCCAAACATATTTTCCAAAGGTCTTTGATGGCTTACCGGCGTTTATTTCTCTATGCGAGCCTACTGATGGGCTTAAGCGTAGTGATGAGCTACTCTCTTTCCACCTACACCACCCTTTTATACCGCTACCAAGAATTCCACTTTTTTATCCGCCAAGCGGTGGCTGTGGGAGTGGGGATAGTGCTGATGTGGGGGATTTCTTGGCTCAATCCAGATAAATGGTTTGTCAAGCTGGGTTTTGTGCTCTTTTTTGGTTCGTTTTTACTCATCGTGTTGATGAATTTCTTGCCTGAGAGCATGTCCTCTAGTGCGGGAGGGGCAAAACGCTGGATTCGCCTCCCCTTTTTCTCACTCGCCCCTACGGAGTTTTTTAAAGTGGGTTTTGTGTTCTTCCTCTCTTGGAGTTTGTCGCGCACCTTTTTTAACCAAGAAAAAGCCAGTGTCAAAGACGAGTTGATGATCCTCATCCCTTATTTCGTCTTATTCTTGCTGGCTGCCTTTTTTATTGGGGTGTTGCAAAACGATTTAGGGCAGGTGATCTTACTAGCCATTGTCTTGGGCTTTTTGTTGATTTTCTCAGGGGGAAGCTTTAAACTCTTTAAAATCTTTTTCACTCTCGCGCTTTTTATCGGACTTGTGGCGATTTTCACCAGCGCGCACCGCATTTTGCGCATGAAACTTTGGTGGTCTAATTTGCAAAGCTCGATCCTCTCCTTATTGCCCTCCAAGCTTGCCAATAGTCTGCGCATTGACAATTTGCCCGAACCTTACCAAATCTACCACGCCACCAACGCCATCAAGCACGGGGGGATATTCGGGCAGGGTTTGGGTGAGGGAGTGGTCAAACTGGGTTTTTTAAGCGAAGTGCATACAGACATGATCTTAGCCGGATTAGCTGAAGAGCTGGGGTTTGTGGCGATCTTTGTGTGTGTGGGGCTGATGTTAGCCCTCTTGCATGGGATGTTTAAGATCACCAACCGCCTTGATAACCCCAAACACATGCTCTTTTGTTTGGGTGTGGCGTTGCTGATGGGCTTTTCTTTCATCATTAACGCCTTTGGGGTGAGTGGGATCATCCCCATTAAGGGAATCGCCGTGCCCTTTTTGAGCTATGGGGGTAGCTCCATTATCGCCAATTCTTTAGCATTAGGGCTGGTGCTCTGCCTCTCCAAACAGGCTAGAAGTTAGGATTGGAGTAACTGCATAAACTCCGCACGCGTGCGCGCATCGCTTTTAAAGAGCCCTTTAAGCGCGCTGGTTTTCACTAACGCCTCTTGTTTTTGCACCCCGCGCATCGCCATGCACAAATGTTTAGCCACACAAAACACCCCCACGCCCTTAGGCTGTAAAATCCGCTCAAAGGTGCTAGCAATCTCCTCGCTCAAGCGTTCTTGAATTTGCAAACGCCTTGAGTAAGCCTCTACTAATTTAGCGATCGCATCCAACCCTACGACCTTATCTTTAGGGATATACCCCACACTCACATGCCCAAAAAAGGGTAGCAAATGGTGCTCACACATGCTATAAAACTCAATATCCTTAAGCACAATGATCCCATCGCAACGCTCAATACTAAAGGCACTTTGTAAGATTTGCTCGGGATCACAGCTATAACCCTGCATCAAGTGATCCCAAAGGACTTTAACACGCTCAGGGGTGTTTTTAAGCCCCTCTCTATGCGGGTCTTCGCCTATGCGCGCGCACAGTTTAAGCCATAAATCTTGCATGAATCTCTTTGCTTGGTGTAAATAAAATCCGCCCAGCGATCTCCTCTAAAAAGATCGTAGCATACGCCCCTTTAGGCAGAAAAAACTCTAACTTGCCTTGGGCTTCTTGGGGGAGGTAGGTAAAACGCACATCACTAGGAAACACCAGAGCATAACGGCGATCTCCTACTGCTTTAAGAGGGTGGGCATAAGGACACTCCAAAGACCAAGCTATGTTTTGAGCATGCATGATCTTTTGCCCGGTGAGCAACCGGTAGGGGCGATTTCTTGAGTGATTAGGCGTGTGGCATTGAGAGGATCGTCATGACAGAAGTATTTGCCAAAGGGATAATGGCATAGAATATCCCCCTCTAGGAGTTTAAAATAGTGTTCTTGAGCTTTTAGGGCTTTGAGCGTGTCTAACTCTAGGGGAAACTCCGCATGTAATTCTTGGGGGGAGAAGTGGGCTAGTAGGGTGTTTAAGCGCATGCGCGCGCTCAACCAATGGTTGAAAAGATGGCTTTGATAACTGGAGAGAAAAAAGGCATTCAGTTTTTTAGAGCGCGGGGCAGATTGTTTGAAATTATCCCCTCTCTTGCCAAAGCGTTGTGCTCCAAAGTAATTAGGAAAACCATAAGCCTTTAAAAAACCTAACACCTGCTCAATTTTGCGCGCGTCCAAGGGTTTGAGCTTTTTTAAGCGCATACTAAAGTGGTTGCCCTTGAGATGCCCTAGGCGGATTTTATGGCTATGGGCGTTGATCTCTAAAATCTTAATGCCATGTTCTAGCAGAATGGAGGTGTGTTTCTCTAAGATGGTAGCGCGGGTTTTGGGCATGGAAATATATTGCGTGCTTATAGCTTGCTTGTCTTTGAGCCCAGCATAGCCAAAGTCTGGTATTTTGCACCCGCTTATCTGTGAAAATAAGCTTAACATCTCCCAAGTGCTCTGATCTTTCTTGCGCACCTTAAGCACAGCGTGATCCCCACACCCGCTAAAGGGATAAAGGGGCTCTTCGAGCACGCTAAAATCCCGACTGCATTTTTTAAAGTAAAACTCTATGGGAGCATGGCTGGAGGCAAAAAAGCGCGTGGGCGCATCAAGAGGGAAAAAGGGCGGTTGTTTATCCATACCTTAATTATAATCATTGCGAGGACTTTAATCAAGTTGGACTAATTTTTGCTTCAGGGTGTGTATCTTTGATTTAGGATGGATTTCATGGAAGTTAAAGATATACGCAACCAACCTAATCTTTATGCCTTGCTAAATGCCTCCCACTTGGAACGCGGGGAAGCTCCCATGCCTGCAAAGGGAGAGAAACAGCCCGAAGTGGTCGCTGAAGTCTCTAAAGTGGAACGCGAGCCCAATGGCTTGAAGCGCGAGACCTATGGCTTTTTGGTTTTGGAATTGATGAGCGATAACGAATACAGCGCGTTTTTGCGCGCTACAGCGGGAATGAATGAAAATGAAAAACGCCTAGCCGCCCAGTCGCTCTACAGCTTGACAAGTTTTTACGGGGGGCAGATTCAACAAGACGCTAAGGAGATCGAGCGTAAATTTGATGGCTTGCAAGCCATTCAAGAGAGTCAGTTTAAAAAAGCCCTAGGTTTGGATCAAAACTTCGTAGATCGCTATAAAAACGCCTACGATCAGGCTTACCAAGCTCTTGATGTAACGCTTTAATCAAGTATTTTTAAGCAAAATGCCTTTATAATAGGCGTTTTTGTCAAGGTAGCTCAGCTGGTCTAGAGCGCTGGTCTCATAAGCCGGAGGTCGGGGGTTCAAGTCCCCCCTTTGACACCATCCCCCTTTTTATTTTACAGTAGCGTTTAAGGATTGCCATGCATGCCCTAAGTCTAACGCGCCCGCGTGGTGGATTTGCACACTCCTTGAAAATTTTAACAAGTGTAGCGCGCAAAAAAAGCAAAAATGCGCTTTAGCGGACGCTAGAAAAATGCGCGCCTTAAGTTTAAAGCGGACGCTAGCGCGTGCTGTTTCCACTCCCTTTCTCCCCCCGCCTTCAAATCCAGGGTGCTAATTCAAATCTTACGCGCTACTACCGGTTAGGTGGACGCTACGCGTCCAGTGCACAGAATGCGCTTAAAACGCACCCTAAAAGTCCACGCCTCTTACCGCTTTAGCATGGGTGCGCGGGGCTTCAAATCCACGACGATAATACAAAGTTAGGATCGTTCAAGCTAGGCTTTTTTAAAACCTCTATATTGGCAAGCTCGCGCGCCTTTAAAGAATAGATGCCCGGGATGTTGGTTCTTAAAGCTAGCGCGTCTTCTTCTATATCGTTTAAGGGGTTTTCAAACTCACAAAAAACAAATACCCCGGCAAAAACGCGCCCATCCACTAGGGTAACTTCAATGTATTTGCCTTGGTGTTCTACCCAGTCCTTAAGTTCGATCATCTTATTCCTTGTGAGCGCATGGCACCATGTGGAAGCCATTCTTGTTAAAGTGGATTTTAGCGCGTTGGGTCTTAATGGGACTTAAATTGTGTTGGTCAAGCGTGTTCCACTTAAGACTATTTGGACGCTACGCGTCCAGCGCACTAATCGGACTTAAACGCGTGTTTTAGATCCACGCTTTTCACTCTTTTAACATGGGGCGCGCGGGGTGCGCGCCTATAATTTCTTTAATTTCACTAGCGCGTAGAGTGTAAGCCACTCCTTTGTAGGTTACCATAAGCTCATCTTCTTCATCCTGTTTGTACTCTAGTAAATCAGGCGGGGCGTAACAAATGTAATCTGTTTTAACCCCCTCCCACACATCGCCGTTTACAAAGATGATCTTCAGGGGGTCTTGATATTGATCCATATTAGGCAAGTGTTCCATTACTACCCCCTAATTTGGACTGGGACTATATGAATCTCCCCTTTATCATTCCAGTGTAGCTTACTTTTAAACGCCTTAATAGGGGCTTTGCCATGTTGGCTAACAAAACCTTCAAAATTAGGGCGCGCGCCCACTGCTTAAAACATTTCAAGCGTGGACTTAAACCACCCGCGCTTTTAGTGCAATTGGCGCGCCTAAAGTTAACTCAATGCGCAAACTCTCTTTAATTTCGCACTTTAAAGTGCGTTTAAGGGGGGTTTTAGATAGTATGAAAACCCTACTTGATGAGGATAGACATATGTGCCTTAGGGGTCGGCAATGCGCATTTGCTGCTAGGTTTTGGCGCGCCTAGCTACCTCCTTGCGGGTAGGGTAAGCCAAATTTAGGATCTGTGTAGAGAATGTGCTTGTTGCCTAAATTGCACTCGAATTTTTCTCTTGTGCTTGTCCATATTTGCGCGCCACTAAGGCGCACTATTGGGGAAGTCGCTCCCACTTCTAAAGCCACTTAGGGACTCAAGGTAGCAAAACGCACCACCGCATTAGGGTTTTCAGCTAGTCTGATCAAGGCCTTAAAGCGCGCCTTTTTGCGCTAATATCTTTTAAGAGATTTTTAAGCAGGCTAGTGGCTTGGGGGTTTTGGGCATATCTTTGTAACTTGGTGTTAAAGAATTGGGCTAGAACGCGGTAGACATCGCTACTATAACCGCCATTTAATGGCGAAGGACTTAAGTTTTCTATTTTCTCTTTTGGGCTGACTCTCAAGCCTTTTCTTTCTAATTGTCTCTCACTCCACATTTGCAATTCGCAACCACATCCCCAGTCTAGCGGGGGCGCGTACCCACTGCTTAAAGTATTTAAAGCGTGGAATTAACGCGCGCGTTTTTAGCGCAACTGGTGCGCTGGGCGGAGTGCCCATGTGCTAAGGCAGGTGCGCCCCTACTAATATGGACGCTAAGCCGACCCAACGCACAGGCGCGCTTTAATCTAGTCAACACTACTCTACGCCCGTCATGCGTTTGGACCGGTGGGTGCATGGGGTTAGCTTGAGAAATTGCGCGTAACTTTGCCCCTTGGCTAGAGCCCCATCTAGCACATAGCACACCTCCATTTGAAAAAACCTTGCTCTAAAGGCGGTGCGAATCCCCAAGGAGGGCGTGCCAAATGATGCCACAATGCGCCAAAGTTGCTACACTAGGCTTTTAAGCAAAAAACACAAGGAGAACAGATGCGCCAATCGCATGAGGAACTAAGGTTTATCAACCGCAAAGGGTGGCTTTATTTTAAAATGGATAATATGCAAACCTTTTTAACCGAACTTACCACGGATAAATCTTGGGATCACGCACCACTAATCCTACCTTTCAAACATCCTCTGTTTCACTTAGTTCTTTGTAATTCTTACCACATTCTAGTTACACCTAAGCCTACAATGCGAAGAGCTCTGAGGCTATTAATGCATGGCAGAAGTATCACAAATGCTTAACAAAGTAATGCCCAGATCGCAAAAATCCCAATGCTTCATCGCATCTTCTAACACAGTATTGTACTCAAGTAAGCCGTTTGCTTCAGCAATCTATCCAAACAGCTCACTATGCGTACCCAGTCTTAATAGAACGAGTATATCGCCTTGTACCTGATAGATCAGCAACAAATCTGGCTTGACATGGCACTCTCTAAAATCTTTCCATTGCCCCCTTAAGGCGTGGTCTTTGTATTTGGCCTCAAGTGGAAGTCGTTGTTGAGGTTTCGAAACAACAACATTAAGTACATCCCTTGTGATGTTCTTACTTTTGAAATGTCTTGTATAGTCTTTCTAGAAAGACTTCTTGGCAACAATCTCGAGCACGAAAAAATCAAGCTTCTCTTTCGGCTCTCTCTGCAAATGCAGCAAATGAGCTGGTTCCATGTATGTTTCATTAGGATCGTCGGCACTCATCAAGGCCAGCCGTGTTGCTTGGTTAGGCATGTGATCTCTTCTTGCAACAAGCACAGATTTAATCTGGCTTTTCTTTCTGTGAAGGTCTTTGAGCTTTTTGTAATTTGCCTGCGCTCCGCTCGCACTTCCAAAAGCTGTGTCTGGGTGATGCTCAGAATCTCAAACAACTGTTTCTCACTATATGCCCGATAATCCCCCACATTGTGTCTATCCTTTCTCTGATGACCTACTGACACACAACCACCTCTTCTCTCGCTTCTAGCCTTAAGTATACCCTAAAAGTCGCTCTTTATTACTTACTCGCGCTGTAAAGCCCTAGCTTTAGCTATGGTGGGGATGTCAATTTCAAGTGTTAGGTTGCATCTTAAGGAGTACCTTTTCTGCTTTCCTCTCCCCCCAAACTATCCCCAACCTAACTCCAAAACCAAGAGAAAGCCCATAAAATCTAACAAACCAAACACCCCACAATCCACCAAAAATCAAATATAATGTTTTCAGCCCCATAAAGGGGTCATACAACGCGATTTAGACGAAAACCATCTAGACAACCCCCCCACACCCGAATGCGCTCAGAATACGATTCTGAGCGTTTTAGAGTATATAGTCCAGAAACTCTTCTTCTCCTCAATCTCTCCTAACCGCTTAACCTTCCAGTGTGTTATCTACCCCCACATTGTCCAATCCTTCAAAACCCCACTTCCAAAGCCCACCCTAAACCGCTCAACCACCAGAAACCACCAGACCTGACCAGCTCAAGTCCAGCGACCAGATCACCACCGCACAACTCGATGGGGGTGTTGCAGAGTGTCTCCTATGTGCTTTGCCCTATGCCTTGTCCTTACTTTGCTTACTCTTTACTTCCAAAATTTTTTTAAAATGAGAATTAGCGAATGAGAGATTGTGCCATCAAACCTCCCCGAATCTAACTCCACTCCACATCCCAAAGCACATCTTCTCTTCCCTCCACTTCAAAACACCCTCATAGACCCCTCTAAAACGCTCTACAATCAACGATATATCCTCAACCCAACCCAAAAGCTATCTATACCCCCAAAGCGTCCTACGACCCTTTAAATTCAATCTAACTCAGTCTCTTCCACTTCAAAAGCCCTAGGGGGGTATGGGGGGTTTCCCCCCACAGACAACAAAATGTAAGCAGTGCGTCAGCACTGCATTCCAAATCTAATCCAAGCCCCAAACATTTTTTGTTTAAGAGAACCCCGACTCACGGGCGCGCATGCACGCGCGCGGTTTTTAAAAAGTTTTTCTTAGTTTTCCTTCTTTACAAAAAATGCTATCCAAGAATTGAAGCATTTTTACAGAGCTCATAGCCGACTTAGAGGATTTTACAAGTAAAACAACCAGTCACAGCATTAAGCAGCAACTAAAAGACAATATAAAAGACTGCACCCATAGCATAGAAATTACTTTAACTAGCTGGACAGAGTGGACAGACCCGTGGACAGACCCAAAAGATAAACCGCTGGATTTAGTACCTACCTCACAGAACTTCGCCAATTTAGTTGCCAAACATCAACCTTCACAAGAAACCCCCACAGAAGTTGATAAAGAAACCATAGAACAAGAGCTCCAAAAAGACTTAGCTTCTATCACTAAAGAAACCACAAAACCATGTACGAGCTTTGATCCCCATTGATAATGCCACCATAAAAATCCCAGTTTTAGTAAAAGATTTAAGCATTGCTAATCGAAGACAATTTACAAAGTAATTTAGGCACATTGAGCGAGCTTGAAAACAATTTATTTTTTAGTCTGTGCAATAGCTTAAAGGACAAGCAAGACACCATTTATACGCTTTACCACACAAGAATTAAAGGCTTTGGCGGGCAATCCGCGCATGGATAATGCAAGGCTATACGGAATAATCCGAGTATGGCATCGGTTCCGGTGCTGATCAAAGATTGTACACCATGCAACCGTCGCATTAAGGCTCGTTTTTGTTGTTCTGTATCTGCGATCTATTCTCCACTTGTCCATGTTTTTAACTTAATACATACTATGATAGTGCGTATTACCCCCTATTACTCTCCACGAATCACGCATTACACGGGCTTCGCGGGGGATCTAAAAGATTAAAAAGCTACGCTTTTTAAAAGGGTTAAAAACCTGCGCGCGCGCATGCACTCGGGAATCTAGATCAGCTTCAAAGGGAGTCAGTTTGTTTAAACGAAAAAATTGCAAAAAATGCAAATCCATAGATTGAGATCGAAATGCAGTGCTAACGCACTGCCTACTTTTAATCTGTGGGAGAAAACCCTTGTTAAATTTAAAGATAATGCCATCACAACGACAATCTGTCGCGCAATTTTTATCTGTAAAAAAATTAATGGTATGTCTTTTAATGATGCGTTTTTTACTGATGTGTTTTTTGAGTTTATCATTACCATCAATACACTCTTTCTCTTCATCATCTAATTGTCTCAATATAAACACAAAATCATTGGCATCAAAACAAAGATGTATCTGCTTAATTCTACTTTCTTCTTCTGTTTCGCGGATCACAAAACGATGTCCTCTCTGTGTAATCTTTAACTCCTCATGGATAACTTCTCCCATGTCTTTAAACTCCCTTGGCTGTCATGGCGGTTGCTCATATTTTGGATAACATGGTCAGAAATCATATTTTGGTTTTCATTTTGTGTTTCAATGGGTTCATCAAAAGTTTGCATAAAAATACCCTGCTCTTGGGTGATTTTTGCAGAGGTTAGAGTGTTCTTTTTCTTGATAGTCTTGGTAACATAGGCCCTAACACGATTTGCATCTAAGCCATATTCTAGGGTATAGCCCTGCTTTTTGAGACCCTCTATTTGTGTTGTATTGAGGTTTTTGAGCATGATGCAATTGCTCAATTCACGCACAATATAATCGCTGTGCGTGGTGATAAACACTTTGATTCCTGCATTCACCAATAAGGCAAGCAAACGCCCCATGAGAATTTGGTTATTGGGGTGGAGGTTGAGTTCTGGCTCATCTATCATGAGGATGTCATTTTTTTGTGCCACATGCAAAATATAGTAATTCAACATGAGCAAAGAACGCACAGAACTGGAAGCAATCTCAATGGGATAAGTGGATTTAGAGCCTTTGGGTTGGAAAAGCAAACCCGAATCTGTTGCCCTGTACTTACCCCCCACAAGTTTACCCAACAGGTCTAAGATAGCTTTATAGTTTTCCTTGTCTTGTGCAAAGATGCTATCCTTTTTACTGATCCGCTTGATATTTCTAATGAAGTTGATGTTATCTCTGACGGGTCGGGGATAAATTTGTTTTCTCTGGTCCGCACTTCTGCGGATATCAAACACATCGAGAATATCAAGCTCATTCTGTTTTTGGAGCATCCGCTCAAACGCATCCAATTTGGCCATTTTAATGAAATCCAACTCTCCTTGAAAAATAGAGGCCCCCGTTCTCTCTACACTAAGAATAAAGGGTTTTGGCATAGTAATAGCAAAGAGGGCATCTAAAACAAACTGCAGATACTCTATGCCATCTAAATGCCACGGAATGGTTATGTCCAAACCACCTTCATGAAGAGCACGCTTCACCTTTCGTGAGTATCGCGAGTATCTTGAGTATTGTACCTTTTCATCCTCCTCATGCTGATCTATATCTAGATCTTCCATGTATGTTTTAACTGCTCCTTTGACTTCCTCCAAAGAGACACTCCAATCCACTTTCAATCCAGCATGCTCAAAATCCTTATTCCTACCTGCCATCACGCGGCTGAGCATATTTTTAGAATAAAAGTCAGTTTTTTTGGAAAAGCGAATTTCAAGCTCTGCCTGGATTTCTGGGTATGAGTAAGTGTATTTCTGAAAATCACCTGCCATTTCCAAGGCCCTTCTTCTTTCCAAGGCCCCTTCTCTTCTTTTGTTGATAGTCCTCTCTGGAAAGCCATCGGCCATAGAACGCATAAAATCCAAATACCCATAAAGACTATAAGCTGCATAGGTTTTCCCGGTGTTGTTTTCCCCACAAATCAAGGTCAAACCCCCCACCTCTAAATCTGCCTCATGGAGAGTCCCGATGTTTTCCAACTCTATCTTCACACGCACTCCTCATTATCTGCACGCCTTAACTTGAATCGCCCACACAACCGGTTACATTTACTTTGCTCCACTATAACAAGTTTTGGCAATCTTTAACTTGATGCCATTAACACATGGTGGGACCGGGGACGAACGCCAAAGGCTAGTGGCAACAAAAAGGTAATGCGCATGTCTCCCCATCAATGGTGCGGTTGGGATAAAATCCAAATCCCCCCTCCCCCATCACCTTAGAATACAGCGCGATCAAAAACGCGCTTAAGGGACGCTCCTCCCCATCCAAACAACGCGCTCTTTGGAAAGACAAAATGGCGCGGTGGGTGGTGATACTCTGCACTTCTTGTTTGATCACCTCTTAAGATAGTCATTTTTATCTCCCTGAATAGGTTTAATCGTATCATCTCACCCTTATTCGCGCCCACAATAAAGCCGTTATGCTCAATGTTATAAGTCTTGGCTCTCCCCACTCTTTTGACTAACTCCCCATTTTTGATAATCTCCCCAATCCCATTACCTAGCTTTTCAGTAGGTGTAACCCCCTCAAACCCCTTAAAGTCATCGATATGCTTTTCTAAGATTTTAGACAAACCCCACCCTTCAGCCTTAGACTTCTTGCCCTTCACATTTCCCCACACCAAATCAATATAGCCCAACCCCTCCCTATAAAACGCCCCTGCTACTTGCCCGTGTTTCTCTTTTAAAGCTTTTTAACCGCCTCTGCACCTTTGCCCTCAAACTCGGCAAAGTTTTCCTCAAAGGCGGGGTTAGATGGGATGTTAAGCGGGGTTGTGCTAGAGCTGTCTGCGAGTTGGCTAAAAAACGCTTTAGCCTTAAAAGTTTCAGCGAGTATATTTGGGGCTTTCTCACTCAAATACAACACTTGCCCCTCGTTATTAACGATATTATTAAGCCGATTGAGGGTTTTAAACGAATTTGTGCGGATTGTCCATTCCCCATTATTGGCGCGCGCTACACTTGTTAAAAAATAAGTTTTGCCCACATCCTTAACAAAAATCAATGCCCCTTCTTTATCGTGCAAGATTAAATCACTTTGTTCTAGAGCGGGTCTAATGTGGGGCAATAACGCCCCTCTCTCCCTTTGGGCTAGTTTTGCCAAACTCCCCTTAGTGAGTTGGATGGTCTCACCCTTTAACACGGGTTCTAAAGCCTCTTGCACTTCTTGGCTAAAGTTAGGAATAAAGGGCTCATTTAGGCTTTAGCAGGACTCCAATTTATAAGAATGCCCGAGCAGGATGTCTGACTTGGCATCACCAACACCCCCCCTTTAGGGCTCGATCTTGTATCCCCCACACACCAACTTAGGGGAGGTGGCTATGCCAGTTTAAGGAAATTTGGTGGTATTTTGGATATTTGGGTTACTCCGTATTGCGCTTTCGATCCACTTTGGTGGCACTGGTATCTTGTAGCATGGTTTGGGCTAAAATCTCTGACGCGCCTTGTTGTTTGAAAGTTTTAACTAAGTCTTGCACTAGCACTTCAGCGCGATCGCGCACGCCCAACACGCGCTCTTTAATAAAGCTTTTGCCATCTAAAAGCCCCACAATAGCGCGGATTTCTATTTGCTCACCTAGCAAGCGTGCATGCACGCCTAAGGGCACTTGACACCCCCCACCCAAAGCGCGCACAAAATCGCGCTCTATCCCACAGCACAGCGCGCTGTCAGGGTCATTCAAACTAAAGATTTGATCTAAAATGGGGTGATCAGCGCGCATTTCAATGCCTAGCGCGCCCTGCCCCATGCTAGGGATCATCTCCTCTAAGCCCAAGCGCACTTGGTAAGGTAGCTCGATGCCTAGCCTCTCCACCCCTGCGCACGCCAAGATCACCGCCTCAAAATCCCCCTCTTGCAAGCGTTCTAAACGCCTTTGCACATTCCCGCGCAAACTCAAGGGGTCCAAATCTGCGCGTTGGATTTTAAGCTGCATTGCGCGCCTAAGCGAGGTCGTGCCCACGCGCGCATGGGGGGGTAGGGCTTGCAAGTTAGGGTATTTGTAGCTTAAAAAGCAGTCTTGGGGATTAGCGCGCGCGCTCACACACGCCAGCACTAGCCCCTTTGGCAAATCTACGGGCACATCTTTGAGCGAATGCACGGCTAAATCGATCTCTCCTTCAAGCAGCAGGATTTCTAATTCTTTGGTGAAAAGCCCCTTACCCCCGATCTTGGCTAGAGGCACATCTAAAATCTTATCCCCCTTAGTCTTCACCACCCTAATTTCACTCTCCAAGCCCAAGGGCTTTAAGAGCCCTTGCACATGCCTAGCCTGCCAGAGTGCCAGCGCGCTCCCCCGACTCCCAATGACTCTTCTAGCGCCCATCTTTATCCTTGTCTAACACCTCTACATCAATGATCCCATCGTCTCTTTGGGGGGGTTTTCTAAGCCATGCGATGAGCAAAGCCAAGAGTCCAAAGACATCACAGAGCACCCCGGGTAAAATCAAGAGCAACCCCCCAATGGTGCGCAAAAACACCCCCTCCATGAGTTTTAAAGGATCGCGTGTGCTAAAATCTAGGGCTTTTAAAGACCCCTTGAATAGTGCCACCCCACCCG
Organism: Helicobacter labacensis; assembly: GCF_003660285.1. Classification (GTDB taxonomy): domain Bacteria; phylum Campylobacterota; class Campylobacteria; order Campylobacterales; family Helicobacteraceae; genus Helicobacter; species Helicobacter labacensis. The sequence goes on along the minus strand of NZ_QXQQ01000003.1, from coordinate 34,227 downwards.
CAAACGCGCTCAACACCACCTCCAAAATAAAGGCAAATAAGCCAAAATCCTGCACGACATTGATGATTAAAACCACCTCAACTACGAGGTAAAACACCCCCAAGACAAGCAAAAAGGGCATTAGCTCCGTGCCTCTAAGAGGGTAGATACAATCGCCTCGCGCGCGATTATGCGTTTGCTCAAACCCTGCCTTGTGATGAGCTCAACTTGTCCCTCTAGGGCTTGCTTGCCGATGATGAGCGCATGCGAGCAACCAATGAGCTCAAAATCTGCCATCTTAGCCCCAAAGCGATCGGGGCGATCGTCTAGCAAGACATCAATGCCTGCCCCCTTGAGCTCCTCATAAATCTGCGCGCCCAAAGCCTCTAGCGCGCTATCTTTAGAATTAGCCACCACCACCACCACCTCAAAGGGCGCACTCGCCTTGCTCCACACACAGCCCTTCTCATCGCTATTTTGCTCTAAAATCGCGCTCATCAAGCGAGTCACCCCAATGCCATAACAACCCATTTCAAAATATTGCGTTTGCCCCTCTTTGTCTAGGTAAGTTGCCTCCATACTCTTAGAATACTTATTGCCTAGCTTGAAAATATGCCCCACCTCAATACTGCGTTGCGCGCTCAAAGCTCCCTGACATTCTGGGCAAGCATCCTCTGGGCGGGTTTGGGCGATGTCTTGGTAATTGAGATTGGCAAAGCTGGACAAATCCACACCCACGAAATGTTGATCCACTTCATTAGCCCCACAGATCAGACAATCTGCCTCTTGCAAATCTATATCAAAAATCACTTCTATATCAGGCGCTAAGTGTTTGAGCCCATAAGCCCCGATATAGCCCACAGGCAACCCCAATTGCGCGATCTCTTTTGTACTCATCTCCTCTAATTCTAGGGCATTTTGCTGGGTGCTTTTATTAAAGGCATTCAGGGCTTTGGTCTCCTCTAATTGATCGTCCCCTCTTAAGAAAAATACCACCGGGCGCGCCCCCTGACTCAAACGCGCTTTTTTGATCACCGCTTTCATCAAAAAGTAGGGGGCACTTTGAAAAACGCGCTGAGTTTTTCAATGGTGGGGGTGTTGGGGGTGTGAAATTTAGCAAAATGGGCTTTGGGGACATTGTCGGGTTCAGGGCGTTTAGCGCGCTTGGCAATCTCTATATTAGCCGCATAAGCGCAATTTTGGCACACAATCACGCTATCCTCCCCGCATTCAGCCAAGACCACAAATTCCTTACTCTTGCTCCCCCCAATCGCCCCGCTATCTGCCTCCACCGCGCGAAAATCCAGACCTAGTTTTGTGAAAATTTCGCTATAGGCTGCATGCATGCGCTCAAACTCTCTATCTAGGCATTCTGTGCTGGCATGGAAACTATAGGCATCTTTCATCACAAATTCGCGCGCGCGCATCAAGCCAAAACGGGGGCGGATTTCATCGCGAAATTTGGTGTGGGTTTGGTAGAGATTTAAAGGGAGTTGCTTATAGCTCTTGACATGGGCTTTGATAATTTGGGTGATCGCCTCTTCATGCGTGGGAGAGAGCACATAGGAGTTATTCTTGCGATCTAAAAAGCTCAAAAGCTCCTTACCGTATTGCTCAAAACGCCCACTCTCCTGCCACAAAGACGCGGGCACGACAAAACCTAGCGTGCACTCCTGCGCGCCATAAGAGTCCATCACTTCTTTGATCAGTGCCCTAATCTTGCTCAACACCTTATGCCCTAAGGGCAAAAAGTGGTAAAGCCCACTCCCCATTTGTTGGAGGTAGCCCCCCTGTAGCATGTAGCGGTGGCTTTTAAGGAGCGCATCTTTGGGAATTTCTTTTGTGGTGGGGGCAAAGAGAGCAGAAAAACGCATTAGAATCCTTCCTCACTAAATTCGCATTTGTAGCGGTTAATAAACAAACTCTCTTTACCTAAATTAAACAGGCTTTTAAGGCATTCGCCTAACATATCCCCCTCAGGCTTGTGGGCGTTTTTTTTAAGGGTGGCACTAGGGTGGTGCAAGAAGGTGTTAAAAGCATTGTGTAAAATACGCGCCACACTCTGCTCGTATTCTTGGGGCAAATAGCCCTTTTTGATCGCGCGGTGTAACTCTTTGAGGGCTGCCTCTTTAGCTAAGCCTCTTAAATCCTTGATGAGTGGATCCACTTCTAAACTCTGTAGCCACTGGGCAAATTGCACGCTAAATTGCCCCACGATTTGATAGGCATGGCGGGTGTCTTTTTGGCGTTGTTCTAAATTATGCGCCACCACTCCCTGCAAGTCATCCACGCTATAAAGCCAAATATGGGGCTGTGTGGGGTTTTCAATATTTCTAGGCACAGCTAAATCAAACCACCAACGCCTAAAATCACAAGGGCGTGTCATCTTAGCCGTGATCACACTAGAGGGCGCACCCGTAGCACAAAATAAGAAAGCATGGGTGTTGATCCCCTGCTCTAACGCGCTGAAGGGTTGTATCTGCAAATTGGGATCGCCTAGATTCTTAGCAAAGTCCTTAGCGCGCTCTATACTGCGGTTGTAAAGCAGCACTTCAAAACCCTTAGCTAGGAGGTGTTTGCACACCAAGCGTCCCATCTCGCCCACACCCACCACCACCGCGCGTTTGTCTACTTTTTCTGTATTTAAAATCTCTAACGCCTGTTTGACCGCCACAGAGGCAATAGAGATCGCTTGAGAGGAGATCGCCGTGGCATTACGCACGCTAGCCGCACATTTGAGCGCAAAATGGGCTAGACGGCTTAAGTGTTTGGCGCACAAGCGCGCTTGCAAACAGAGTTTAAAAGCGTCTTTAAACTGCCCGGTGATCTGGGTTTCGCCCACCACCAAACTATCTAAACTGCTCACCACGCAAAAAACATGGTGGATAGCCTGCTCTTTGGTGTGGGTTTCTAAACTCCCTTGCAGGGTTTTTATATCCACTTGTTTGGCGTGTGCGAGGGCTTTAAGCAGGCAAGAGGCGATCTGATCGGGGGTGCGCGCATAGAGGTAAAACTCTACGCGGTTGCAGGTGCAAAGCGCCATGATTTCCTCAACGCCGGGGTGTTCTCTTTTGAAATGAGCTAAAAACTCTAACAACGCCTCTTGTTGAAATGCCAGTTTTTCGCGCGTGTCTAAACTTAAGAGTTTGTGGCTAAAACCTAAGGTGAGATAAGCCGCCTGCACTAAAACTCTCTTTCAATCAAGCTAGAGGCTAGCTTTTCTAGCGCGCTATGCCCCTTGATGGCTTGCAGGGCTAAGTGTGCGTAATGATAAATGTGTTCTAAAACTTGGGGAGCGATATTGTGATCTTTAAATTGCTGGGCACACCATGTGAGGGCTTTTTCATCGGTGTTTTTAAAGCAGGCTTGTAGATGGGCTTGGTCTTTGGAGTCTAGGTGTTGGTGCAACAAAATATAGGGCAGAGTGCTCTTGCCCTCTTTAAAATCGCTAAAGGCGGGCTTGCCTAAGACTTCTTTGGGTTGGGTGATGTCTAATAGATCGTCCATGATCTGAAAGGCGATCCCAAAATTTAGCCCAAAAATGCGGTAAGCCTGTGGGTTGAGCCCAGCCAACATGGCTGCGCCCGCACAACTTGCTACCATTAAGGACGCGCTTTTATCTTGGATAATATCTATATAGCGCGCGGTGTCGGTGTGGAACGCGCTAGAGGCGAGCACATCTTTAATCTCCCCCCTAGAGAGCTCCACCACGCTATGGGCGACTAACTGGGCAATATTAATATCTAATTTGGTGAGCTCCACAAAGGCTTTAGCGTAAAAGACATCGCCTAACATGATGGCGTTTTGGTTGCCAAAGGTGTGGTTAATGGAGTCGTGCGCGCGCCTAGTTTGGGCGTTGTCGATCACATCGTCATGCAGGAGGGACGCGCTTTGAATCATCTCAATGATGGCACAAAAGTCTAAAAGCTGGGGGTGTTTAGGGCAGATGGCTAAGATCAATTTGCTACGCAACATCTTGCCCTGCCCTAGCGCACCAGCCATGTGCTCTATGGGCGCGCTTTGCACTTGGGCTAAAAAGGTTTGGATTCTCTGAGCTACTTGTTCTAACATTAGGGCTGTTCGATCCATTTGAGTTTTTCAGAGGCGCGCACGCGTAGAGTGGCAACCTGTTGGGCGGAGTCGAACTTCTTAAAGCTCAGGGCAAAATAGGGCGGAGTGGGGTCAGTGCCCTCGCTAGTGTGGGATTGGGCAACTTCTTTAAAGAGATCGAGTCTGAAAGTGTCGCGCTGAAAATCTAGATAGAGAATAAACTGGTAGGGAAAGTTATTGCATTTGAGATGCACCACCAAACCGCCATCTTTAAAAAGCGTCCAACGCAAGGAGAGGGGTTTTTTAAATGTGCCTAGTTGCAACTCCCCCCTATACACTTGATCTTTTTTGAGATCGAGCAATTTATCTAGGCTCTTTGCCATAGCTATTTGAGCTAAAACAATCAAAATAGCAAAAAGCCTACTCATGCCCCAAAATATTAGCCATTGAGGTTATCACAATATCAATTTTTTTAGCGCGCACGCGCTCTTCTAAGCTGTGATCTAGCCTATATTGTTTAAGCTGGGTCTCTAATTTCTCTTCTAAGCCCGCCTCTTCTAAAAGCAATGCGCTTAAAGCCTGCAACTCCAAGAGTCGCTCTAATTCAGCCCTCACGGGCTTTTGGCTGGCATGCAAGATCACATCCCCCCACTTCTCAATGGGGTCGCCTTCAAAGATTTCCTCCATTTAGGCTAAAGAAGCCTTCAGCATCCAGATAGCTTTTTGCAAATGCCCCAGCTGTTCATCCGCGTAAGCGACGGTAACCTTGTCATCAGTCTGTCCGGCTAAATCTGAGAGTTGCGCGAAATGCTTTTCTAGGTGTTCATAATCCTTCAGCACCGCCTCAAACACTTCTTTAGAGCTGAAACTATGCCTACTCTCCTCTTTGACATGGGCAACTTTAAGGGCTTCACCTAGAGTTACCACGGGCACATGCCCCAGCTGGGTAACCCGCTCGGCTAAGTCGTCAAAGAGTTCGGCAAACTGTTCGTAAACCTCTTGGGTGAATTTGTGCACGGGGTAAAAATCCGGTCCCTTAACATTCCAATGGAAATTATGCAATTTCACAAACAAAACAAGACTATCAGCTTGGAGTTGTTTGAGTAAGTCAACCACTTTTGCTTTCATGAGGCAAAATCCTTTTTGTGTTTATTCTCTAGCCCTAAGCTAGAGCTCCATTTTAGCGCAAAATACCTAACCGTTTGATAAAAGCTTAAGATGGGGGTCTTAAAGCAAATTGAGCCCCTCTATAATGGAAGGGTGGGTGTAAATCATATTTTTAAGGGTGTTAAAGCCGATATTTTGGTTGATGGCTAGGGTAAATAGATTGATAAGTTCGTAAGAAAGTGTGCAGTGCAAGCTAGCCCCTAAAATATTTTGTTGGGCGTTGTCCTCCACTAGCACTTGCCAATGCCCTATGCTATCCTCTACGATCCTTGTGCCTGCAATGGAGGTGCTAGGCAGAGTTTTCAGTAGCACTTTTTTATCCGAACCCTCCATGTCTTTAGCGCGCATGCCCACATGGCTATAGGGGGTTTCTATGTAAAGCACTTCGGGTAAAACTCCGCGGTTTTTAGTGGTGCGGGATTGATCGCCATAGAGATGCCCAAAAGCGATTCTAAAGTCATCCAAACTCACATAGGTGGTGAACATTTCTCCTCCCTTGACATCGCCTAGCGCGTAGACATTGCCCTCGTGATCAGCATTGGCAATGAGAAACTCGTTTGTAAGGATTTCTTGGTATTTCCCCAAGCGCAAGCCCGCTTTTTCTAGCTGCAAGCCCGCGGTGTTAGGCACGCGCCCGGTGGCTAGCAAAAACGCGTCCGCTTCTAAGCAATGCTCTTGTTGGGTCTGGGTGTTTTTGTAATAGAGCTGGTGGCCTGAAATGCTCTGTAGTTGCGCGTTGCAAATGATCTCTATGCCCGCTTGGCTGAGCGATTCTAAAATACTTTGTTGGAATAGGCTATCTTCTTTGGGCAAAAAACTAGGTCCACGCACCAAGACACTCACCTTAGTCAGACTCTTAGTCCCCGCGCGCCCAAAGAGATTAAACATGCTAGCAAACTCCAGTCCAATATATCCTCCACCGACAACCACTAGATGCGCGGGCAACATATTGAGTTGCATTAAAGTTGTGCTGTCATAAACCCTATGTGAATTAAGGGGCACAGCAGGGAGCGCGGGGATGGATCCGGTATTAATGGCGATCTTGTGCGCGCTCATTTCTTTACAGCTATCTTTGTGGTAGATCATCAAGGTGTGGGGGTCTTTGAAACTCGCTCTCCCCTCTACCACTTGCACACCCGCCTTAATTAAGGTTTGGTGATTTTGTTGGCGCAAAAAAGCCACTAATTTATTCTTTTCCTCAATGCTGTCCTTATAACCTGTAGATCCCTTTTTGTGGGTAGCCAGATGGGCAAGGAATTTAGAGGGAATGCAACCTATATTGACACAAGTCCCCCCATACATCTCCTTGGATTGTTCCACAAGCGCGACCTTTTTACCTAACTTAGACGCGCTAGTAGCCAAAGTTTTGCCCGCTTTGCCAAACCCTACGACAATCAAATCGTAATCAAATTGCATGTGCGTCCTTCTTTGAGCATAATAAAGCGCATTATAGCAAGATCACCCTAAACTCATTGTTTGTCTAGCATTTTTATGCCATTGTGCGAAAAATCCCACCTTGTGCGATGGATTTGGTTTAAAAGAAAAACCTCCTACTCCAAAAGCTTTTAGCAATGGTTTCCCATAGAGTCCTTAGGGCTTTCTTCGAACTGGCGTAATGCCTGTCTATTAGTTGCGCCCTCTTCTAGCATGCCTTTAGCCAAATGGCACACCCGCTTAAACTTTTTAATCGCTTGTTCTAGTTTTTCTGGGGCTACTTGCATGCATCAACTCTTCTGTGGGATAAAGGGGCATTTAGCATGGGATTTAATGGGTGTTTATTTGCCCATTAAACCAAAAACGCTAGAGTGAAACACTTCTTCTCAAGGGGTTGTTGATGGGCTTGTCTTGTCTGGTGTGGGCGATTTCTGTGCTCAAAGAGGTTGCTGTAGAAATTGCTTTTTATGGCAAAGCGTGTTTAAGACTAATGAGTTTTTTCGCAATCTTATATGCCCTGTGTTTGGCATACCTTGTGGCTGAGGAGACAGCAAAGATTAATGGGCAAGCCATCTTGCAACAAAATCACATCCTAGGCAAGGTGGTTAAGTCTGTTGATGCCTATGATTTCAAGGTGCTTGTTGTGGATTACAAGGGCAAATGGGCGGCATGGTGGGTGGATAAAAGAGACCTTGAGCTAGCTAACCAACCACCTTCTTGTTACCCCTATTGTTCGTTCAGTTATGATATTGGCCCAATATACGATGCAATATGGGCACACAACCAAGCCATGCCCTTAAAGATGTATCAACTCCTCATCAGTGGGACAAACAATCTCCGGGAAGACATGCCTATTTTTAAAGAAACTTTGCTTTCTTCAAAGCCCTTACAAGGCACGCCTTGGAGGAGTGTTGTCTTTGATGGTCCTAGTGTGTGGCTGATGGACACAACTACCACCCAAGCTATAGAAGTGCAACAAGCCTTTGGAGATCATGCCACTCTCTTTAATGAAATCAATACGCGTGCCCAAGAATTGCGCGCTAAAAACGCTTCCCTCCTCTTTGGCTCGTTTTTTGAGGTATTGCCTAAATCTTGTTTGGATCACTTCCCCTCCACTAACCCCCAAGCCTCCGATCTCTATTTCATTTTGAGTTTTGGGCATAACTACAAAAATCTCTACCAACGCACGCAAGAAATCCTTAAAAAATTTCCTACCATCTTACAACGCTACCGCGTGCATGTTTTCCTTATAAACAATGTGGGGGAGTTATCTGCAACTTACCAATACTTCAAAGAAAGATTCCATGCCACCTCTACTAAAGGTGCTTGTAAGATACCACATGGCCCCCTAGAAGAAGTGCCTAAAGGTGCTGAAGAAGTGGGCGATACAAGCAGAGATTGGCAGACCTTTCTCTTTGGCGTTATAGACAACAGCCGCCACGCACTTGCAAGAAACCCCAATAAAACGGGGGCATATTTACACAACAACAACCCCACCCCTCTTATTTATAACCCCAAAATAGGACTTATCAGCGCGCGCGATTTTTTAAAGAGTTTAGATACCCCCATAGGGGATAAACTCCCCGCAAAGCGCAGGGTCTAAATGCCTATAAGATTTTAAAACAGACCACTTTGACCCATGCACCTTTTCAAATCGCATTATTTCAAGACAAACAAAGCCTTTATAAAAGCGTGTGGTTTTACAGCCCACAAGCCAAGCTGTGGTTTAAACCCGGGCGTGTGCGTGGGTTGCATAAAAGCGATCAAGCGCTTTTGAATGATTTTAAAGAGGAGGCATCGGGTTATAACTATATGAAAACCTATGCCAAACCCCTAAAAACCTTTTTCCAAAAAGCCCATAGAATCGATCTTGTGCCTAAAAATGCTAAGAGAGGTTTTTATGTGATTGTGCAGGCTTCGCCCGATTTTACTGATGACCTTGCAAAGAGTAATAACACCCCCATCAACCTAGTTTCTAAAATCCTAGAAAAGTTCCAACAAGGGAATGCGGTGCATATCATTTTAGTGGGATCATTGAACCGATTGCCCGTTTATGATTGTGGCAGATATTTTTGTAATGATGATGACAACACTAGGGTTGCTGAGGCTTGTTTTAATGCAATCAGCAAAGCGCAGGACATTTCTGAAAAACTCAAGATGATAAAAAAAGATTGTGGCATTCATGACGAGGGTGGCTACTATGGCTACTCTTATTTCACAGGTAAAGATCCCGGGAAGAGTGCCATTACGGATAACACCACCAATTTAATAGATGATAGCAATGGCATGTTGGAAGCCCAAGCGTGGAATCATTTGAACGAGCTGTTGCCAGACCCCGACAAAGAGTGAGCTAAGGTCTGTGATTGCTAGACACTTATGATGAATCTTTAAAGCAATAAAGGATTAGAACATGTGCAGAGATATTAAAAAATTACCCAAGTTTTCAAGCACTCTGAAGTGTCTTTTTATCTTATGGAGCTTGTGTGTGGCATGCCTTGTGGCTAAGAAGATACAAGAGATCGATGGGCAAGCTATCCTAGAGCAAAATCACGTCCTAGGCAAGGTGGTTAAGTCTGTGGAAACAAGTCTATATAACGATGGTTACTCTTATAGTCCGGGTTATAAAGCACTGATTGTGGATTACGAGGGCAAATGGAGCGCGTGGTGGATAGATAAACAGACGCTTAGACTGACTAATAAAAGACCAGATAACTACCGTGGTGCTGACCTAGGCAATGACATAGCCGCACACGACCAAGCTATGCCCTTAAAGATGTATAACCTCCTGACCAACACGACAGACTTTGATGTAACTAGCTTTATTGACTTTAAAGAAAACCTGCTTTCTTTAAAACCCTTGCAAGGCACGCAATGGCAGAGTGCTACCTTTGATGGTCCCAGTGTGTGGCTCATAGATAAAAACACCACCCAAGCCATAGAAGTTAAGCAAGCCTTTGGAGATCATGCCACCCTCTTTAATGAAATCAACGCGCGCGCCCAAGCGTTGAGCGCTAAAAAAGCCCCTCTTCTCTTTGGCTCTTTTTTTGAGGTGTTGCCTAAACCCTGCTTAGATCACTTCCCCTCCACAAACCCCAAAGCTCCCGATCTCTACCTTGTCTTAGATTTTGAGACCTCTGATCCTGATTACACAAATCTCTACCAACGCACAAAAGAAATCCTTGACAAATTCCCCACCATTTTAAAACGCTACCGCGTGCATGTCTTTACCCTAAGTCGGTCTAAAACTTACCACCGCCTCAAAGAACAATTCCACGCCACTTCTCTTAAAGGTGCTTGTGATGTGCCCGATAGCCAGCTAAAAAAAGTGGGCAACACGGGCAGAACTTGGGATACCTTTCTCTTTGGCATTGCAGACAAACACAATGATACAGGGGCATATTTGGACAACAACAACCCCACTCCCTATATTTACAATCCTAAAATAGGGCTCATCAGCGCGCGCGATTTTTTAAAGAGTTTAGACACCCCTATAGGGGATAAACCCCCCACAAAAGCGCAGGATTTGAGTGCCTACAAGATTGTAAAAAAGGCTACTTTAACCCATGCCCCCTTTCAAATCGCGCTCTTGCAAGACAAACAAAGCCGTGAGCAAAGCGTGTGGCTTTTTAGCCCACAAGCCAAGTTGTGGTTTAAACCCGGACGGGTGCGCAGGTTGCATAAAAACGATCAAGTGCTTTTGAGCGATTTTGCAGAGGAGGCATCCGCCTATAATTATGTGAAAACCTATGCCAAACCCCTAAAAGCTTTTTTCCAAAAAGCCCATAGAATCGATCTAGTGCCTAGAAATGCCAAAAGAGATTTTTATGTGATTGTGCAGGCTTCGCCTAGCTATGTCGATTCGCTTGCAGATATTGATGAAGCCCCCATCAATCTCACCTCTAGGATTCTAGCAAAGGTCCAACAAGGGGATGCGGTGCATGTCATTTTAGTGGGATCACTCAGCCAATTGCCCACGGATGATTGTGGCGATACATCTTGTGATGGAGATGAAACCACTTGGGCTGCCAATGCTTGTTTCAACGAAGCTAGCAAAGCGCATAATCTTGCTGAAAAGCTTGATATTATCAAAAATTGTGGTGAGGGCGATCCTGATCTTGAAGAGCCCGGGAATAGCGCCATTGGTGATAACACCATCAATTTAACAGACGACGACACGGGCATGTTTGAAGCGCAAGGCTGGAAGCATTTCAACGAGTTTTTGCCCCTAGTTACAGAGCCATGATTTAAAACCTAATCTGGGTGTGGCATGCCAAAATTACAAAATGGAGTCGGTTCTCTGTGATTCTAGCCCTTCTGTTGACATTTGCGGAGCAAATGGTTAGCCTCCTTAAAGCTCCACACGCAGGCGTGATCTTTAAAAAAGACGCGCACGCGTTGGGCATCCATGATCGCATCTTCTAGCCCGATAAAGACTTTTAAGTGCACCCCCTTAGCGCGTAAAAACTCTAGCTTTTTAGGAGCATAGTGGTAATTGAGCAAGGTTTGCAAATCTTGCAGGCTACCTAAATGTGTGTAACGCGCTAGACTGGGATCTTGTTGGAGTAACGCATTCCAGCCGATTTTCTCAAAGAAAGCTTGCATGTAGGTGCGCGGATTTTGTTGGTAGGCTTTGAGTTGTAAGTTCTTAAAGGCTTGGCTTTTGTGCGCGAGCATGCAAGGAGCGATCAACATTAGGCGTTGCACGCGCTTGCCCTGCCTGACTTGATTGTAGGCAAATTCTAGCGCGCAAATAGCCCCATAGCTAAAACCTGCTACATCATACAGAGTGCCTTGTTCTAATAGCCACGCAAATAGCCAAGCCTCATCTTGAAAACCAAAACCACTAAAATAACGCCCCACCATCACACAAAGGAGCGCAAGATTTCTTGCAACTGGGTTTTAGAGAGTCTCTCTTTTTCTAAGAGCACCTTAGCCATCGCCTGCACCTGCATTTTAGAATTGCTTAAAAATTCCTTTTGTTCTTTATACAGCGCGCCCAGCAAGGCTTCCATGTCCGCACGATCCCCGATGAATTTATGCCCCATGCCATACTCCTCACACATGCGCTTGGCGATTTCAAAGGCGTGTTTGAGATCCTCTTTAGCCAAGGTGTAGTGTTCTTGAAAAAAGAGTTCCAAGATGATCATCCCGCTTAAATACACCTTAATGCTATTATTCATCTCGCTCTGGCTGCGCACCTTTTGATCGCTAGCCACCAGAAAATCCCCCACCAATAAGACTTTGTCAAACTCTACTTCCAGCCAATACGCGCTAATCGCCTTTGCGCTTTGGTAGAGGGCGTAGAGATTCTTCTCTTGTTCACTCAGAGCGACATGCTTTTTCTTGCCAAAGGCGATCTTGTCCTTAACTTCTAAAATGTCTCTCATGGTGATCACCTGCGCGTTGCGCCTTAGAGCATTGAGCGCGCTCTCATTGACTAAAGACGCTAACATCGCCCCGCTAAAGCCCACACAGATTTTAGCCACCTCTTTACAATCCAAATCATGTTGCTTGTCTTTGAGGTACGAATCTAGAATCTGCACGCGCTCTTGCAAGTCTGGCAGAGAGATGAAAATGCGCCGATCAAAACGCCCACTGCGTAGCAGTGCCTCATCGATCACATCGATTTTATTAGTCGCCCCAATCACAATCACCTGTGAGCTCTCCTCAAAGCCATCCATTTCGGTTAAGAGTTGGTTAAGCGTGGCTTCTCTCTCATCGTTGCGTTGGTGTCCGCGCGCTTTGCCCACCGCATCAATTTCATCAATGAAAACAATCGAGGGGCTAAACGCCTTTGCCTTAGCAAAGAGTTCGCGCACCCTCTTAGCCCCCACACCCACATAAATTTGCACAAACGCGCTCCCACTGTGGTAAAAAAAAGGCACTTTAGCCTCGCACGCCAAAGCCTTGGCGATCATGGTTTTGCCCACTCCCGGAGGTCCCACTAAGAGCACACCCTTAGGCAGTTTGATCTTCAAAGCTTGGTATTTCTTGGGGTTTTTGAGATAATCCACAATTTCATACAGTTCTTCTTTGACTTCCTTAGTGCCAGCCACATCTTCAAAGCGCACGCTAGGCAAGGTGGCGTGCAGGGAGGGCAAGCCCGTGCTTTGGAGTTTGAGCGCGTTGTCATAAGCACTAGGCAGGGGGAGATTCTTCTTGCTCCAAGCAAAGCGCAAGAGCAAAGCCAACACGATGAGAAAAAAGAAGATGATCACCATGTCCAAGAGTTGTTGAGTCGTGTTTTCCTCCTTGAGAATCTCAATGGGGATATTGCTAGGGAATTGCAAAGAATCTTTCCAGCCCACCCGTGCGGTCTTGTAAGTCTTGAAGTCCACTTTTAAGTAGATGTAATTTTCATCCATCTGGATGCTTTGGATTTTATCGGAGTGCAAGAGAGCGTTAAAATCCTTGATACTCACCAACTTGACTTGATCCCTGAAGAACAAAAACACCACCACAATCGCCCCCAATAACACCCCCAAGCCCCCAAATAGGACTTTTTTATTAAAGCGCCGCATAGGTTCTTTCTTTTTGCACTTGGTAATTTTCTAAGCGCACCCACTGGGCGCGCAAATCACGCGGCGCGCTAATGGCTATGGGGTTGAAATACTGATCACGCCCATGGTAGAGCCCCTCTTTATAGCTTTCTACCAACACTTCTAAAGGGGTGTGTTGGGCGCGCGCGCGAAACGCATGGTTATTTTCTTGCACCCATGCGCTAAGTAGTCTCAAGCGCGCCTTAGCCACATCGCCCCGCACGCGCTCTGGCATGGTGGCTGAGAGTGTGCCCGCGCGCGCGCTGTAAATAAAGGGGTGTAGGTGGGTTAGAGGCAAAGTTTTAAAATTTTGTAACGCCTCTTGCCAAAGGGTTTCACTTTCATAAGGATGTCCCACAATAAAATCTGTCCCCAGGGCAAAGCCTTTAAGCGCGATCTTTTCTAAAAGCTTGGCATCGCTAGCTACCCGGTTACGCCGCCGCATGCGCTTTAACATGGTGTCATGACTGTGTTGCAAGGCGATGTGTAAATGGCGCTCTAAAATGGGGTGATCGAGCAGTTCTAAAAACTCTTCATCAATTTGGCTAGGTTCAAGACTGCCAATGCGCACGCGTTTGATCCCCTCGATGCGCGCGATCTGTTTGATCAGGCGCGCGATATTGCTACGGGTTTCCTTGCCATAACTCCCCACATTGGTCCCTGTGAGCACGATCTCTAAGACCCCGCTTTGGGCTAACACTTGGCATTGCTCTAAAATCTGACTCTCGGGTAAAGAGCGGGATTTACCCCGCACTAGGGGGATCACGCAATAACTACATTTGAAATCACAGCCTTCTTGGATTTTGACAAACGCGCGGGTTTTGCCCACAAAGAGAGGCACGATGCTAGAATCCACATGTGCTAGGTTATCGGCGTGAAAAAACCCTTCTTTGGCGTGCAATAGGGTATTAATCTGCTCTTTGGCATCGTGCCCAAAAACCCCAAAGGCGTGTCCCTCTTCAAAGAGTTTTAAACCCTGCGTGCCTGCCCCACACCCGGTAAAATAGACTTTCTTACCCAAGGCACTCATCTTTTTGGCGTAGGCGCGCGCGCTGTAATCGGCATCATTGGTTACCGTGCAAGAGTTAAGCACCACAATATCGGCTTGATCCTCTGCTTGGGTGTGTTCAAAATCTCTCAAGTGCGCTAACATCACCTGGGTGTCAAAGAGATTAGTGCGGCAACCAAAGGTTTTAAAGTATATTTTCTGTTTCATGTTTCTTCCTAAGATCGTAATCTTTATTCCCAAACCCATCGCCCACATCGCGCACAAGCTTGGTCGTGTTATAAGCCACAAAAATGTCGGGTTCTTGTAAGAGCGCTTCTATAATATCGCTAGAAATCTTAGACTTGAGCGCGAGTGTAGCATAAGAGTTGGTTTGGTACCACACGCTAATTTGAATCCCGTCCTTTTCTAACGCCATGAACACCCTAGGGCTCACACTGGTGTTGCGCAGAGAATACTTGGTGCGCATTTTACTGAGCTGTTTATAGGTCATCTCGGTATACTGCTTGGCATGGGTGTTGGCGGTGTTAAAAGCGATCTCCATGGCTTTTTTGTAATTGGAGTCAAAGGTGAGGTGGAACACCACCCCATCCCAAACACTCTTCATGCCAAAATGGCTGTAATTGGCAAAGAGACTCGTGAAGATGTAGTTATTAGGCACAAAGACAATGCGCCCCGCACGGCAATGGTTCTCTTTGTAGGCTAGGGGCGTTACATCCTCAAAGATAGTGATATAGAGCATGGAGATGTCTAACACATCGCCCACATAGGTATTGCCCTCTTTAGAAACCTTGACGCGATCGCCCACATGCACATTCCCCCCCACCATGATCGTCAACCAACCTAGTAAGCTCATAAACAAATCGCGCATCGCGATGGCTAGCCCCGCGCTAGCAAAGCCTAGCACGGTCACTAAATAGGACACATTTTCCAAATAGGCAAATAGAAAAATCAGCAAAATCACATTAGCATTGATGAAGTTGATCGCCTTGTTAATAGTGTAGGCGCGCTCATTGCTTTGCACATACTTATGGCTAATGACTTTCAAAATCCATGCTAAGATGATGCTCACTAAGGCGATCAACACCACATACAAGAGCTTGAAGAGCTGGGCTTTGATCTGGGTTTGGACATTAGCGTCCACCTCTTCGATGTCTTTGGCATACAAGTCCATGCTAGTTTTTAGGAGTTTTTGCGCCCCTTGCAATTCGATCTTTTTGATTTGTTCTTGGTAGAGTTTCTTAGCCGTGTTGCTATCATCTTGCAAAGCCTGTAAGCGGGTGAGAAGACTCACTTCCTGTTCCAAAAAACCTAGAGCTTCCATCAACAGCTTTTGGTTGCGCTTCATGGTGGCGTATTGTCCCTTGATGTTTTTCACAAAGGAAATCCCACCAATGATCGCCACGGGGTTACTAATGGTGGGGATATTGCCAATTTGGGGCTTCTCTACCAATTCTTTAAAGGGGTTGAGTTTGTATTGCTCCAAGAGTTCTTCTTGGTGCTTGAGGGCTTGCAAGGTGTGATTTAGTGTGCTAATTTGCAGGGCATTATTGCTTTTTTTTGTGTTTGAGGGCTTTGAGTTGGGTTTGGATACTTTGGATTTCGGTGTAGATTTGATCGTAACTCTCCACATTGTTGAATTTCTTTAACCAAATATTATTGCCATTGTCTAGGTGTTTTTCTAGGTTGGTTAACTCAGCAAGTAATTGCGCGCGCCCATCTTGACCGGGCATACTAGAATCTTGGGACCCCAATAGCACCCCCCCTAATAACAGACATGCCCACCATTTTTTCATGAAGCCGGCTTAGGGTTGATAAGAATACTCTCAGCGCGTTCGAAGGCTTGGGTGATCTCTAGAGCGATTTGGGAGCGCAATCCTAGAGTGTCATACGCGCTCACTAAGTAAGAAACATACAGACGCAAGCCCTCTTTTTCGGGCATCAAAGCCACTTTAGGGCTAGAATCTAAGGTGCGTAGAGCGTATTTGGTGCGCATCTTGGCTAATTGCAGGCGAGTTGCCTCGCTATGCACTCTAGCGTGCGCGGTGGCGATCTCTAGGGCAATTTCTATAGCGCGCGCGTAATCTGAACCAAATGGCAATAAGAAGTCTAGGCTATCCCACACCGTGTTTAGACCTAAGTGGGTGTAGTTGGAAAACAAACCCGTGAAGATGTAGTTATTGGGCACGAAGATGATGCGCCCGGCACGCCCGTTATTCTTGGTGTAGGTGGTGAGGGTTACATCCTCTAAAATGGTGATATTGAGCATGGAAATGTCTAGCACATCGCCCACATAGGTGTTGCCATCTTTGGAGATTTTGACGCGATCGCCCACATGCACGCTTCCCTTTAACACAATAGCCAACCACCCTAGCGCGCTCATGAACACATCGCGCATGGCAATAGCAAACCCGGCACTAGCAAAGCCCAAAAAGGTGATGAGATAAGACACATTTTCTAAATAGGCAAATAGGAAGATGAGCACGATCACATTGGCGTTGATAAAATTAATGGCTTTATTAATGGTGTAAGCTCTCTCATCGCCCACCAAGTACTTATGGCTCAAGCGTTTGAGCGACCACGCCAATAGCACACTGCTTAACGCGGTTAGCACCACCCAAAGTAATTTAAACAGCTGGTCTTTAATTTGGGATTTGATACTTAGGCGCACCGCGTCCATGTCCTTAGCGTAACTCTCCATACTTGCGCTCAAGAGATTTTGCGCGCTTTGGAACTCTATGATTTTAACTTGTTCGTGGTAGATTTGTGGGGCGAGTTTGGGGTCTGGAGCTTGGGCGTTGAGCTGTTCTAAGAGGGTGAGCTTTTCTTGGATCAGGCGCAAGGTGTGTTTTAAACTCTCTAAATTGGCTTGCATACTTTGGTAATGCGCTTGCAAACCCTTCATAAAAGAGAGACCCCCGATGATAGCAAAGGGGTTGGTGATGGAGGGGACATTCGCAATAGGGGGTTTTTCTACCAATTCTTTAAAAGGGTGGCTTTTATAGGCTTCTAGGAGCTTTTGTTGGTGCTGGAGGGTTTGCAGGCTGTGTTCTAACGCGCTCATGTCTAAGCCGTGTTCGCCCTTGTCGTGCAAAGCCTTGAGCTGGTGCTGGATACTTTGGATTTGCGAAGAGAGCTTGCCATAACGCTCAAAATTTTTAAACTTTTGCACCCATGCATTGGGTTCTAGCTGTTTATCTAGGCGATCCAACTGGGCTTGCAGACTGGCTTTATCCTGCGCGCCCAAACCCACACATAGCGCGCATAGCGCGATCAAAACTCTTAAGCCCATGCCTTAAGCACCCCGCATACTAATGCTTTATCCAAATTATCTAGCATGGCAAACGCCCCGATTCCCTTGGGCAACACAAAGCGCACCCCGTGGCGGTTTTTCTTGTCTTGTTGCATGGTGGCATAGAAACTCTCCATGTCCTTGATTGTATAAGACAAATCCAAATTATAGGCGCGCAACAAGGCTTGGATGCGCGCATGGCTTTTTGAATCTAGCAAGCCTAGCTCGAGGGCTAGCGCGTTTGCCATCTGCATGCCCACTGCTACCGCCTCTCCATGCAATAACTCCACATAATCCCCCTCTTTTTCAATGGCATGGGCAAAGGTGTGCCCGTAGTTGAGCCCCATACGCAAACCTGTTTCTTTCTCATCAGCTTGCACCACCCTAGCCTTGATTTGCACACTTTTAAAGATCGCTTCTTCTAAGTGCGCCTCTATGGGGTGGGTGTGTAGCCACTCAAAATAAGGCGCGTCCAAACAGATCGCCTTTTTGAGCATCTCTGCTACGCCCGCCCTAAACTCGCGCTGTGGCAAAGTCTTTAAAAAATTTGGATCGATGTAGACCGCTTTTGGAGGGTGAAACGCCCCGATGAGGTTTTTGCCATGCGCGTTATTGATCCCCGTTTTGCCTCCCACGCTCGCGTCCACTTGGGCTAACAGTGTAGTGGGGACATTGTAAAAATCTATGCCCCGTTTGTAGATCGCGCTGGCAAAACCCACCATATCGCTCACCACTCCGCCCCCTAGGGCGATCATGCAATCTGAGCGGCTTAAATGCGCGCTAAAAGCGCTCTCTAAAATCCCCTCTAGGCTCTGCCAATTTTTAAAAGCCTCCCCTATAGGCACTAGGTGTGTTAGCACTGCCTCAGCCTGTAAATTTTTCAAAAACCCCTCCAAGTGTAATTTTGCTACCTCACTATCGCTTACCACTAACACCTTACCGGGTATGCTCAGGGGAGGCAGTGCGCCCACACTCACGCGATACACTCCCTGTTGGGTTTGGATAGACAAATGCATCATTCTACCACCGGGATAAAAATCTGGGGATGGGTATTGCTTAAAAAGGCGATCTTTTCTACCTTAGTAGAGAGCATCCAAAATAACTGACTCTGGGTGATACAAGATTCAAAAGGTAGGAATTGCATAATCGATGCCTCTAATTTTCTCAAAAATAAGATAGGGTTTTTCATAGATGTGCGGATGATCTTGATTTTACGGCTGTAAATGTGAGAGAGGTGTTTGTAATTGTCAATGACTTCCACCTTGTAACGCTTGTCCGGATCAAAGTCGTATAATAGCATGTCTAAACCCATTTGCGCGCAAATATCAAACATCACCGAAGAGATGTCCTCGCTTTGTTGCATGCTCTCATTGAGCACCACCATGCCTTTTTTAATGCCTTCTAAACCTTTGGTATTGGTTTTAAAAATGGGTGTAGTGATCCCAAAAAGCGCTTTCCTATTCTCTTGGTGCATGAAGAGTTCTGGACCCACCACCACTAGACCGATTTTCTTTTGGCTATCTGTGTAGAGTTTTTCCATGAAGGGCGCGCCACTGAAATCTAACACCACATGGATGTCTGGCTTTTCTATGGCACGAATCGATTCGATCATCCCGACTTTAGGGTTGAGCACACACACATACAACGCCAAGCTCTTGAGATTTTCATGTAGAAATAGGGCTTGTTTGAGATCGCGATTTAGGGCTTGGGGGCTTTGTAAGCGCATGTCT
This sequence comes from Helicobacter labacensis, assembly GCF_003660285.1. GTDB lineage: Bacteria > Campylobacterota > Campylobacteria > Campylobacterales > Helicobacteraceae > Helicobacter > Helicobacter labacensis. The sequence continues at coordinate 15,030 of NZ_QXQQ01000003.1, read as the reverse complement.
ATGTAGAGATAAATATCGCGCCCAAAGGGGGCGGGGAATTGCCCCACATTGCTTTTGACTTGTAAATAGACATTGTTAAGCACCTCTGGGTTGCCCGCCACTAGGAGCTGATCTCTAGGCAGAATGATCGTAGAAGGGTGGCTTAAAAAGAATTTGTTTTTGCGGTAAATCCCCACGATTTTATAATCTTTTTGGCGCAACGCCCCGATGTGGCGGTAAGCAAAGACACTCCCATAGGGCACGCCAATCTCCATCACCTCCCCTTGTTCTAGCCCAAAGCCTTGGGGGACACTTGGCACATTGGGAATCTTGGCGATGCATTTATTAGCCAGAATCTGGGTATTATCTATGATGACTAACCTGTCGTCTTTGATTCCCCCCCACATGTCCGCGCGGGGCAAGTTCACCAATAGGCGCACATCTTTATTGCGCTGCCTGATGATCTCATAGATGGCGTGTTGCTCTTGAGGGTTGTCCAACATGACAAATACATCGCTGATCTTCGCGTCCAAAACGGCGTGGAGTCTGTAAGCAGAGGTGGGATCAAAAACATGCGCCTCAAAGGTGCTAGGCAGAGTGCTAGGCAGAAAAGAAGCGTCCTTTGTGATAACCAAATAGAAATTGTTGCTAAAATACTTGCTGGCTAGTGTTTCTAAAAATTTTTTAGCCACAGCACCCTCTAAAATCAACGCGACTCGTTTCAAGCACTTCCTAGTGTTTTTGGCTATTATATAGCAAAAAAAGTTAAGGCACATGCTACATCTTTGCTTGGACGCACAAGATGGGCGCGCGCGCGCGCTCACCCTCCATTTAGCCCATGGGCGCGTGCAAACCCCCATTTTTATGCCCGTAGGCACACAAGGCAGTGTCAAAAGCCTAGATACGCAGGATTTACACGCTTTGCAAGCCCCCATTATTTTAGCCAACACCTACCACCTCTATTTGCGCCCCACCTCTGAGCGCATCGCCAAGTTGGGAGGCTTGCATGGCTTTAGTGGGTTTGAGGGGAATTTCTTGAGCGATAGCGGAGGATTCCAAGCGTTCTCTTTGCGCCACAACACCAAAGAGCACCCTGAGGGGATCGTGTTTAAATCCCATATTGATGGGAGCGCGCACCTTTTCACCCCCGCTAAAGTCTTGGACATCCAATACGCGCTCAATAGCGATATTTGCATGGTGCTAGACGATCTGGTGGGTTTGCCCGCTTCTTACGATCGCTTATTACAAGCGGTGCAAAAAACCACAGCTTGGGCGCAAACCAGCCTAGAGCACCACCGCCAACACGCCCACCCCACTAATTACATCTTTGCGATTGTGCAGGGAGGTACACATCTAGCCCTACGCGCCCAAAGCGCACAGGAATTAAGCGCGCTAGATTTTGACGGGCTTGCCATTGGCGGGCTGGCTGTGGGCGAGAGCACGCAAGCCATGTATGACACCATCGCACACACCATTCCTCTTTTGCCCACCCATAAACCCCGCTACTTAATGGGAGTGGGCACACCCCAAGATTTACTAGAAGCCATCGATTTGGGCGTGGATATGTTTGATTGCGTCATGCCCACACGCAACGCTAGAAATGGCACACTTTTTACCATGCAGGGCAAGATTAGTATCAAAAACGCACGCTATAAGGACAGCGATACGCCCTTGGACGCTAGTTGCGCCTGCCACACCTGCGCGCACTATTCTAAAGCGTATTTACACCACCTCTTTAGGGCTAGAGAGTTGAGCTATTTCCGCTTGGCGAGTTGGCATAATCTGCATTTCTACCTAGAATTGGTGCGCGGGGCTCGAGAGGCTATTTTGCAACACCGCTACGCGCGTTACAAAACCCGCATGCTAGAGGGGTTGGGCTAGTCCTTTTGGTTGCGTAAGAAAGCAGGTTTATCTAAATCAATACCTTGATAAGTTTCCCCACTGCTCACTAATTTAATATTCTCCAGCGCGCTTTTAGAGAGGCTAAAGGAGGGTTCTAGATTGCCCTCTTCTTTGGGGGGAGCGGGTTTTTCAAAACCGGTCGCCACGATGGTAACCCTGACATGATCGCTGGGGGCGTTAGTGGAGGTGCATTTGCCAAAGATAATATCCGCGTCTTCATCGGCCATGGATTCGACCATGCTCACTGAGGTGGTGATCTCTAAAAGGGGGTAATCAGGATGGCATTCAAAATTGATGAGCACTCCCATTGCGCCATTGATAGAGACATTGTCAAACAAGGGCGAAGCGATGGCGTTTTCTAGTGCCACTGTGGCTGCGTTGACTCCCGTGGCTTCTCCAATCCCCATTAAAGCCAACCCGCGGTGTTGCATCACAGTTTTCAAATCTGCAAAATCCACATTAATATCGTTCTCGCCATAATTGATGATTATTCCAGAAATGCCATTTACCGCCTTAGCTAGCACATTATCCACTTCCTTAAAACTATCCTTCATACCCATGTCTTTGCCAACATAACCGATCAGCTTTTCATTGGGGATCACTACGATCGAATCGCTCACAGCTTTGAGCTCTTGCAAGCCCTCTTCGGCGATCTTGGCGCGCTTACGCCCCTCAAAATCAAAGGGTTTTGTAACCACAGAAATGGTCAATGCCCCCGCGTCCTTAGCGATTTGGGCGATCACAGGGGCTGCTCCCGTGCCCGTCCCCCCGCCCAAGCCAGCCGAAATGAAGACGATGTCCGCCCCTGCAACCATCTCCTTAATCACTTCTACGCATTCTTGAGCGGCTTGCTTGCCAATTTCTGGCTTCATGCCAGCCCCCCTACCCCCCGTGATCTTTTCTCCCAAGCGGATTTTATTCTTGGCATTAGAAGACTTGAGAGCCTGCCCGTCCGTGTTAGCCACAACGAGCGTGATGTCCTTATAAGTGCCCGTGGCAATCAAATGGGCGATCATATTAGATCCTCCACCCCCCACCCCGATCACCACAATCCTGGCCCCATTGGTTTCATAGATTTCTTCTACTTCTACGCCCGTCTCGTTCAATATCGCCACCCATGATCCTTTAAAATAACTTCGATCCCCACTCTTTGATTCGTTCTAAAAAGCCCGCTTCCTTAGGTGTGTTATAGGGGTATATTATATCTTTTTTCCGCTCTTTTGCGCCCTCTTTAAGGGGTTCACTGCTGTGCTTGAGATTGGTTAAATCCGTTTCGATGTAATTGCGCTCTGGGGCGTAAGAGAAATTAGGCTGGGCGTTATGCCGACTCTCCTTATAGCGGATCGTCTTTTCGGAATCCTTTTCATAATTGGTATGCCCCCCGGCCCCATAGAGAATCAAGCCGATCGCCACCGCGTAGGTGGGGTCTTTGAGCTCTTCAAACAACCCGCTAATTTCCATAGGTTTAGCGATCCTTACGGGCATGTTCCCAAAGATCGCCCCGGCCACATGGGCTATGCCCTGCATGTGGGTCATTCCTCCAGTGAGAACCACCCCTCGCCCCAAGCTATCCTTAAGCTTGCTACTAATGAGCGCGTTATTGAGCAAGTTAAACACCTCTAACACGCGGGTATTGATGATCTCGTGCACGAATTTTAAAGGGAAGCGATTCTTTTTGTTCTCTGCCCCCACAGCGGGCACTTCAATCTCTTGATCGCTCTCTTCAGCCAGCAAGTTACCATATTCGCGCTTGACATATTCAGCCGCCCCCAAAGGGGTGTGCAAGCCAATAGCCAAGTCATCTCTAATGTGCTCTGATCCTACGGGCACATAGCCATTAAAGCGCATGGAATTGCCCTCATAAACCATGATATTGCAAGTGCTCCCTCCAATGTCAATACAAGCCACCCCCAAAGCCCGCTCATCTTCGCTTAAGACTGCAATAGAAGCCGCATAAGCTCCTAAAACGATGTTTTCAATCTTGACTCCAGCAATTTGGATCACACGGCGCAAGTTTTCTAAACTGCTGTGTTGCACAGTAACAATATGGGTAAAGACTTCTAGGCGCGATCCACTCATCCCCATCGGATCTTCAATATTATCTTGGTTGTCCAGCTTGAATTGGTAGGGCAGAATGTGGATCACCTCATGCCCGGCTGGGATAGAGGCGTTGTGCAAAGCGGTGTCTAAGGCGCGGTTGATCTCTTTGAGCGTGATCTCATTATTGGGCACATTGATGATCCCTGAGCTATTCACGCTTTGCGTATACGCCCCCGAGATAGAAACGATCGCTTTTTCTATGAAGTCCAAACCAGCCATGCGCTTGGCATCCTCAATAGCTTTTTTGACAATCTCGCCCGCTTGGGAGATATTGCTAATGCTCCCCTTGCGCACCCCCTCAGATTTTTGCGTGCTCGATCCAATGATTTGGGGCACGCTCTCTTTGAGCTCGGCGATGATGGCGCAAATCTTGCTCGACCCAATGTCTACACCAAGAATGATGGGATTCACGACCTACTCCTGCAAGCGCTTGGCATAGATCACCACCGGATACTTGCTCCTTAGCAACTCCACCAACGCGCGATCGAAGTCCTGCGCTTTGAGATCACTAGCCATTTCCTCTAAATAGGGTTGATTTTGCAGGGCATGCTGGAAGTCCTGTTGGTAAATTTGGTAGAGCACGGCTTTATCCTCTAGGACAAGAAAACCCTTGGCATCGGGGCGTTTGAAAATGTAATTGATGAGTTCTTTAGCCTGCTTGGGGTCTAACTCTTGAATACTGCCTTGAAATTCGGGCGAAATCGCGCCAATGTCATCGCCCTTGAAATTTTTAAGTTCTTTGCGCGCTTCTTGTTGCAACCAGGCGCGTTGTTTCTCTTTGGTGAGTTCCTCTAACACGGCTTGGCGCGCCTGTTTGAAGTCTTTGAGCGCGTTACTGGATTTTTTCACTAATTTGAGCACAACAAACCCCTCTTGGTATTCTAAAGGCTTAAGCACCTCCCCGGGGCGCATTTTTTCTATGTGGGCGTTAATCTCTTGGCTATAGGGCAAAGCGCTAAAGGTCTGTTCTGCTGGGGTGAGCTTGCCTTTTTTAAGAGCCAAATACTGCTCTAGAGCGCGTTCTTTAGCTTGGGCTTGTAAAAGATCATGAATCACCTTGGGTTTGGCATGCTTAAAATCTTCTAGCTTGCCATCTGCGTCCATGTAGGCACTCCTATGGGTTTGGTAATGCTTTTGCAAGGCGTTGTTGTCCGGGGGAGTTTTGCTAGGTTCTATTTGCAATGCCACTAAAGTGTAGCTGGGGGGCAATTTATAAGCACTCTTATGCGCTTGGTAATAGGTTTTGAGCGCGTCCTCATCTAGCTTGATGGGCGCGTCCTTGGCATGCAAGATTTTGATGAAAGCGCGATCCTGCAGGCGCAAGGGGTAGGCAAAGGCACTTTGTTCTAGGGGCGTGGTGGCTTTGGGGAAAAGAGCGGAGATTTTTTGCAGAAGCAGGGCGTTTTTGACATTGTCTTCAAAGGCACTAGGGCGGTAATGGTTTTCTTGCAAGAGTTTTTTATACAGGGCTTCATCAAAATGCCCGTCCTTTTGGAACATCTTGCTTTTTTGAATCTCAGCAATGATCTCTGCATCGCTCACGCCCAAGCCCACATCTAGGGCAAGATTTTTTAACAAGGCTTGGTTAACTAGCATGCGCAACGCGCTCTTTTCTAAGCCCATCGCTTGGATTTGCTTGGTGTCTAAATCTTTAAAACTAGGGATACTTTGGCTGTAGACATCTAGCAAGCGTTTATGCTCCATATCTAGCTCTTCTTGGGTGATGAGCACTTGCCCTACCTTAGCCACGCTCCCCCCCCCTGATGAAAAGCTGTATTGCCCCCAGCCGATCATGCCCGCTGCCACAAAGGCGATGGTGCTGATCCAGATAGTAACAACTAGGTATTTCTTATGCTTTGCATCCAGGTGATCACGAAAGCCCCGCGTATAATTTGCTAAAGGGCTATTTTAGTCAAAGCTGACTAAAATCTGCTTTAAGATTTTGGTTTTTAGCCAAAATGACGATCTACAAAGATTTTTAGATGAACGCCCGCTACCACGATTTGGATATGCGCTACATTTGGCATCCCTGTAGCCAAATGCACGATCACGAACAGCTCCCCCTAGTGCCCATTGCGCGCGCCCAAGGAATCTATCTCTATGACTTTGAAAACAACGCCTATATCGATGCGATTAGCAGTTGGTGGGTGAATCTTTTAGGGCACAACCACCCCTACATCACCCAACAACTCAAAGCCCAAGCAGACACCCTAGAGCATGTCTTGCTGGCTGGCTTTACCCACCCCCAAATTATCCGCCTTTCAGAACGGCTTTGCCAACTGAGCACCTTTGAAAAATGTTTTTACGCGGACAATGGTTCGTCATGCATAGAGGTTGCCTTGAAAATGAGCTACCATAGCCATTTGCTACAGGGCGCGCACAAACCTAAGTTTCTCTCCTTGAGCAATAGTTACCATGGCGAAACCTTGGGCGCGCTTTCCATTAGCAATGTAGGGCTTTATAAAGACACCTATAAACCCTTATTTTTGGAGCACCTAAGCACTCCTGTGCCCAAAAGCGATGCGCACATCTTTCTAGCTTTGCGCGCGCTAGAGGCACAATTAGACACGCACCACAAGACTCTAAGCGCGTTTATCTTAGAACCCCTCATCCAATGCGCCGGAGGGATGCACTTTTATAGCCCGGAATATGTGCGCCAAGCTAGCCAGATGTGCCAAGAGCGCGGGGTGCATGTGATCTTTGATGAAATTGCTGTGGGTTTTGGGCGCACGGGGACCCTCTTTGCTTACCAACAATGTGGGGTTAAGCCGGATTTTTTGTGCCTTTCTAAGGGCATTAGTGGGGGGTATTTACCCCTAAGCGTGGTGCTCACTTCTAATCGCATTTACAAGCAATTTTATGCCCCCTACGCGCAAAATAAAAACTTCCTGCATTCGCATAGTTACACGGGCAACGCTCTAGCCTGCGCCTGCGCTAACGCTACCTTAGATGTGTTAGAACAAGAGAATGTTTTAGAACACAACCGCATTTTGAGCGCGCACATGCAGGCGTGTTTGCAGGAGTCTTTGGGGGGGTTAAAGGGGGTAGCTAACTTGCGCGCGCTAGGCATGGTCTTTGCCTTTGAGTTGGAGGGCTATAGGGGCAGCACGCGGGCGAGTTTGGCTATCTTTGCTAAAGCCATGCAAAAGGGCGTGCTCTTGCGTCCTTTAGGCAACACCATCTATTGCATGCCCCCCTATTGTATCAATGAGACACAAATCCAGTATATCGCGCGCGTGCTCAGAGAAATCGTTTTAGAATTGCTCTAGGCATTGTTTTGTGCGCTAAAGAGCGCGCCTAGTTTCTTGAGCAAAGCTGGCGCGTCATGTTTATCCATGAAGACTTCGATCAAAGCCAGCTTAGTGGGCTCTTCTCTAGCGCTATTGAGCGCTTTTTGTAATTCAGGCACGCTAGAAACCTGAAAACTCAAGCACTCCCTAGACAACTTCACATCAAAGACGCTAGGCAATTTGGAGTAATGCCACATGTTGATGTCGTTATAGTGGCGCTGGGGACCATGGATACAACGCTCCACCGTGTAACCATCATTATTAATCACTATGATGATGGGCGTAATATTCTCTCTTAGCATAGTAGAGAGCTCTTGGGCAACTAATTGTAAAGAGCCATCGCCAATTAAAAGGATATTGCGCCGATTCCTATTAGCTAATGCGCTACCCAGCAAAGCCCCTAGAGTGTAGCCAATGGAACCCCAAAGGGGCTGACCTATAAAACTCACCCCGCTAGGTAAGGGCATGGAGAGCGCGCCAAAAAAAGAAGTCCCCTGCTCGGCGATCAACACATCATCGGGGCGTAAATACGCTTGGATCACCTTGAAAAACTTGTCTTGGGTGAGTTTGCCACTAAGGCGGGGAGTTTTAGGCATGGAGTCTTTGAGAACATGGCGTGTAAATTTTAAATCCGCTAGGGCTTTTAGCACATCTTGCATCAATATGTCATTGTAAATTCTCTCCCCAATTTGGCTATAAAGAGGATGAATCTCTATCATCTGGTGACCTTGTTTACGGACATAATTAAAGCCAGCGGTCAGTGAATCGGTGAGTTTGACTCCGATCATCAAAACGCAATCTGCCTGCTTGATCAACGCGCTGACTTTGGAGTCGCTTAAAATCCCGCTATACACCCCTACAAAATTGGGGTGGGTTTCATCAAAAACCCCTTTGCCCATAGACAGCGAGGCTAAGGGTAATTGGCTGGTTTCAATAAAGGTTTTGAGTTCTTGGTTAAGGCGGTAACGATTGACTTCATAATCGGCTAACACGGCTTGGGACTTGGATTTCTTAAGCACACCTTGCACAGCGTCTATGAAAGCCCCCAAAATTTTGCGATCGCTTTTGGGGGGCATGGGTGAGCACAGAATGATTTCAATAGGGCTATGCACGACATCGGCAGGAATGCCGATGTAAACGGGCTTCTTATGCAAAAAGCATGCCCTTAGCACCCGGTCGATCTCTGTGGGAGCGTTTTGTTTGTCTAGGATGGTTTGGGCGACACTCACCTCTCTATACATGTTGTAAAATTTCAAAAACTCCCCATCGCCTAAGGTGTGGTGCACGAATTTGCGCTTATAAGCTATGCTCCTAGAGGGCATGCCCACAATTTTCACCACAGGCACGCTCTCGGCGTAAGAGCCCGCTACCCCGTTGATCGCGCTGAGTTCCCCCACCCCAAAGGTTGTCAGCAATGCCCCCATAGGCTTTAAACGCGCATACCCATCAGCAGCATAAGCCGCATTGAGCTCATTACAATTACCCACCCATTGTAAGTGCGGATCGTCTTCAACCAAATCCAAAAAGGACAAATTATAATCTCCGGGGACTCCAAAGAGGTGTTGCACCCCATAGTCTTTCAGCTTGTCTAAGAGGTATTGCCCGATAGTAGTTTGCATGTCTTTCCTTTTGTAAAGTTTGTGTAACTCTAATCTCATAAACCCAACAACGCCCTAAGTAACTCCCTTAATTATGCCTCCTTGTAGCGTATAGAAACAAGAGTATCTTTCAGGGGCGCTTTAAGCCTTTTTACTATACAATGCGCGCTTTATGATGTAAGGGAGTGCATGCAGAATAAAGGGCATAAGAATAAGCGTGTCTTGGTGAAATTTTCTGGGGAAGCGTTGGCAGGGGAAAATCATTTTGGGATTGATATTCAGGTGTTGAGCTACATCGCCAAAGAGATCAAAATGCTCGCCGAACACGGCATAGAAGTGGGAATCGTTATTGGTGGTGGTAATATTATCCGCGGGGTGAGCGCGGCTAAAGGGGGGGTTATTCGGCGCACCAGCGGAGATTACATGGGCATGTTAGCCACAGTGATCAACGCAGTCGCCATGCAAGAGGCACTAGAGCATTTAGGCTTAGAAGTGCGCGTGCAAAGTGCCATTGAGATCAAGGAAATTTGCGAAACCTATATCTACAGAAAGGCGATCCGCCATTTAGAAAAAGGGCGCGTGGTGGTCTTTGGAGCGGGCACGGGCAACCCCTTTTTCACCACCGACACAGCCGCCACTCTGCGCGCTATTGAAATTGGAGCGGATGTGATTGTCAAAGCGACCAAAGTCGATGGGATTTACGATAAAGACCCTAACAAGTTTGAAGACGCGCAAAAAATCGATACGATAAGTTATAATGACGCGCTCATTGGCAATATTGAAGTGATGGATGACACGGCTATTTCCCTAGCCAAAGATAACAAACTCCCTATTGTGGTGTGCAACATGTTTAAAAAAGACAATCTATTACAGGTGGTGAAACACAATCAAGGCGTGTTTTCTGTGGTAAAATAGAGGAAAACTCTAAAGGATATGGCGTTGAGAACAGAGGAAATTGTCGCCCAAGCCCTAGCCAAAGTGGATAATGATCGCTATGTGCTCTCCAATTTGATCTTTACGCGTGTCAAACAGCTGGGAGCTGGGGCTAAACCTTTGGTGGGGCTGGATACCAAGCACCACAAGCTTACCGACATCGCGATCCTAGAGGTTGCGCAAGGGAAGATCAGTCTTGAATGCATTGAACCAAGATACTAAGAAAAAAGTCTATGGGGATTTGCTGGAGATTCTAGGCGCGATCAAGGAAGTTTGTAGCCCGCGCGAGGCCACGCGCATTTTAGAAAATGTTACCCGCATCACCCCTAAGATCACGCATGCCTTAGATGTCGCTTACCACTTTCATGAAGGTCAGACACGCAAGGGTGGTGGTCCCTATATCACCCACCCCATTTGTGTCGCCGCTATTGTAGGCTTTTGCGATGGCGATGAAGCGATGGTGTGCGCAGCTTTGTTGCATGATGTGGTTGAAGACACCCCCTGTAGTGTGGAGTATGTAGAACGCGAATTTGGGGGCGATGTGGCGCATTTGGTAGACGCGCTCACCAAGATCACCGAAATTAGAAAAGAGGAGTTCCCTAAAGATGCCCAAGATTCTAGGCTTTTAGCCTCAGCCCTGACTTTTAGAAAAATTTTAGTGAGCGCGATTGACGATCCGCGTGCTTTGGTGGTGAAAATTAGCGATCGCCTACACAATATTTTAACCCTAGAAGCCCTGCCTAGAGAGAAGCAAATCCGCATCTCCAAAGAAACTTTAGCCGTGTATGCGCCCATTGCCAGCCGTCTAGGGATGGCATCCATTAAGAACGAATTAGAAGACAAGAGTTTTTATTACATTTACCCCCAAGAATACCAAGAAATTCGAGCCTACCTCAATGAAAACCAACAATCTCTCTCTCTCAAGCTCAATGGTTTTGCGACCAAATTAGAGAAGTTATTTTTTAAAGCCGGGTTTGCTGAAGGGGATTTTACCATCAGCACGCGCATCAAGCGCCCCTATTCTATTTATCTCAAAATGCAACGCAAGGGCGCGGTGAGCAAGGATGAGATATTAGACTTGATGGCGGTGCGGGTGCTGGTGAAAAACCCGCTGGATTGTTATAGAATTTTGGGCATCGTGCATTTGCGTTTCAAGCCCATTATTTCGCGCTTTAAAGACTATGTCGCCTTGCCTAAGGAGAATGGCTACCAAACTATCCACACGACTATTTTTGATCAATCCTCCATTTATGAAATCCAGGTGCGCACCTTTGAGATGCACATGGGCGCAGAATATGGCAACTCAGCGCATTGGAAATACAAGGCCGGAGGCGCAGAACCGGACGCGCTTAAATGGTTGCACAATTTTAAATACCAAGGTCATGATTCTAAGTCCAACCCCAAAGAATTTTACGCCTTAGTGCAAAACGATCTCTACCGCGAAGACATCACCGTCTTTTCTCCCGATGGGGATACCTACACTTTGCCCGCTGGGGCGATCGTGTTGGACTTTGCCTACATGATCCATAGCGATCTAGGCGATCGCGCTGCTAAAGCCTTTGTGAATAACCAAAAGGCTACTCTCAATCAGGAACTCAGAAGTGGCGATGTGGTGAAAATTATCAAGGGCGAGCACTCTATCCCACGCTACATTTGGATCGACCAGCTCAAGACTTCGCGCGCCAAAAACCACCTCAAATTACAGCGCAAGAACCAGATCAAAGAGATCGACGCAAAGAGCATGATCAATATCCTTTCTTGCATTTTTGAAGGTCCTATTTTCACCCAAGAGATCGGACCCAAAGATTACCCCTTGTTTGAGAAAAAACTCGCGCAATATGGGGTGGAGACCTCTTTGAGTGAAGCTAGCAAGAACATCGGGAATTTAAAAAAATTAGTTGAAGAAATCCAAGAGAAGGTTAAAGAAACCCCCAAACACCAAAAGAAAAAGGTGCAATACAATGAGTTTGGGTTTTTGATGAAGAATCTCTTGCAATTCCGCCTGACTAATAAAATGCTCAACCTCATCAATCCCCACATCGGCTTGAAAAAGAGTTATTTGGAGCATTTCATCATCTACACCAACCCCTATGTGCATGTCAAACAAGTGTTGTTTGATGATTGTTGCCACCCTAAATACGGCGATGAAATTGTGGCGATCATGCCCACCTATAAAGATCACAAGATCGTCGTGCACCATAAACTATGCAAGGAAGTGGGCGCAGAGATCGATTTGGGTTTGCCCATGGTCTTTGTGCAGTGGAGTAAGCGCAAGAGAGAAATCTATAAGGGGATTTTTTATCTTGAGGATAAAAAAAGCGCGTTAGTGCGTCTGTTAGACTTTTTGGCTAAAAACGACTGCACGATCATGGGCGTGAATTATTTAGCGCATGGGGATAATTTCTCTTCGCATTGTGAAGTTTCTATTGAATACAACGCTAGGGAAGCCAGCGTGCTTAAAGAAATTCTCTCCCAGAGATACCAAGAGAGATTGGTGAGTTTCTTAAGCGCTAAAGACGCTTACCAAGCCTAAAGGACAAGCATGCAAGCACAAATTCAACACGCGATGGCTCAGATCACTAAGGGCATGGGGGAGTGCATTGGTTTAGACTTATTGCAAAGCCTAGTAGAACGCTTTTATCACACCGGGAAACGCTTTATCATCAAGGCAGGTTTTGACCCCACAGCCCCAGATTTGCACCTAGGGCATGCCGTGCTCTTAGAAAAGCTTGCTACCTTGCAAAAACATGGCGGGCTTGTTAAATTTCTCATCGGGGATTTCACCGCACGCATTGGCGATCCCAGTGGCAAGAGTGAAACTAGAAAGCCCTTGAGCGAGGAGGCAGTGCAAGAGAACGCCAAGACTTATGCTAAACAAGTGTTTAAAGTGCTAGACCCCACCTTGACAGAGGTGTGTTTTAATTCCACATGGCTAAATGCTTTGGGGAGTGCGGGGATGTTAGCCCTGAGTGCTAAATTCTCTGTAGCGCGCATGCTAGAGCGCGATGATTTTGAAAAACGCCACCGCGCTAACCAACCCATTAGCATTGTGGAGTTTCTCTACCCCCTGTTGCAGGGTTATGATTCGGTTGTTTTAGAGTGCGATCTAGAATTGGGGGGCAATGATCAAAAGTTTAATCTCTTAGTGGGACGCTTTTTACAACGCGCCTACGGATTAAACAAAGAACAAAGCGTGCTCACCATGCCCTTGCTAGAGGGTTTGGATGGCGTGCACAAGATGAGCAAGAGCTTGGGCAATTACATCGCAATTACTGAGGAGCCCACTAGCATGTATGCCAAGCTTTTGAGCATTAGTGATGATTTGATGTGGCGTTATTACGAGCTTTTGAGCACCAAAACCCCCGAGCAGATCGCCCAATTACAGCAGAGCGTGCAGGAGGGCAAAGCGCACCCTAAAGCAATCAAGGAGGAATTAGCCCTAGAGATCACCACGCGTTGGCACTCTGAGCAACAAGCCCAAAGCGCTAAGGTTGAGTTTGACAAAATCTTTAGCCAAAAACAAGCCCCAAGCCAGATGCCCGAGTGGCATTTTGAAAATGGGGCGTGGATTGGCAATGTGCTCAAAGAGAGTCAGCTCTGTTCCTCTAGCTCACAAGCGCGCAGGGACATTTTAGGGGGTGGGGTGCGCCTCAATCACGAGGTGCTAAAAGATGATCGCTACCAATTTAGCCAAGGCTCCTATGTCCTGCAGGTGGGGAAGAGAAAATTTGCCTTGGTCCATATCCACTAAAAGGATAGCGCATGGTTTCCACACTCAAACCCCTAAAAATTGGCAAACACACCCTCAAATATCCTATTTTTCAAGGGGGTATGGGGGTGGGGATCAGTTGGGATGAATTAGCCGGCAGTGCCGCTAAAGAGGGCATTTTGGGCGTGATCTCAGCGGTAGGCACGGGCTATTATAAGAATATGCGCTTTGTAGAAAAGATGGTCGCTAAAAAGCCCTTTGAAGCCTTGAATTTCTACTCCAAACAAGCCCTCAATGAAATCTTTAAAAACGCCCGTAAAATCTGTGGTTCTAACCCTTTGGGCGCGAATATCTTGCATGCGATCAATGAATACGGGCGGGTGGTGCGCGATGCCTGTGAGGCAGGGGCGAATGTGATCATCACTGGAGCGGGCTTGCCCACCAACATGCCCGAATTCACTAAAGATTTCCCCAATGTGGCACTGGTGCCCATTATCTCCTCTATTAAAGCCTTACACATCATCTGCAAACGCTGGAGCGCGCGCTATAAACGCGTGCCCGATGCGATCATCGTAGAAGGACCTTTGAGCGGGGGGCATCAGGGCTTTAAATATGAGGATTGCTTTAAAGAAGAGTTCCAGCTAGAAAACTTGGTCCCGGGCATTGTAGAAGCCTCCAAAGAATGGGGCAATATTCCCATTATTGCAGCTGGGGGGATTTGGGATCGCAAGGACATAGACACCATGCTCTCTTTGGGGGCTAGTGGGGTGCAGATGGCAACACGCTTTCTAGGCACCAAAGAATGCGATGCTAAGGTGTATGCGCAGATTTTACCCTCTTTGCAAAAAGAGGACATCTTGCTCATCAAATCCCCGGTGGGTTACCCCGCGCGCGCGATCAATACGGGGGTGCTCAAACGCATTAAAGAGGGCAATGCCCCTAAGATCGCCTGTGTGAGTAATTGTGTCGCGCCCTGCAACCGTGGCGAAGAAGCCAAGAAAGTGGGTTATTGTATCGCCGATGGGCTGGGGCGCAGTTATCTAGGCAATAAAGAAGAGGGGCTTTATTTCACCGGGGCTAATGGGTATAGAATCGAGCGCATTTTAAGCGTGCACGAGCTGGTGCAAGAACTCATCAAGGGCTAAATGGGTGCGCTTTGTCATTTGTCTGCTCATTGGGATTTACGCGCATGCCTTGAGTATCACGCAGGTTGTGCCCTTTGGCACAAGTAGCGTGCGTTTGAGCTTTGATCAACCCCTTGGCAAACACCATATCAAACAAACCCATGTGGGCAAGTTTGAGAGCGTGCTAGACATTAGGGCGCATTTCAAACTCCCGCCCAAACATTACCATTTTGATAACCAGACTTCTATTAGTATTGCACGCAGTAAAGCAGGCTTGGCTAAGATAGTCGTGCTCTATCCAGGGGGGAGTTATAAGATCAACCACACGGACAAGCACCTCTATATCATCATACCACCACCACCAAAACCCCCCCAGCCCCCAACACCCCCCAGCC